>DASYNF010000209.1:0-48239 GCA_036008685.1 Actinomadura sp. | reverse complement strand
AATACATGCGAAAACCCCGGGTGATCGGCGTTCCGCCGACCATCCGGGGCTCGGATGATGATGCTGTGCGCCCCCTGCAGGATTCGAACCTGCGCCCTCGGCTCCGGAGGCCGATGCTCTATCCCCTGAGCTAAGGGGGCTTGGCGCGAAAAGAAGGCTACCAGCTATGAAACGCTGACGCGCACCTGGTTATTCGCCGTGCGCCCAGGTTCCCGACCGGCTAGCTTCGTGGCCGTGACCGATCCCCTTGGACGCGTGCTCGTCGTCGACGACGACGAGGTGATCCGGCAGCTCATCGCCGTGAACCTCCAGCTCGAGGGTTTCGACGTGGAGACCGCGGTCGACGGGCAGGACTGCCTGGACAAGGTGGTGGAGGTCGACCCCCTGGTGATCACGCTGGACATCATGATGCCCCGGCTGGACGGCTGGGTGACGGCGGTGAGGCTGCGCGAGGATCCGGCCACCCGGCATATGAAGGTCGTCCTGATCACGGCCCGGGCGCAGGATCACGACATCCGGCGGGGTCACGAGATCGGGGTGGACGCCTACGTCACCAAGCCGTTCGATCCGGCCGAGCTGATCCGTACGGTCCGCCGGCTCGCCGGCGCCGGCCCTGGAGACTGATCGAACACGAGGTCACCACGGCGTGGTCCCACATGGTGGTCGGATAGTCTCACGAGGGTGACCCCAGCCGATGTGGGCGGCGCCGTCCTCGCCGCGGTGGCCGCCGCGCGCGACGCCGGTGAGCTCACGTGCGTCCCCAGTGACGCGCTACTGACCTGTGCCAACGGGTCGTACGGCACGCCGCTGGCACTGCGGCTCGCGGCGGCGGAGCGCCGGCCGGCCGAGGACATCGCACGGCTGATCGCCGAGCGGCTGCCGCTGGAGTCCGAGACCAGGGGCGGCTTCCTCACGATCACGGCCCCGGGCCTTGCGGAAGGCATCGCGGCGGACCCGGACTACGGTCGCGTGGCGATCCCGCGCCCGGAGACCACGTGGCCGGACCGGCCGCGGACCTTCGGCAACCCTGGTTTCTGCGTACGCTATGCCTACGTACGGGCGGCGGCGGTCCGGCGGCAGGCGGCCGACCTCGGCATCGCCGCAGGCCCGCACGGGCCGGCCGGTCCGCTGGAGATCAGGCTGCTGGACCTGCTCGGGGACTTCCCGGGCCGGACCGCGCAGGCCGTACGAGAAGGCGACGCCGGGGTGCTGAAACGGCACCTGGAGCGGATCGCGGAGGCCTACCACGACGTGCACGAGCGGTGTCCGGCACTGCCGAGCGGCGACGAGGAGCCGGGCCCCCGGCACGGCGGCCGCCGCACGCTCGCGGAGGCCGTGCGGACAACCATTGGAAACGGGCTGCAGATGCTCGGCGAGACACCGAGAGAGAGACTTTGAGTAGGGTTGCCCACCCGGCGGGATCGCGGCACGCGGACGTCCTGCCCGAAGACCATCCGATGCCCCCGGCCGAGGACCTCAACGCGTTGTCCCCGGCCGTCTGGCCGCGCGGCGCCGGCCGCGAGCAGGGGGTCATGACGATCGGCGGCATCGACGTCCGCGACCTGGCCACGGAGTTCGGCACGCCGCTGTACGTCCACGACGAGGACGACTTCCGGGCCCGCTGCCGGGACTACAAGGCGGCGTTCCACGACGGCGAGGTCCACTATGCCGGCAAGGCCTTCCTGTGCCGGGCCGTGGCGAACTGGGTCCGCGAGGAGGGCCTCGGCCTCGACGTCTGCTCCGGCGGCGAACTGGCCGTGGCGCTCGCCGCGGGCTTCCCGCCGGAAAAGATCACGCTGCACGGCAGCAACAAGTCGACCGCCGAGCTGACCAGGGCCCTCGATGCCGGGGTCGGGCACATCGTCGTGGACTCCTACGAGGAGATCGCGCGGCTCGGCTTCCTCGCCGACAAGTTCGGCAAACGGCCCAAGGTCATGGTCCGGGTCACCACCGGCGTCGAGGCGCACACGCACGAGTTCATCGCGACCGCCCACGACGACCAGAAGTTCGGCTTCGCCCGCAGCTCCGGCGCGGCGCTGGAGGCCGTACGCCGGATCGTGGAGCTGGAGCAGCTCGAGCTGGTCGGCCTGCACTCCCACATCGGCTCGCAGATCTTCGACACCGACGGCTTCGAGGTCGCCGCGCACCGCGTGGCCGAACTCCTCGTGGCCATCCGGGACGAGCACGGGCTGGAGCTCCCGGAGCTCGACCTCGGCGGCGGGTTCGGCATCGCCTACCTGCCCGGCGACGACCCCCCGGACCCCAAGGTCCTCGCCGAGAACATCCGGCGCATCGTCGCCAGGGAGTGCGAGTCCTACCGCCTGCCGGTCCCGCGTGTGACCGTCGAGCCGGGCCGCGGCATCGCGGGCCCGGGCGGCATCACGCTGTACGAGGTCGGCACCATCAAGGACGTCGAGGGCCTGCGGACCTACGTCTCGGTCGACGGCGGGATGAGCGACAACCTCCGTACGGCCCTGTACGGCGCGGAATACACCAGTGTGCTCGCGAGCCGCAGCTCCGACGCCGAACCCATGCTCAGCAGGATGGTCGGCAAGCACTGCGAGAGCGGAGACATCGTCGTGCGGGATCTCTGGCTGCCGAACGACCTGGCCGTCGGGGACCTCGTGGCGGTGGCGGCGACCGGCGCGTACTGCCGGTCGATGGCCAGCAACTACAACTTCGTCCCGCGCCCGCCGGTCGTGGCGGTTCGTGACGGTGCGGCCCGGGTGATCGTCCGCGGGGAGACCGAGGAGGATCTGCTGCGCCTGGACGTGGAGGTGACAGCGTGAAACCCCCCCGCCCCCTCGGTGTGGCGCTGCTGGGGTGCGGCGTCGTCGGCACCGAGGTCGTACGGCTGCTGCGCGAGCAGGCCGACGACCTCACCGCCCGCGTCGGCGTCCCCCTGCACCTGGCCGGCGTGGCCGTACGGCGGCTGGACCGCCACCGCGAGGGCGTCGACCCGCGGCTGCTGACGACCGACGCCCTGAGCCTGGTCACCCGCGACGACATCGACATCGTGGTCGAGGTGATCGGCGGCCTCGAGCCCGCGCGGAGCCTGATGCTCGCGGCGATGAAGTCCGGCAAGGCCGTGGTCTCGGCCAACAAGGCCCTCCTCGCGGAGGACGGCGAGACCCTGTTCGGAGCGGCCCGTGAGTACGGCGCCGACCTCTACTACGAGGCGTCTGTGGCCGGGGCCATCCCGCTGCTGCGGCCCCTGCGCGAGTCGCTGGTCGGCGACCACCTGCACCGGGTGCTCGGGATCGTCAACGGCACCACGAACTACATCCTCGACCAGATGGACACCCACGGGGCCGGGTTCACCGACGCGCTGCAGGAGGCCCAGGAACTGGGCTATGCCGAGGCCGACCCGACCGCCGACGTGGAGGGCTTCGACGCGGCCGCCAAGGCCGCGATCCTGGCCCAGCTGGCCTTCCACACACCCGTGACCGCCGCCGACGTGCACCGTGAGGGCATCACCGAGGTCACCGCCGCGGACGTGGCGAGCGCCAAGGCCATGGAGTGCGTGGTCAAGCTGCTGGCGATCTGCGAGCGGGTCCCGTCCGAGGACGGCAGGGGCAACGGACGCGGCGGCCGGGGGGTCTCGGTGCGCGTCCACCCGGCGATGATCCCGCGCACGCACCCGCTCGCGGGCGTGCGCGAGGCCTACAACGCGGTCTTCGTGGAGGCCGAGTCGGCCGGCCGGCTGATGTTCTACGGCGCCGGCGCGGGCGGAGCGCCCACGGCCTCGGCGGTGCTGGGCGATCTCGTCGCGGTGGCGCGCAACCGGACCCAGGGGACCCGCGGGCCCGCGGAGACGACCTACGCGGCGCTGCCCGTACTCCCGATGGGCGAGACGATCACGCGCTATCACGTGCAGCTGGACGTCGCCGACCGCTCGGGCGTGCTGGCCAAGGTCGCCGAGGAGTTCGCCCGCCACGGCGTGTCGATCCAGGCCGTACGGCAGGAGGGGTTCGGCGAGGACGCGCAGCTGGTCATCGTCACCCACCGGGCCGAGGACGCCGCGCTGGCCGCGACCGTCGCCGGTCTCAGCGGCCTCGACATCGTCCGCAACGTCGCCAGCGTCATGCGGGTCGAAGGCGACGAATAGCACGACAGACCAATAGCACCACAGAGATCGCCCGGGGCCACGCCGCACGACTCCGAGCCCGTCCACGGTCCCGGGATCTGGGATGGGCCGGCATCGTGTCCGCGTGGGGCCATAGACTCGGGCCACAACGTCCCAGGACTATGAAACCGCAGGTCATCCAAGGGGGATCGCCGTGAACGGGACCGCTGTCCGAGCGTGGCGCGGGCTCATCGAGGAATACCGTGACCATCTGCCGGTCACGGCGGCCACACCGGTCGTGACGCTGCTCGAGGGCGGCACGCCACTGGTCCCCGCCAACCGGATCTCGGAGCTCACCGGCTGCGAGGTCTATCTCAAGGTCGAGGGCGCCAACCCCACGGGCTCCTTCAAGGACCGTGGCATGACCATGGCCATCAGCAAGGCCGCCGAGCAGGGTGCCAAGGCCGTCATCTGCGCCTCCACCGGCAACACCTCGGCCTCCGCCGCGGCCTATGCCGTCCGGGCCGGCATGACCTGCGCCGTACTCGTGCCGCAGGGCAAGATCGCCATGGGCAAGCTGGCCCAGGCCCTGGTGCACGGGGCCAAACTGCTGCAGGTCGACGGCAACTTCGACGACTGCCTCGAGCTGGCCCGCAAGCTCGCCGCCGACTACCCGGTGGCACTGGTCAACTCCGTGAACCCGTTCCGGCTGCAGGGACAGAAGACCGCCGCCTTCGAGATCGTGGACGCGCTGGCGGGGGCCCCGGACGTGCACTGCCTCCCGGTGGGCAACGCCGGCAACATCAGCGCCTACTGGATGGGCTACCAGGAATACGCCGCGTCCGGCCGCATCGCCCGTACCCCCCGGATGCTCGGTTTCCAGGCCAGCGGCGCCGCGCCGATCGTACGGGGAGAGCCGGTCACGCAGCCGCAGACCATCGCCACGGCGATCCGCATCGGCAACCCGGCCTCGTGGGGTCTCGCGCTGGCGGCGAGGGACGAGTCCGGTGGCGCGATCACGTCGGTGACCGACCGGCAGATCCTCGCCTCCTACCGGCTGCTCGCCCGCGAGGAGGGCGTCTTCGTCGAGCCCGCGTCGGCGGCCGGCGTCGCCGGCCTGCTGCAGGCCGTGGAACTCGAGCCGGGTGAGGACGGCCACGTCGCGCGTGGCTCGAGGGTCGTGTGCACCCTCACCGGCAACGGTCTCAAGGACCCGGACTGGGCGATCTCGGGCGCTCCCGCGCCCACCACGGTGCAGGTCGACGCGCGCGCGGCCGCGACCGCGCTCGGACTCGCGTGACCCGGGTGGTCTCGGAGGCCCCGGCTGTCGACATGAACCGCGAGATCGTGGCAGCGCCCGGTCCGCGAACGACCGGGAGATCACGGCGCGGAGGGCAAGCGTGAGCCCGGCTCACCGGCGGGTGCGGGTGCGGGTGCCGGCCACGAGTGCCAATCTCGGGCCCGGATTCGACTCGCTGGGGCTGGCGCTGACGCTGTACGACGACGTCGAGGTCGAGCTCACCGAGACCGGCGGGCTCACCGTGGAGGTCTCCGGCGAGGGCGCCGATGAGGTGGCCCGCGGCCCGGACCATTTGATCGTCAAGGTCCTGCACCACGCGTTCGAGGTCATCGACCAGATGGCCCCGGCGGCCCTCGGCCGGCCGGCCGGCCTGCGGCTGAGCTGTGTGAACCGCATCCCGCACAGCCGCGGCCTCGGGTCGTCGTCGGCCGCGATCGTGGCGGGGCTCATCGCGGCCCGCGCGCTCCACCCGTACGGGCGCCTGCTCGACGACGAGAGGGCGCTGGCGCTCGCCACCGAGATCGAGGGCCACCCCGACAACGTCGCGCCGTGCCTGGCCGGCGGGCTGACCATCGCCTGGACCCCTGGCGACGATGGCCGTCCCCCTCGCGGGCCACGGCTCGTACGGCTCGACCTGGACACCGAGGTCGTCGCCTTCGTGCCGGACCGGCGGCTCGCCACCGAGCGGGCGCGGGGCCTGCTCCCCGAGGCCGTGCCGCACGGGGACGCGGCGGCGAACGCCGGACGGGCCGCGTTGCTGATCGCGGCGCTGACGCGTGATCTCGGACCGGACATTCTGCTGGACGCCACCGCGGATCGGCTGCACCAGTCCTATCGCGCTCCCGCAATGCCGGAATCCGCGGCACTGGTCGAACGATTGCGTGCGGACGGAGTCGCCGCCGTCATTTCCGGGGCAGGACCCACTGTCCTGGCCTTCACATCCGCGTCACGGCTTGATTTGATCGGTTCTGAAGTGGGTACGGGCTGGCACAAACACCTGCTGAGCGTGGACCCCCACGGCGCATGCGTTCAGCTCGACGGTTCATGACACGCGAGATCGACCTCTGAGGGAATAGCAGTGTGCCCTGGTGATGTTAGGCTAGAGGCAGCACCAGATGCCCCGCTCGGGGCCGTGTGCTCGTCAGCCACGAATCGCCCGGCCGACCTTCCGGTCGCGTCCGCCCCGCGCACGTGGCTCCCCGACACCGAAACTTCCCGTTGTCTGGCATCCCAGCAAAGCTTCGGACGTAACGGGATCGGGGGTCCGCACGAGCGAACCGCCCCGACAATCTGGCTGTGCCCAGACATCGCCGATGACGATCCCATCGTGATCGGCGGAGCCCGACTCGGCGCCCCCGCCGGGTCGCACCACCGGGTTGCCTGGCCCATGGAGGCCAACACCCGCTCCCTGGGAAGGACCCTTAGTGAGCGAATCCAGCGAACTCCTTACGGACACATTGAGTCCGGCAGCCGACACCGAGCCTGCCAAGGCCGACACCGGACGTACCCCGTCCCGGCGCCGCCGGTCCGGCACCGGCCTGTCGGCCATGGTGCTCCCCGAGCTGAAGGCGCTCGCGTCCAACCTCGGCATCAGCGGCACCGCCGGGATGCGTAAGAGTCAGCTCATCTCGGCAATTCAGGAAAAGCAGGGGACCGGTCCGGCGGCTGGCGACCAGGGAGCCGATGCCACATCCGGCCGCGTCCCTGACGTTGCGACAGCCCAGCCCGGCGCCAACGGCACCGCGGCCCCCGAGAGCACCACGGCCACGGCCGAGCAGTCCTCCGGCACCAAGGAGGCGGCTCCCGTGACGACCGAGACCACTGCGGAGACTGCGGAGACTGCGACGACTGCGACGACTGCGACGACCAAGGAGCGCCCGCGGCGTGGCCGCGCGGCGACCCGCCGTGGCGACGACGGTGACGAGCAGCCCGCGGCCGCCGACGAGAAGGCGACCGGCCGTGACCAGGCCGGCCGTGACCAGGCCGCACAGAGCGGCAAGTCCTCCGACGACGGCGAGAGCGGCGGCCGCGAGGGCGGCCGGCAGCGTGGCCGCGGCACTCGAGAGCGCGGCGAGCGCGGCGACCGCGGCGAGCGCGGTGACCGCGGTGGCCGCGGTGACCGCGGCGAGGGCGGCGAGGGCGGTGACCGCGAAGGTCGCGGTGACCGGAACGACCGCGGCGACCGAGGTAACCGTAGTGACCGCGGTGACCGCGGCGACCGCGGCGACCGTGGTGACCGCGGTGACCGCGGCGAGCAGAACCAGCGCCGTGGCCAGAACCAGGGCGGCGGCGGCGACACCGATGACGAGGCCGGCGGCCGTAACCGGCGGGGCCGCAGGTTCCGTGAGCGCAACCGCGGTGGCCGCGCAGGACGCGAGCGTTTCGAAGAGCCGGTGATCAGCGAGGACGACGTCCTGATCCCCGTCGCGGGCATCCTGGACATCCTCGACAACTACGCGTTCGTCCGGACCACGGGCTATCTCCCGGGCCCCAACGACGTCTACGTCTCGCTGGCCCAGGTACGCAAGAACGGCCTGCGCAAGGGCGACGTCATCACCGGAGCGGTGCGGCAGCCGCACGACGGCGAGCGGCGCGAGAAGTTCAACGCGCTCGTCCGCCTCGACACGGTCAACGGCATGGAGCCCGACCAGGCCAAGGACCGGGTGGAGTTCGGCAAGCTGACCCCGCTCTACCCGCAGGAGCGCCTGCGCCTGGAGTCCGACTCCAGCGTCCTGACCACGCGGATCATCGACCTGGTGGCGCCGATCGGCAAGGGGCAGCGTGGGCTCATCGTCTCGCCGCCGAAGGCCGGTAAGACGATGGTGCTCCAGGCCATCGCCAACTCGATCACCAAGAACAACCCCGAGTGCCACCTGATGGTCGTCCTCGTCGACGAGCGGCCGGAAGAGGTCACCGACATGCAGCGGTCGGTGAAGGGCGAGGTCATCCACTCGACCTTCGACCGTCCCGCCGAGGACCACACCATGGTCGCCGAGCTCGCCATCGAGCGGGCCAAGCGCCTGGTGGAGCTCGGACACGACGTGGTCGTGCTGCTCGACTCGATCACCCGGCTGGGCCGCGCGTACAACCTCGCCGCCCCGGCCTCGGGCCGGATCCTGTCCGGTGGTGTCGACTCGACGGCGCTCTACCCGCCGAAGCGGTTCTTCGGCGCGGCCCGCAACATCGAGCACGGCGGCTCGCTGACGATCCTCGCGACCGCACTGGTGGAGACCGGGTCCCGCATGGACGAGGTCATCTTCGAGGAGTTCAAGGGCACCGGCAACATGGAGCTGAAGCTCAGCCGTCAGCTCGCCGACAGGCGGATCTTCCCCGCGGTGGACGTCGACGCGTCCAGCACCCGTAAGGAAGAGATCCTCATGGCTCCCGAGGAGCTGCGGGTCACCTGGCAGCTGCGCCGGGTGCTGCACGCGCTCGACATGCAGCAGGCGCTGGAGCTGCTCCTGGAGAAGATGCGGGACACCAAGTCCAACGCGGAGTTCCTGCTCCAGGTGCAGAAGACCACGGTCTCCGACGACCGCTGATCCCGGCACCCGTACGACCCTGCACGACCCCGCACGACGGAACGGCGCCCCGGCCTGCTCAGGCCGGGGCGCCGTTCCGTCTGCGGGCCGGGAACGGGTCGAAAGGACCCACCGCGCATCTTCCCTGCCGTGATCCTGCAGTCGTTCGCGGCCGCTCGCGATCTCGTCGGCATGTGCGTAGGCTCGCCGCGGCGGGACGGTGATCCGCCCCGAGATGATCTGCCCTGAGATGATCGGCCACGGTGTGCCGGTGAAGAGCCGCGACATCCAGGCCATGGGAATGGTCGGTGAGCCGGGCACGTTGGCCTATCTGGCACACTGATAGTGCAACCGCCGCGGTACCGGTTCACGCCCGGAAACATCCAGTGACGAGGGGCGACCCGGCGACCGCCACGAGCGAGGAGAATTCGTGAAGCCCGAGATCCACCCGGACTACGTCGTCACCACCGTGACGTGCACGTGCGGAAACACCTTCGAGACCCGGAGCACCGCCGACACCGGCGCCATCCACACGGACGTCTGCTCGGCCTGCCACCCGTTCTACACGGGCAAGCAGAAGATCCTCGACACCGGCGGCCGCGTGGCCCGGTTCGAGAAGCGCTTCGGCAAGAAGACCGCGGGCAACAAGTAACCCAGTAAGACGCCGGCCGGCCAGGGGCGGGCAGCCCCTGGACCGGTCCCGCGTCTGTCCGCATCGTTTCCCATCGACTGGACATCAACCGGCGCGGACTAGGAAACACAGTGAACCTCGACGAGCTGATCAGTGAATACGCCGGCATCGAGCAGGCGTTGACGGACCCGGCGGTGCACGCGGACCAGCAGAAGGCGCGCACGCTGGGCAAGCGCTATGCGCATCTGCGGCCGATCGTGGAGACCTACCGGGACCTGCGGCTGACCAACGAGGATCTCGCGGCCGCGCGCGAGCTCGCTCTCGAGGACGAGACCTTCGCCGCCGAGGCGACCGAGCTGGAAAAGCACAAGGGCGAGGCCGAGGACCGGCTGCGCAAGCTCCTCGTGCCCCGGGATCCGAGCGACGGCAAGGACGTCATTCTCGAGATCAAGGCGGGCGAGGGCGGCGAGGAGTCGGCGCTGTTCGCGGGCGACCTGCTGCGGATGTACCAGCGCTATGCCGAGCGCATCGGCTGGAAGACCGAGATAATCGACGCCCACCCCTCGGACCTCGGCGGCTTCAAGGACGTCACCATGTCCGTGAAGGGCAAGGACGGCGTCTGGGCGAACCTCAAGTTCGAGGGCGGAGTCCACCGCGTGCAGCGGGTGCCGGTCACCGAGTCGCAGGGCCGTATCCACACCAGCGCCGCGGGTGTGCTGGTCTCACCCGAGGCCGAGGACATCGACGTCCACATCGAGCAGAACGACCTGCGCATCGACGTGTTCCGCTCCAGCGGGCCCGGCGGGCAGAGCGTCAACACCACCGACTCCGCCGTCCGGATCACCCATGTGCCCACCGGCATCGTCGTCTCGTGCCAGAACGAGAAGAGCCAGCTCCAGAACAAGGAGCAGGCGATGCGGATCCTCCGCGCCCGGATGCTGGCGCAGGCACAGGAGGAGGCCGACGCCCAGGCCGCCGCGGAGCGCAAGAGCCAGGTGCGCACGGTCGACCGCTCCGAGCGGATCCGGACCTACAACTACCCGGAGAACCGCATCTCCGACCACCGGGTCGGCTACAAGGCCTACAACCTCGATCACGTCCTCGACGGCGACCTGAACAACGTGATCCAGGCACTCGTCGACGCCGACATGGAACGAAGGCTCGCAGAAGCCGGATCATGAACCTGCTCCTTGACGAGATCGCTCGGGCCACGGCACGGCTTGCCGAGGCGGGTGCCGCGTCGCCCCGGGCCGACGCCGAGGAGCTCGCCGCCGTCATCCATGGGATCAGGCGGGCCGAGCTGCACACGGTCCCGGACAGTGCGTTCGACGCCCGTTTCTGGGAGGGGGTCGCCCGGCGCGAGGCCGGCGAACCGCTGCAGCACATCACCGGCCGTGCCTTCTTCCGTTACCTCGAGCTCAGGGTCGGTCCAGGGGTCTTCGTCCCGCGCCCGGAGACCGAGGTCCTCGTCGGCTGGGCGATCGACACGCTCCGGGCGATGGACGTCACCGATCCGCTGGTCGTGGACCTCGGCACGGGCTCGGCGGCGATCGCGCTCAGCATCGCCCAGGAGGCCCCGAGAGCCCGCGTGCACGCTGTGGAGAAGGATCCGAAGGCCTACGTCCATGCCACGCGCAACATCGAGGAGCTGGACGAGAAGGGCCGTGTGCGGCTGCATCTCGCCGACTTCACCACCGCGCTGCACGACCTCGACGGCACGGTCGACCTGGTGATCAGCAACCCCCCGTACATCCCGATGAGCGAATGGGAGCACGTCCCACAGGACGTGCGCGACCACGATCCGCCCGAGGCGCTGTGGGGCGGCGGTGACGACGGGCTCGACGCGGTCCGCGTCGTGGAGCGTACGGCCCGCCGGCTGCTCCGGCCCGGTGGTCACGTCGGTGTGGAGCACAGCGACCTGCAGGGCAACGCCGTCTACTGGGTCTTCCCGGAGGAGAACGGCTGGCGGGACGTGCGCAACCGCAGGGATCTGACCAACCGGGATCGGTTCGTCACCGCCCGGCTCGGGACCGACTGAGCGGGCCCGCGAACCACTGCAAGATCACTGCGGACAGGTGGGAGGATAGGCGATCGTGAGCCGACGTTATGACTGCTCGGAGCCGCTGGAGCGCAACCGTGGGATCGCGGAGGCCGCCGCGGCGGTGCGCCGCGGCGACCTTGTGGTGCTGCCGACCGACACGGTCTACGGCGTCGGCTGTGACGCCTTCACCCCCACCGCGGTGACCGCGCTGCTCGCCGCCAAGGGCCGCGGCCGGGACATGCCGCCGCCGGTCCTGGTCGGGTCGGTACGGGCGGGCGCCGCACTGGTGGAGGATCTCGGCACCTACGGTCAGGACCTCATCGACGAGTTCTGGCCGGGCGCCCTCACGATCGTGTGCCGGGCCAACCCCAACCTGTCATGGGACCTCGGTGACGCCAAGGGCACCGTGGCCGTGCGCATGCCGCTCGACCAGATCGCCCTCGAACTGCTGCGGGAGACCGGGCCGATGGCGGTCAGCAGCGCGAACCTGAGCGGCGGCGAGGCCGCCCGCAGCGCCGGGGACGCGGAGAAGCAGCTCGGCGAGGCGGTCTCGGTCTATCTGGACGCAGGGCCCTCAGGGAAGGGCGAGGCATCGTCGATCATCGACCTCACCGGCCCCGTGCCCCGGCTGCTGCGCGCCGGCGCCATCTCCGAGGACAGGCTCCGCGCGGTCTGCGGCGTCCTTCTCGTCGAGGAGGACGAGCAGGACGAGGAGGACGCCGGCGAGACCCCAGAGCAGGCGGAAGAGGCCGGAGAGCACGCCGGGCAGGGCGGCGACGGCGAAGCCGGCGCCCCCGTCGCGGCGGACGGCGGCCGTGCCGGGTCGTCTTCCTCGCCGCCCTCGCTCCGTAAGGACGGCGTGGACGCGGTGTCATCGCGCAAGGACGGCGCGGAGGCGGTGTCATCCCGCGAGGACGCCGGCCCGGCGGACCGATCCGGGAACGGGCCGTCTTTGCGCAAGGGCGCCGTGGACGTGCCGTCGCCGGGCGACACCGAGGGCGCCGAACGCGAGCTCTGAAAGGCCCCGCGAATGCGAAAGGGCCCGGCCGCGTCCGGCCGGGCCCTTTCTGTCACCTCGAGGTCAGGCGATGCGCTTGTAGTTGGCCGCGCACTTCGTCAGCTTGAAGCCGCTGTTGGTGCGATAGCCGACGCACTCCTTGACATAGGTCTTGGAGGTGTAGCCCTTAGGGGACTTGTAGTAGTTGAACCGTGCCGTGGTCCCGGCGCCCGTGTAGTTGTAGTAGACGAGCCCCTCGCTCCACGTCCCGGCTCGGTTCACCGAGCGGATGAGGATCGCCGCGCTGCGGCCGTCCGACGCGGTGTCCTTGATGTAGCCGCTGACGTAGGTGTAGGAGCTGTTCTTGGACCACTTGCCCGAAGCGGAAACGCCGCCCGCGTTGGTGCCGCTCCCGGCCTTGCCCGCGGAGGTCCAGCTGCCGCTGGACGCGCTCGCGGGACCCGCCGTCAGGCCTACGACCGCGCCCGCGGCCACGAGTGCCACACCGATTTTGGCGATACGACGCACTTGCCCTCCATGTAGTGAGTTAAGCGAATGGAGCGGACTGTAGCATTTCGTCCGATTGGGTTCGTGGCTTTTTCGCCGCTTTTCGCCTTTCATAGAGCAATCCCCGGTGTGCTGGAACTGGCAGGGCATTCCCGGCATCTAACCGCATCGGCCGCAGAACAAAAGGAAACCTGGAACGCTCTAAAATGGGACAAGAATGTCTATTTTGTCCTGAACGTCCTCAGAAGCCGGTATTGATGTGATCTTGGACACAGAGACGCGGGTGGGATCGACCGGTGTCGTGCCCCGGCGGGTCAGCCGGGGAGACAGGGCGTGACGCCCTCGAGCGTCAACGTCGGCCGGGCGCCGCCGCGCAGCCGGACCGTGATCCGGGTCTCGGAGGCCTCCTGGACCATGGTGAACGTCCGGTCCCTGGCCGTGGGCGGGCGCTCGAGACGGTAACCACGCTCCTGGATCGACCCGAGGGTCACATCGCCGGCGTGATCCAGGGTGACGTCCGTCGACCCGCCGGGCCGGAGCCGAACCTCGCCATGGACCACCCGTTCGGCCCGTCCGCCGCCGCACCGGCGATCGGTGCCGGTACGGAGCACGGGGGGGATGCCGGGAGCGCCGAGACGCTCGGCGCCGTCGTCCAGCACCCATCGGGCATCGGACTCGAGCCGGTGCGCGGCGTCCTCGAGCCGGGGCTCGCGGCCGCAGCCGGTGAGCACGGCCATGAGGGCGAGCCCGCTGAGCGCTCCGCGTGTGAGCTCCGACACCCGTCAGAGTCTAGGGGCGCGGGACCTCACCTGCGGGCCGTCTCACAGGGTCACGCTATGATCACAGGCTTCGGCTCCACGCCTCCGGGCACGAGACCGTCGCCGCGGGCTTCCGGGGCGACGCCTCGGGGGCTACGGTGATCGTCTGGATGATCTGGTGTCCGCGGGCCGACCGGGCGGCATAGAGTTGTCCAGATCTTCGGTGCGGCGAATCGACGCCGCCCGAGGTCCATCGACTTCAGAGATGCGGTTCCCGGCTGTGCCGGGGTGGGGGGCGCGGCGCGTGCGGGAGTATCTGCTCACGATCCTCACTGCCGCCGTGGTCACCTACCTGCTCACCCCGGCGGTCAGGCTTTTCGCGGTGCGGTTCGGGGCGATGACCGAGGTACGCGATCGCGACGTGCACGCGATCCCGACCCCGCGCCTCGGCGGATTGGCGATGTTCGGGGGGATGGTCGCGGCGCTGATCGTGGCCGCGCGGCTCCCGGCCATGCACAAGATCTTCCTGGAGAGCGACACAGGTGAGGCGTTGCTGCTGGCCGGCGGGCTCATCGTGCTGATCGGCATCGCCGACGACCGCTGGGGCGTCGATGCGCTGACCAAGATGGCCGGCCAGGTGGCCGCCGCGGGGCTGCTGATCCTCAACGGCGTCCAGTTGCTGTGGCTGCCCACCCCCAGCGGCGAGGTGCTGTCGCTGCCTCCCGCCTACGGGGTGCCGCTGACCGTGTTCATCGTGGTGGCGACGATCAATGCGGTGAACTTCGTCGACGGTCTGGACGGTCTGGCCGCCGGCGTCGTCGGGATCGCCGCGGCCGCCTCCTTCTCGTACGCCTATCTGATCGCGGTCGACAAGGGCCTGAACAAGCTCACCGGCGCGGCCCTGATCACGGCCATTCTGATGGGCATGTGCACGGGGTTCCTGGCGCACAACTTCAATCCGGCGCGGATCTTCATGGGCGACACCGGCTCGATGCTCATCGGGCTGATGCTCTCAGCGTCGACGATCATGCTGACCGGGCAGTTCGACACGGCCGTGGTCGGCAGTTACAACCTGTTCCCCGCCTTCGTGCCGCTGTTGCTCGTGCCGGCGGTGATCACGGTCCCGTTCATCGACATGACGCTCGCCGTCTGGCGGCGTACCAATCAGGGCCGTTCCCCCTTCGCGCCGGACAAGCAGCATCTCCACCACCGTCTGCTCGAACTGGGCCATTCCCACCGCAGAGCCGTGTTGATCATGTATTTCTGGGTGGGGCTCCTGGCCTCCTGCATGGTCGGGCTGTCGTTCGTACGCTCCATGGCGCTGGTGTTCGGGGTCATCGGAGTAGTCGCCGTCGCCGGCGTGGTGGGGATGATCGCCGTGCCCCGGCTGCGCCGCAAAAAGGAGACCATGGCCCCGGCCGCGGCGGCCGAGCCGCATCAGCCCGTGTGATCCGGTTCCCTGTGAGGGCGGCGGGCTCTGTGACCCGATGTAAGTGATCTCACATCTCGAGGTGGCGCCGTCGGCGTTACCCCGTGGGTAATTCGGGCCCTCGGCACCGCTGTGCTACCTTCCACGAACAAGAGCCGAACACAAAAAGTAACCACCCGGAGCGCACATGCAGTCTTCGGACGTCCGGATTCTCCGCGGCGCCGCGATCCCGACTGGCCTGGTCGGAGTGGTCGCCGTCGTGCTGAGCCTGTTGATCGCCGGGCCCAAGGGCGCCCTCGGGGCCGCGATCGCGACAGCGGTCGTGGTCGTCTTCTTCACTATCAGTCACGTCGCCGTGGCCTACGCCGCGAAGGTGTCCCCGCAGACGATGATGCTCGCCGCACTGGCGAGCTACCTGCTGAAGATCCTCGCCGTGATGCTGCTGATCTCGGCCCTCAACCGTGTCACGGTCTGGAACCCGCGCGCTTTCGCCTTTACGGTCCTCGCGCTGATCGCGACCTGGATCAGCGCCGAGATCCGTACGACTCTGCGGACCCGGACGGCCTATGTGGACGAACCGGCGCGAGCCCCTCATGGCGGTGACGCCGGGCCCGAGAGCACCGGTGGGCGAGGTGCGTGATGCGCTCCGTGGTCGCGGCGGACTACTCCGATATGACCATTGGCCGGATGGCCTGCTATCGTCCGGAACGCGATGAGCGAGCAGAAGCGACCGCCCGAAGACGACGGCCGCGACTTCGCCGACGCCGCCTGGTCCGTCCCCAGCTATCTGCTGAGCGGGATGGCCATCTGGGGTGGCGCGGGGTGGTTGCTGAGCCGGTGGACCGGTGTGGATGTCTTCATCCCGATCGGCCTGATTCTGGGTGTCGGCCTCGCCATCTACCTGGTCTACGCGAAGTTCGGCCGCTGACGCCCTACGGCGTCGGTTGTCAAGGAAGCCATTGTGATCCACCACCACGCTGAAGGGAACGCCAGTGCGCGAGCGCAGCGAGCGGACCGATAAGCACGGCAACGCGCCGCGTGCACGCCGGCCCGAGTCGCAGGGCGAGGTGACGGCGTGAACACGCTGGCCCTCCTCGCCGCCTCAGGCGGAGACGAGTTCAAGGCGCCCGGGCCTGAGCTGTTCAACTTCCCGCCGTTGTTCCCCGGCGGCCCCGCATGGCTCACGAAGCCGCTGTTCTTCGGCCTCTTCGGCGCGCTGGTGGTGTGCGCCTTCGCCTGGAGCGCCTTCGCCAAGCCCAAGCTGGTGCCCCGGGGCATGCAGAACCTCGGCGAGGTCGGCTATGTCTTCGTGCGCGAGCAGGTCGCGCGGCCGTTCCTCGGCCGCGACGCCGACCGCTGGATGCCGCTGCTGCTGCCGCTGTTCTTTCTCATCTGGGTCTGGAACCTCATGGCCGTGGTCCCGGTCATCCAGTTCCCGGTCGCCTCGCACATCGCCTTCCCGGCCGTGCTGGCTCTCAGCATCTACGTGCTGAAGATCTATCTGGGGATCAAGCACCAGGGCCTCCGCTACTTCACGAACATGATCCCCAAGGGTCTCCCCAAGGCGACCTACATCCTCCTCGTACCGATCGAATACCTCTCCAATTTCGTGCTGGCGCCGTTCACCCACGCGGTGCGACTGTTCGCCAACATGTTCGCCGGTCACATCATCCTGGCCTTCTTCAGTCTCGTCGGGTTCTGGTTCCTCTTCGAGCACCCCACCCCCCTGGGTGTGACGCTCGGCGTGGTCGGTGTGATCATGACCATCGTGATGACCGGGTTCGAGCTGTTCATCCAGTTCCTGCAGGCGTTCCTGTTCACGATGCTCGCCGCCATGTACCTCGGCGGTTCGCTCCACGCGGAGCATTAGGCCCGCGACCACAGACCAGCTAGACAAGATCCATCACGACCAGACCGGTGACCCTTCACCGGCCGACAGAAAAGGAAAGAGCGAATGCTCGCTGAAGCACTTCCCACCCTGGCCGCGGTCTCGGGCAACGTTGGCGCGATCGGTTATGGCCTCGCGGCCATCGGCCCGGGCATCGGCGTCGGCATCATCTTCGGTCAGGGTGTGAACGCGATCGCACGTCAGCCTGAGCTCACCGGCGTGATCCGCCAGAACATGCTGCTCGGCTTCGTGCTTACCGAGGCGCTGGCCCTCATCGGCCTGGTCGCGCCCTTCATCTACGGCTGACGCGAACAAGTTTCTGACGGAGGGCTGCACACATGATCATGGCAGCTTCGCTTTTGGCCGCGGAGGGGAGCAATCCGCTCGTTCCGCATCCCTATGAGCTCGTTGTCGGTATCTTCTCGTTCCTCGTGGTCCTCGTGGTCGTCGGCAGGATGCTCGTGCCGCGGATCCAGACGACGCTCGAAGAACGTACTGAGGCCATCGAAGGCGGGCTGAAGCGGGCAGAGGACGCCCAGGCCGAGGCCCAGCAGACGCTCGAGCAGTACCGTGCCCAGCTGGCCGAGGCACGGCACGAGGCGGCTCGGCTGCGTGAGGAGGCTCGCGAGCAGGGCGCCCAGATCGTGGCGGAAATGCGCGAGCAGGCTCAGGTGGAGGCCCGTCGCATCGTCGACGCGGCACACGGGCAGATCGAGTCCGAGCGTCAGCAGGCGCTCACTCGGCTGCGTGCCGAAGTCGGCACGCTGGCGGTCGAACTGGCGAGCCGCGTGGTGGGCGAGTCCCTTGAGGACGAGGCCCGGCAGCGGCGGACCGTCGACCGGTTCCTCGAAGAGTTCGAGCAGCGCGCTCGTACGCAGACCGAGCAGGTCTCATGAGCGGAGCGGCGAGCAGGGCCTCGTTGGCGGCGGCCATGGACCGGCTCGACGCCGTCGTGGCTTCGGCCGACCTCACCACGCTGGGTGAGGAGCTGTTCGGCATCATGCGGCTGCTCGTTCGCGAGCCGGTGCTGCGCCGCGCGCTGTCCGACCCGGCTCGAAGCGCTGAGCACAAGGGCCAGACGGTCCGGATCCTGCTCGAGGGCAAGGTCTCGGCGGCGGCTCTCGAGCTGGCCGTCGGGGTGGCGGGACTGCGTTGGCCACGTCCGCGAGAGCTCGTGGACGCCTTCGAGCAGCTCGCCGTCGCGGCCGAGGCCGCCCGGGCCCAGGCCGAGGGGCGGATCGACGACCTCGAGGACGAGCTGTTCCGGTTCGCCCGGGTGGTGGAGCGGGAACCGCTGCTGCGCAATGCTCTGACCGATCCGGGACTGCCGGCCGACCGCAAACAGGACCTGGTCACCGCGCTCCTGGAAGGAAAGGTCACTCCGTCGGCTCTGCGACTGATCAAGCAGGTCATAGCAGACCCACGAGGACGTAGCCTAGAACGAGGACTGGCGGAGTACAGCCGGCTCGTGGCGGCGAGAAGCCGTCGTCTCATCGCGAGGGTCCGCACGGCCGTGGATCTGACCGAGGAGCAGCGGTCGAGACTGGCCGCGGCGTTGTCGGCTACGTACGGACATGACGTATACCTGAATATCGAGGTCGTTCCCGATGTCATGGGCGGTGTTTCCGTCCAGATCGGGGACGAGGTGATCGATGGCACGGTGGCCGGACGGCTCGAAGACGTCCGCCGCCGACTCGCGGCGAGCTGACGAGCGAGCGGAGTGGCCGATACGCGACCGCGCGAAGCGCCTGGTCGTATCGGCCGCGAAGTCAGTGAGCGAGGAGGCGAGCGCGAGGATGAAGCGCGGACGAGCCGACGAGTTCACGAGCTCATGAGCGAACCCAAGCTGACCCGTACTGAGGAAGCAAGAGAGGAATCATGGCGGAGCTGACGATCCGTCCGGATGAGATCCGGAACGCGCTGGAGCGGTTCGTCCAGTCGTACGAGCCCGAAGCCACCGCGCGCGAGGAGATCGGCACCGTCGTCGATTCCGGCGACGGCATCGCCCACGTCGAGGGTCTTCCCTCCACCATGGCGAACGAGCTCCTCGAGTTCGAGGACGGTACGCGTGGCCTGGCTCTGAACCTGGACGAGCGTGAGATCGGCACCGTTGTCCTGGGTGACTACAGCCACATCGAAGAGGGCCAGCGGGTCCGTCGTACCGGCGAGGTCCTCTCGGTGCCGGTCGGCGACGCCTTCCTTGGCCGTGTCGTCGACTCGCTGGGCAACCCGATGGACGGCAAGGGCGAGGTCGAGACGACCGAGCGTCGCGTGCTGGAACTGCAGGCGCCCAGCGTCGTGCAGCGGCAGTCCGTCAAGGAGCCGCTGCAGACCGGCATCAAGGCGATCGACGCGATGACGCCGATCGGCCGTGGCCAGCGACAGCTGATCATCGGTGACCGGCAGACCGGCAAGTCCACGATCGCGATCGACACGATCATCAACCAGCGTGAGAACTGGCTGTCGGGCGACCCCAAGAAGCAGGTGCGCTGCATCTACGTCGCCGTCGGCCAGAAGGGCTCGACCATCGCCGCGGTGCGGGGGATCTTCGAGGACGCCGGCGCGATGGACTACACCACCATCGTGGCCTCCCCGGCCTCCGACCCGGCCGGCTACAAGTACATCGCGCCCTACACCGGTTCGGCCATCGGGCAGCACTGGATGTACGAGGGCAAGCACGTCCTCATCGTCTTCGACGACCTGTCGAAGCAGGCCGAGGCCTACCGCGCCGTGTCGCTGCTCCTGCGCCGCCCGCCGGGCCGTGAGGCCTACCCGGGCGACGTCTTCTACCTGCACTCCCGCCTGCTCGAGCGCTGCGCGAAGCTCTCGGACGAGATCGGCGGCGGCTCGATGACGGGTCTCCCGATCGTCGAGACCAAGGCCAACGACGTGTCGGCCTACATCCCGACGAACGTCATCTCGATCACCGACGGGCAGTGCTTCCTGGAGACCGACCTGTTCAACCAGGGTGTCCGGCCGGCGATCAACGTCGGTGTCTCGGTCTCCCGAGTCGGTGGCGCCGCCCAGGTCAAGGCCATGCGCAAGGTCGCCGGCACCCTCCGGCTGGCCCTGTCGCAGTACCGCGACCTGGAGGCCTTCGCCTCCTTCGCCTCCGACCTGGACGCCGCCTCACTGGCCCAGCTGGAGCGCGGCGCGCGACTGGTCGAGCTGCTCAAGCAGCCGCAGCACTCCCCCTACCCGGTGGAGAAGGAGGTCATCGCGGTCTGGATGGGCACGACCGGCCAGCTCGACGATGTCCCCCTCGGGGACGTCCGCCGCTTCGAGTCGGAGTTCCTGGACTTCCTGTCACGCGGCTACAGCGGCCTGCTCGACGGGATCCGCGAGACCGGTCAGCTGGACGACGACACCCTCACCGCGCTCAAGGACGCCATCGCGGAGTTCAAGAAGAACTTCCAGCTGAGCACCGGTGAGCTCCTGCTCGAGGACGAGCCCGCGGAAGCACTGGACGAGGGCGAAGTCGAGCAGGAGAAGATCACCCGGGTCAAGAAGAGCTGATCGGCGATGGGTGCACAGCTTCACGAACTGCGGCAGCGGATCAGGTCGGTCAAGTCGATCGCCAAGATCACGCGTGCCCAGGAGCTCATCGCCACCTCCCGCATCGTCAAGGCGCAGGAGCGGGTCAACCAGTCGGCACCGTACGCACGGCACATCACGCGTGCGGTGTCGGCCCTGATCACCCATCAGACCCATCTGGCCCATGCGCTGGTGCGGGAGCGGCCCGACAGCAAGCGGGCCGCGGTCGTGGTGATCACCAGTGACCGCGGCTTCTGCGGGGGCTACAACTCCAATGTGATCCGCGAGGCCGAGGCGCTCAGCCGCAGGCTGCGGGAGGCCGGCAAGGAGCCGGTCCCGTACGTCATCGGACGCAAGGGCGTCGGCTGGCACCGGTTCCGTGCCCGTGAGATGGCGGAGGAGTGGAGCGGATTCAGCCACAAGCCGGTCTTCGCCGAGGCCGAGGCCATCGGACGGCGGCTCGTCGCGGACTTCCTCAAGGAGCCCGAGGACGGCGGGCTCGGTGAGATCCATGTGGTCTACACCGAGTTCGTGTCCATGCTGACGCAGGCAGTGCAGCTTCGGCGCCTGCTGCCGCTGGAGATCGAGGAGGTCGAGGCCTCCGCGGACGCGGCCGTGCCGCCGGCGTACGAGTTCGATCCTTCGGCGCAGATGGTGCTCGATCTGCTCATGCCCAACTATGTCGAAAGCCGCATCTGGCACATGCTGTTGCAGTCGGCCGCCTCGGAGCACGCCGCGCGGCGCCGGGCGATGAAGTCGGCGACCGACAACGCGAACGACTTGATCGGGGTCTACTCGCGTCAGGCCAACCAGGCGCGGCAGGCCGAGATCACCCAGGAAATCAGCGAGATCGTCGGTGGCGCGGACGCGCTCGCCGACGCTAGCCGCGGGGAGTGAGTGAGAGTCACCATGACTGCTTCGGTAGAGGAAGCTACGGCGACGGGGCGCGTCGTCCGGGTCATCGGCCCGGTCGTCGACGCGGAGTTCCCCGCCGATGCGATGCCGGACATCTACAGCGCCCTCGAGGTCGAGGTCGAGTTCGGCGGCGAGACCAAGACACTGACGCTCGAGGTGGCCCAGCACATCGGGGACAACGTGGCCCGGGGCATCTCGATGCAGCCCACGGACGGCCTCGTCCGCGGGATGCCGGTGAAGGACACCGGCCGGCCGATCTCGGTTCCGGTCGGCGACGTCACCAAGGGCCACGTGTGGAACGCCCTCGGTGAGTCCCTGGACGTGCCGACCGCGTCGCTCGAGATCAACGAGCGGTGGGGCATCCACCGCCGGCCGCCGTCTTTCGCCGAGCTCGAGTCCAGGACCGAGATGATGGAGACGGGCATCAAGGTCATCGACCTGCTCACTCCATATGTCAAGGGTGGGAAGATCGGTCTGTTCGGTGGTGCGGGCGTCGGCAAGACGGTCCTCATCCAGGAGATGATCCGCCGGGTCGCCAAGAACTTCGGTGGCACCTCCTGCTTCGCGGGCGTCGGCGAGCGGACCCGTGAGGGCAACGACCTCTGGGTGGAGATGGCGGAGGCGGGCGTCCTCCAGGACACGGCCCTGGTCTTCGGCCAGATGGACGAGCCGCCGGGCACCCGTCTGCGGGTCGCGTTCTCCGCGCTGACCATGGCGGAGTACTTCCGTGATGTGCAGAAGCAGGACGTGCTGCTGTTCATCGACAACATCTTCCGGTTCACCCAGGCCGGCTCGGAGGTCTCCACGCTGCTCGGCCGTATGCCGTCCGCCGTGGGTTACCAGCCGACGCTGGCCGACGAGATGGGCGCACTGCAGGAGCGGATCACCTCGACCCGCGGTCACTCGATCACCTCCATGCAGGCGATCTACGTGCCCGCGGACGACATCACCGACCCCGCTCCGCACACCACGTTCGCCCACCTCGACGCGACGACGGTTCTGTCCCGGGCGATCACGGAGAAGGGCATCTACCCGGCGGTGGACCCGCTCGACTCGACCTCGCGGATCATGGACCCGCAGATCATCGGGCAGGAGCACTACCAGGTGGCCCAGAGCGTGGTCGGTATCCTGCAGAAGTACAAAGAGTTGCAGGACATCATCGCCATCCTGGGCATCGACGAGCTCTCGGAAGATGACCGGGTCACCGTCAACCGGGCGCGGCGGATCGAGCGGTTCCTGTCCCACCCGATGTTCGTCGCGGAGGCCTTCACCGGCCAGCCGGGTGTCTTCGTGTCGCGGGATGAGACCGTCGCCTCCTTCAAGGCGATCGTCGAGGGCAAGTACGACCACGTTCCCGAGCAGGCGTTCTTCATGTGCGGTGGCATCGAGGACGTCGAGAAGAAGGCCAAGGAGCTGGCGAGGTAATCGGCCGGTACGGGGCCCGGGTCGCTTCGCGTCCCGGGCCCGTGCTCCCGCTATCCTCTCCCGAACAGCTGCTCCATCCGGAGGAAGTAAGTG
Organism: Actinomadura sp.; assembly: GCA_036008685.1. Taxonomy (GTDB): domain Bacteria; phylum Actinomycetota; class Actinomycetes; order Streptosporangiales; family Streptosporangiaceae; genus Actinomadura_C. The sequence goes on along the minus strand of DASYNF010000209.1, from coordinate 25,134 downwards.
GCAAAGGCAACGCTGAAGGTCGGGCTCGTCTCACCGGAACGTGAGATCTGGGCTGGTGAGGCCGAACAGGTGATCGCCCAGACGATCGAGGGCCAGATGGGCATCCTGGCCGGTCACGTTCCGGTGCTCGGCGTTCTCGTGGACGGCAGCGTGGTGCGCATCAAACCGGTGGACCGCACCGACTGGGTCACCGCGATGGTGGGGAGCGGGTTCTTCTCCGTCGCCGAGGACCAGGTGGCCGTGCTGGCCGAGGAGGCCGAGCTCAGTGACATGATCGACATTCCCGCGGCGCGTGTGGCGCTGCAGGAGGCCCTGGACGCAGAGGTCAAGGACGCGGATGCCATCGTGGCCGAGCGGCGCGCACGGGCGCGGCTGCGCGCGGCCGGCGAAGAGGTCTAGGCAGCGCTGAGGCGGGGGAGTGGGCGAGCACCTGGCATTCGACATCGGCGGGGTGCTCGCCGCGATCCTTCTCGCGGTGGTGCTCGTCTTCGTACACGTGTCCGTACGGCGGTGGCTCTTCGAGCGTAGGGGAGGCACCATCGAGTGCAGCCTGCGCCAGCTCCCCTCGGCCCGTCGGCGCCCCCGGCGTACGTGGGATGAGCCCGGCGGCCGGCGCAACCCGGGTGGCGATGGCGACTCGGAGGCGGAGGCCCCGGGCGATCCGGGGGTATGGCGTCTCGGCATCGGCCGTTACAAAGGCGACGAGCTGCACTGGCACCGGATCTTCGGATTCCGCAGAAGGCCCCGGCAGGTGATCCACCGCCGGGGTCTCGTTGTGTCCAACCGGCGGAGCCCCGAGGGCGAGGAGGCCTCGGCACTGGCCCCCGACGCCGGCATCATCGAGGTCCGCGACGGTGATCTGACCGTTGAGCTGGCCATGAGCTCGGCCGCCCTGACCGGGTTCCTGGCCTGGCTGGAGTCGGCCCCACCGGGCTTTCCGATCGACTTCTCCTCCGGCTGAGGCGTTTCGGCGTCCCGGCCCGGTCCCGGCCCATCGCCGGACCGGGACCACCCCGCCGGGGAGAGGCCGTGGGAACAGGCCGTATCGCCCCGGCCGCTCCGGGGTGGGCCGGCGCACCGTCATGGCCCACCGTCATGGCCCACCGTCATGCGGAGGCGGGGCCGCCGGGCCTCCACAGGAGGTCGCTGTGGTCGGCGTTGACCACGCGGGTCAGGATGAACAGCAGGTCCGACAGCCGGTTGAGATATTTGGCGGTCAGCGGGTTGACGCCCCCCTCGGATGACGCCTCGCCGGGTGCGGCCGCCGCGGACACCTCGCCGGGTGCGGTGGCGCCATGGGCCTCCAGCGCGGCCCAGGTCGAACGCTCCGCCCTTCGTACGGATGTACGGGCGACGTGGAGCAGGGCCGCGCCTGGAACGCCCCCCGGGAGGATGAAGCTGCGAAGCGGCCGGAGCTGCTCGTTGTAGAGGTCGCAGGCCTCCTCCAGCCGGTCGATATAGCGGTCCTCGACGCGGAGCGGGGGGTACGGAGGGTTCTCCACCACGGGAGCACACAGGTCCGCTCCGACATCGAAGAGGTCGTTCTGGATCCGGGTGAGCTCCGTGACCACCTCGGGGGGGAGATCGCCCATGGCCACGGCCACACCTATGGCGCTGTTGGCCTCCTCCACGTCGGCGTAGGCGGCGAGCCTGGGGTCGGTCTTGCCGGTCCGGCTGCCGTCGCCCAGTCCCGTCGTGCCGTCGTCACCCGTCCGGGTGTAGATCCGGGACAGCACCACCGGGGTCTCTTCATGTTTCATTGCCATAGGCTCACCCTAGACGCAGTCACTCAGTGTGATCGGAGTCCGCCCCGGGGCACCGGCGGAGGCGCCCGCCGGACCGGCGGCCGGGCGACCGTGCGGGACACGGGCGCCGGCCGCGGTTCATCGTTTCCGTGCCTTGCGGGCGAGGCTCGCGGCCTCGGCCTCGGCCTGGAGACGGCGTACGCGGTCCTTGATGATGGCCTTGAGGACTTCGGTGGGGGGATGCATCTGGACTGCTCCTCGGTCGGCGGGCCGGTGTCTCCCGGCCCCACGACCATGAGCTTCGCCCTAAGGCCCGGCAGGCCACATCGGGATGACGCCCTATCCCAGGGCCCCGGCCCGCCTCAGAGACGCGGCGGGACCGGCTTAGGCGCGCCGGCGACGGTGACCCTGGGGCATGCCGGAGTCGTCCCCAGAGGTCAGCTCTGCCAGAACTGGAAGAGGAAGTGACCGAGCTCGATGGGGAGCCGGCCGACGCCGAGGGCGTCGGTGAGGTTGTAGACCGCGCCGAAGAACGCCCGGTTGACGGGTCCGAGCCAGAGCAGGGCGATCAGGATGAAGAAGGCGTAGCCGCCGATGTCGTTGGCCTTGTGCACGAGAGGGCGGGGGAGGTACGGCTCGATGATGCCGAATCCGTCCAGTCCGGGCACCGGCAGCAGGTTCAGCAGCGCGGCGGTGACCTGCAGGAACGTCAGAAACGCCACACCGGACCAGAAGATCTTGTGGCCGTCCTCGGCGAGGCCGTTCACGACCACGGCCAGCACGAGCGCGAAGGCGAGGTTGGCCAGCGGGCCGGCCGCGGACACGAGGCTGTGCCGGAGCCGGCCCGGGATCCTGCCCCGGTCGATCCACACGGCTCCGCCCGGGAGGCCGATGCCGCCGATCAGGATGAACAGCACCGGGATCGCGAAGCTGAGGATCGGGTCGGTGTACTTCATCGGGTTCAGGCTGAGATAGCCCTTGGTCGCGATGCCGTCGTCACCGGATCGGTAGGCGGAGTAGGCATGGCCGAACTCGTGCAGGCACAGCGACACGATCCAGCCGCCGATGACCAAGCCGAACAACGCGAGCCGGGCGGGCCGTTCGACCATGTTGCCGTAGCGCCACACGACCAGACCGCAGAGCACGGTCGCCCCGAGGATGGCGAGGAACACCGGGCTGGGCCGCAGGCTCGCACGGCTGCGCCCCATCTTGTGAACCGTTCCCATCATGACCCTTTCTGAGCAACCGTGGCGATCTGGTCCGGCCGGCCGCATCGGGGTCCGCGGTGACCCGCTGGCCTGTGGCCGTCGGGCCGCCGTGCCGGCAGGCACGCCTCGCAGGCTACCGGTCGTCTCCGGATGCCGGGGGGCGTCTCTCCGGCCTCCGGACCGGGGGCCCGCCGCGGCCCACGCCGGCGAGCCGGCTCACCGGCCGGTCCGGAGGGCGGCGGCCGGGAAGGGCCTCGCGACCCGGTCGTCAGAGACAGGTGGCCAGAGACAGGTGGCCAGAGCAGGTGGCCAGAGCAGGTCGTCAGAGCCGGTGGTCGGGGCAGGTCCTCAGGAAAGGCTGTCGGACCAGGTCATCAGAACAGTGTGCCGTCGCGCTCGATCCCGCGGAGGGCGTCGTAGTCCAGGGTGACGCAGTGGATGCCCCGGTCGATGGCGAGGACCCTGGCCTGCGGTTTGATCTCCTGCGCCGCGAAGATCCCCCGGACCGGGGCGATGAGCGGGTCGCGGTTGAGCAGCTCGAGATAGCGGGTGAGCTGCTCGACCCCGTCGATCTCGCCGCGCCGTTTGATCTCCACGGCGACCGTCGCGTTGCTGTGATCACGGCACAGGATGTCCACCGGGCCGATGGCGGTGGGGTATTCGCGCCGGATCAGGGACCAGCCCTTGCCGAGCGTGGTGATGTGCTCCGCGAGCAGTTCCTGCAGGTGCGCCTCGACCCCGTCCTTGCGCAGGCCCGGATCGATCCCCAGCACATGGCTGGAATCGTGCAGGATCTCCTCGATGGTGAGGATGAGCTTCTCACCGGACTTGCCGTGCGTGACGGTCCAGCGGGAGATGGCCCCGGACTCGTCGTCCTCGAGCGCCTGCTCTCGGAGCGTGCACGGCGGGTTCATCCAGTTGAGCGGCTTGAAGGCACGGTCGTCCGCATGGATCGAGACCGATTTGTCAGCTTTTATCAGGATGAGCCGTGGAGCCATGGGCAGGTGGGCGGTGAGCCGGCCAACGTAATCGACGCTGCACCGGGCGATGACGAGACGCACGGTCCCCCACCTTAGTGAGCCGAGGGACCGGGGCGTCCCGATGCCCCTACGATTCATCCGATGGGACGACTCGGACGTGTGCGACTGCCGGCGAGGAGCCGGCGACCGGAGACTAGGCTGCCCCGGGTGAGCGGCACATGGATCCGGCCGGCCGTCCTCGGCGACGAGGGGGCCCTGTCCGACCTCGATGTCGCGACCTGGGGGCCGGACAACGCGGTGAGTCCCAAGCCCGAGCCGGGTTCGGCCTTCTTCGACCTCGGGCATCCGCCCGAGCAGTTCCTCGTGGCCGAGCGGATCGGCCGGATCGTCGGCTTCATCCGGCTCGTGCAGCCCGTGGCCTTGCCGAGTGGCGATCACGTCCGGCAGATCCAGGGTTTCGCCGTCGACCCCGCGGAGCGCGGCCAGGGGCTGGGCCGGATGCTGCTGGAGGCCGTGTGCGAAGAGGCCCGCAGGCAGGGGGCCCGCCGCATCACGCTCCGCGTGCTCTCGGTGAACACACGTGCTCGGAAGCTGTACGAGGCCGCGGGGTTCACCGTCGAGGGTGTCCTCCCCGAGGAATTCCTGATCGACGGCCGCTATGTCGACGACGTCCTCATGGGCCGCGGTCTCGTGGCCCTGAAGCCCTGAAGCCCTGAAGCCCTGAAGCCCTGAAGCCGCTGTGACAGCTGTGACAGCTGGGCCTCGATGGGCGGACTGTCCCTTCCACAGGCCTGGACGGCTCCGGATGCACTGATTAACGTCGCAGAAGCGGGTTACTCCCGACCGGAGAAAGGAACCCCCATGTCCCTTGACGTATCCCCGGAACTCCTGCAGAAGGCCGAGCGCGGCGATGTCGACGACGCGGCGTTCGTCGACTGCATCCGTACCTCTCTTCCCTACGCGTGGGAAATGATCAGTGGCCTCGTGGCCCGGCTCCAGGTCGACGGCGGGGACTTCGCCGACAACCAGACCCCGCCGCCGGACGAGCAGGCCCGCGGCCAGTTGCTGCGCGTGCTCGCCAGCGACGCGATGCGCGACACGCTCGAACGTTACTTCGGCGTCAAACTGGCCTTCCAGAACTGCCACCGCGTCGCGGTCTTCCCGGCCGCCTCGGCCACCGGCGAGACCTACCGGCGGTTCGTGACGCCACGTGAGCAGATCCTCAACCAGTCGCCGGAGCTCCGGGACTGCTGACCCACTCCCTCACCGTGATCTCGTGGTCGTTCGCGCGCGGGCGACCACGAGATCACGACGAGGTGCGGACCCGGGGGAGGACCTCCGAACCCAGGCGGGCGATGGTCTCGAGGGTCCGTTCCCGGGAGCCGGTGCAGTCCACCATCAAGATGATGTGCCCGATCCCGGTCTTGGCCGCCGTCGCCCGGAGGCCGGCCACGCAGTCGTCCGGGGTCCCGATCGGGTGCAGGTCGCACAGCAGCCGGGCGTATTCGGCCGGATCGCGCTCCGCGCGCGGCCGGTCGTCGACCGCCACATAGCCGGCCAGACCGGGCCCGAGCCAGCGGGGCAGTTCGCGGCGGACCGTCCGTACCGCCTCCGCACGGCTGTCGGCGACATGGGCCACGCCGGTCGCGATGTGGGCCGCCGGACCCGCCGCGTCGGTATAACGTGCGACGGCCTCCGCCTTGGCGTCGTCGCCGATGTGCATGCCCAGCAGCATCGGCAGGCGCCGGGACGCGGCGAGCGCCTCCGTGGCCGGAGACGTGCAGGCGACCACGACGGGAGGCGGAACGGCCGGTCGCGGCACCACGGGGACCTCGCGGAACCGGAAACGCTCCCCGGGCCACGACACGCGGTCACCCGACAGCCAGGCCAGCAGGAGGTCCAGTGACTCCGGGAAACCCTCCTCGAAGCGCTCGATCCCGGTGCCGAACACCTCGAGATCCATCCATGGGCCGCCGCGGCCCACGCCGAGCCGGAACCGGCCGCCGGAGACCAGGGACAGCAGCGCGGCCTGCTCCGCCAGCGCGACCGGATGCTGGTTGGACAGGACGCTGACCGCCGTGCCCACCTCGATCGTCGTGGTGGCGCCCAGGAGATAGCCCGCCAGTGTCACGGCCGACGGGCACACGCCATAGGACATGAAGTGGTGTTCGGCGACCCAGACGTCATCGAATCCGGCCCGCTCCGCGGCCACGGCCGCCTCGACCGTACGGGCCAGCGCGTCGCCGTGACTTTGGCCGGGGAACTGGCCCGCCGGCAGGAAGACCCCAAAGCGCACGTGCCGTTCGTACCAGAGAAAGTGTCTGCGAGACTCTGGATCGGGTGAATCGGCGGACAGGGAGCGAGCGGTGATGAGCGGGTTCCGCAAGGTCGGAGTGGTCGGGCTGGGCACGATGGGCGCCGGGATCGCCGAGGTCGTGGCCCGTGGCGGCCACGACGTCGTGGGGGTCGAGGTCGGCCAGGCGGCGCTGGAACGCGGCCGCGCCCACCTCGAGAGCTCCACCGGCCGGGCGGTCAGGCGGGGCAGGCTGACCGAGGAGCAGCAGGCCGAGATCCTCGGCCGCGTCGAGCTCGCCACCGGGTTCTCGGCGCTGAGCGACTGCGACCTCGTGATCGAGGCGGTCCCCGAGCGGCTGGAGCTCAAGCGGTCGGTGTTCGCCGAGCTCGACCGCGTGTGCCGGGCGGACGCGGTCCTGGCGACCAACACCTCCTCGCTGTCGGTGACCGACATCGCGGTCACCACCGGGCGCCGTGCCGCCATCGTGGGCGTCCACTTCTTCAACCCGGCACCGGTGATGAAGCTCGTCGAGGTCATCGGCACGGTCCTCACGGACGAGGGGCACGTGGCCAGGGTCGCGGACTTCGTGCGCGGCCTCGGCAAGGTGCCGGTGACCATCGGCGACCGGGCCGGTTTCATCGCCAATCGGCTGCTGTTCGGTTATCTCAACCAGGCGGCGTGGATGTACGACTCCGGCCACGCGAGCCGGGAGGACATCGACACCGCCATGAAGGCCGGCGCCGGGCTGCCCATGGGACCGCTGACCCTTCTCGACCTGATCGGCCTCGATACCGCGCTGGAGGTGCTCGAGGCCATCCACGCCGAGAGCAGGGACCGCAGGCACGCACCCGCGCCCCTCCTGCGGCAGCTCGTGACCGCGGGCCTGCTCGGGCGCAAGACCGGCCGCGGCTTCTACACCTATGACAGGCCGGGCTCAGCGGTGGTCACCGACGGCCCCGCGGCGTCCGCGCCGGCGCCCGTGGAGCCTGTGGAGTTCGAGGAGGCGGAGTCCGGGAGGGTGGAGCCGCCGCTCGTCGGTGTGATGGGCTCCGGGGATGCCGCCCTCTCCGTCGTCGAGATCGCCTGCCTCGCGGGCCACGAGGTCAGGTTCGTGCCCGGCGATCCGGGCCGGCCCGACCCGGCCGGGCCGTTGCCGGCGCGGCTCGAGGAGTCGCTGGACCGGGCCGTCTCCGCGGGTGACCTGGACGAGGACGGGAAGAAGAACGCCTTGCGGCGGGTCGGCGTCGCGTCCGGGCCGCGGGAGCTCGCCGACTGTGACCTGGTGATCGAGGCGGGTCCGGAGGACCTCGAGGTCAAGCGATCGCTCATCGCCGCACTCGACGACGTGGCGAAGCCGGGGGCCGTCGTCGCGACCACCTCCTCGACGGTGCCGGTGATCGACATCGCGACGGCGGCCGCGCGCCCGGACCGGGTCGTGGGCATGCGCTTCGCCGGTCCGGGCGGCAGGGTCGTGGAGGTCGTGTCCACGGTCCTCAGCGATCCGGGCGTGGTCCGCCGCGCCATCAGGCTGGCCGAAACGCCGGCCGGGCACGTGGTCCGCTGTCAGGACCGGGCCGGGTTCATCGTGGACGCGCTGCGCTGGCCGTACCTCAACGATGCCGTGCGGATGCTGGAGGCCGGCTACGCCGACGCCGATGCGATCGATGCCGCGATGACCCTGGGCTGTGGATATCCGGCCGGTCCGATCGCCGATCTGGACAGGCTCGGCCTGGACCGGGCGGTTCGTGGCCTCGAGGCTCTCTACGCCGAGTCACGCGAGCCGGCGCTGGCGCCCGTACCCATGCTGAAGGAGTATGTCCGGGCGGGCCGGACCCTGCGCTGACGTCGCCGTCCGCGATCACGAGTAGTACGCCCCATCCGTACGCTTATGTCATGAGCCCCCGTAAAAACCGCCGTGATGCTGAGGGCCGTCTGTCCATCAGCGGCTCGTGGTCCGGTGGGCTCGAGCGGACCGAAGAGGCGCCCGACGGCGACTGGGTGGTCCGTACGGTGGCACCGGCCAACGCCACCAAGCCCTACCGTTGTCCCGGTTGTGACCAGGAGATCTCCCCGGGCATCGGGCACGTGGTCGCCTGGCCGGTGGATCGGCGTGGGCCGGAGGACCGGCGGCACTGGCACCGGGCCTGCTGGCAGGCCCGGCTGCGGCGAACGCCGAGGGTCCAGCGCTCCCGTGGCGCTCCTCGTTACTGAGGAGCCACGTTACCGAGGAGCCACGTCACTGAGGTATCGAGCTAGGGACAGGGAGAAGGCCGATGGGAGAGATCCGCGCGAGTTCGGTGCTGCCGGCCCGGCGTGAGCCGATCACGCTGCACACCGCCGACGGGCTCGAGCTCGTCGGCGAACTCGCCGTACCAGTGGATCGACCGCCCGTGGCGACCCTGATCTGCCTGCATCCGCTGCCGACCCACGGCGGCATGATGGACAGCCACGTGCTCCGCAAGGCCTCCTACCGGCTGCCGGCCATGGCCGATGTGGCCGTGCTCCGGTTCAACACCCGCGGTACGACGTCGGAGCGCGGGACCAGCCAGGGTGAGTTCGGCTCGGGTGAGACCGAACGGCACGATGTCGCCGCCGCGATCGAATACACCGACTACCACGATCTCCCGCGGCCATGGCTGCTCGGCTGGTCGTTCGGCACCGAACTCGCCCTGAAGTGGGGACGCGACCCGCTCGTCGAGGGCGTGATCCTGCTCTCGCCGCCGCTGCATCGCACGACCGACCAGGACCTGGACGCCTGGGCCGCGGACGGCAGGCCGGTGCTGGCGCTGGTGCCCGAGCTCGACGACTACCTGCGCCCGGCGGAGGCGGCCCGGCGCTTCAAGCGCATTCCCCAGGCCGAGGTGCGTCCCGTGGCGAACGCCAAGCACCTGTGGGTGGGCGAACCGTACGTTCGGATCGTCCTCGACGAGATCGTCAGGCGGGTGGCGCCGCAGTCCTCTCCCCTCCCGGTCGAATGGGACACCACGGCGTTCTGACGTCCGCGGCCTAAACCGGCGCGGCCGGTGACGGCCAGGGTTGCCGGGAGGACGGCCGTCTGGCGTGACGATGGCGGTGGACCCTTCCCCACACGACCCAGAGGATGCCGAGGGGACGATGAGCATCTCACTGAACGCCCGCGACGTCGGCGAGGGAACCCCGCTCGTGCTGCTGCACGCCTTCCCGCTGTCGTCGGCCATGTGGCTCGCTCAACGGGAGGCACTGCTCGGCCGGTTCCGCGTGGTCACCCCGGATCTGCGTGGGTTCGGCGGCTCGATCCTGGGCGACGAGGAGCCCTCGGTCGGCGTCATGGCCGACGACGTGGCGGCCCTGCTGAGCGCCAAGGGGATCGAGCGTGCCGTCATCGGCGGGTTCTCGATGGGCGGTTACGTCGCGATGGCCCTCTGCCGCCGGCACGCCGACCGGGTGCTCGGACTCGTGCTGGCCGGCACCAGGGCGGGGGCCGATCCCGATCCGGTGCGGGCCGACCGGCTCCGGATGGCCGATCGCATCAGCGCCGACGATGACGTCGCCGTTCTGGTCGAGGAGGTCCTGCCGAAGCTCGTCGGGCCGACGACCATCCGTCAGCGCGCCCTGGTGTACGGCCGGGTGCGCGGACTGGTCCGGGCCGCGCCCCCGCGGGCGGCGGTGTGGGCACAGCGGGCGATGGCACTGCGGCCCGGCTCCTTCGAGGTGCTGAGGTCCACCCGGGTGCCGGCGCTGGTCATCGCGGGCGCCGAGGACCTCATCATCACCGAGGAGGACGCCCGGGCCACGGCCGGGGCCCTCCCCAACGCCGAGCTCATGGTGATCCCCAGGGCCGGCCACCTGTCGGCCGTTGAACAGCCGGAGCTGTTCAACGAGGCGATCTCGGAGTTCGTCTCCGCGCTGGCCCGTACCGGCTCATAGGGTGTCCTGCCGCGGGACCATGACCTCACGCACGATGAGGGCGATCGCCGCGGCGATCGGGATCGCCAGCAGCGCGCCGACTATCCCGAGGAGCGTCCCGCCGATGAGGGCGGCGATGATCGTCACCGCGGGATGGACGTCGACCGCCCGTCTCATGACCCGCGGCTGGATCACGTAGTTCTCGACCTGCTGATAGATCACGAAGAAGATGACGCAGGCGATGCCCGTACCGGTCCCGTTGAAGAACGCGACGATGGAGACGATCGTGGCGCCGACGGTCGCGCCCACCATGGGGATGAACGCGGTGAGCGCGACGATGAGCGCGAGCGGCAACGCGAACGGGACGCCGGCGATGAGCAGGAACACGAACGCCAGCGTGCCCGCGATCAGGGCCACCGTGACGGTGCCCGCCACATAGCCGCCGATGCGCACGAGGATCTCGTCTCCGAGCAGTGCGACCCGGGCCCGGCGGGAGCGCGGCGCCATCCGGTAGCAGAAGTTCTTGATGGTGGGGAGCGAGCCGAGGAAGTAGAGCATCAGGATGAGTACGGTCAGCGTGCTGAACAGGCCCCCGACCACGACCTTTCCCACTCCGACGATGCCGTTGACGGCCTGGGTGCCGAAGTTGGCGTTCGTCACCGTGGTCTGCAGTTTGCCGAGCAGCTGGTAACGCCGGTCGAGCTCGTGGATCCGGCCGTTTCGCTGCAGCTGTTCGATGTAGGAGGGCACGTGGTCGACGAAGGCCGTGATCTCGGCGGTCAGCGGGGGCACGATCGCGAATCCGAAGCCCACGAAGACCAGGAGCACGCCGAGGAAGACCAGCGCCACGGCCCACCGGCGCGACAACCGGCGGCGCTGCAGCCCTTCCACGGCCGGGTTGAGACCGACGGCGATGAAGAACGACACGATGATGAGGATGAGCACCTGGCGCGCGTTGGTGATGGCCTGGATCAGCATCCAGGCGGCGAACACCCCCAGCGCCCCGGTGAACCCGAACACGAAGGGATGCGCGCGGCCGAGGGGCTCACCGGGACGCCCGAACGGCCGCCGCTCGTTGACCCCCGCCTCGCGCTTGCGCGCCTCCACGTCGGTGACGGGGTCGGCGAGCGAGGTATCGGTGACGGACTGTTCCGCCACGCGTGGCGCCGGCACGACCGGGCCCTCGCCCGTCCGTGGTCCGGACGGCGCCCGGTGACCGGACTCCGCGGCCCCGTCGTCACCGGACGTCCGGTCCTCGGGCGGTGGGGAGGTGGCCCCCGGGGTGTCGTCCTCGCGAGCCGTGTCGTCGGGCACGACATTCTCCTCATCGTCCGGGGGGGGTGGGAACCCAGGCCCTGATGCCTTTCAGACGCCGGAAAGCCTAGGTCCGATGACGTCCCTAGGCTTTCCGGTTCTCGACGGTTTTATTCAGGGGTTTTGCTCAGGCGAGGGTTATTCCTGCCACCAGTCCTCGTCCTCATCCTTCTTGGCGGGAGCCGGCTTGGGCTTGGGAGCGGCCGCCGGTGCGGCCTTCGGCGCGACCTTCGGCTCGGCCGCCGCGATGGCCGGCTTGCTGGCCGGAGCCGACAGCTCCTCGCCGCCCATCGTCGGCTGCATGCCTCCGATGAGGTTGCGCAGCTGGTTGAGGTGGGTGGTGATGCTGTCGCGCTGACGGGTCAGCTCGTCCACCTGGCGCTGAGCCTGCGTGCGGATGCGGTCGGCCTCGGACTTGGTCTCGGTCAGGAGCTGCTCGGCCTGGCTCTTGGCCTCGGCGATGACCTGGTCGGAGTTCTTCCGCGCGTTGGCGACGAGCTGCTTGGCGTGGGAGTCCGCCTCGCGACGGGTCTGCTCCGCCTGCTGCGTGGCCTTGGTGGCCCGCTGCTCGGCCGAGGCCGCGCGCTGCTCGGCCTCGGCGACGAGCTTGTGCGTGGCGTTCTGGGCGGCCGCGTGCCGCTCGGCGTCCTGCCGGTCGGCCTCCTCACGGCGGGTGGCGAGCTGGATCTCGAACTCGGCCTCGGCCTGAGCGCGCTGTGCCTCGCTCTCCTCGAGGATGCGCTGGGCCTGAGCCCGCATCTCGTCGGCCTGCCGCTTGGCGGTGGTCAGGATCTCGTCGCGCTCGCGCTTGGTGGAGGCGCGGAGCTGGGCCACCTCGCGCTCGGTGGTGGTGCGGAGCTTTGCGATCTCGCGCTCGGCGGAGGCGCGCTTCTCGGCGACCTCGTGGTCGGCGGTCGCCCTGAGCTTCGCGACCTCCCGCTCGGTGGTCGAGGTCAGCTCGTCGGCCTCACGACGGGCGGAGGTGCGCACCTCGTCGGCCTCGCGCTCGGCCGCGTTGCGCATGTCATCGCCCTCGCGCTGGGCGGTGGCACGCACCTCGGCGGCCTCGTTCTCGGCCGTGGCGCGGTGTTCGGCCGCGTCCACCTTGGCCGCGGCCTTGATCTCGTTGGCCTCCGAACGGGCGGCCTGGACGAGCTCGGTGGCCTGTTCCTCAGCGAGACGCAGGAGCTGTTCGATGCGGGCGCCGAGGCCGGAGTAGGTCGGCCGCTCCTGTTCCTGGAGCTGCCGATGGGCATCGGACAGCTCCCGCTGGAGGGCCTGTGTCTGCTCGCGGGTCTGGCGGACCTCGTTCTCGAGCTTCTTGATCTCTTCGTCGACCTGGTGCCGGTCGTAGCCGCGAAGCACCACGTCGAACTCGAGTGGGGGAGAGTCTTCGAAGAAGTTGCTGAGCTGGGCGTCGATATCGGACTGCATGGGCTCAATCCTGGGGTGACGAGACGGCTACGGGTGGTTCCGGGACCGGTCGGTCGCCTGGCCGTATGGACCCGAGGGGTCCCAGACCTTTTCCCGGCGATAGCAGCCTACTCTGGCCGCTGCCTTATTGGGGGCTCATCTGGACGCACTGCGTGTTTTGTCGTGTTTATGGCATTTGCAGGCAAGGAGTGGATGGCGCCTGAGGTGGTCTGGTAAAAGCGTCAAAGTCTGTCATAGGGCCACAGCGCGATCTGCTCGGATGCTTTGGGTGACCGGCTGGTTGCGATCACGTCACGATCCTGGGTGATCGGGTCCGCTTCGCCCCAGGACAACGCGGCCGTGACGACGACTGTGCTTTTCTTACCTTGATCGCACCGTTCGATGAGGCACTCAGGGGGTCGCCCATGCGTCCTGTGGATGTGGGCCGTGCCGCCGCACTGGTCGCCGCGGGACTGGCTCTCAGCGGCTGTTCACTGTTCGGCGGTGGCTCGGGAGGCGGGAACCAGCAGATCCCCAAGGCCGAGATCGGGCCGGACGACCACGTGAAGGGGGCCGTCGCCAAGGCGGTGCAGCCGGCTGAGGGCAAGGACGTCTATGTCGACATCCTCTCGCTCAAGCGGCACGACACCGCGCTCCGCCTGGTCTTCGCGGTGACGCCACGCGCCCGAGGCAACAGTGCGAAGCTCGCCAAGGAGTCGTTCGGCGGCAGCATGTCCACCCCGCACGCCGGTGGCGCCTACCTGGTGGATCTCGAGAACCTGCGTGAGTACGAGCACCTGACCATCGGCCAGGGGGACGAACCCCGGTGTGCCTGTTCGGCGATCCAGGGCGACGGCTTCGCGCTGGACGAGCCGACCGTCCTGTACGTGGACTTCCCCGCCCCGCCCGACTCGGTCCAGAAGATCACCGTGGTCATGCCGATCGTCGGGCCGATGCCCGGTGTGAGGATCGGCTGATGCGGGCCCGGCTCGCGGCCGCAGCGGCCATGGGGCTCGTGTCCTGCCTGACCGGAGCCGCCCGCGCGGACGTGACGCCCACCCCGGCGGCGTCCTGGCCGGAGGTCGGCACGGGGGCGGGTCCGGCCATGCCACGGCCCATCAACTCCCAGCCCGCCGGCACGCTTCAGGAGCTCCGAAAGCCCTACACCCCGGTGGAGGAGACCACCGAGGGAGGTCAGAAGGCTCTGACGGTGTCGGCGGACGTCCTGTTCAAGAGCGGGAGCGCGGATCTGTCCGGGGCCTCCCAGAGCTACATCCAGGGGCTCGTCGGCAAGCTCCAGGCCGCAGGGGCCACCGGTGAGGTCAAGGTCGTCGGGCACACCGACGACGTGGGCGATCCGGAGGCCAACAAGAGGCTGTCGCAGCAGCGCGCCGAGGCCGTCCGGCAGGTGATGCAGGGGCTCATCGCCAACACCGGCATCACGCTCGTGGCGGAGGGCAAGGGCGAGACCGAGCCGCGGGTCAAGGACACGACCGCGCAGGCCCGGCAGAAGAACCGCCGCGTCACCATCCTGTACGGCCAGGCCCCGCCCGCCGGAACCCCGGCGACCCCCAACACGACCTCGATCGCGGTCCCGTCCACCGATCCGGCACCGAATCCCGGGCTGGGACCGCTGGTCGGCGAGCCGGCGCCGCTCGCCTCCACGCAGCGGACCATCGAACTCCCCGGGGTCAGGTGGACGGTGCGGTTCGACGTCGTGGAGTTCACGAGGGCGAAGCGCCTGCTCAAGGTCGGCTACCGGGTACGGATGGTCGACCAGCAGGGCGCCCAGCCTCTGGACTACGGATCGCTGTTCAGCGGCGACACCATGACGAGGAACGGATACTGGGCGGCGGTCCTGGACAAGACAGGCGGCGAGGAGCTCGACGCGGTCATCACCGGCAAGGGCTGGGCGCTGCGCGACTACGCCGACGACGCGGACGTCGGCACCGTGCGGTACGGCTGGGCCTACTTCTCGGGGCCCTCCAAGTCTCCCGGCACGCTGTCGTTCTACGTCCCGGCCTTCGGCACCCTCGATGGGCTCCGGCTCCGCTGAGCCGAGGCCGGGACGGAGCCGACGGAGCCGACGAGGCCGACGAGGCCGGGACGAGGCCGGACGGGTGACGTCTCAGGCCTTCTGGACGAGCTCGGTCAGCACGCCGTGGCAGTCCTTCGGGTGCAGGAACGTGATGCGCGACCCCATCGAACCCCGCCGGGGAGCGTCGTAGAGGACCCGGACCCCCTGGCCGGCGATGCCGTCCGCCTCGGTCTGGACGTCGCCGTCGGTCCCGAACGCGATGTGGTGCACGCCCTCACCGTTCTTGGCCAGGAACCCGGCGATGGGCGAGTCGTCGCGGATCGGTTCGAGCAGCTGGATGTAGGTCGCCCCGCCGTCCGCCGCGTCATTGATCTTGAGCATGGCCTCGCGTACGCCCTGTTCCTCGTTGATCTCCACGTGGACGTCGGTGAAGCCGTAGGTCCGCCGGTAGAACTCGACGGTTGCGTCCAGGTCGTGGCAGGCGATCCCGATGTGGTCGATACGGGTGAGCACGTCTTCAGTCTCCTTGCTTGCGGGACACCTTGCTGGCGACGGGCCTACGGGAACCGGCGGGCCGATCCCCGCCGGGGCGAGACCCGTCTCATAGGTATGGTGGCAAACGTCGCCGCACAACCCCTCGTGGAGGTCCCGCATGCCATCCAAGTCCGTCATCGTCGCGGGAGCGCGGACCCCGGTCGGCCGCCTGCTCGGGTCGCTCAAGGACTTCTCCGCCGTGGACCTCGGCGGCATCGCCGTCAAGGCCGCACTGGAGCGCGCCGGCATCGGCGGCGACCAGGTCGGCTACGTCATCCTGGGCCAGGTGCTCCAGGCGGGCGCGGGTCAGATCCCGTCCCGGCAGGCCGCCGTGAAGGCCGGCATCCCCATGAGCGTCCCCTCCCTCACCATCAACAAGGTGTGCCTGTCCGGCCTCGACGCGATAGCCCTGGCCGACCAGCTCATCCGGGCCGGTGAGTTCGACGTGGTCGTGGCCGGTGGCATGGAGTCGATGACCAACGCCCCCCATCTCCTCCCCAAGTCCCGGGCCGGCTATAAGTACGGGTCCGTCGAGGTGGTGGACTCGATGGCCCATGACGGCCTCAGCGATGCGTTCGACGACGTGTCGATGGGAGAGTCGACCGAGCGCTACAACGCCAAGCTCGGCATCACCCGCGCGGAGCAGGACGAGTTCTCCGCCCGCTCGCACCAGCGCGCGGCGGCCGCGATCGGCAAGGGGCTGTTCGACGACGAGATCGTCCCCGTGGAGATCCCGCAGCGCCGCGGGGAGCCGGTGGTCTTCGCCGTGGACGAGGGCGTACGGGCGGACACGACGGTCGAGTCACTCGGCCGGCTGCGCCCGGCGTTCAGCCAGGACGGCACGATCACGGCCGGGTCCTCCTCGCAGATCTCCGACGGAGCCTGCGCGGTCGTCGTCATGTCCGAGGCCAAGGCCGAGGAGCTGGGCTGGTCCTCCACGGGCGAGCGGACCTGGCTGGCCGAGATAGGGGCGCACGGCAACGTGGCCGGTCCGGACAACTCGCTGCAGTCCCAGCCCGCCAACGCGATCAAGCATGCCCTGGCCAAGGACGGCCTGGAGGTCGGCGCGCTGGACCTGATCGAGATCAACGAGGCGTTCGCCTCGGTCGGGGTGCAATCGATGCGCGACCTCGGCGTCGACGCGGACCGGGTCAACGTCAACGGCGGCGCGATCGCCCTCGGCCACCCCATCGGCATGTCCGGTGCCCGCATCCTGCTGCACCTGGCGTACGAGCTCAGGCGGCGCGGCGGCGGAGTCGGCGCGGCCGGGCTGTGCGGCGGCGGCGGGCAGGGCGATGCGCTCATCGTCCGCGTCCCCGGCGCCTGACCGATGGCGGAGCCTCCGGCCCACCGGCGTCCCGGCGGGATGACCCTGCCCGCCGGGTCTCGCGGGGCCGGAGGAGGGGCGGCCATCGAGGCCCACCCGGTTTGTGATCACTTGCGGCCCTGAGATGATCGGGGAAGAGGAGCTGCGGACCGGACCGGCCCGTCCGCCGGACCGCTGCCGATCGGTTGACGCTCGGCCGGGTCACGGCACGGGGCGCGGCCGGTCCCGGTGCGATGAGGCACGGAGGTGCGTGGGTGCGGACGGTTGATGTCGGCGATCTGGTCGCGCGGGCCCGGGACGGGTCGCCGCGGGCCCTGGCCCGGCTGATCACGCTGGTGGAGAACGCCTCACCGCAGCTGCGCGAGGTCATGGCCGCGCTCAACCCCCTGACCGGCGCCGCGCAGATCATCGGTCTCACGGGGGCGCCCGGCGTCGGCAAGTCGACCTCCACCAGCGCGCTGGTCACCGCCTTCCGCAAGCACGGCCGCCGCGTGGGCGTGCTCGCGGTCGACCCGTCGTCCCCGTTCACCGGTGGCGCACTGCTCGGCGACCGGGTGCGCATGCAGGACCACGCCACGGACCCGGAGGTCTTCATCCGCTCGATGGCGAGCCGCGGCCACCTCGGCGGGCTCTCCTGGGCCACCCCGCAGGCGATCCGCGTGATGGAAGCGGCCGGCTGCGAGGTCGTCCTGGTGGAGACCGTCGGTGTCGGACAGGCGGAGGTCGAGATCGCCTCGCTCGCCGACTCGACCATCGTCCTGGTCGCTCCCGGGATGGGCGACTCGATCCAGGCCGCCAAGGCCGGCATCCTCGAGATCGCGGACGTCTTCGTCGTCAACAAGGCCGACCGGGACGGCGCCCAGCAGACCGTCCGGGACCTGCGCAACATGATCGCGCTGGCCGACGGCGGCCCGGACCGGTGGAAGCCGCCGATCGTCTCCACCGTCGCCTCCAAGGGGGAGGGCGTCGACGAGCTGATGGAGCGGCTGGACGAGCACCATGCCTGGCTGTCCGGCTCCGGCGGGTTGCGCGAGCGCAGGCTCGCGCGGGCCCGCGACGAGGTGGAGGCCATCGCGCTGACCGGCCTGCGGGAGCGGATGGGCGACCTGCACGGCGACCGGAGGCTGGACGCCCTGGCCGCCAGGGTCCTGGACGGCGCGTGCGATCCTTACTCCGCCGCGGACGAACTCGTCGCCGCCGTGACCGGGACCGCCGGCTAGGCGGACGGCCCCGGGTCTCGCCGGGCACCGGGACGGCCTCGGTGGCGAGGCCTCCCGGCCCCGCTCACTGCTGTCCGGTGATGGTGACGCTGACGGTCTTGAAGCCGAGGGCCTTGAGCATGTTCTCCAGCATCAGCTTGGTGTTCTGGTCGGCCCGATCGCGCAGCCCGCTCTCGGTGGCCGCGGTCTGGATCTTCTGCGCGGCGAGGACGTTGAGCTGTTGCTGGTCGCCCGGTGTGTCGTCGAAGAAGTCGCCTATGCGGTCGGTCAGCCCGCGGCGGCTCGCGAACACATAGCTCCGGGACGGGTTGAGGTTCGCCGGCTCCAGCTGGGCGTGCGGGAGCCTGATCGTCGCGGTCGTACGGTCCTTGTCGACCGTGACGGCTCCCGAGCCGATCTTGGAGAAGTCCACGTAGGCGTCCACGCTGCCGTTGCCGACGAAGAGCGTGCGCTCCCCCCGGATGGCTCCGGGCAGGAACCTGGCGTCCTTCTCCAGGTCCACGATGACCTGGAAGTTGCCGCTCGCCGCCTCATAGCGGGACAGGTTCCGGATGGACTGGAGGAGCACCGGACCGCTCCGGTCCTTGGTCTTCTCGGCGAAGGGGTTCAACGAGTCGGGAATCAGATGGAACGCCTGGACGCCGAGCACGATGGCGACGACCGCCATCGCCAGGAGCAGCGACGTCCGCAGTCCCCGGCGCCGGTCGGCCCGGGCCGGGGTCGTCTCCTCGAGATCCCCGGCATTGTCGGTCTTGGTCTTCATCGGCCTGTCGTACCCGCTCTGCTCGTCGTCGTCCAGCTTTGGGCGTTCCATGGAGATGACATTCCCCGCGCACTGAGCATCCCACCCTCACGATGCCGTCTCATGACGGTGAAGATTCGCTTCCTGGGCGGCCTGCTCGACCTGGAGGAGCGAGGAACTGCGCAGATGGGCCTCATGCGCGGCCCTGCCGCCGCGCAACCCGAACAGCCGCTTGCTCACGAGGATGTAGAAGATGAGTGCGATGTTCACGACGAGTGCGCCGGCCCGGACGACGGTGATCCGCTCGGTGAGCTCGTAGATCTCGATCGGCAGGCCGAAGGACGTGGCGATGACCGCGAAGTATTCGCCCCAGCGCTTCAGCATCCACAGGCCGACCGCCTCGACGGCCTCCACGGCCGCGTAGGCGAGCAGGCCCAGGGCCACCCAGATCAGGGTTCTGGACTCGAGTCCCAGGACATGCCGGATCGTCATCACGATCTTGGAGTGGTCGAGGTTCCACCCGGCCTGGCCGGCGATCGGGCGCAGCAGCGGCAGATCCCGTTCGAAGATCTGCTGGATCGAGCCGCGGTGGAGGGAGAACCGCCAGACCCCGTAGGCCGCCGCCAGCACCACGAGGCCCCGGAGGCCGCGCTCCACCGCGAAGAACCGCATGATGAAGGCGTCGCGCAACCGCCTGCCGCGCATGACCACAGGCGCCTCGGAGGCGGGACCGCCGCCCTGTGGCGCGCCGTGCGTGTAGGCGCCGCAGCGCAGGCAGCGCCAGGCCTCTCCGACGGGGGTGGAGACGCGCAGCCTCTCGCGAAGCCCGGATTCGTCGGGGGCGTAGGTGATGTGCCCTTTCCGGGCACATGTCAGCAGGCTCCAGTCCACGAGGTCATGCTTTCAAAAAGTCTCGGTTCCGGGACCACCAAGGGAAACGGAATCATTGCCATATCGCGATTTTCGCCTGTGACATGCCTCATAAACGCTTCGGGAACGCGGAAGTGCCGCCGACGCGTTTATGGCACCGTGGATATTGTGCGCACTCTTCGCGTGATCTCGCTTGCCGAGGCCACGTCCTTCCTCCTGCTCCTCGTCGCGACGGGCGTGAAGTACGGTGCCGGCCTCCCCCAGGGCGTCAAGGTGCTCGGGCCCGTGCACGGCGTGCTCTTCCTCGGGTACGTGGCCCTGGTGCTGATGGCACGCGGGCCACTCGGCTGGAGCCCGGGGCGGACGGTGCTGGCCCTCGTCGCCGGCGTCCTTCCGGTCGCGCCGTTGCTCGTCGAGCACTTCTGGCTCCGTGGCCCCAAGCCGGTCCCCGCGCGGCCGGGCTCCTGAGCCTCGCCGGCCGGCCTCCGAGCCCTGGCGGCCCCGTGACGCGGCGGGTCAGTGGAAGTCCGACTCGGTGAGCGCGCACCGGCGGTAGGGGGTGAAGTGCGTGCGGAGCCAGGTCCTGCGCTGCTGTTCGTCCCAGCTCGCGAACCGGCGGGCGGCCGCGGTGCCGGGCACGTGTCTCGGCTCGTCGTCGAGCAGCCACGCGGTCACCATGAGGCTGTAGGCCCGGCCTCGCGTCCGCCGCGGGTCGGAGCAACCCCGGCCGTCCACGAGGCCGGCCCGGATCTCCTCCTCCACGCGGTCTTCGTATCCGGGCGTCAGGTCGTTCAGATGGATGTGGGCGACGCCGTCCTTGACCGACACGGGCTCGCGCCGCGGCCGCTGTTCGACCCGTATCAGCGCTCCGGGAGTGCCGGTGAGGCGTGCCGCCAGCGGCGTCACCCTGGCCACCAGTGAGGGCAGCGCCGTCCGGAGCGCGGGGTGCACGCAGACGGTCAGCGGCCACTCCCGGCAGGTCAGCTCCGTGGCCGAGGGGACCACGGCCACACCGTCGTAGTCGTGCAGGCGCTCCGTGCTGATGGCCGTGACCGCGAGCGCCGTGATCAGCGGCAGGGTGAGCGGAAGGGCCGGCGGCCGCGGGCGGGTCGCCACGAGCACATAGCCCAGGATCAGCGCGGTCGTGAGGCCGGCCGACCACAGCATCTGGTAGGCCGGCACGCCCGTCCGCAGGTCCGCGAACAGCTCGACCTGGCGGAGGTCGGCGGGCGGCAGCAGGCTCCACCAGGACGAGGTCGCCGGCCGCAGTGCCGTCCACAGCCAGCCCGCTCCCGCCGCCACCACGACGATCCCCGGATGCGGGGCGATCCGGCCCGCCAGGTAGCCCAGCAGGACGTACAACGCGAGCGTGGTCGCGCCGGCCAGGATGCCGAGCGGGCGCAGCGCGCCGGCCTCCTCCCGCAGGACCGTCCGGGCCATGATCACGATCGTGACGACGCCGTAGGACACCAGCGCCACGGCCGTCAGCAGGGACACGTCCAGCAGCGGCCCCGTGGCGGGCGAGCGCACGGTCAGGCCGCGCAGGTAGTCCAGCCGGCGCTCCCGCATGGCCATCCACGCCGCCAGCCCCGCGGCCACCGGACCGAGCAGCCGCACCGAGGAGTTGACCGCGACGAGGGCGTTGTCCCAGTACGCCACTCCCGGGATCAGCACCTGCCAGGCCGCGGTCACCCCGGCCACCGCGAGCACCGGCACGGCGAACAGCAGCGCGGTCCGCCGGGCGTCCAGCCGGAGCACGCGGCCCAGGTCAGACACCAGCGCCGATCCGCTGCGGACGTGATGGCGCCATGCCCGGCGGTGGCCTGAGCCGGGCGGAGACCGCGGCCCGCGCCGTCCTGCGAACGCGCCTCGATCCCGTGGCCGGTGCCGCGGTGGCCTCGACGAGCCGGCCCCGGATCAGCGTGAACACCTGGTCGCAACGGCCCATGAGCATGTCGGTGCTCGGGGCCGTCACCAGCACCGTGGGTGCGAGCGAACGCAGGACCGGCCACAGCTCGGCGGCCTTGTCGCCGATCCTGGCGAGCGGCTCGTCGAGGAGCACGAGCCGGGGCTCGTGGACGCAGGTCGCCGCGAGACCGGCCCGCGTCCGCGCGTCCTGCGGCAGCATGCCGAGCTCGACGGACGCGAGGTCGGTCAGGTCCAGCCGGTGGAGGACGGCCCCGACCGCCCCCGCGGGCACGCGTTTGTAGTAGGCCGCGTAGGAGACGAACTCCCGCACGGTCAGGCCGGCCGCCCAGGCGAAGTCCTCGGGCAGATAGCCGAGCCGGGCCCGTGCCCGGCGCAGCCCGGAGGGATCCCCGGTGTCATGTCCGAGGACCTCCAGCGCGCCGACATGTGGACGGCGCAAAGTGGCGAACGTGGCCAGCAAGGTCGTCTTTCCCACCCCGGGTGGACCGGCCAGGCCGATCACGCCTTCGGCGACGCCGAAGACGCCCGGGCGCAGGACCCACCGCCCCCCGCGGCGGACTCCCATGCCTCGAGCCACGATCGCAGAAATATCCGCGATCATTTAACCCCCCATTACGTCATGCGTTCGCGACAATCGAGAGAGGGCTATCCGATGGCGATAATTCCCCCTGTGCCACCCCCGCTCACGCGGGTCCGGGCCCATCTTTGCCGTCGCAACACGCATCGACATCCCGACTATAACCGGCCTTGGCGATGGCTGTCAGCTCTCTTTTGTGCTGGCCAGAAGGTTGTGGGCGAGGCCGTCCGCCGTAGCAGTTACCTTGCTGTTATGGCCGGATTTACGGCTCGACGGTGCACCAACGCGGCGATATGTCGATTTGCCGACGCCTGAGCGGCGCTACCGTGTTCGGTGTGGTGAACCCGCTCAACCTGCCGTTCGACCCGATCGCCCGTGCCGGAGAGCTCTGGGAGCGCCGATGGGGCGCGTCTCCGGCGATGCTGGCCGTGACCTCCATCATGCGCGCGCAGCAGATCCTGCTCGCCGAGCTGGACGCGCTGCTCAAGCCGTACGAACTGACCTTCGCCCGCTATGAGGCCCTTGTCCTCCTCACGTTCAGCCAGGCGGGCGCGTTGCCGTTGTCCAAGATCGGCGAACGGCTCATGGTCCATCCGACCAGCGTGACCAACACGATCCACCGGCTGGAACGGCAGGGGTACGTACGGCGGCGGCGCAACCCGGCCGACGGCCGCGGCATCCTGGCCGAGATCACCGATGCGGGCCGCGACGTCGTCGAGCGGGCCACCGCGGACCTGGTGGACAGGGACTTCGGACTCGCCACCTATGACGACGAGCGCCTGCTGGCGGTGTTCGGCGTGCTGCGTGACCTCCGTGTCGCCGCCGGTGACTTCGAGGACCTGCCCGGCGGCGCCGGGCCTCCGTGATCGCGACGGCGGCGGGCCACTGGCACAAGATAGTAGGACGTCCTAGTATTTAGCTCGGGACGACTATCCGGGAGGTGGCACAGTGGACGCGCAGGACATCGAGGCGGGCAGACGGCGCTGGCAGGAGCGATACGACTCCGCCCGCAAGCGCGACGCCGACTTCACCACCCTCTCGGGCCTCCCGGTCGATCCGGTCTACGGGCCCGCCGACGGCGACCCGCGGATGGAGCGCATCGGCTGGCCGGGTGAGTTCCCCTACACCCGCGGGCTCTACGCCACCGGGTTCCGCGGGCGTACGTGGACGATCCGGCAGTTCTCCGGATTCGGCAACGCGCGGCAGACCAACGAGCGTTACAAGATGCTGCTCGGCGCCGGCGGCGGCGGGCTCTCGGTGGCCTTCGACATGCCCACGCTCATGGGGCGCGACTCCGACGACCCGCGTTCGCTCGGCGAGGTCGGGCACTGCGGTGTGGCGATCGACTCGGCCGCGGACATGGACGTGCTCTTCGGCGACATCCCGCTGGGCGACATCACCACGTCGATGACCATCTCCGGGCCCGCGGTGCCGATCTTCTGCATGTACCTGGTCGCGGCGGAGCGGCAGGGCGTGGCGCTCCGGGACCTCGACGGCACGCTCCAGACCGACATCTTCAAGGAGTACATCGCGCAGAAGGAGTGGCTGTTCCCGCCCGAGCCGCACCTGCGCCTCATCGGCGACCTCATGGAGTTCTGCGCGGCCGAGATCCCGGCCTACAAGCCGCTGTCGGTGTCGGGCTACCACATCCGCGAGGCCGGATCCACGGCCGCTCAGGAGCTCGCCTTCACCCTCGCCGACGGCTTCGGCTACGTCGAGCTGGGCCTGTCGCGAGGACTCGACGTCAACACCTTCGCGCCCGGGCTCTCGTTCTTCTTCGACGCGCACATCGACTTCTTCGAGGAGATCGCCAAGTTCCGGGCGGCGCGCCGGATCTGGGCCCGCCGGCTCCGGGACGTCTACGGCGCCACGTCCGAGAAGGCGCTCTGGCTGAAGTTCCACACCCAGACCGCGGGGGTGTCGCTCACCGCCCAGCAGCCGGACAACAACATCGTACGGACGGCGGTCGAGGCGCTCGCGGCCGTCCTCGGCGGGACCAACTCGCTGCACACCAACGCCCTCGACGAGGTCCTCGCCCTGCCGAGCGAGAAGGCGGCCGAGATCGCGGTGCGCACGCAGCAGGTGATCATGGAAGAGACCGGGGTGGTCAACGTCGTCGACCCGCTCGGCGGCTCCTGGTACATCGAGGCGCTCACCGACCGCCTCGAGGAGGAGGCGGAGGAGATCTTCGCCCGGATCAAGGACATGAGCCCGGACGGGTCCATGACCGGCGGCATCCTGCGGGGCATCGAGGACGGCTGGTTCATGTCGGAGATCGCCGAGGCCGCCTTCACGTACCAGCAGCAGCTCGAAAAGGGCGAGAAGAAGATCGTCGGGGTCAACTGTCACACCGGCACGATCGAGGAGCCCCTCGAGATCCTGCGGGTCGGCCACGAAGTGGAGCGCGAGCAGAACGAACTGCTGGCCGCTCGCCGGGCGGGCCGGGATCAGGCCGCGGTCGACGAGGCGCTCGCCCGGATGACCGAGGCGGCCAGGACCGACGCCAACGTGATCCCGGCCATGCTCGACGCCGCCCGCGTGGAGGCCACCCTCGGTGAGATCTGCGGCGCCCTGCGGGAGAAGTGGGGCGACTACTCCGAACCCGCCAGGTTCTGAATCCATGGCCGCGCTCCGCGCGGCGGCTCGCGGGGCTGTACTCATGGCCGCGCTCCGCGCGGCGGCTCGCGGGCCTTCGAGGCGCCGTCTTCCCTCGTCGTTCGGTCGCTCGTTCCTCGCTCCCTCACTCCTCAGTCCAGACGACGCCGGCCCGCTCGCGGTGTTCATTGCCGCGCTACCGCGCGGCGGCTCACGGCCTTTTGAGGTGGCGTCTTCCCTCCAGACACCACCGGCCGCTCGCGGGACCTCTTCCCGGCCTTGATCTTGAGCTTGGTCGCGGGATGTGCGGCCGCACCACCCGAACATCTACAAGATCACGGGGGGTTGGGCGGTATCTGTGCCGTCACAGGCCGTGCCGCCCACTAACGTTCTTTGCATGACCGTTCCCCGGGTCGCCGTCACCGTCGACCTCGTCGTCCTCACCGTGCGCGAGCAACGGC
>DASYNF010000208.1:0-4109 GCA_036008685.1 Actinomadura sp. | reverse complement strand
CATGATGGCGATCCTGCGCGACCGGACCGAGATCGCGCGCAATGTCAACGCCACCGTGATCCCGCTGGAGAAGGCACCCGAGGCCTACCGAGAGTTCGGGAAGGGCGCGGCGCGCAAGTACGTGCTCGATCCGCACGGCCTGCTGAGCGCCGGCTGACACGGGTACGGGCCCGCCCGTACCGGGCCCGCGGGCGGGCGGCCATGGCCGGGCCGCCGCTCTGAGGAATCGGAGAGATCGCCTGCCGTGCCGGTTGAGTTCGGCCGGTTCAGGTCAGCGCGCCGGGGATGAAGAACAGCCCGGCGACGCCGATCGCGTAGAGGATCAGTGCGACGAGGGAGTCGATGCCCATGCGGGCGATCCGCCGGCGCGGGCGGAGCAGCAGCCCGGCTCCGTAGACCAGGGTGAGCAGGATCCCCAGGGCGGTGAGGTAGAGGTCGGTGGGGCGGACCTGGGGCAGCACGGCCTGACCCGACAGCAGAACGGCGGGCAGGAACAGCACCGGCAGGAACGCGTTGCCACCGAAGACGTCGCTGACCGCGAGCTGGTAGTCCTCGTTCCGCACCGCCGTCAGCCCGGTCGAGATCGCCGGTAGTGCCGTGGCCAGGGCGAGCACGGTCGCTCCGAACACCGCTCCGGACAGGCCGATCGCATCGGCGATGGCGTCGCCGCTGCGTTCGGTGACCACGCCTGCGACCAGGGTGACCAGGGCCGCGATCCCGAAGATGGTCGCGGATCTGGCGGTGCTGATCCCGCTTTCGGTGGCCCGGTCCTCGGTGTGATCCCGGCTGTACCCGCGGGAGCGCTCCTGGTTGTCCGGGGCCTGCCCGGATTCGTACCACGGCATGGACCGGTCGGCGCGCCGTGTCAGCATGAGCCCGACGACCCACAAGATGGTGATGAGCACGGCTCCGGGGGTCAGCCGGAACGCGATGAGGTCACCCGGCAACCGGCTGCCCGCGATCACCACGGCCAGGAGCGCGACGACCAGGCCGGCTTCCACGACCAGGGCCAGGGACGCCGCCCAATAGGTCAAGGGCCGGGGACCACGGAGCCCGAACACCTCCAACACGACCAGGAGCACGGTCTGGATCGCGATCCCGCCGAGGATGTTGCCGGTCGCGAGCCCGATATCGCCCGACTGCGCCGCGGTCATGACGATGGCGATCTCCGGCAGGTTCGTCGCGAACGCCAGCAGGATCAGCCCGCCCAGCGCCGCGCCCAGGTTCCACCGGGTCGAGAGGACATCGGTATGGACCGCCAGAGGGATCCCCGCGATCCATATCGCGGCGGCGGCCACAGCGAAGATCACCAGCAGGAGTGACAGTGGCAGCTGGGACACGCCGCCTCCAGAATCGTGGGAGCCTCCAGGCCGCGACCTGCACTGCCGTACCCCTGCCAGGACGGTTTGCACATCGTCCTCGTGACCGTCCGCCACCGCGGGATCTGCGGGTCAAGCATGTCGGCCATGAACGGCGCGCAAGGCGACATGGCCGACAGTTCGAAGAACGCCCCGGCAGCAGTCGACGCCGCGCAGTTCGACGGGTTGCTCGAGCATGTCGAGAAGCATCTGGGGGCGACCTACGCGTTCGATCCGCCCGAGGGTCGTGGTTACGGCATCACCATGCACCGGCTCGAAGACGCGATGGTCTCGGCGGTGACCACGGGGTTGCGCTTCCAGGATCTGGCCGCTCGTCCGCCGATGGAGTTCGTCTGCTCGCTCCGGCAGGACCAGGAGCGGGGCTCACCATCTGGCGGGGCTCGCGGCAGGCTGGGCCCTCGGTCAACAGGACGAATCCCTTGGCTTCGGTGAGTGGATCCAGTCCGGCCGGCCGCTGTGGGAGCGCTGGCGGGACCAGAAGACGCCCATCTGGGATATCCGCCGCACAGATTGAACCGCTGAGCCTTTTTCATCCTGCTGTCCTGTCCGGTCGGCGACCAACAGCCTTATGACCACCTAGGACGCCTCCGGGCCAGGTTAAAAGGGCTCAGTGGTGATCTCAGGGACGGGCCACGGCCGGAGTTCCGTCCGGAGGACATGGAGCGATATCGCCTCGCGTGAGGCGGTCGTGAGCTGGCACGCTTCCCGCATGGATCGTACGGAGGTGCTGCTTATCGGAGGTCGCGCCGGTGTCGGCAAGTCGACGGTGGGGTGGGAGGTTTCGGCGCGGCTGCGCGCCGCGGCGGTCTCTCACGCGATCATCGAGGGCGACTTCATGGGGCAGGTGCATCCCGCACCGGAGGGGGATCCTCACCGCTCGGAGATCACCGAGCGCAATCTGACGGCCGTCTGGGGAAACTACGCCGAGCTCGGCTACCGCCGCCTGGTCTGTACGAACACCCTGAGTGTGCTGCCTGAGGCGACGGGCATGTTCGAGCGTGCCATGGGGGCGGATGTCCGGATCGTACGGGTCCTGCTCGCCGCCTCCGATGTCACCGCCGGTAAGCGGCTGGCGGGCCGGGAGCTCGGCTCGGAACTGGAGGAGGGGCTGAAGGCCAGCGCCTACGAGGCGCGCCTGCTCGACCAGCAGGTGTCCGCGGACACCGTGCGGGTGGTGACCGGCGGGCGGGCTGTCGTGGACATCGCGCGTGAGGTGGTGGCCGGCACTGAGAGCAGCGGTTGCGGCCACGGTTGTCCGGTCTCACCGATGACGAGGTCCGGATGGGTGGCCGCTGGACATCCCGTGTTGCGGCTCACCGAGATCGTGCAGCAGAGCCTGGGCGGCGCTGGTGTTCATGCAGATGACGATGCTGGGTTGGCCGGCCGGGTTGACGTAAGGGGAGATCCCGAAGGTCGCGGTGACGATCCCGCGCCACGTGAGCCACTGGCCGATCTGGTGGCGGAGACGGGAGGCGAGGTCGATGGCCTGGCGGTCCCGGACGCTGAGGCGGTCGGTGGGGGGCGTCACGACGGTCTCCTTGGCGGTGATGTCCTGATCCATCTGGTGGGGTCCGGCGGGAGCTCGAGGGCGAGATACGGCAGCGGCGTCCCCCTCCGGGCGTGATCTTGTGGTTGCCCGCGTTCGGGGTCCGCGAACAACCGCAAGATCACGCCCGGGTGGAAGGTGGCGAGGTGGGCCGGTGGCGTGGAGGGATGTCCACGGTCGCTCAGTTCCGGTGGCGCGGCGGTGCGGGAGATCTCCTCGGGGGGCGGGGGCTCGACCGCACCGCCGCGCCGGTCCTGGAGGTCGTACGGCCCGGCGATCTCGCTGCTCCGGCGGAGGCCGGGCCGTACGACGTCGCCCGGGTGGCTTCCCCCACCCGGACCGGAGGCGAGCGAGCCGACGCGCTCGTACGGCTCGCTCGCGTTCGTGGGGATCCGCCACAGGAAGGGGGCGGACCACAGGATCATCAGGAAACCCGGTTTCGGACCGCTGGCCGTAGGGGGGCCGCCGACACGTGGGCTGGGATGTCCTGGACGTTCGCGGCATCGGCCCACAGGTCGCCGGGGCCGGGGGGAGCCCGTGCACCCGGCGCTCACAGCGCGTCGTCGATCCGTGCCTGGGCGATCAGCGCCGCGCGCAGTCCCTCGGCGGTGTCCTCCATCAGGGTGGTGGCGAGTCCGGCGTGGATCTGGGCTTCGGTCAGTTGTCGCCCGCGCCGGGTGGCCAGCCATGAGCCGCCATTCGCTCTCCACACCCGCCAGGCCGGGTGCTGTTGCTGCAGTCGTTCGCGTTCTTGGTCGCTCATGGTTTTGAAGTCCTCATCCCCGCCGGCCTATTCGCGGTGACCAGGATCACAGGAGTGGTTACGCTCGGCTACGAACCTTCGAGCCCCCAGACAACCCCCCGCTCCGGCAGCGAGCACCCTCGACCGAAGTGATGGCAACCGGGAGGACCCCGATGACACCCCGGCAGAACCCGGATCCGCTCCTCGAAACCTTCGCCGCCGAGCTGCGCGCTCGGCGTGAAGCGGTCGCCCTGTCCCGCAACAAGCTGGCGGAAGCGCTGGGCTGTTCTCCCCAATGGATCGCCAAGGTCGAGAACTGCGACAAGCCGCCGTCCCCGGACTTCGCCCGAGACCTCGACACCTATTTCACGACCGGCGGCACCTTCCATCGCATGTGGGAGAAGTTCAACGACCTGCGCAAACGGCGTCTCATCCCGACCGG
>DASYNF010000207.1:0-31693 GCA_036008685.1 Actinomadura sp. | reverse complement strand
GCCCTGTGACCATCGGTCACAGGGCCGCGGCCAGACTAACCCGCGCACGGCGAGGTGTGGAGAGCGGAACGAAAAGAAAGCACCCGGTCACATCGGCCCGGTGCCGGCGGCTACCAGCCGCGGCGGGCGTAGCGCTCGGACTCGGGGAGAGTGCTGACGTTGAGGCCGACCATGGCCTCGCCGAGGCCGCGGGACACCTTGGCGATGACGTCGGGATCGTCATGGAAGGTCGTGGCCTTGACGATCGCGGCGGCACGCAGGGCCGGGTCGCCGGACTTGAAGATCCCGGAGCCGACGAACACTCCCTCGGCACCGAGCTGCATCATCATCGCGGCGTCCGCGGGGGTCGCGATGCCGCCCGCCGTGAAGAGCACGACCGGAAGCTTGCCGGCCGCCGCGATCTCCTTGACGAGCTCGTACGGCGCGCGCAGCTCCTTGGCCGCCACGAACAGCTCGGTCTCGTCCAGGGTGCCAAGGCGGCGGATCTGGCTGCGGATGGCACGCATGTGCCGGGTGGCCTCCACCACGTTGCCGGTGCCGGCCTCGCCCTTGGAGCGGATCATCGCGGCTCCCTCGGCGATGCGGCGGAGCGCCTCACCCAGATCGGTGGCACCGCAGACGAAGGGCACCGTGAAGGCCCACTTGTCGATGTGGTGGGCCTCGTCCGCGGGCGTCAGCACCTCGGACTCGTCGACGTAGTCCACGCCGAGGGCCTGCAGGACCTGGGCCTCGACGAAGTGGCCGATACGGGCCTTGGCCATGACCGGGATGGACACGGCTGCGATGATGCCGTCGATCATGTCGGGGTCGCTCATCCGCGACACGCCGCCTTCGGCCCGGATGTCCGCGGGGACCCGCTCGAGCGCCATGACCGCGACGGCACCGGCGTCCTCGGCGATCTTGGCCTGCTCAGGCGTGACGACGTCCATGATGACGCCGCCCTTGAGCATCTCCGCCATGCCGCGCTTGACCCGGGCGGTCCCGGTCTCGGGGCCGGTCGGGGACACGGACGTCTCGGGGGCGGAGCTGGGTGTGGACACGGTTCTACCTCACATGAGCGGACAGTGCTGCCGTCCCCATGGTATTCCCGCCCCTCCTGTCACCCGACCGGTTCCAGACGGCTCACCCGCGGTCGGGACGCGATGGCCGATCGGTGACGGGGCACCCGACCGCGGGAAGTCCCTGGTCAGGGGATCCGCGGCTTGCCGTCGTTGACGAGCACCACCCAGACCTGGCCGGTGGCGAAGGTCATCGGATCGCCCGTGGCGGTGGTGAAGGTCGTACCACGGTCCTCGGCCGGCCTCGACCATCTGGCGTCGTAGGACCTGCCGTCCCGGAGCACCACGGCCTTCCCGGTCCCGGTGGTCTGGATCAGCGGCGTGTAGCTGCCCAGGAAGTCATGGAACCGGGAACGTGTGGTCTTGACGTATTGCACCACGATGGTCGGGGCGTCGAGCTGGCCGCCCTCGGCGGCGAGGTCCGGACGGCCGGAGTGCCAGACCTTCCACCGCCCGGCCTTGGCCGACCACCGGAAGCTCATCCGGTCCGACGGCCACCGCACCGTGAAGCTCTTGGCCGGTTCGCCCCCCTCGGGGGCGGGGCCGAAGCGGAACCCGATGTCCTTCGGCCCGCTCGTACCCTTGCCCGCCTGCGCGAGCAGCGCCTTGGGGCTGGTGAACAGGTTGTAGGGCATCGGACGCCCGCCGACCCGGAAATAAGAGGGACTCCCGTTGTCCTGGGACACGTCATGGACCGGAGCCCTGCGGACGTAGGGCTTCATCTTTCCCTGAACGCCCGAGAACGCGAACGCCGGTGTGCCGTACTGCCGCAGGATGTGCAGGTCCGAGATCCGGGCGCTCCGGACCGGACCCAGCCGGGACGGCAGCCTGGAGGAGAAGACGGCCATGATCCGGGTCTCACCGCCCTCGACCTGCTCGACATAGATCACATCGGCGGACCGCAGTCCCTGCTGCGGATGGGCGGGACGGGTGTTGTCGATCTTCACGGCCAGGACCGGATTGCGCAGGCCGGTGCGGCCGCCGGTGAACGGGTGTGTCGCCGGGCCGCTGGGGGTCGGGGCCGGCGTGGTCTCGGCCGGGCCGCCAGGGGCCCTCGGCGCCGCCGCCCTGCTCCCGCCGGAGCACGCGGCCAGCGCTCCGCCCATCGCCAGGATCCCGGCCACGACCCGTACAGCCTGCGACCTTGATCCCACGAGCGCCTCCTCCGCCGAGAAGGGAGACTTTAGCGAACCTTGCTGCGATAGGTCCCATTTGGGCGGAGAGAGATAGCGGGAGCTGGATCCGCCCCGCACGTCCCGAGCCGTACGGCGTCGTCACGGGCCGGTACCGGTCAGACCTTGGGGGCCACGTCGTCGATCTCGAAGAACTCCGGGATCGGGGCCCGGCCGGCCAGTGGAAGCGCCCTGATGAGAGGCCGGCGCCGGGCGATCCTGGTCGCGGACACGGCGTCGTTGTGGAACCTGCGGGCGAAGGAGACCTTCTGCGCCGCGGCGTCGAGCTCGCCGAGCAGGGCGGCCCCGTCCTCGCGGTCGGCCAGCGTGGGCCGGAAGTCGGGCTGCTCGACCACCGCGCGCAGGGCCCGCGACAGGTCGCTCTCCGCGAATTCCCGGCTCTCGGCGTCGGCCGTACGGGCCTCGTGCGCGGCCCTGGCCAGCACCAGGCTCGTGGCGGGATCGAGGAGCCGCGAGGCCGCCATCTCCAGCGCGACCGCGGCCCGGCGGACCAGGGCGGCGTCGAGCGCGGCCCGC
The DNA here is from genome assembly GCA_036008685.1 of Actinomadura sp. Lineage (GTDB taxonomy): Bacteria > Actinomycetota > Actinomycetes > Streptosporangiales > Streptosporangiaceae > Actinomadura_C. The sequence goes on along the minus strand of DASYNF010000207.1, from coordinate 28,926 downwards.
GCGGTGTCCGCGCGGGCGTGCAGCCGGTCGAGCCGGGTCGCGCGCCAGGAGACGTACATCCCGAGGACCACGAGGAAGCCGATCCAGAACACCAGGGTGAACAGCCAGTCGGGCATCAGATCACGTCCTAGGCGCCGAGGCCGGACTCGACGACACCGGCGCGGTCGACGACCACGGTCTCGTAGACGTGCACCACGTCACGGGCGACGGTCGACCAGTCGTAGGCACGTACCGCCGTCCGCGCCTCGGCGGACAGCTGCTTGCGGCGCGCCGGATCATCGAGGAGCTCGGCGGCCCCCGCGGCCAGCGCCGCGACGTCGCCCACCGGGAACAGGGCCCCCGCCCTGCCGTCCAGCAACACCCGGCGGAACGCCTCGATGTCACTGGCCAGGATCGGCGCCCCGGCCGACATCGCCTCGGCGAGCACGATGCCGAAGCTCTCCCCGCCGAGGTTGGGGGCCACGAAGACGTCCACGGAGTGGTAGGCGCGGACCTTGTCCTCCTCACTGACCATGCCGAGGACGACGACCCGGTCGCGCAGTTCCGGAGAGACCCTCGCGACCACGTCGTCGGCGTCGCCGGGGCCCGCGAGGAGCAGCCGCAGCCCCGGGCGCTCGCGCCCCAGGGTCTCGAACGCCCGCAGCAGCACCTGCAGGCCCTTGCGGGGTTCGTCCATCCGGCCGAGGAAGCCGAGTGTGCCGCCGAGCGGCCGGGCCTGAGCGCCGTCTCCCCGTCCGGGCCATCCCGGCAGCGGCTCCGCCATCGCGTAGCGCTCCGTGGCCACGCCGTTGGGGATCAGTACGGCGTCGCCGCCGAGGTGATCCACCAGTGTCTTGCGGGCGGCCTCGGACACCGCGATCCGGCCACTGATCTTCTCCAGTGCGGTCTGCACGATGGGCGCCGCCACCGTCATGGCCCGCGACTTCTCGTACTGGGCGTGAAAGGTCGCGACGATCGGGCCGTCCGCGGCCCAGCAGGCGAGGACCCCGAGGCTGGGTGCCGCCGGCTCGTGCACGTGGAGCACGTCGAAGCCGCCCTCGCGGATCCAGCGCCGCACCCGACCGGCGGACAGGAAGCCGAACGACAGGCGTGCCACGGAGCCGTTGTAGGGCACCGGTACGGCACGGCCGGCGGACACCGCATAGAACGGCAGCGGAGCACCATCGTCGGCGGGTGTGATCACCGAGACGTGGTGCCCGGAGACGATCAGCGCCTCGGCGAGGTCGCGTACGTGCTGCTGAACCCCGCCGGGGACGTTCCAGGTGTACGGGCAGACGATGCCTACCTTCACTGGCCGCTCGCTTCGTCGTGTCGGGGACGCGCCGTGTCACCGTGAAGATCTTCCAGCCACACTCGCTGCAGCATGTGCCAGTCCTCCGGGTGGGCGGCGATGCCCTCTTCGTAGGCCCGCGCGAGCTGCTGCGTCATGACGGAGATCTTGCTCTGCTCATCTCCCTCGTCCGGCACGGGGATCTCCTCGTGGACGCGGGCTCCCCAGTGCTGACCTTCGTACCACAATGTGGCCGGCATGAGGGCGGCACCGGTCTGGACCGCGAGTGCGGCGGGCCCCGCGGGCATCCGCGCCGGACGGCCGAAGAACTCCACCTCGACGCCGCGCTCACTGAGGTCCCTGTCGGCGACCAGGCACACCACCCCGCCGTCGCGCAGTCTCTGGGCGAGGGTGGCGAAGACCTCCCGCTCGTCGCCCGTGTGCGCGAGGATCTCGAAGCCGAGCCCCTCGCGGAACTCGACGAAGCGGCGGAACAGCGACTCGGGCTTGAGCCGCTCGACGACCGTGGTCAGTGGCTGCCCCATGTGGATCAGCCAGGCTCCGGCCTGCTCGTAGTTGCCCATGTGGGGCAGAGCCGCCACCACGCCACGGCCGGACTCCACGGTCCCGAAGAGCTTTTCGTGTCCGCTGATCCGCATGCCGGACAGGATCCGCTCACGGCTGGTCTCGGGCAGCCGGAAGGCCTCCAGCCAATAGCGGAGATAGGACCGCATCGCCTTCTTGCTCAGACCACGGACGTCATCGTCGACGGCATCCTTGCCAAGGACCCTGGAGAGGTTCTTCTCGAGCTGACGGACGCCACGGCCCCTGCGCTCCCAGGTCCGGTCGGCGAGCCGGTCGAACAGCCGCCGCGCCAAGCGCTCGGGCATCTTGCGAACCACGGCCCAGCCCAGCGCGTAGGCCGCGTCGCCGGCCCGCTCGCTCAGGCTCACGGGCCCGGCCTCCGTCTGATGCGTGGTCACAACTGCGCCTCCGCGAAGGCCTGGCGCCGCACGACGGCCAAGCGTTGTACGACGGTGATCGCGCTGGCCACGGCGAGCAGCCACAGGCCGGTGTGCAGGGCGTAGGGGACCCCGAGGCCATGGAAGCCCGTGGCGACCAGGACGATGATCAGACGTTCCCCGCGTTCGGCGATGCCGACGTCGCAGGTGTAGCCGACACCTTCGGCTCGAGCCTTGATATAGGACACCAGGGCGCCGGAGACCAGGCAGAACAGTGCGATCCCGGCCAGCGGGAGGTTGTCACCGCGGCCGGCCAGCCACAGGATCAGGCCCGAGAAGATCGCGGCGTCGGCCACCCGGTCCATCGAGGAGTCGAGGAACGCGCCCCATTTGCTGATCTTGCCCGTGACCCGGGCGACCGCGCCGTCCAGCATGTCGAAGAGGACGAAGGCGGTGATGACGACGCTGCCCCAGAACAATTGGCCACGCGGGTAGAGAAGAAGCGCTCCGGCCACAACGCCCACGGTCCCCGTGATGGTGATGGTGTTGGGCGTGACGCCGGTGCGGGCGATCGCCTTGCCGATCGGCGTGAGAACGCGCCCCAGTGTGGGCCGCAAATGGTTGAGCATCGCCGTCCGATCATGTGTGTTGTCAGTGGCCGTAGTGGCCTGAGCCGTCGGCGCGCCCATCGTAGTGCGTCACGTTGCCACTGGTCGGGAGAGGACGTGCCTTTCCGGGCCCGTCCCCTTGTGTTCGGCCCTCCGGCGGGAAATGGTGATGACACGGTGTGACGCCTGTCACCTGGGGCGCCACTCACGAGCCGAGCGGGCCTCTCGCCTCGGAGGCCCCTCACGGAGGAGGGAGTCACATGGCGGACAAATCAGGCCCACAGGCGGCCGCCGGGAGGGCACCAGAGGTCGATCGGCCCGAAGCGGTGCGCAACATCGTGCTGGTCGGCCATTCCGGTGCGGGCAAGACCACACTCGTCGAGGCGCTCCTCGCGGCGACGGGCATCATCCAGCGGGCCGGCCGGGTCGAGGACGGTTCGACAGTGAGCGATCATGACGATGTCGAGGTGCGCCAGCAACGCTCGGTGAACCTCGCCCTCGCGCCCGTCCCCTATGGCGACGTCAAGGTCAATCTGCTCGACACCCCGGGCTACGCGGACTTCGTCGGCGATCTTCGCGCCGGCCTGCGGGCGGCCGACGCCGCCCTCTTCGTGGTCTCCGCGGTCGACGGCGTCGACGGGCTCACACGCATGCTGTGGGAGGAGTGCGCGCTCGTGTCCATGCCACGGGCGGTGGTCATCACCAAGATCGACCAGCAGCGCGGCGACTTCGACGACGTGCTCCTGGCCTGCCAGGACGCTTTCGGCGATGGCGTGCTCCCGTGCTACTTCCCGGTACAGGAGCCGACGGACGGAGGCGAGGGGCCGACCGGTCTCATCGGGCTGTTGTCACAGCGCCGCTTCGACTATTCCACGGGCACCCGGACCGAGTGCGACCCGGGAGCGGAGTTCCTGGAACACATCGAGGAACTCCGTGGCCCGCTCATCGAGGGGATCATCCAGGAGAGCGAGGACGAGACCCTCATGGACCGCTACCTGTCCGGTGAGGAGATCGACGTCAAGGTTCTCATCGAGGACATGGAGAAGGCCGTGGCCCGCGGCAGTTTCTATCCCGTGCTCACGACCTCGGTGCCGCATGGCGATCACCCCGGCCCGGTGATCGGCATGGAGGAGCTGCTCGAGGTGATCACGCAGGCGTTCCCCTCACCGCTGGAGCACGGAGTCCCGCCGGTGAGCGGCATCGACGGCAGGCCGGCGACGGATGTGAAGTGCGACCCCGACGGCCCGCTGGTGGCCGAGGTCGTCAAGACGACCTCGGACCCCTACGTCGGCCGGATCTCCCTGGTACGGGTGTTCTCGGGCACGTTGCGGCCCGACGTCGTCGTCCATGTGTCCGGACACGGGCAGGCCGACCGGGGGCACGAGGACCACGACGCGGACGAGCGGGTCGGAGCTCTGACCTCCCCGCTGGGTAAGACACAGCGCGGCATCGGGGCCTGCGTGGCCGGGGACATCTGCGCGGTGGCCAAGCTCACCGACGCCGAGGCCGGGGACACCATCTCCGATCCGGGCCGGCCCCTGGTGATGGCTCCCTGGGCGATGCCCGATCCGCTGCTGCCGGCCGCGATCCGCGCCAAGTCCAAGGCCGACGAGGACAAGCTCAGCCAGGCCCTCGGCCGGCTGGTCGCCGAGGACCCGACGCTCCACCTGGAGAACAACGCCGAGACCCGGCAGCTCGTGCTGTGGTGCATGGGCGAGGCCCACGTGGACGTGCTGCTGGACCGGCTCCGGTCGCGCTACGGCGTCGATGTGGAGACGGTCGAACTGCGCGTGCCGCTCCGTGAGACCTTCTCCGGGCCGGCCCGCGGCCTCGGCCGGCACGTCAAGCAGAGCGGCGGGCACGGGCAGTACGGCATCTGCCACATCGATGTCGAGCCGCTGCCCTCGGGCAGCGGTTTCGAGTTCGTCGACAAGATCGTCGGGGGCGTGGTCCCGCGCCAGTTCATCCCTTCGGTGGAGAAGGGCCTGAAGACCCAGCTGGAGCGGGGCGTCCTCGCCGGCTATCCGCTCGTCGACATCCGGGTACGGCTCTTCGACGGCAAGGCACACTCGGTGGACTCCTCCGACATGGCGTTCCAGACGGCCGGGCAGCTCGCGCTCAAGGACGCGGCGGCCAACGGCGAGGTGGTCCTGCTCGAACCAGTGGACGAGGTCTCGGTGCTGGTCGCGGACGAGTACGTCGGGCCGGTCATGTCGGATCTGTCCGCCAGGCGCGGGCGGGTGCTGGGCTCGGAGACGATCGCCGGTGGGCGCACCCTCGTGCGGGCGGAGGTTCCTCAGCTCGAGATCGTCCGTTATGCCATCGACCTGCGCTCGATGTCACAGGGCACCGGCACCTTCAACCGCGACTTCCTGCGCTACGAGCCGCTGCCGGCCAACCTCGCCGCCAAGATGATGGAGCCGCCCGAGGACTGATCCCGCACCGCCGTGAGGTGGCGCCGGAGGTGCCACCATGAGATGCCGCCGCCCCGTGCGTCACCTCACGGCTCCGCCGGGCCCGGGCCGGTGAGGCGAGCCGGACGGGAACGGGTGGCGCCCGAGCGCGCACGGCCCATCCCGGCCCGGCCCGGCCCCGCCCATCCCGGCTCGGCCCCGCCCATCCCGGCCCATCCTGGCTCGGCCCGGCTCGGCTCGGCTGGTCGAGGGGATTTGCCCGCATCGTGACGTGGCTCCGGGCTCGCTGTGGAATTCTTCTCGGCGTGATCGGCGACACGTGGGACCCTGCGGCACCGGCGACCGGGTCCATGCCGGTCGGAGCACATCGGCTCAGCCGGCCCGGGAGGCTCTGGCGTGCGGCCGTCACCGCCCTGGCCCTGGCGGCCCTCGGCTACGGCAGCGCGTACGGCGGGGACGACCACTTCCCCATGGGGCCCATGACGCAGTTCGCCTTCTACGTCCGGTCGGACGGCGGCGAGATCCAGTCCCACTGGCTCGAGGCCGACACCGTGACCGGCTCCCATGTCAAGCTCTCCATGGGAGCCGCCGGAGCAGGCCTGAAGCGCGCGGAGGTCGAGGGCCAGCTCGGCCGGTTCACTCGTGAGCCCTCACTGCTCCAGGGCCTCGCCGACGCGCAGCGCAGACTCCATCCCGGCCTGCCCGCCTACACCAGGATCTATGTGATCAAGCAGATCAGGACCCTGCGAAAGGGGCGGGTGGTGGCCACCAGGACACTGACCCTCGTCACCTGGGACGTGCGGTGAGCGCGGTCGGGCGCTGGTGGTTCGCGCCGTTCCCCCGGGCCCGCGTCGCCTGGCTGCGAGTGCTGGCCTACGCCTTCCTCCCCTTCGACATGCTGTTGCTCACCGGCAGCACGCTCGCCCACGCCGGCGTGCCGGCCGACCTCTACCGGCCCGTGCTGCTGGCCCGGATGCTCCACCTTCCCGCGCCCCAACCGCTGCCGATGCGCCTGCTGCTCGCCGTGGTGATCGCGGCCGCCGTGATGGCGGCCCTCGGGCGCCTGCCCCGTGCGGCGGGCTACGTCGTGGCCACGGGCTATCTCTGGTGGGTCCTCATCAGCATGTCCTACGGGAAGGTCGACCACGACCATCTGGCCCTCGTCATCGCACTGTTCGTGCTTCCCTCCGCGGGCCGGGCCGCGTTCGGGGACCGGACGCCGTGTGAGGCCTCGGGGTGGGTGGTCCGCTCCATCCAGGTGGCCGTGGCCGCGACGTATTTCCTGTCCGCCTGGGCGAAGATGCGCGTCGGCGGGCCCGGCTGGCCGAATGGCGAGACCCTGCAGTGGGCGCTCGATCGTCGCGGCACGCCGATGGGCCGGCTCCTCCTGGACCATCCGCGGATCCTGCACGCCGGCCAGTGGGCCACCCTGGTCGCCGAATCCGGCTCACCCCTGCTGCTCCTCGCGCGGTGCCGGACGCTCTACGCCGGAGTCCTGTTCTTCACCGGCTTCCACGTGGTCACCTACGCCCTCATGACCATCCACTTCCTCCCCCACGCCATCTTCCTGGCGGCGTTCCTGCCGCTGGAGCGGCTCGGCGGCGCCAAGGGGTTCCGGCGCGCGTCCTCCGAGCCGTCCGAGCCCGTCCCCGAGCCGCCTGCCGGCACGGCGGTCCAGCCCTCGTAGCCCGGCCGGACGGGTCCCGGCGGCTCTCCTCCCGGACGCCAGGGGCGTCCGCGGGCTCAGCTCTCGGGCGCCGTACCCGGCCGCAGCCGTACGGGAAGCGCGCACCCGGTCGTGGCACCGGGCATCCGGTAGCGGTTACCGGCGATCAACCGGTAGATCCCGTGCGCCAGCCACCGGAACGGCGGGATCCGCGCGATCGCACCGAGGACCCACCACAGGCCTCCCGCCTCCATGAGGAGCTTGGCCGCGGCCTGGGCACCGCCGTAGACGCGTCCCGATCTGTCGATCCAGAGCGCCTCGTGGGCCGCCCGCTCCTTCGTTGTGCCGAGAGCGTCCAGGTCCGTGGACTGGAAGGTGACGATCTCCGCCGACGTCGGGACGTGCCGTTCGATGAAGCGTATGGAAGAGGTGCAGAAGCCGCAGTCGCCGTCGTACACCAGCACCGGTCGTTCACGTCGCAACATGTCCTCCATCATGCCCCCCGGTCCCGCCCGTTACGCAACGCGCCCTCTGGTCCCGAAACCCGCGGCGCGTCAGGCGTTCGGCCACGCGCCCGCGACCAGCGCGCGGGTGTCGCGGAGCAGCTGCGGAAGCACCCTCGTCCGCCCGACGATCGGCATGAAGTTGGTGTCGCCGCCCCACCGCGGTACGACGTGCTGGTGCAGGTGCGCGGCGATCCCCGCCCCCGCGACCGACCCGATGTTCATGCCCACGTTGAACCCCTGCGCCCCACTGGCCTTGCGCAGCGCCTGGATGCCGTGCTGGGTGAACTCGGCCAGCTCGGTGAGCTCCGGCCCCTCCAGGTCGGTGTAGTCCGCGACGTGACGGTAGGGGCACACCATGAGGTGTCCGGAGTTGTACGGGTAGAGGTTCAGCACGGCGTAGACACTGCGGCCGCGCGCCACGATGAGACCCTCCTCGTCCGTGAGCTTGGGGATCTCACAGAACGGGCAGCCGTCCTCGGCCCCGGAGCCGGTGGGCTTGTTCTCGCCCTTGATGTAGGGCATCCGGTGCGGGGTCCACAGCCGCTCGAAATCGTCCGGGACGCCGACGCGCGCCCCTCCCCCCTCAGGGGCCGGCTCCTCGGCGGAGCCCGGCCTGGAACGGAGGGCCGCCTCGTCGCGCGTCTCCGGCCCTCTTTCATCGCGCGCCTCCGGCACCCCGGGCTGCTCCGGCTCTACGCTCAAGACGGCGTTCTCCTTCTACTCAACCTGTCAAGCAGCATAGAGAGGAGGAGCCGCCGTTCCGAACCCGGGACGCTTCGGCAGCCTTCCATCCCGTATCTTCGGCAGCCTTTCGTCCCATAAAGGACCAAATCCGGATCCTCCTGGCGTGTCGGACGTCACCTCCGACACTATGGACATCGCAACCAACGAGTGGGGCCATCGATGAGTGAGCTCGACCACGGGTATCCCCCCAAGAGCACCGGCGGCTCGGACGGCGGCCCGACCGAGACCGGACCCGTGCCCTTCTTCCCGCCCGCGTCCGGAGCGGCGCCCGGCCCGCCCCCCGGCATCCCCCTGAGCGCACCCATTCCGACGGGGCCCATGCCGGCCGCGCCGGCGCAGACCCACCACAGCGGGTGGCATTCCCCGACGACCGGTGAGCACGTCTCACCGGCGTCCATCCCGGCCCAGGGGCCCGCCCCGGTATCCGAGCCCCCGGCCGAATCTCCGCTCGCCCCCTCGGAGCCGCCGGCCCCGGAACGGCCGAGCCGGGAGTCCGGCGCCGTGGTCAAAGGCCGGATCAAGGTCGAGGACGAGGTGGTGGAAAAGATCGCCGCGCTGGCGGCCCTGGAGGTCCGGGGCATCGCCGACCTCGGGGGCGACCCGGACCGGCCGGTGGAGCGCGACCGGATGGGCTCCGCTCGGCACCGCGACCACCGGGGCGTGAAGGCCAAGGTCCAGGACAACGAGGTGTCACTCGACGTCACCGTGGTCGTGGAATACGGCAGCATCGTCATGGAGGTCGCCAAGGCGGTGAAGAGCAACGTCGCCCGGGTCACGAGCCGCATGCTGGGCATGCGCGTCACCTCGGTCAACATCACCGTCGCCGACGTCCACATCCCCGACGAGGACGGCGGCAACGCTCACATGGCCACCCGTGCCGCCACGGCGGAGCCCGCGGATCCGGCCTAGCCCACCGGACGTACGCGGGAGCGGCTCAGGCCCGGCCGGCGCGGCTCGTCAGTTCACCGCCGGGACGTCGCAGGTCTGCAGCCCCGCTCCCGTGATCACGGTCACTCCGACGCGCCGGGTGATGTTCTCGGGGACACCGGGGAACACGAACGTCTGGGGCTTGCCGGTGTTGGTGGCGCTCTTGGTGACCGACTCCCGGCCGGTGGCCTCGACGAACGCGGCGACATAACCGCTGCCCGGGAACTTGACCGTCACCGTGATCGTGTCACCGAGGCGCTGATATCCCGCCGAGTGAGCCGGGCATCGGGGAGTGCCGGCCGTGCCACCGTTGCGGCCGCCGCCGCCCCACTCCGGCCTGGAGGGGGCCACAGGCGGTCCGGAGAACGCCGGCTCACCGGATGCGGATGCGGGAGGGAGGACCTGCTGGGGAGCCTCCGGCGTTCCGGAGGTCTGCGGGCGACCGGCGGCGGCCGGCCCCTGTGGCGCGGGTTCCCTGGCGCCGCTCATGAACGTGTCGAAGAGGATGGCCAGCGCGATCACCACGAGTACAAGCGCGCCACCGTATCCGAGCAGCCTCGACTTCAACCCGGTCTCTTTCCTTATGTCGGTATCGGAGGCCGAGGCTATCAATGGCCGCGGCGGCGTTGAGCCGGTCACCTCCCCGAAGCGGCGCGTCCCTGAACGAAACCCGCACGGGGATCCGGACTCCTTCAAGCTTCCGGCAAGACCCGGATCCGGCGGACGGCGGCGTGAAAGCCTCCATTGACCGCCGAAGATCATCTCGATCTCCGGAGCGCTCGGACCACGGACGACCGACCACGGACCGTGCCTCCGGCGCCCTCGCACCGCTCTCCCTGCGTTGTCGGTGGTGCTCAGGGAGATGGCTCTGATCCGCCCCGAGCGACGAAGCCGTACGCGAGCGGCCGCGGGAGCGCCCCCGTCCGCGCGGCCGCCGTCGGATGATCGACAGCAGATCCATGGAGGCAGCGTGCCTGATCCCCTCACCCGAAGCCGCTTGGTCACCGCCGTCACCGCCGCCTCATGCGTGACGACCCTCGTCGCCGCGGTCACCACGGCGGCCGCGGCGGCCTCCCGCGGAGGCGAGAGCGTGGAGAGGATCGTGGTGACCGAGCAGGCCACCCACCAGATCCTGGTTCTCGACTCGGACCGGCGGAGCTGGCAGAAGGCGAAGGTGCTGTGGCGCTGGCGGCCGTCGGCGGCGAACGGCCTGGCCGATCTGGCCCGGGGCTGGGGAACTCCGTCCGAGGCGAAGCTACGCCACCATGGCCGGGCCGCCTATCTCCTCACCGCCGATTCGCTGGGCCTCGCCGCCGTCGTGCCGTACCCCGAAGGGGGCCAGGCCTACTGGGCCACCAACGTCGGCCCGCAGCCCAACGTGCACAGCATCGAACTGCTCCCGGACGGCAACGTGGCCGTGATCGCCAGCCGCGGCGGATGGCTTCGGATCTACACCGCCTCACAGGGGGAGCGGGCGAACTCCTATGCCGAGTTCCCGATGCCCGGAGGGCACGGAGTCTTCTGGGACGCGAATACCGGGTTGCTCTGGGCGCTCGGCGGCACGGACCTGGTGGCGCTCCGGATCGGCGGCACGCCGGCGGCCCCGGAACTCACGGAGGTACGGCGTACGCCCCTCCCGACTCCGAACGGACACGACCTCCAGCCCGTCGCGGCGAGGCCGGAACGGCTGTGGGTCGCCACGGGCGGCAGGGTCTATCAGTACTCCAAGGCCCTGGACATGTTCCTGCGGGACTACCCCGGCGCGGACGAGATCAGTGCCACGGGCGTGAAGAGCGTCGGTGACGACCGCCGGTCCGGCCAGGTGCTCACCGCGCTGGTGCAGAACAGGAACCTCTGCACCTGGTGCACGGACACCGTGACCCTCGACCACCGTGGAGACGACCTGACGCTGCACGGAGCCCAGATCTACAAGGCCCGGTGGTGGGTCGATCCCGGGGCCGGGAGCAGGCCCTCCTCCTTCGCGGGCAGGCCCACCCCCCCGCCATGGCATCCCCGCGACCGCATGTTCCCCCAGGTCAGGGTAGGACCGTAAGCGACAGGCAAAGCGGCGTGCCCGGCGCGGGCCGGGAGGCCGGAGAGCCAGGAGGCGCACCATGAAACCGCGTGTTCCCGAATCCGACTACCCCACGATCGACGAGGACATCTCGGATATGCGGGAACGATTGCACGAGCTGCCACGAGAGGACAACCGGGGGACCGAGGACCCGGAGGTGATCCCCGAGGTGGACCTCGACGCCCCTCCGCACGCACGGGTGGGCGGACTCTACGACATCGAGCAGGAGGGCGTCCAGGGGGACACGAGCAGCGAGGCCGTGGCCTGGGGAGACCCGGGCCGGCACGCCTCGGCCACGCCCCCCGAGGAGGCCGCGGTGCGGGTCGAGGACGAACCGCCCGGAGCAGAACCCGATCTCCGGCCCGGCTACGGTCCCACCCCCGGATGACACCCGCCGCGATCAGGGTGCGGCGACCCGGAGCAGGACGTCGGCGGTGGCACCGCCCCGGACGGCACCCGGCCGCCGGCGACCCGGCGGGGTGAGGCGATGCTCCCCTCGCCGATCAAGACCGAGCGTCTCGACACGGTGCCGCACCGGGCCGGAAGGCCCGTGGTGGATCCTCTGCGTGATCGTGAGGTTGTACGTCAGATCTGGACGCGGTCCTCGACGGCCTTGACGATCTCGGCGACGGCGTCGTCGATCGCCACGCCGTTGTTCTGATCTCCGTTGCGGTAACGGAACGACACCGCGTCCTTGTTCACGTCCTCGTCCCCGGCCAGGAGCATGTAGGGGATCTTCTGCTTCTGGGCGTTGCGGATCTTCTTCTGCATCCGGTCGGCGGAGGTGTCCACCTCGACCCGGATGCCCCGCTCACGCAGCTTCGCTGCGATCCTCTCCAGGTGGGGGATGTGGTCGTCGGCGATCGGGATGCCGACGACCTGCACCGGAGCGAGCCACGGCGGGAGCGCACCCGCGTAGTGCTCCAGCAGCACGCCGAAGAACCGCTCGATCGAGCCGAACAGCGCCCGGTGGATCATGACGGGCTGCTGCCGGGAGCCGTCGGCGGCCTGGTATTCGAGCCCGAACCGCTTCGGCTGGTTGAAGTCCACCTGGATGGTGGACAGCTGCCAGGTCCGGCCGATGGCGTCCTTGGCCTGTACGGAGATCTTGGGGCCGTAGAAGGCCGCCCCCCCCGGATCGGCGATGAGCTCCAGGCCCGAGGCGTCGGCGGCCTCCTCCAGCGCCGCGGTCGCCTCCGCCCAGTCCTCGGCCGAGCCGATGAACTTCTCCGAGTCATCGCGGGTGGACAGCTCGAGGAAGAACTCGCTCAGCCCGTAGTCGCGCAAGAGGTCGAGCACGAAGGTCAGCAGGCTCTTGAGCTCCTCCCCCATCTGCTCGCGGGCGCAGTAGATGTGGGAGTCGTCCTGGGTCATGCCCCGGACCCGGGTCAGCCCGTGCACGACCCCGGACTTCTCGAAGCGATAGACCGTGCCCAGCTCGAACAGCCGCAACGGCAGCTCACGGTAGGACCGCCCGCGGGCCCGGAAGATCAGGTTGTGCATCGGGCAGTTCATGGGCTTGAGGTAGTAGTCCGCCCCGTCCATCTCCATGGGCGGGAACATGTCGTCCTTGTACCAGCCCAGGTGCCCGGAGGTGGCGAACAGATCGCCCTTGGTGATGTGGGGGGTGTTGACGAACTCGTAGCCCGCCTCCTCGTGCCGCCGCCGGGAGTAGTCCTCCATCACCTTGCGGATGATGCCGCCCTTGGGGTGGAAGACGGCGAGGCCGCTGCCGATCTCGTTCGGGAACGAGAAGAGGTCGAGCTCCGCGCCCAGCCTGCGGTGGTCGCGCTTCTCGGCCTCCTCGAGCAGCTTGAGGTATTCGTCCTGCCGCTCCCGGGACTCCCAGGCGGTGCCGTAGATCCGCTGCAGCTGCGGGTTGTTCTCGCTCCCCCGCCAGTAGGCGCCTCCGGAGCGCATGAGCTTGAAGGCCGGAATGTGCCGGGTGGCGGGCATGTGCGGCCCCCGGCAGAGGTCCTTCCAGCGCAGGTGGCCGGTCTTGGCGTCGAGGTTGTCATAGATGGTCAGCTCCCCGCCGCCGACCTCGACGTTGGCCTCGTCCTGGTCGTCCTGACCGCCCTTGAGGCCGATGAGCTCCAGCTTGTACGGCTCCGCGGTGAGCTCCCCGCGGGCCTCCTCGTCCGAGACGACCCGGCGGGAGAACCGCTGCCCCTGCTTGACGATCTCACGCATCCGCTTCTCGATGCGCTTGAGATCCTCGGGGGTGAACGGGTCCTTCACATCGAAGTCGTAGTAGAAGCCGTTCTCGATCGGCGGGCCGATGCCCAGCTTGGCCTCGGGGAACAGCGCTTGTACGGCCTGCGCCATCACGTGCGCGGTGGAGTGCCGCAGGATCATCCGGCCGTCGTCGGAGCCGATCTCCACCGGCTCGACGATGTCGGCTTCGCCGAGCCGGTGGGTCAGGTCGCACAGTTGTCCGTTGATCCGGGCGGCGATCACGGTTCTGCCGTCGGCCTCCAGCGCCTCCCCGGCGGTCGTGTCGGCCGCCACCACCCGCTCGCTGCCGTCGAGGGTGATGCGTAGCTCAGACACGGTGGACACGTGAACTCCTTGGTCGAGAAGGGGATACTGGTTCGCTGGGCTCTGATGCTATCGATTCAGGGTGGTCATCGGACGCGACCGGCGTCATCGCCGCTCCTCTCGAACGGGGAGCGACCTGGAAAGCGGGTGAGGCCCCAGGATCGCTCCCGGGGCCTCACCGCAGTGCTTGGGTGTGTCAGCGCACGCAGTCGGTCCGCCGGGCCGGGCCCGGCGTGGTCGTCTCGAACATCGCTGCCATGGTCTTCATGCTACCGGACCCGCACGCCCTTTTCCGGAGCCCTTCCCGGCGTCTTCACCAGTCTTCGGCCCCCTCTGCGACGAGTTGGACCAGCCGCCCGTCCTCACCCAAGGCGTAGCGCTTCATCGTGGCCAGCGGCGGCGAGTAGACATGCACGCTGACCGCGGGGGCGGTGGAGGCGTTGCCGACGTCGTGGACGTAACCGGGGCCGAAATGGCGCGACTGGCCACTCGTGAGGGTGCGGACGGAGCCGATGCCGCGCTCCTCCAGGCTGCCGAACGCCACCGCGAAGGCGCCGGCAGCGTCACCGTGGTCATGGAAGCCCGTCGACTGGCCGGGCAGCCAGCTGATCACCCATACCTCGTGGTCGGCGTCCAGGTGGATGCGCTCATACCAGCGCCCGTCCACCCTGAGCCGCACCCGGTGCAGCCATTCCTCAGGGTGGTCGGCCAGCGCCCGCGCTCTCGTCGCCAGTCCGGCGGGACCGAGGTCCGGCGCCGGACCGGGTGTCCTGGTCTCGGGCGCGGTGGTGGCGGTGGTCATCCGGTCTCTCCTCTGCGGGTCGGTCAGCGGTCGGTCACGGAACCCGAGCCGGGACACAGCGCGCTGGCCTGCCGCCGCAGATCGACGTGCAGACGTACATGAAGGAGCCTGCCGGAACTCACGCCACGAGCATGACCCAGATTACCTACTAAGTCAATCGGAAATAGAGGAAAAGGCCGTACCGGCGGGAACCCGGTGGCGTCTCCCCGGGGCCTCCTCGCCGGGGCTCACGCTCACTCCCCCTGGGCCTGCACGGCGGTGATGGCCACGGCGTTGACGATGTCCTGCACCGTCGCGCCACGGGAGAGGGCGTTGACCGGCTTGCGCAGCCCCTGCAGGACCGGCCCGACGGCCACCGCCCCCGCACCGCGCTGCACCGCCTTGGAGAGGTTGTTGCCGGTGTTGAGGTCGGGGACCACGAACACCGTGGCCCGTCCCGCCGCGCGGTCCCCAGGGGTCTTCGCCCGGGCGGCCCGCGGATCCACGGCGGCGTCGTAGTCGACCGGGCCTTCGACGTGCAGATCCGGGCGGCGCTCGGCGACGAGCCTGGTCGCGGCACGCACCTTGCCGGCTTCGCCGGCCTCGCCGCCATGGCCGGGCTCACCTGCGGAGGAGGACAGCATGGCGATCCGCGGTTCGATCCCGAATCGGGCCGCCGTGGCGGCGGAGGCGATGGCGATGTCCGCGAGCCGTGCGGCGTCCGGCTCCGGATTGACCGCGCAGTCGCCGTAGACCAGCACCTCGTCGGCCAGGCACATGAAGAGGACGCCGGACACCAGGCCCACGCCGGGAGCGGTCTTGATCACCTCGAAGGCCGGGCGGATCGTCTGTGCCGTCGTCTGCGTGACGCCGCCGACCATGCCGTCCGCGAGCCCCAGGTGGACCATGAGCGTGCCGAAGTAGGCCGGGTCGGTGACGGTGTCGCGGGCCAGGTCCAGGCCGATCCCCTTGCCGGCCCGAAGCGCGGCGTACTCCTCGGCGAACCGCTGCCGGAGCTCCCGGTCGTACGGGCTGAGCACCCTGGCCCCGGAGATGTCCAGGCCGAGCTCCGCGGCCCGGTCCCGGATCTGCTGCTCCTCGCCCAGCAGGGTCAGTTCCGCGGCGCACCTGCGGAGCAGGATGTCCGTGGCGCGCAGGACGCGTTCGTCGGAGCCCTCCGCCAGCACGATGTGGCGCCGCCGGGCACGTGCGCGCTCGAGGATCTCGTACTGGAACATCAGCGGGGTGACCGAGGCGGCCCTGACGACCTGCAGACGTTCCAGCAGGGCCACACCGTCGACGTGCTCGGCGAACATCCCCAGAGCGGTCTCGATCTTGCCCTCCGCGTCCGGGGTGATCCGCCCCTCGACGATGGACAGCTCGGTGGCGGTGTCGAAGGTGTCGTCCTCGGTGATGATGACCGGCAGCCGGACCGACATCCCGTCGAAGAGGCGTGCCACCGGGTCGGGCAGGTCCATGCCGCCGCTCATGACCAGCCCGGCGAGCGCCGGGAACGTGGCCGCGCTGTGCGCGGCGGTCAGCCCGGGCAGCAGCTCGGCGGCCCGGTCGGAGGGAATGATCACCGCGGCGCCCTCGGTGAGGCGTTCGAGGATGTTCGGCAGGGACATCGCACCGACCATGAGCCCCTGGACCTCACGGCCGAGCTGTTTTTCGTCGCCGAGCATGAGATATCCGTTGCAGGCCGCCATCAGGTCGCTCATCGTCGGAGTGGACAGCCGGGTGACCTCGGGCATGACGAACAGCGGGGACCCGGCCGGGGCCGGGCCGGCCTGGCCGGCCTGGGCGGGCGGGCCGGGCGGGACCGGCGGCACGCCCTCCAGATCCGCCCCCAGGCGGGCCGCGACGGCCCGCAGCAGGTCCGGGGCGACGCGGGTCACCACGGTGGCGAGCTCGGCCGCATGCTCCTGGCGGAGCTCCTTGCGGGCCATCTCCACCGCCACGGCGACGTCGTCGGGTGTACGGCCGAGACCGTTGACGAGGAGCAGCACCGGTGCCGCCAGGTGGGCGGCCAGGGTCGCGTCGAAGGCGAACTCGGCCGGGGTCCCGACGTCGGTGTGGTCGGTGCCCACGATCACCACGGCGTCGCAGCCGGCGGCGAGCGCCCGGTAACGCTCCACGATCTCGGCCGTGGCGCGCCCGGGGTCGGCGTGCACGTCGTCATAGGAGACTCCGGCCCCGTAGCGGTGGATCTCGAACCGGGTGCGCAGCGTCTCGAGGATGTTGTCAGGCCGGTCGCGGCGCACGACCGGGCGGAAGACCCCGACCGACTTCACGTGACGGGCCAGTAGCTCGGTCATCCCGAGCGCGATCGCCGCCTTCCGGCTCGCCTCGTCACTGGCCGCGATGTATACGGCGCGGGTCATCGTCATCCTCCGTGACCATGGATACCTGGAGCGGCGCGTCCCAGTGCCTCACAACAACACCCTACGCGGGCCGTGATCTTCCCCCCGGGTCGTCAGCCCTGCTCGGCTCGTGGACCCGGGACGCCGCGGAACCGGAACGGCTCGGACGGCCGGCCCGGCACGACGTGCCAGCACTGGCCGGTGTCTTCCGAGGTCAGAACACCCATGAACGCGTCCACGACGGTGTCCACGGTCAGGATGGGAAAGCCGGTCCGCACCAGGTGGTCCTTCAGCGGAGTGAGGATGTCGGTATCGGCGAACGACGGGCACAGCGCGTTGATCCGGATCCGGTCCGGTTCGATGGCCGGGCCGAGCGCACGGACCAGGCCCACCACGGCGGCCTTGTTGGCCCCGTAGATCGGGTCGAAGGGCGTCGCCGTCAGGCCGGCCATGCTGGCCGTCGCGATGATGTCTCCCCCGCCTCGTGCCCGCAGGACCGGCAGGGCGGCCTGCACGCCGAACACGACACCGTCCAGGTTGATCGCCATCGCCCGGCGATAGGCGGCCAGGTCGAAGTCGTCCCCGAACCCGCAGCCGCTGCCCACTCCGGCGTTGAGGAAGGCCAGGTCCAGTCCGCCGAACTCCTCGACCGCCCTCGCGACGGCGGCCTCGCTGTCGGCCGGCTCACGGACGTCGCACCGCGTGAAAACGCCCCCGAGCTCGCCGGCCAGCGCGGCGCCGCGGCCCGTGTCGACATCGGCGATCACGACCCGCGCCCCCAGACCGGTCAGCCTGCGGGCGACCGCCGCGCCGATCCCCCTCGCACCGCCGGTGATGAGCGCGACCTTGCCCTGACAGGAGTCCACGTGGCTTCCCTCCCATATGACTGACCGGTCAGTTACTGTACTCGGATGGACTTCGAGTTGAGCGCCAGAGCACAGGATCACCTCGGCCGCCTCCGCGACTTCATGGACTCCCACATCTATCCCGCCGAGCCGGTCTATGCCGCCCAGCGCCAGGCACTGCGGGCCGACGGCCGGGAGCACGAGGTCCCCCCGGTGGTCGAGGAGCTCAAGGTCGAGGCCCGCAAGCGCGGGCTCTGGAACCTGTTCCTGCCCGATGCCGAGGACCCCGCACATGGCCTGTCGGTCACCGACTACGCCTCCCTGGCCGAGGTGACGGGCCGCTCTCCCTCCCTCGCCCCGGAGGCCACCAACTGCGCCGCTCCCGACACGGGCAACATGGAGGTCCTCCACCTGTTCGGCACCCCGGAGCAGAAGGAGCGCTGGCTGCGCCCGCTGCTCGACGGTGAGATCCGCAGCTGCTTCGCCATGACCGAGCCCGAGGTCGCGAGCTCGGACGCCAGGAACATCTCGACGCGCATCGAGCGCGACGGCGACGACTACGTCATCAACGGTCACAAGTGGTGGATCAGCGGGTCCGCGGACCCGCGCTGCAAGATCATGATCCTGATGGGCAAGACCGACCCCGACGGTCACCCGTACCTCCAGCAGTCCATGATCCTGGTGCCGCTGGACACCCCGGGCGTGGAGATCGTCCGGCCGCTCCCCGTCTTCGGCTACTCCGACCAGCACGGCCACTGCGAGATCCGGCTGACCGACGTACGCGTTCCGGTGAGCAACCTCGTCGGCGAGGAGGGCGGCGGCTTCGCCATCGCCCAGGCGCGTCTCGGCCCCGGGCGCATCCACCACTGCATGCGCGCGATCGGGATGGCCGAACGGGCCCTGGAACTGATGTGCGAGCGGGCGGTGTCCCGGGTGGCCTTCGGCAAGGAGCTCGCCCAGCAGGGGGTGATCCAGGAGTGGATCGCCGAATCCCGCATGGCCATCGACCAGGTGCGGCTGCTGACCCTCAAGACCGCCTGGCTCATCGACCGGCACGGCCCCAAGGGCGCCCGCAAGGAGGTCGCCGCCATCAAGGTCGTGGCCCCACGGGTCGCCCTGGACGTGGTGGACAAGGCCATCCAGGTGCACGGCGCCGCCGGCGTCAGCGACGACACCCCGCTCGCGGGCATGTGGGCGGCACTCCGGACGCTGCGGCTCGCCGACGGGCCGGACGAGGTGCACGTCCGCTCGGTCGCCCGCACGGAGCTCGCGCCCTATCTGGGCAAATGACCACACGGCGGCGCCTGCCGTCCGCGCTTCGCCGGGAGCAGCTCCTGGCGGTCGCACTCGAAGAGTTCGGGCGGCGCGGGTTCCATCTGACCCAGATGGAGCACGTCGCCGTCGCCGCCCGGGTCTCCAAGGCGCTGCTCTACCAGCACTTCACCTCGAAAGAGGAGCTGTTCGCCGACGTGACGGCGGCCGTCGTGGCCCAGGTCACGCAGCGGCTGGGCGCCGCGGTGCTCCGGGAGGAGCGCTCGCTGGAGCGGATCCGGGCCATGGTCCGGGTGCTGTTCGACTATGCCACCGAGGACCCGTACGGCTGGGCGGTGATCGTCCGGCACCTGGACAAGCCGGAGGTGGGCGCCCCGCTGCGTGACCTGCGCGAGCGGCTCGGATCCTCCTTCGCCGGCCTGCTCCTGGCCCACCGCCGCGCCGACCCGGCCCTGACCCCGGCCGCGCTCGCCGTCAACGAGCGGCGCGTGCGGCTGCTCGTGCCGCTGATGTACGGGTCGCTGCTGTCCCTGGTGTCCTGGTGGCTGGAGCATCCGGACACACCGCGCACGCGGGCCGAGTCCATGGCCGTGGAGTTCATCTGGCTGGGTCTGGACCGGCTGCGCTCCGGTGAACGGCTGCCTCTGTCCTGACCTCTTGCCTCATCCCAAGTTTATCGGGGCATTTCTGCGGGATATGGGTATTTTCCCCCTTCACTTCCAGCGAACGTCACGCGCATGCTGATGAGCCGCGGATGCTCCGCACACGTGGAGATCGCCATGAGCCCGAGGGGGCGGGGCCAGGATGGGCGCGCCGGCGCTCCGTCGCTTCGGCGAGATGATGGGGACGCCCGTCGGGCTCGCGATCCACGACGCCCTGCCGAGGGCCACGCTCGACCGGCTGGCCGACGAGGCGTTCGAGCGCTTGGGCGAGGCCGCCGAACTGTTCGATCCGAACCGCGCCGGGAGCCAGGTCAACCTGCTCGACCAGGGCCTGCTGCGGCCGGGCCGGGCCCACCCGCTGGTCCGTGAGGTCCTGGCGACCTGTGCGCGGCTGCACCGGCGCACCGACGGCTATTTCGACGTGCACGCGACCGGGAGGCTCGATCCGTCGGAGTACGTCCGCGGATGGGCGATCCAGCGCGCGTCGGCCGTACTGGCCGAGGGCGGGGCCGCCAACCACAGCCTGTGGACCGGCGATGAGGTGAGCACGTCCGGCCGGCCCGGCCCCGATCACACCTGGCGGGTCCGGGTCCAGAACCCCGCCCGCCCCGAGACGGTCGCCTGGATCGTGTCCGCCGCGGACATGGCCGTCGCCACGGCCCACCACGCGCCCGGCGACCGAATCCGCAACCCGCTCACGCGACGTCCCGCGTCCGGCCTGGCCTCGGTGACCGTGGCCGGCCCCGAGCTCGGCCGCGCGGCCGCCTATGCGACGGCGGCGGTGGCGATGGGGCCGGCCGCGCTGGAATGGCTCGCAGGACTCGACGGGCACGCGTACGCCGCCATCGACGACGAGGGCCGGTGCCTCCACGGAGGGCGGCTGCCCGGCGCGTTGTTGCTGGCCTAGCCCGGCCGGACGGCCTCGGTGGAACCGTGGGACCCAGGGAAACGCGGGGAAACGGGACGGAGGCCTGACGCGCCGTGAGCCCACGGGATCAGGCTCGGCTGACACCATGGTGACATGACTATCCCCGACATCACCCTGAACAACGGTGTCGCGATGCCACAGCTCGGCTTCGAGCTGGACGCCGCCGATCTCGAGGCGATCGCCACCCTGGACTCCGGCAAGCGGCTCGGCCCGGACCCGGTCACGCCGAGCTCGGTGGGTTGAGGCACATGAGCAGAGAAGAGCTGTTGCGCCGCCTGCTCCCCGGCGACATCACCGAGACCGCCGAGTGGCGGGCGCTGGCCTCGCATCACACGGATCTGGCCGGCCGTCACCTGCGGGAGCTGTTCCGCACGGATGTGGGCCGGGCCGACCGGATGACCCTCAACGCGGCGGACCTCCACCTCAACTATTCCAAGCACCGGGCCACCGGGGACACGACGGAGCTGCTGGCCGCCCTCGCGGAGCGGGCCCGTCTGCGGGAATGGATCGACGCGATGTTCGGCGGCGAGCATGTGAACATCACCGAGGACCGGCCGGCGCTCCATGTGGCGCTCCGCATGCCTCGGGACGCCAAGCTGATCGTCCACGGCCGGGACGTCGTCCAGGACGTGCACGCCGTGCTCGACCGGATGGGCGACTTCTCCGACCGCGTGCGGTCCGGCGGGTGGAAGGGCCACACCGGCCGCCCCATCCGTACGATCGTCGGCATCGGCATCGGCGGATCCGACCTCGGCCCGGCGATGGCCTACCAGGCGCTGCTGGACTACGCCGACGCGGGGATCACCTGCCGGTTCGTGTCCAACATCGACCCGGCCGACATCACGACGGCGCTGGCCGACCTCGACCCGGCGCAGACCCTCGTCATCGTGAGCTCCAAGACCTTCACCACGCTGGAGACCCTGACCAACGCCAGGGTCGCGCGGAAATGGCTCGTGGACGGACTCGGCGGCGACGAGGCCGCCGTCGCGCGGCACTTCGTGGCGGTGTCGACCAACATCGAGCGGGTCGCCGAGTTCGGCATCGATCCCGAGAACATGTTCGGCTTCTGGGACTGGGTGGGCGGCCGCTACTCCTTCGACGCGGCGATCGGGCTGTCGCTCATGATCGCCATTGGACGACAGCGGTTCGGCGAGATGCTCTCCGGCTTCCACGAGATGGATGAGCACTTCCGCACCGCCCCGTTCGACCGGAACATGCCGGCCATCATGGGCCTGCTGGGGATCTGGTACAACGACTTCTTCGGCGCCGAGACCCGCGCCGTGCTTCCGTACAGCCAGCGGCTGGCCCGCTTCCCGGCCTACCTCCAGCAGCTGACCATGGAGAGCAACGGCAAGTCGGTGCGCGCCGACGGCACCCCGGTGCGGACCGCCACGGGCGAGATCTTCTGGGGTGAGCCGGGCACGAACGGACAGCACGCCTTCTTCCAGCTGCTGCACCAGGGCACCCGGCTGGTCCCGGCGGACTTCATCGGGTTCGCCGAGCCGACCGTGGACGTCGAGGGGATGCACGACCTCCTCATGGCCAACATGTTCGCGCAGACGTCCGCACTGGCGTTCGGCCGTACGGACGAAGAGATCGCCGCGGAGGGCACCCCACCGGAGCTCGTGCCGCACAGGGTGATGCCCGGCAACCGGCCCACCTCCACCATCCTGGCGCGGAAACTGACCCCGGCCGTGCTGGGGCAGCTCGTGGCCCTGTACGAGCACACCGTGTTCGTGGAGGCCGTGGTCTGGGGCATCGACCCGTTCGACCAGTGGGGGGTGGAACTCGGCAAGAAGACGGCCAGGGATCTGACCCCGGCCCTGACCGCCGAGAAGCCGCCGGAGACGGTGGCGGACCCGTCCACGGCGGCACTGATCCGGGTCTACCGGAGGCTGCGGGGAAGGACCGTGTAGGAGCCGCGGCCCGGACCGGGGAGCGTCGATGACCACACTCTTTCTCGTCCGCCACGGGCAGACCGTGTGGCACGCCGACAACCGCTACGCGGGCGTCAGCGACATCGCGCTGACCGCCACCGGCCGCCGGCAGGCGGCCCGGGTCGGGGTCTGGGCCGCGGGCGCGGACCTGGACGCGGTGTGGTGCTCCCCCCTCGGCCGGGCCCGCACCACCGCGGCTCCGGCGGTCGCCACGCTCCGCCTGGCGCTGCGGATCGACGGGGATCTGCGGGAGGTCCACTACGGCGTGGCCGAGGGACGGACGCTGACCGAACTCGATCCCGCCGTGGTGGCGGCCTTCCACGCCGACCCGGTCCTCGGCTCCTTTCCCCGAGCCGAGGACCCGCGGGGCGCCGCCGCCCGCGGGGTCGCCGCCCTGCGCCGGATAGCGGCCCGGCATCCCGGGGAGCGTGTCCTCGTCGTCACGCACAACACACTGATGCGGCTCACGCTCTGCTCACTGCTGGGGATCCCGCTGTCCGGCTACCGCGAGGTCTTCCCGCGGATCCGCAACTGTGCCCCCACCGAGCTGCGCCTCGATGGGCACCGCACCGCGCTGCTGGCCTACAACGTCCCGCTCGGCGACTAGCCCGACAGCCCACTCGGCGGCCGGCCCGGTCGCCGTCCGCCGCACCGGGGATCCCGGTCCTCCACCCCGGCCGCAGATCACGGCCGGGCGGAGCCCCACGGTGCCATCGGGTGACGGTGCCATCGGGTGATCGTGGCGGTGCGTCTAGGGCGCGTAGTGCATAACATGGTCGTGCAGCAGCACGGCCGCCTCCGGATCCTGCCGCCGGAAGGCGTCGGTGATCCGGGCGTGCTCCGCTGACTTCTCATGGAGCTGTGTCTTGTGCAGCCGAATGGACAGCGTGGTCCAGATCTCGATCCTGAGGGACTCCCACACCGAGATCAGCAGCCGGTTGCCGGAGGCCTTGACGATCTCCCGGTGAAACTCGATCCCATGCCGGATCTGGGCGACGGTGTCGCCCTCCACGGCCGCATCGGCGAGCCGCTGACTGTGCCGCTCGAGGCTGTCGACCCGCCCGGCCATCCTGGGTACGGCCAGTTGGGCCGCGGTCTGCTCGAGCCCGGCGCGGACCGGGAAGATCTCGCCCAGGTCCTCTTCTGTGAATTCGCGCACCCGGGCCCCGCGGTTGGGCACGGTCTCGATCAGCCGCAGCGTCTCCAGCTGACGCAGCGCCTCCCGCACCGGACCCTGGCTCACCCCCAGTTCGACGGCGATCCGGCGTTCCACGATGCGTTCCCCCGGCTCCCAGCGTCCGGAGGTGATGCCGTCGACGATGAACTCCCGGATCTGATCGGAGAGTCCGGTGCGCAGCAGCTGAGCGGACGTAACAGAGTTCACGCTGGTCATGGTAGATGGTGCGCGTGTCACCACTTACTTATTGAACTATGATCGATCATTGGTCATTGGGCGCACGCGTGGCGATCCCCGCTCAAGCGCCCCCGTGTGAAAGGAAGACCGTCGATGGGTGACACCTCAAAGACGAGGACGGCACGGCCCAGGCGCGCGACCAGGGCTGACGCCCAGGCCGACACGCTCGTGGCCTATTACCGCCAGATGCTCCTGGTCCGCCGGTTCGAGGAACGCGCGGCCCGCGGTTACACCGAGGCGAAGATCGGTGGTTACTGCCACCTCAACCTCGGCGAAGAGGCCACCGTGGTCGGTCTGATGGCCGCGCTGGAGCCTCGCGACTATCTCTTCACGAACTACCGGGAGCACGGCTACGCCCTGGCGAAGGGCATCGAGCCCCGCCGGGTCATGGCCGAGCTGTACGGGCGGACCACCGGGGTCTCCAAGGGCTGGGGCGGGTCGATGCACCTGTTCGACGCCAAGACCCGGCTGCTGGGCGGCTACGGCATCGTCGGCGGCCAGCTGCCGCTCGCCACCGGTGCCGCGCTCGCGGTGTCCTACAAGGGCGGCGACGAGGTCGTCATGTGCCACATGGGCGACGGCACCACCAACATCGGCGCCTTCCACGAGTCCCTGAACCTCGCCGCGCTGTGGGACCTGCCCGTGGTCTTCGTCGTGGTCAACAACGGCCTGGGGATGGGCACGACCGTGGCCAACGCCTCGGCCGAGCCGGAGCTCTACCGCCGCGGCGCCGCCTATCGCATGGAGAGCGCCCGGGTCGACGGCCATGACGTGGTGGCCGTGCGCGACGCCGCCCGTACCGCCGTGGAGCGCGCCCGTAAGGAGAGCAAGCCGTTCCTGCTCGAGGCGACCAGCCTCCGGCTGCGCGGGCACTCGGTCGTGGACCCGGCCCGCTACCGCTCGCGCGAGGAAAAGGAGGAGCTCAAGGCCGCGGACCCGCTCGCCCGGTTCGCCCTCGACCTGGAGGAGCGCGGCGTCCTGGACGCGGAGGCCCGGGCCAAGATCGAGGCCGAGGTGGCCGCGGAGATCGAGGACGCGGCGGCCTTCGCCGACGAGAGCCCGTACCCAGATGTGTCGACCCTGTTCGACTACACCTACGCGACCCCCGTCGCGGGCGAGTCGCACCGCCTGCCCGCCGACCCCGTCTTCCCCGCCTCAGGAGCCGCCCGATGACAACGATGACCTACCGTCAGGCCCTCAGGGACACGCTGCGCACGGAGATGCGGCGCGACGAGAACGTCTTCCTGATGGGCGAGGAGATCGGCGTCTTCGAGGGGTCGTACAAGATCACCGAAGGGCTGCTGTCCGAGTTCGGCCCCCGGCGCGTACGCGACACCCCCATCGCCGAGGAGGGCTTCGTCGGCGCCGCCATCGGTGCCGCGATGCTCGGACTGCGCCCGGTCGTCGAACTCATGACGATCAATTTCTCGCTGCTCGCGCTGGACCAGATCGTCAACCACGCGGCGAAGATCTACGGGATGTTCGGAGGGCAGTGCAACGTCCCCATGGTGATCCGCACGCCGGGTGGCGGCGGACAGCAGCTCGGCGCGACGCACTCGCAGAACGTCGAGTTGTTCTACGCCTTCATCCCCGGGCTCAAGGTCCTCGCCCCGAGCACGCCGGCCGAGGCGGCCGCCATGCTGAAGGCGGCCATCCGCGACGACGACCCGGTCCTGTTCCTGGAGAACCTCGCGCTCTACAACACCAAGGGCGAGGTGCCGGACGACATCGAGCCCGCCGAGATCGGCCGCGCCGCGGTCACCCGCAGGGGCACCGATATCACGATCGTGGCCTACTCCCGGATGGCCCACGTCGCCACCGAGGTGGCCGAGCGGCTCGCCGGGGAGGGCGTCTCGGCGGAGGTCGTCGACCTGCGCAGCCTGCGCCCCCTCGACCGGGACACCATCGTCGAGTCCGTACGCCGCACCGGCTGCGCGGTGATCGCCGAAGACGACTGGCTCACCTACGGCATCGGCGCCGAGATCGCCGCGACCATCCAGGAAGGCGCCTTCGACTGGCTCGACGCGCCGGTCCGCCGGGTGGCGATGGCGGAGGTGCCACTCCCCTACTCCAAGCCCCTGGAGCTCGCCGCGCTGCCGTCGGCCGACTCCCTCGTCACCGCCGTCCGCGACACGCTCAGCGCGACCGCCCGACGGCGCTAGAAGGAGATCCCATGTCCGAGATCCTCATGCCGCGCCTCTCCGACACCATGGAGGAGGGCGTCGTCAGCTCCTGGCACAAGAAGCCGGGAGACCCGGTCGAGGTCGGCGACGTGATCGTCGACATCGAGACCGACAAGGCCGTCATGGAGTACGAGGCCTACGAGGCCGGCGTGCTCGAGAAGATCCTGGTCGAGGAGGGGCAGACCGCCTCCATCGGCGCGCCGATCGCCATCCTCACCCCCGAGGGGGCCCCCGCCGGCGGCCCGGCGCCGTCCGCCAACGGGCCTGTGGACGAGGCCGCGGACAGGCCCCGGGAGGAGCCTGCACAGGCCTCCGCGCGCCCGGCCGAGGCGGACTCCGCTCCCGCGCGCCCGGCCGGGCCGGACGAGGCCGGCTCGGGTCCGGCCGACGGCGACGGGGCCGGGTCCCGGCCGCCGTCCTCTCCGCTGGCCCGCCGGATCGCCCGGGAGAACGGCGTCGACCTGGGCACGCTGACCGGTTCGGGCCCCGGTGGCCGCGTGGTCCGGGCCGATGTCGAGGCCGCGGTCCGCAACGTCCCGGCCGCCGCACAGGAGGAACGACCGGCCGCCCAGGAGGAACGACCGGCGGCACGTCCGGAACCGGCCCGGGCGGCGGCGGTCGCCGACGAGGCCGACACCGAGAAGGTCCCGCTCAACCGGTTCCGCAAGGTGACCGCACGCAGGCTCGCCGAGAGCAAGCGGGAGGCGCCGCACATCTATCTCACCCGGGCCATCGACATGGAGGAGCTGCTCGCCTTCCGGGCCACGCTCAACACCGCTCTCGCCCCCGGCAAGGTGAGCGTCAACGACCTCATCGTCAAGGCGTGCGCCACCGCGTTGCGGGACCACCCCGCCCTGAACGTGTCCTTCACCGAGGACCACCTGCTCGTTCACAAGCGGGTGCACATCGGCGTGGCCGTCGCCATCGAGGACGGGCTGCTCGTGCCGGTGATCCGCGACGCCGACCGCAAGAGCGTGTCCCAGATCGCCGCCGAGACCCGCGAGCTGGCCGGCCGGGCCCGCGAGAGGCGGCTCACGGCGCAGGAGATGAGCGGCGGCACGTTCTCGGTGAGCAACATGGGCATGCTCGGTGTGGACAGCTTCACCGCCGTGATCAATCCGCCGGAGGCCGCCATTCTGGCCGTGGGAGCCATCCGGGAGGAGGCGGTGGTCCGCGACGGCGCGGTCGTGCCGCGTCACCGGATGACGATCACGCTGTCGGTCGACCATCGCGCCTGCGACGGCGCGACCGGTGCCATGTTCCTCGGCCGCCTGGCCGAGCTGCTGGAGAGCCCGCTGCGGATCGTCGCCTGACACGCTCTCGGGTCACGGCTCCCGTGGCGCGTCACCGGGACCCCGGCCGGGGTCCCGGTGACGCGCACCGTCTTGTCCGGCGCCCGCGTGACCGGGTGCCGTCAGGCCGAGGTGAACGCCAGCGAGACGTTGTGCCCGCCGAAGCCGAAGGAGTTGGCCAGCGCGGCGTCCCACGCACCCCGGCGCGGCTCGCCCTGCACGACGTCGAGCTTGACCTGCGGGTCGAGCTCGTCGATGTTCTGGGTGCCCGGGATGACGCCGTCCCGCAGCGCCAGGACGGCGCACATCGCGCCGAGGGCGCCCGAGGCTCCGATCAGGTGGCCGGTCATCGACTTGGTGGCGGTGACCAGCGGGTGCGTGCCGATGCCCGACGCGATGGCCTGCGCCTCGGCGATGTCGCCCTGCGGAGTGGACGTGGCGTGCGCGTGGACGAGGTCGACGTCGAGGGGACTCAGGCCCGCCGCCCCGAGCGCCTGTCTCATGGCCCGCTCCTGGCCGCTGACCTCGGAGGCGGTGATGTGACTGGCGCTGGAGGTGACGGAACCGCCGGCGAGGACACCGTGCACCCGTGCGGACCTGGCCGCGGCGAACTCGGCGCGCTCCAGGACCATGACCGCCGCCCCCTCTCCCATGACGAAGCCGTCACGGCCGACGTCGAAGGGACGTGAGGCGTTCTGCGGCGCGTCCTCTCGCTTGGACAGAGCCCTCATCTGGGCGAAGGCCGAGAGGTTCAGCGGATGCAGGCACGCTTCGGTACCACCGGCCACCACCACGTCGGCGCGGCCGAGCCGGATCAGGTCGAGCCCGAGCGCGATGGCCTCCGCCCCGGAGGCACAGGCGCTCACCGGGGTGTGCGCTCCGCCGAGGGCGCCGAGATCCATGCTGACGTAGGCGGCCGGCCCGTTGGCCATCAGCATCGGGATCGTGTGCGGGGAGACCTTGCGGGGCCCCGTCTCCCTGAGCAGGTCGTTCTGGCCGAGCATTGTGAGCGACCCACCGGTGCCGGTGCCGATGACGACGGCGATCCGGTGCGGATCCACCTCCGGGCTTCCGGCGTCCTGCCAGGCCTCGCGGGCGCTGATCAGTGCGATCTGCTCGCAGCGGTCCAGCCGCCGGGCCTCGACCCGGCTCATCACCTCGGCCGGCTCGACCCTCAGCCGGGCGGCGATCCGTACGGGCAGTCCGGCGGCCCAGTCGTCCTCGATGACCGACACCCCGGACTCACCGGCCAGCATTGCCTCCCAGGTCGTGGGAAGGTCGCCGCCCAGGGGCGTCGTCGCACCGAGACCGGTGACCACCACATCGCGCACCTCTGTCACCGCAGACTTCTCCCATCCGTAGAGATCCGACAAATGCCGCCTCGGCGACCCCGCCGGTCGAGTCGGACAGCCTCTCCAGCTTGTCAGGTCACCGGCCCGGAGATGATGGTGACCACGCACCGACTTATGCAGGAGCCGTTTGTCGGAATCCCACAAACGAGCCCAAGGTCGTGATCTTGCAGCCGTTCGCGCGAACG
>DASYNF010000206.1:0-1715 GCA_036008685.1 Actinomadura sp. | reverse complement strand
CCCGCAGCCGGGGATCCCGCTCCAGCCAGTGCTCGACCTGCCACTCGTTGACCGCCCGCGCCAGGGCCGCGCCGTAGAGGTCGTTGCGTTGCTCGGCGGCCCGGTACAGGCAGTTGAGCACCGCGTAGTCGATCGGGTAGGCATCGAGCAGCTGCTCGCGCATGAACTCGAGGTCGGATCCGGGCAGCGTCCCCGACGGCGGCCAGGCATCGTGCCTGCTGGCGAACTTCGCCGCCTTGGGGTACGCGTAGCCCTTGGTGAACGGTGAGTAGGTCCGCGAGCCCACCAGTTCCAGGTGGCGCCGCCAGCGGGCGGACAGGTACGGCGACAGGGCCGTGTCCGAGGGGACGGCGTTGTGTACGTCGCAGTCGATCAGGCGTCGGACGGTGCGGGTCATCGCGCGGCCTCCCTCTCGTCGCTCTCCAGACGGTAGAGGCGGGCGGCGTTGCCGTGCAGCACCCGCTCCCGCTCGGCGGGAGAGAGGTGGCGGAGCAGGGAGCGCTCGACGTCGCCGTGGTGCCAGTGCGGGTAGTCGCTGGCGAACAACAGCATGTCCGTCGACCCCAGCTGCGTGAGGAATCGGTCGAGCCAGCCCGGCGGCGGGTCGGGGGGACCGTCGAACGGCGCCACGCTGAGCAGCACGTGGTCCCGGATGACGCGCGACGGCGGCCGGTCCACCCAGGGGACCTCCCGGCGCAGCCCCTTCCAGTTCTTGTCGAAGCGCCACATCAGCGACGGCAGCCAGGTGACCCCGCTCTCCAGCAGGACGACGCGCAGTCCGGGGTGGACCCGGAACACGCCCTCGGCCACCAGGCTGATCAGTTGGGACTGCAACGCCAGCGCCGTGCCCGCGTAGTCCTCGATGTAGTGGGAGGGCCAGCCGACGGCCGAGAGCGGGTTGGCACCGGAGACCCCCGGGTGGATCGCCACCGGCAGGCCGGCGGCCTCCGCCGCGGCGAAGATCGGCCAGTGCGCCCGCTGGCCCAGCGGCGTCTGCGACGACGCGAGAAGCATGACCTGGACGAACCGCCGGTCCACCGCGACCCTGGCGATCTCGTCGGCGGCAGCGCGGGGATCGTGCGGCGACACCACGATGGAGGCCACGAACCGCGGGTCGGCGCTCAGCCAGCGCGCCGCCTGCCAGTCGTTGACCGCGCGGGCCATGGCCGCGGCCCAGTCCGGGTTGTGCAGGGCCTGCACGGCGTAGAGGCAGTTGAGGATCGCACGGCCGGCGCCGCCGTGGTCGAGAACCTGGGCGCGCACCACAGCCGGGTCCGACCCCGGCGGCACCCCCGCGCATCGGGCTTCCGGCCTGGCCGAGAGCGGCATCCCGGGCGGATAGGACGCCGGCTCGAACCCCTCGACCCCGCTCTCGACGCAGTAGTCCACCCACCGCTGCGAGAGGAACGGGAACAGCGCCGAGATCTCGGGGACGGCGGGGTGCACGTCGCAGTCGATGCGACCGGTGCTCATCTCGCCCCCGCGTCGTCCTCGACGTCGCCACCGAGCGCCCGTTGCGAAGGGGTTCTCATGCGTAGGCGTGGCCCTGCTCGAACCGGATGGCCTTCAGCTCCCTGCGACCGTCGAAGTGCTGGATGCCCGTCTCGTCGTGCCCGGGGAACAGCCACGCGTCGTTGTCCCGTGCCACCTTCCCGAGCGTACCGAGCGAGCTCCGCCACTTCTCGATGTCCCAGTAGATCTGCGGCTCCCCGCCC
>DASYNF010000205.1:0-8661 GCA_036008685.1 Actinomadura sp. | reverse complement strand
CGAAGCCGCCGTTGTTGACCGAGAAGCCCACCGAGCACAGGGTGTTGCCGTTGATGACGTACTGGTCGCCGCCCCGGAGGTCGTACACCGGCCGCGCCGGCCGGCCGGCCGTGACGCGGACCACCGTACGGTCGGCGGCGCCGGCCGTCACGAACTTGTCGGCGGTGGTGCGATCGGCCGCCGACACCACGACCGTGTTGGCGGCCGGGTCGACGTACCAGCCGTAGACGTCCGTGCCGGCGGCCGCGGCGGCCCGGTCGAGCGCCGTCTTGGCCGCG
Organism: Actinomadura sp.; assembly: GCA_036008685.1. GTDB lineage: Bacteria > Actinomycetota > Actinomycetes > Streptosporangiales > Streptosporangiaceae > Actinomadura_C. Next base: position 8,383 of record DASYNF010000205.1, on the reverse strand, counting down.
GTCAGCTGCTTGTCGCTGCGCCGTACGGTGACGGGCACGGCGCCCGCCGCGCGGACGAGGCCGGCGTCGCGTGCGTTCAGGACACCGGCGGCCAGCCGTTGCCGCCCGGGGGCGTACCAGGCGCCGGCGAACCGGTCGGCGAGGCGGGTGCGTACCCGGCGTTCGACGGTGGCCGCGGCCGCCTCGTGCGCCAGGCGGACCCGCGCTCGGGTGGGAGTCAGGCCGAGATCGCGTTGCAGCGCCTGCTGCATGGTCACCGCCGGGGCGGTCGCGGTGGGGCGGGGACGGGGTGACGGGGCGGCATACGGACCTGTGGGGGGCAGGACGAGGGCGACGGCGAATACCGCCGCGCCGGTCAGCGCGGTGAGTCTCACGGCAGTCCTTCATGGCGGGGGGCGGACGGACGTGAGAGCGCTCTCTGGAAAGAACATTTACAGTAATGCGATCGGCCGTCAAGACCTGAATGACCGATTTATCGCCGCACCGGGGATGCCCGACGTTTCGGGGGAGCCGTTTCCCGGTTCCAGAGGCTCAGCTCGCAGGAGTTCCAGGCCATCGGCCGGGCCCGCGTCGACGACTAGCGGTGGCTAGAGGCGTACGAGAAGGCCGCTGTCGGCCTGGCCGAATACCAACGGGACGCCGTGGAATCGTAGGGACTCACCTGCGTAGGGCTTCGACCGGTTCGATCCGCGATGCCCGCCAGGCCGGATAGAGCCCCGCCAGCAGCCCGGTCATTGCACCGATAAGAGGTGTGGGAAGCACGGTCACGGGTTCGAGGATCGGTGTCCACTCCTTCCCGAAGGCGACGGCGACCACGGCGGCGACGCCGATGCTTGTGCCGATAAGGCCGCCCAGCAGTCCGAGGGCGGCCGATTCGGAGAGGAACTGTGCAGCGATATGCCGGCCTCGGGCGCCTAGGGATCTCCGCAACCCGATCTCCGCCGTCCGTTCCAGGACCGCGACGAGTGTCGTGTTGGCGATCCCGACCGCCCCGATCACCAAGCAGATGCCGGCCAGGGCGAGAAAGAGGGTGCTCAGATCGGTGTTCACCTGTTCTCTGAGGTGCTTCGGGTCCGGGGGGACATTCACCTTGAACCGATCTGGCTGATCCGGACGAATGGCCACGGGAGCTTGCCGGCCGATGAGCTGCGCCGCGCCGAGCCGTGTTTCGATGATCACTTTGGGTGGCTGGCCGCCGGTTACACCGGGCTTGCCCCACAGGTCCGTGGCGGTACTGGAGGGGACGACCACGCTCACGAGCGTCTCTGCCTGTCGATCGACATCATCGATGATGCCGATGACGGTCACGGGAGTCTCCCCGATGAAGACCGCTGGTTGCCCGTCCAGGCCGCTGATCCCAAGCCGCCGTGCCGCTGCCCTCCCGAGCAGGGCCACCCGCTGTCTCTTGCTCTCATGGAATGTGTCGTACAGCCGACCCGCTTCCACGGTGGCGTGGATCGCCCTGAGGTAGCCGGGAGAAGCAGCGATCACCGTCAACGGCTCGCCGGTGTCCTGCCTCAGCGACGGCGGCCGAGCCGAGACGTTCGCGGCCTCCCCGCCGCTCGATCCGGCCTTCACCTGCCAGAAGACCCCGGCCGATCGAACCCCGTTCAGCCGCTCCAGGCGGGCCTCGGTGTCGTCTGGAAACGGGAAGTCCGCGGTCGACGGATCCCCGGGCGCATCTTCGACCGTGACCTCGGTCGCCGCCAACGCGGTGAATCTCCTCGAGATCTGTCCGCTCGCCGTGGCGGTCAGTCCGAGCACCGCCACGAAGGCCGCGACACCGAGCAGGGTGCCGAGCACAGTGAGCGAGGCCCTGGCCGGACGGGCGAGTATTGCCGAGGTCGCCTCATCGATCATGTCGCGGACCGCGAGCCGCGTCGGCTCCACCGGTGCGGACCGGCGGCTTCGCCGGACGCGGTTCTTCCGCATCACGCCGTTCTCACTGATCTTTGTCCGAGTCGTGCAGTGCCGCCGCCGAAGGATCGCCGCTCACGGTTTGAAGGGCCCCCGCGGCCAGGCCGGACGGATCGGTCTCCTGGAGCACCCCGTCGCGGATCACCACTGCCCGCTGCCCCAGAGCGGCCACGCCAGGATCGTGTGTGACGACCAGGATCGTGAAGCCGTCACCGTGCAGTTCCTCGATCAGGCCCAGCACTGTCTGCGCCGTGGCAGTGTCCAGATTTCCCGTCGGCTCGTCGCACAACAACAGTGACGGCCTGTTCACCAGGGCACGGGCGATGGCGACCCGCTGACGTTCTCCACCCGACAACTGCCCGGTCGTCGCGTGCATCCGGTGGGCCAACCCCACTCGCTCCAACGTCTCGGCTGCCATGATCCGGCGTCGGCCGCGCCGATTCCCGGTGTACAACAGTGACAACATCACGTTCTCGACCGCGCTGCGGTGCGGGAGCAGGTGGAACGACTGGAAAACGAAGCCGATCCGCCTGCCTCGCAGGGCCGTCCGGTCCCGCTCGTTCAGCTGCGCCGTGTCGATTCCGTCCAGTAGATAGCGGCCTTCGCTCGGCCGGTCGATCAGGCCTGCCACATTGAGGAACGTGGACTTTCCCGATCCCGAAGGTCCCACCACCGTGACGTACTCTCCCCGCCGGATCACCAGATCGGCAGGCCGCAATGCCGTTACCGGAGGGGGTCCCGGATAGGTACGGCCTACACCTGCGAACTCGATCACCGCCGGTCCTGCCGATTCGATGCCGGAGCTCACTTACCGACCACCACACGGTCGCCTTCGGCGAGTTCAGCCGATTGGACCTCGACATACCCTCCGCCCGTCGCACCGGTCCGGACTGTGATCCGCTTCTGACGGCCTTCCGGGAACAGCTTGATCACGTCCAGCGATCCATCCGTGGTGGCGTAGACCGCCGACGACGGCACTACCAGCACCGGGCCTTCGGTGGAAGCCGCCTCCACCGTCAACCGCACGTCCTGGCCGGCAAGCGTTTCCGGCAGCGGCCGGGTACCTGTGATCACGATGGGATACCCCGGCTCACCGGGCGCCTCCCCACCTGCCCCGATGTCGCCCTCGGCCGGAGCGCCGGTCTGACCACCGGTGAAAGCTCCGATCGAAAAAATCCGGCCCACCACCGCCACGCCTGTGTCCTCGGAGAGGATTCTGACCGGCTTACCGCGCTTGACGAGCTTGTGGTCCGCCACCGAGAGTGTGCCCCTCACGACCAGATCCCCTGCCGCGAGCGTCACCACCGCGCCCTTGACCTCTGCCCCCAGGCCTGCCTTGACCTCCATCACCCGGGCCGGGAACTTCGGTATGAAGGCGACTTCCCCTGCCTTCACGAGCACCTTGGGCTTGGGCTTGGTCGTCGCCGCGTTCCCGGAGGTCTGCGCGCCTGCCGCAGGCCCACCGGCGCCACGACCATTCGTCTGCGTGGCCTCGGTCGGTGGCTCATAGCCCCGGTTGGAATAGAGCCGCTTCACCGCCGTTTCGGTCGATGCACCGTAGAGCCCTGGCGAGTCATCGACCGAGTACCCGAGCCCACGCAGGGCCGCCTGCAACTGCCGGACGTCCGGACCCTTCATTCCCGGTCGTATATCCCGATACGCAGGAATCCTCCCCTGCAAGACGATGACCGGCCGGCCCGATACCTCGGCGACCACTGCTCCGGCCTTGACCCTTTGCCCTTTCTTCACGATCGATCGCGTGATCACTGACTTGCCGGTGGCGGAGGCCGCCGGGATCACATCGATCGCCTTGCCTGGCGCCACCGTTCCTCGCAGGACCACCGTCTCGGTCAACGTCCGTCGTTCCACCGTGGCAGAGATGACGGAGGCCTTCGGCGGTCCCGCCTCCGCCGCGACCTGCTGTGGAGACTTGATCAACGTTGCCGCCCCCAGTCCCGCAAGGGACCCGAGGAAAGCGGTCAGGATCAAGGCGAGAAGTAGCCCCCGCCTGGATCTGAGTGAGGTGCCAGAAATCACAGCCACACATTTCTGCCGTAGGCGATGACCGCCCGCTGATGAATCCCCCCGGCTCACGCGGTCAAGCGTTCTTCAAAACCTCTTTCGCACGTGTGAGAGCCGCCAGCCGAAGCTCGCGGTACGCGAGCACGTCCGCTTCACGCTCAGTGAGGATCTGCGCCTGATGCTTACTCCAGATCCGCTTGCCTGTAGCAGAATAACCGACCTGCTTGTCGCACTCTGCGGCAGCCACCGCAATCTTGATTTCCCTGCCCTTGGCCGCGGCATAACCATTTTTCGCCTTCGACGCGGCCCGCACCGCACCGACGGCGGCGGATCCCGCCTCTGTCGGGCTCTTGAAATCGTATCCCTTCGCGCCCATGCAGGACGCCCACTTGGTGACGATTCCGGGGAATTCCTCGTCTGCGGCGAATTTATTGCTGATCAGGCCTCCAATGGAGGTGATCGTGGCCTCGGCCTGATACCACTTCGTCAGCTCCTTGTAGAGCTCACGGTTCGCGTCAGCGAAACAGCCGTTCGCAGGAGACCCCCCGTCTCCCCTGCCAGGGACCGAATACGAGATCGTCTTCCCGTCCCCGATCAAGGCTTTCTCCCATTGGGCTTTCTGGGTCGGCGGGAGGGATTTACTGTAGTCTCCATTGCGACTCTTGGGAGAGGACTTCTCCTGTCGAAGGAGCTCTGCAGAGCCGTAGCCCTGACGCCTGGCCTTCTCCACATCGTCCCCAGGCCCGACCGTCGTGAATTGCCCGAACGTGTCCCACGTACTGGATTTCGCTGGGAGCTCGTTGGCGAAATATATCTTGCCCTTCGCCTTCATGCATTTCAGGATGAGCTGCTCCTGTGCAAGGAAAAGAGTTCTGCGCTCTTCCCAAGTGCCACGGACGCTGACCAGCGTATAGTCGGCCCCCTTGGGTCCGGCCGAAGCGGGATCGCCCGATCCGCAAGCGGTCAATACCGACGTGAGCGTAACAAGACCGAGGCCGGCGGCCGTGAGGCGACTCCCGCACAGGCCGGCACTCAAGAAACGCTTGAGGATAGTCGAAGTCATAGCGGGGTCCTATCGCCAGCGTATTCGTTATCCGCATCAGAAAACACTGCACATGGTTTCGTCGGGGGGAGATGACATTGGGGTGCTCGACAGAAAACCCGTCGAGCACCTCAAGTCAAGGATGATCCTAACAGTCCGAGGTCCACTCGTTGCCGACGCCGCGGTCTTCAGGGTTATGTACGCGCCAATAGGCGTATTGACGAGCGCAGTAATAGCCGAAGGAGCTTCCGAGATCGGCGATCAGATAGACCCCCGCCCCGCTCGATCCCTTGTTGTAGGAAGAGGAGTCCTGGTTCTCCCACGCAGCGTAGGTCGTGTCGTTCCATGCATAGTTGGTGTACTGGAACGATGCCTTCGAGCCGGTGTCGTTCCTGCCCATCCACACACAATAGTAATCGGACGAACACTCCGAGCTGTAGTTGCCGGAGGTACTGTCGGCGTGCGCCGGAGCCAGCCCGGTCAGGCATGTGAGGCCGAGGGCGAGTGCGGCGGACTTGGCGGCCATTCTTCGGACCTTCTCCACGCTGTCCCCTTCACTTGGGTAAAGGCTTGGGTCTTTCGGATGAGCCGACTCGGAACTTCACAAAAGCCGATGGTTATCGAGCCGGAGTGATTAGACCACAACGTTAAATGATGCAAAAGTGATTAAGATCACACGTTTGACCGAAACGCGGCAAAAATCCCCACGCTGGGCAGATTTGGGACCACGAGGTATGCGGCGCCAGAGGTGAATACGGCCGCTGAACTGGGGCTTCACCGGTAGGTCGGGTTGCCCTGTAATGATCGTTGGTGAGCCCGCTAACGATCTTGCGACGGTGGATCCGGGCGTCCGTATTGACGCCCCCCGGGGCGTGCAACGGTGGGCCGAGAGAGCGTCGCTGATGCGGACGATGACCGTTGTAGGCCGCTCGCACTCGGCCGACACCGTACGTAGGCGCCTTTCACTATGAATCAGCAGGTGGTCGAGGCACTCGCGCTGTGTAGGCGTTCGCGCGAGGCGTCCGAGACGGCGTCTTGATGATCCGTACGGCGCTGCCGGTCAGCATGTCGTCGAAGACGCTCGTGAATTTGGCGCTCCGTTCGCGGATAGGGCTGTTGGAGAGCATGGCGGCGTGTCATGCCACCTGCGCTGCTGCGACAGTGCTGGTCACAGCCATTCGTTCAGGGCTGCGACCAGCACTGTCGTCTCGTAGCGCATCGCGGCCGCCGCCGGCAGGCGCGGATCGCCGGCACAACCCGATCGGCACCGCGCCTCCACCGCGCCTTCACGGCGGCGACTGCGATCAGGTCGCGTGCGGCTGGCCGGGGTCCGTGCTCGGCTTGCCCGCGAGGCGCCCACTGAGGACGGCGCCGAGGCCACCGAGCAGACCCGCGACGAGGGCGGCGAGTGCCCAGCCGGTGCCGGCCAGGTCGAGGTCGAGAGCGGCGTCGAGCGACCAGTCGCCGGCGCCGATCCCGGCCAGGGCGAAGGCCGCCGCGACCAGCACCAGGTTGAACTCGTAGCCGTTCTGGCCGTTGAAGAACCCGTTCGGCAGGTGGACGGTGAGTACGGCCGCGGTCATCACGCCGATCAGCACCGCGGCGGCGAACGGGGTCAGGAGGCCGAGGGCGAGCAGAAGCCCTCCGAGGAACTCGGCGGCGCCGGCCACCCACGCGTGGAGCCTGCCCGGGCGCAGGCCGACCTGCTCGAAGAAGCCGGCGGTGCCGGCGATGCCGTGGCCGCCGAAGGCACCGAACAGCTTCTGGGCGCCGTGCGCGGCGAAGGTGAGGCCGACGACGAGCCGGAGTACGAGTAGTGCGAGTTCCACTGGAGCCTCCTGGTTGGAGCTTCAACAGTTTCCTTGGAAATCATGCTAGGTGCATATGTTTTAAACATCAACTACTTGCCCGATACCATGAGCCCGTGACCCTGTCTCCATCTCGCCTGGACGCCTGGCGGGCGGTGGTGACCGCCCACACGGCCGTGACCGACCGCATCCAAAAGACCCTCGCCGCCACCGGCCTGCCGCCGCTGAGCTGGTTCGAGGTGCTGGGCGCGGTGAAGCGGAGTCCCAACGGGCGCCCGCGGATGAGCGAACTGGCCGAGTGGCTGACACTGAGCCGCGGCGGGATCACGAAGCTGGTCGATCGCCTCGAGGAGGCGGGCTATCTCGAGCGTGTGTCCTGCTCACAGGACCGGCGAAGCCTGCACGCGAAGCTGACGCCGACCGGGGAACGCATGCTCGAGGAGATGCAGGCGGCCTATACCGCGGAGGTCGAGCGCCATCTCGGCACGTTGGGCGCCGAGGAGGCGAAGCTGATCACTGCGGCGCTCGGGAAGGTGACCGGCAGCACCTGCGCCGAGGCCTCCGCGCGACGGGCGCAGGCGGGCTGACGGCCGGAACGCCGCTCCTGTGAGCGCTGCCGTGCGAACCTGGTGAACGATCTGGTTGGTCAAATTTCACAGGGTGGACGGCCATGGAATGACCGCGGTGCCGGTCCTGTTGTCCCTGATCATGCGAGCGATCACAACCAGCCGCTACGGCGGCCCAGACGTGCTGGAACTCAATGAGACCGATGACCCGAAGGTCGGCCCGGACTCGGTGCTCGTCCGGGTGAAGGCCGCCGGGGTCAACCCGGTCGACTGGAAGGTCGTCGCCGGGAACCTCGATGGGCTGATGCACGTCCACTTCCCGCTCGTGCCCGGGTGGGACGTCGCGGGCGTCGTCGAGGCCGTCGGCCTGGATGCCACCGAGTTCTCGGTGGGCGACGAGGTCTTCGGCTACGTCCGCAAGGACGAGGTGCAGCACGGCACCTACGCGGAGCTGGTCGCCGCTCCCGTGCGTACCCTCGCGCGCAAGCCCGCCTCGCTGAGCTGGCAGCAGGCGGCCGGCGTGCCGCTGGCGGGGCTCACCGCACTGCAGTCACTGCGCAGGATCGGTGCCGGTGCGGGCGACACGGTCCTGGTACACGCGGCGGCCGGCGGTGTCGGGTCCTTCGCCGTCCAGATCGCGGTGGCCGAGGGAGCCCGGGTGATCGGCACGGCCAGCGAGCGCAACCACGACTTCCTGCGCTCCCTGGGCGCCGAACCGGTCACGTACGGGGACGGCCTCGCTGACCGGGTGCGGCAGATCGCGCCGGAGGGGGTCACCGCCGCGGTGGACTACGTGGGCGGTGACGCCGTCGCCGTCTCCCAGGAGCTGCTGAAGGACCGTTCCCGGGTCGCGTCGGTCGTGGACCACGGCGTCAAGGAGCGCGGCGGGCACCACGTGTGGGTCCGGCCCGACAGCGCGGACCTCGCCGAACTCGCAGGGCTGGCCGACGCCGGCAAGCTGAGTGTCCATATCGACCGCGCCCTGCCACTGGCCGAGGCCGCTGAGGCCTTCCGCCTCAGCCAGAGCG
>DASYNF010000204.1:0-3492 GCA_036008685.1 Actinomadura sp. | reverse complement strand
CCTGGCGGCCGGCGGCAGGAGATGGCTGGCCCGTAGCTTCCACCGGGTCCTGACGCTGCTCTCCACCACCATCGGTGCGGCCGCCCTCGATGCCACGCTTCCGGTCAGTGCGCCCGGCGGAGATCAGAAAGGTTGATCCCGGCCGCCTGCGACGCCGACTCCGTCCATGAGGCCGAGGGGAGTTGACGACGCTTGCCGCCGAACTGGACAGGAAGTATCCCGGCGCGGCGGCATAAGAGGTTGCGACCGGCGCTGTGGAGCGATTACGTTCCGCCGGGCCGGCCACCGCGGGCGGGTGTCGTCGATGAGGAGGGGTGTGCAGCACATGCGCACAAGTGCTCAGAAGCCGTACTCGCGTTCTGCCACCTTCGGCTTCCTCACGACGGAGACACCTTGTCGATCCGCATCACCCCGCTGAGAGACCCCGACCACGACCTGTCCGGTCACCGCCTGGCGTGGCTGGCCTCCGATGCCACCGGAATCCCCCTCGGTTCGGCGTTCCTGCGGCTGTTGACCAGGGCCGGGCAGGAGCACCTGGCCGAGCTCGAGCTCCACGTCCATCCGGCCGAGCGACGCAGGCATGTCGGCTCCCGGCTCCTGGAGGCCGCCGTGGCCGCCGCCCAGGACGACGGCCGGCGCTGCCTCATCGCGGAAACCGAGGCAGGCCTGCCAGGGGACCTGTTCCTGTCGGCCCGGGGTTTCCGCAGAGTCCTGACCCTGATCTACGCCCGGCTGCCGTTGGCGCAGGCGGACCTCGCCGCCCTGACCGAGCTCATCGACCGGCCACATCCGGGCTACCGGCTGACCTCCTGGGACGGCACGGTTCCCGACGCTCTCGCCAAGACCTTCACCGCCGTCCGCCGGGCCATGGACGACATGCCGATAGGCGACACCGACTACGGCACCGTGATCTGGGACATCGACCGGGTCCGGGCCGCGGCACAGGCCGTCGAGAAACGCGGTGACCTGCTGCACACCGTCGTCGCCATCGACGACTCCGACGGCTCCATCGCCGGGTTCACCGAACTCGTCGTCCCCGGAGACGGCACCGGCGACGGTCAGCACTACAGCACCGCGGTCCTGCCCGGACACCGCGGGCGCGGGCTCGGCCGCTGGATGAAGGCCGAATCGATCCGGCGGACCCGCGAACGTCACCCCGCCCTCGACGGCCTGCTGACCGACACCGCCGACGACAACCCGTACATGCGGGGCATCAACGACGCTCTCGGCTACGCGCCGACGCACACGGCCCTCCAGTACCAACTCGATCTGTAGGCCCGACGTCGACCGGGCCGGGGCGTCGCCCCGGCCCGGTCTCGCTACGGAGGCGGCGGGTTGTTCGAGCGGTGACCACAGGCCATGCCGGGGACACTGACCCCATGCGCATCCGATCGGCGAGCATCGAGGAGCTGCCCTTCCTCCAGGACATCGAAAGGGCCGCCGGGCAGTGCTTCCGTGGCATCGGCATGCCGGAGATCGCCGACGACGATCCTCTCCCGCTCGATGAGCTCGCCCGGTACCAGCGTGCGGGGCTGGCCTGGGTCGCGGTCGACGGGACCGGCCGTCCGGTGGCCTATCTCATCGCGGAGCCCGTCGACGGCGATCTCCACGTGGAGCAGGTGTCGGTGCATCCGGGCAGCGCACGTCGCCGGGTGGGGCGGTCGCTGCTGGACCACCTCGCCAGCCGGGCCGCGGCCGATGGGATACCCGCCCTGACCCTGACCGCCTTCGCGCAGGTGCCCTGGAACGCGCCCTACTACGCACGCTGCGGCTTCCGGCGTCTGGAGCGGTCCGCACTCACCCCCGGCCTGCGCGCGATCCGGGAGCGGGAGGCCGCCCATGGCCTGGACCGGTGGCCGCGGGTGTGCATGCGCCGGGCCCTGTGACCGCCGGACGCGTCCCTACCTTTCGGCGACATGCACGATCACGTAAGGCCGCTCTGCTGCCAGGCGAACCAGAGGTGTCCATGAGCCCGAATCCCCCAGAGGTCCGGCTTACCGGCCATGGCCTCGTGCTGCGAGAGTGGACGGAGGAGGACCTCGGCGCCATGGTGGAACTGTTCGACGACCCGGACGTCGCCTACCGCACGCCGTTCGTCTCACCCTTCGATCTGGCCGCCGCGCGTGATCACCTGCGGAAGGCCCGCCGGGCCCGCATCGAGGGCCGGCGCATTCACTTGGCCATCACCACCGACGGCCGGCAGGCTAGAGGTGAAGTGCTGCTCAACCGGTCCTTCGGCGGTATCGGCTATGTCGTGGGTGCGGCCCACCGCGGGCAGCGCCTGGCGGTACGAGCCCTGCAGGTGATGACCGACTACGCCCACCAGGCGGCGGCCATGCCGCGGGTACAGCTGGAGATCGAACCCGACAACCACCCCAGCGTCGCGGTGGCCCGGGCCGCGGGCTTTCACCTCACCGACGCGGCGCCGGAGATGGTGGAGGACAAGGGACGGAGCTACACCCTGCTCACGTGGGCGCATGACGCTCCGGGCGGCGGCGACTCGGTAGCCCCAATCGCACAGGTCAAATGATTACTTTGACCTGTGGCGATGGTCGTCTGTGGGTACGGGTCGGACGATGAAACGACAGAGGAGCATGCGGCCTCGCGGTACCCGCGTCAGGCCGAAGTCGGGTACCCGCCGGTGATCAACGGGTCCCCTGGTGACAGGGCCGTTTCGCTCTATGTGGTCGAGGTTATGGACGATCGAGATCGCCGCGCTTGACGGTGCCGACGAAGGCCGTCCAGTCGTCGTCCCGGACGCCCAGGACCGGCCCGTTGCGGTCCTTGGAGTCGCGAACGGCCACGCCGGCCGGCAGTGGCGCCACCTCGACGCAGTTGGCATTGGAGCCGCTGTGACGTGACGTGCGCCAGGCCAGGCCGGCGAGGTCGGACGGCCGGGGTGAACTCATCTCGGCCCTCACCTCCGCTCGTGCTCGTTTGCGATCCGCGCGATGAGGTCCCGCGATTTCGTCGGACTCAGCGCAATCTCAAGGAGCATATCCATTTGATGCCGGAAGAAGGCGATTTGGTCAGGTTCTTCGAGGAACAGCCCGGAGATCTTGTGGTCGAGATATACCACCGGCTTGTTATGAGGGAAATCCAGGACCCTGAAGGATCCGTCCAGTCCGGTGTGGCCGCCAAGCTCGAAGGGGAGCACTTGCAAAGTGACGTTCGGGTACTCGGCCGTCTCCAGAAGCCGACGCAACTGGCGGGTCATGGCCGTATGGTCGCCAAGGATCGGCCGAGCAAAGCAAATTTGTTGAAGCGTGAGGTGGAGCGGCGAATCCGCGCGGAGGAAGGAAACCACGAATGAAGATCGGACACCATGACCATGCCGAGGCCGATCTCACGCGGGCCTCCGCCGCCATGGCTCTGCTCGCCGAGGCGGCGCAGTTGTCGGCGGAACTGGCACCGCGCCGTTTCTCGGTCTGCGCCATCGACGTGGACGCCGATGATGGCGCCGTCCTTGCCTGGGGAATGGCGTTCGAGGAA
>DASYNF010000203.1:0-11879 GCA_036008685.1 Actinomadura sp. | reverse complement strand
GTGTTCGGTGGCCCTCCGGAGGGCCACCGAACACACCGATCGCCGGCATCCGTGGCCGGGCTACGGGCAGGGCCTGTCCTTGGAGAGGTCCCTCACGCGGACGTTGCGGAACTCGATGAGGTCGCTGTTGGTGTGGTTCTGCAGGCCGACGAAGCCACTGGCGAACTGCCGCAGGTCGGTGGACGGGTCACCCGCGCGCGAGGAGTTCTTGCCGGGCGTGTTGTCGAACTCGTTGAGGACTTCGCCGTTGCGGATGATCGTGTAGTGCTGGCCGCGGTCCCGGCGCCCGAACGCCAGCCGGCGGCCAGGAGCGTCCGCTGCTCGGCGGAGGCTACAACAAGGTCCGCATCGAGGTCCGCGGCCAGGAGTACAAGATCTTCTGGAACGACCAGCTGGTGAACACCTTCACCGGAGACCGCGAGCTCACCGGCTACATCGGGCTCGAGAACAACGGCGGAGGGATCAGGTTCAAGAACATCCGGGCGGCGCAGCTCAAGACCGGCTGAGCCGCACCCGGCCGACAAAAGGCCGGTGGGCCGAGGGCGCGTGTCCTCGGCCCACCGGCCTTTTCGTCTTTGGGGGATGGAGTCTTTGGGGGATGGAGCTGTTTGTAGCAATTTGTGGCGATATTTGGGCCCACCGGGAAAGGCGTGGCGCCGCCGGCCGTTCCCAGGCCCTTGTCCAGCCTTTCTCAGGGCTGTCTCAGGGCGTTCCTCAGGGCCTTCCTCGGGGCTCTCGGTCAGGATTCTTCGCGGTTGTGCGAGCGGAACCGGACCCGTTGCTCGGAGATGTCGACCGCCTCGACCTGATAGCCCGCACGCATCCATCCCTGAGCCTGCGGGTTGCCGAAGTCGTTGTCCCACCACTGCGGCAGGCGCGGATTACGGGCCGAAGGAGGCAGATGGGTCTCGCCCATGATGGACTCGATGTCCTCGAAGGCCATCTCGATCCGTTCCCGGCCGTCCTGCCGGAGATAGTCGGTGAGAGGTTGATACCTCGTCCGCACCGGCTGCCGGTGGCCGTTCAGCCACTCCTGCCCTTCGGCGGCCGGTAGCGCGATGAACCTGCAGTGGCGCCATTCCCGGTGTTGTTCGGGGTCGTGGGCCGGCTCCACGATGTAGCGCTCGTCGGGAGCCTTGCCCTCGATCCGTACCAGCCGGCCGATGCGGTTGGGGTCCCATCCGTGGCCGAAGTGGGTGACCTCCAGGACGAGGTCGCCCGGTTCGGGCCTGTTCATGCGGTCGCCGAGCGGCGTGCCCCTGGTCGCCAGGAAGAGCTCGTGGCCGACCACGGCGAGTACGCGGGCCTCCTCAGGGGTCAAGCCTCACTCCGTTCGGCCGTCGTGGTGAGGAGCCTCGATCCTTCAGGATCAATGTTCATCGCACCTCTCGGGTCCGCGCGGCGCGAAACCCAGTCGTTCGCCGATCGGCCAGAGCCGGATGTCGGTACCGCCGATCGGCTTGTCGCGGTGGAGCCGGTGGTGCGGGCGGGGTCGCCGCCCGTCGTGCGAGCCTGCCGGCGCGGACGCGTGGCCGACCGGACATCGTGGCCTGCTTTCGAACAGTGGATCTTTGGCAATTATGCGCTGAGCGGCCCGCGTACGCCACGGCGGATCGTGGAGGCACCTGTCCGCGTCTTCGGGGGTGGGCTCGGGGACGGGCTCGGCCGTCCGGCGGAAGGTCCCCGTGGCCGCACCTCCTCGTGACCGCGCATTATCGAGGGTTGCCGTAGGCGCGGGCGGTGCTGGAGGGTCGGAGGCCATTATGGGGCCGGCCACGCCGTCTGTGCCCACCAGCAAACCATGCTGGCCGGCGGTTGCGTGGGATAGTATCTGAATTACCGGGTTCTCGTAGGTGCGCAGGCGCCGTCGTCAGATCGAATGGGCGCTGCTTTTTGTACCTGACGCCGTTCATTTACGGGAATGGGCGGCTGAATCCTTCGTGAGTCCGCATCGTGCGGGCCGCGGGTCCGCCCGCTTAAGGAATGATCATGGCTCAGGGAACAGTGAAGTGGTTTCACGCGGAGCGTGGTTTCGGGTTCATCAGTCCCGATGACGGTAGCCAGGACGTCTTCATCCATCAATCGGCCATTGTGACCGATGGTCTGCACGTCCTGGACGAGAATCAGCGGGTCGAGTTCGCCACCGAACCAGGACCCAAAGGTCCCCGCGCTCTAGAGGTCCGAGTCCTCTAGGGAGATCCCCCATGGACATGCGGATCGCTTTCCACCACCAGCGTGGATTGGTCGTCGCCCAGATCATGGGCGACGTCGGCGTCATGGCCGCGCACCACCTGCGCACACTGCTCAGCCGGAGCCTGAGCCTCTCCACCCGCGGTCTCGTCATCGACCTGACCCGGGTCGAACTCCTCGATCCGGCCGGCCTCGCCGTCCTGGTGGGTCTCAGCCGCAGCGCCACGATGCACCACAAGAGCATGACCGTGATCGCAGGGCCTCGGCTCCGCAGGATGCTGCACGCCGGTCATCCCGAACTGGCGGCCGAGGGCCGCGTCGTCTCCCGCGCGCTCCCATCCCCATATGGCCAGAGGGCCGGGCGCCTCGGGTCGGCGTGAGTCACGGGCCGCTGTGCCGCGTCCGAACATCAGGACAGGACACAGCGGCTGCAGGTCACCGATCGGCGGTGTGTCCACGTCTCCGGCGGCCTCTTCAGCGGGCCGCCGGGATCCTCCTGCGAGAGCGCGGAGCGGCGGCTGATGGAGTCGCGAAGGCATCGCCGCTCAGGGGCTTGAAGCCGCGCAGCCGGAGGCTGTTGGTCACCACGAAGACCGAGGAGAACGCCATGGCGGCCCCGGCGATCATCGGGTTGAGCAGGCCGGCGGCGGCGAGCGGCAGGGCCGCCACGTTGTAGGCGAAGGCCCAGAACAGGTTCCCCTTGATCGTACGGAGGGTGCGGCGCGACAGCCGGATCGCGTCGGCCGCCGCCCGCAGGTCGCCCCGGACCAGCGTCAGGTCGGAGGCCTCGATGGCCACGTCCGTGCCGGTCCCCATGGCCAGACCCAGATCGGCCTGGGCCAGTGCCGCCGCGTCGTTGACCCCGTCGCCCACCATCGCGACCGTACGGCCTTCGCCCTGCAGGCGCTCCACCACACCGGCCTTGTCCTCCGGGAGGACCTCCGCGATGACCTCCGCGATGCCGAGGGAGTCCGCGACCGCGCGGGCCACGGTCTCGTTGTCGCCGGTGAGCAGCACGGGCCGCAACCCCAGTGACCTGAGCTGCTCGACGGCCTCCGCGGAGGTCGGCCTGACCCGGTCGGCGACGGTGATCACGGCCCGCGCCTCGTCGTCCCAGCCGACGGCGACCGCCGTGTGCCCCAGGTCATGGGCCTTGTCCATCGCGGTCTCCAGGTCTGCGGACAGGTGCAGACCCCGGTCACGCAGCAGCTGACGGCGGCCGATCACTACGGCATGGCCGTCCACGCGGCCTTGGACCCCGAGGCCGCCGAGGTTGGTGAAGTCCTCCACGGTGGCGAGCGTGCCTGCCTGTTCGGCGGCGCCCTTCGCGATGGCCTGGGCGATCGGGTGCTCGGAGGCGTTCTCGATGGCGCCTGCCAGGCGGAGCACCTCGCCCGCCTCCACGCCATCGGCCGTCACCACGTCGACGAGCGCCATCGTCCCGGTCGTCACGGTCCCGGTCTTGTCCAGCACCACGGTATCGATGGCCCGCGTCGACTCGAGGACTTCCGGGCCCTTGATCAGGATGCCCAGCTGGGCGCCGCGGCCGGTGCCCACGAGCAGCGCGGTGGGAGTGGCGAGCCCGAGGGCGCAGGGGCAGGCGATGATCAACACCGCGACGGCCGCCGTGAAGGCCGCCGAGACCCCTACGCCGCCGCCGATCCAGAACCCCAGGGTCGCCACTGACAGGGCGATGACGATCGGCACGAAGACGGCCGAGATCCGGTCCGCGAGCCGCTGCACCTGAGCCTTGCCGGTCTGGGCCTCTTCGACCAGCCTGGCCATCTGCGCGAGGCGCGTCTCGGAGCCGACCCGGGTGGCCCGTACGATCAGCCGCCCGCCGGCGTTGACGGTGGCCCCGGCCACGACATCGCCGGGACCGACCTCGACCGGGACGGACTCGCCGGTGAGCATGGACGCGTCCACGGCCGAGGAGCCCTCCTCGACGACGCCGTCGGTCGCGATCTTCTCGCCCGGCCGTACGACGAACACGTCTCCGGCGGCGAGCCGGTCGGCCGGGACGCGCTCCTCACGGCCGTCCCGGAGCACGGTGACGTCCTTGGCGCCGAGCTCGAGCAGAGCCCTCAGCGCGGCACCGGCCCGCCGCTTGGACCTGGCTTCGAAGAACCGGCCCGCGAGGAGGAACGCCGTCACCCCGGCGGCCGCCTCGAGATAGATGTTCGCGGACCCGTCGCCCCGGGTCATGCTCATCTCGAAGCCGTGCCGCATGCCGGGCTCTCCCGCGCGCCCGAAGAACAGTGCCCACAGGGACCATCCGAACGCGGCCAGCGTGCCGAGCGAGACGAGCGTGTCCATCGTCGCGGTGCCGTGCCGGAGGTTGGCCCAGGCCGCCCGGTGGAACGGCAGGCCCGCGTAGACCACGACCGGCGCGGCCAGCGTGAGAGACAGCCACTGCCAGTTCCGGAACTGCAGCGCCGGGATCATCGCCATCGCGATGACCGGGATCGAGAGCACCAGCGCGGTGAGCAGCCGGTGGCGCAGCGGCCGGAGTTCGTCCTCGGTACGGCCGTCGCCGGCCGCGGGGTCCTCCGGAGGCTCTGGCAGCTCCGCGGTGTAGCCGGCCTTCTCCACCGAGGCGATCAGATCCTCCGGGCTGACATCGCCGGGAAAGTCCACCCTGGCCTTCTCGGTGGCGTAGTTGACCGTCGCAGTGACGCCCTCGATCTTGTTGAGCCGCCGTTCGATGCGAGCCGCGCAGGAGGCACAGGTCATGCCACCGATCGCGAGCTCGATCTGCCCGGACGTGTCGCCCGAAGCCATCACTCCGTTCATCCTCCCTCTCCTCGGGTGCGGAGTCCCGTCATGACCCCTACCCCGTACAGGTATACCAACCGTCCGTACGGGCGGCCGGGTCCGGGCGGAGCCGGTGCCGGCCGGGACCGCTCAGCGGCCGGCGACCAGGTCCGTCTCCGCCGACTCCAGCAGGATCTGCAGGTGCATGCCATGGTTGACGTCCAGGTCCGGCGACCGGCCGTTCCCTACCGCCTCGGCGAACTCCCGGATCATCGTTTCGTGGGTCTCGGGTCCGTCGACGCCGGCGCAGTCGATCGCGGTGGCCCCGCCCGGTCCGAAGATCTCCACAGTCGCGACCTCTGTGCTGCCGGTCGTGGTCCCGCACAGCGAGGCTTCGCTGTAGTGGCCGATCTGGTGCTCCAAGGTCAGCCCGAACCGGCCGGGTGGGTCTGCGCGGGCGCGGATGCCCACGATCCGGCCGAGGGCGGCCTCGAGCAGGTCGAGCAGGTCGGGGCCACGGTACTGGAGCACGGCGCGTTCGAGCTGCCATGGGCCGGGGGACCCGTGATCCCGCACCATCGGGGACACCACACGAGCGGTGCCGCCCTTCGGCCACGTCTTCGGGACCTTGTTGCTCAGGAACTCCCGGACCACGATGGCATAACGCCAGGCCAGGGCCAGCTGGGTGACGACCTGGGTGCGGATGATCTCGTCGACCATCTGCTCGGCGCCGGCGACGTCGCCGGAGATGGGCCGCTCCAGCAGCATCGACTTGTCCCGCCGGGCCGCGCCGACGGCGAGGTCCGGCTGTACGGCCGGCGGCACGGCGAAGACGACGGCCTCACAGTCGTTCATCAGCTCATCGAAGCTGTGGTGCGCCGGGACGCCGTATTGATCCGCCAGTGCCCGCGCGGTGTCGTGTGTGCGGCCCCAGAGGCCGGAGAACCGCACCTCCGGGCAGGACGCGAGAGCCGGGGCATAGGCCTCCCGCGCCCGGCGGCCCGCTCCGACGAGGCCGATCGAGACCACCATCGTTCCACTGTAAAACGCTGGACCCGGTGGTTTCCAGGCTCCCCTCCGCGACGGCCCTCAGGTGCGGTGACCTGGGGGGACATGACCGGTACGGCGTGGTTATCCCGCGATGACGTGGGGAGGGGACAGACATGCCGGATCGCGCCGTTCGACGCGTTCCTCGCTCCCGAACGCAGCAGGAGGACCGGTGCAATGCCAGATACGGGATTCTCGTCGTTCAGTACGACCGTCGACAAGACCAACCATATTCTGAAGCAGATCGAACACGAATACGGCTGGCCCAAGGAACGCAGGTGTCAGTCCTATGCGGCCCTGCGGGGAGTGCTCCACGCACTACGTGATCGCTTGAATGTCGAGGAAACGGCTCATCTGTCGGCTCAGCTTCCGATGCTCGTCCGCGGGATCTACTTCGAGGGCTGGGACCCCACGCACGTGCCGATGAAGATGAGCAGGGACGATTTCCTCGGCCGCGTCCGCCGCGAGTTCCCCTACGAGGTCAAGGGCGGTATGGAACCGCTGACCCAGACGGTCGTCGGCGCGCTCCGGGCCCACGTGACCGAGGGTGAATGGGAGGACATCAAGGCCGGCATGCCGAAGGGGCTCACAGAGCTTTTCCCCTAGGAGCCAGGTGTGGCCGGCTCCGGATCGTTTCGATGGGGAGTTTCCCGGCCCGCCCGCGCCGCCTCGCATATGCGCGAGGCCGGGCCGCTCGGACGAGGGTTCAGCCTTTCTGGATCTCTCCCCCCGTGGGGGCGAGGACCTCCCCGGTGTAGTTAGGAGGAGAGCCGTTCGCTCGCGAACAAGACGTACGACGGCGCGATCTCGGCTCTAGTCTCCCGGCGGTAGGTACGGGCTGTCGTCCTCGACCGGCCCGGCCGGATCCACGCCGGTCGTCTCCTCCGGGGTGACGGAACCGAACGGGCGACCCGAGCGGCCGCGGACACCGGCCGTACGGCGGCGGTCCGCGCCCTTCTCCCTGGCGATCTCCTCGGCCCCTTTGCTCTCGCTCACGCCGACCCCGAGCGGTGTGCCGGCCTCGGTGTCGGTCGACGGGACCCCCTCGCGTTCGGTCCCGGACGGCCGGCGCCCCGGCCATTGCGGTCCCGGCGGAGGACGTCCGAAGGCGAGGTCGCCCGCCCTGCGGACCTCCTCGCTGGCCCTTCCGACCGGAGGTGAGAAGCCGTACTCGTGCATGTCGCCCCCTACATCTTGCGGATCTTCATATAGCGCTTGAGGTCGGGGATCGCCTGGACGATCAGTATGGAGAGTCCGGCGAGGGTCACCCCGATGAGCAGGCGTTTCAGCATGACGCATTTCCTCTCAGTCGCTGAGGACACCGCCACCCCGTTCCCTACCCGGGTCATCCGGATCGGAGCCGTCTCGATCAGACGAATTCGCGCGAGAGCCCTGCCCACCAGAGCCCTGCCCACCAGAGCCGCTGTCACCGGCCACGACCACCGGTTCCACCTCGTCCGGCGCGAAATAGCGGAAGCGGCCGTGCGCCCGGTGCAGATCGGCGCCCGGGTCGTTCTCCAGGGTGACGGCGAGATACCGGACCCCGTCGACGTCGAGCAGCACCGCCTCGACCACGGCCGTACGGCCGGCGAGGAACATGTCCTGCGCGTCCGCCTGCCGCCGTCCTGGGCGCAGCACCACCCGGCTGCCCTTCGACACGCGCACCCCGCCGACCAGCACGCCTCCCGCGGCGGGAGAGCCGTCCGGCTCCGTGCCCGTGACCACTCCGGCCCCCGCGGCCCGCGCGCGGGAGGGGACAGGGGAGACCGCGTCCGCCTCCGCGTCGTGACGGGCGCCGGCCGCGCGGGAGTCCGTGCCAGGATCCGCACCACCGGGCGGGCCGGGGTCGCGGGTGGGGCCGGACTCCGCGGTGTCCTCGTCCGCCCTCCGGTCACGGTCGGCGTCCGTCATGAGGCCGGGCTCCGTCTCGGCGGCAGGCCGGCTGCCGGCGGAGGTTCGGGTGTCGGCCACCGCCTGCAGCTGCCGGATCGCGCCGTGCAACCGCCCGAAGACGTGGGCCGACAGGTCGGTCACCCGGCGGATGATCTCTGCCGCTCGCGGGTCGGTGGCCTGGGCCTCTTCGCGCTCCTCGTCGGTCAGAGACAGCGTGCGAAGACCCAGGAGCTCGTCGATCTCCGTGGAGTCGAACAGCTCGCCGGGGCTCTCCGGGGCGATGGCCGGATAGTCGTACAGGATGATCGGAGCGGACAGCAGCACGTCGCGTTTGCGGGGATCGCCGACGAGGACGGGCCACGTGTGCTCGTTGCGGCACCCGGCCGCCGCGTCCCGGGCCCACTCCGGCGGGTCGAGCAGTGAGACGAAACGGGCCCCGGTGAGGCCGATGAGCACGTGCGTCCCGATCAGGGATCGGCGGAGCGCCTGTTCCCGGGGTGCGTCGCTCTGGTCCCAGCGCGCGGTGTTGTGCACGCCGACGTGCAGCCGGATCAGACCGTACGGGCCGGGAAGGCGCACCGCGCGGACCCGCACCGTGATCTGCAGCGGCAGGTGCTCGAGGGTGGTCCGGGCCAGGTGCCGCGCCTCCGGGATCTGCTCGATCGTCCGGGCTCGCGGAACATCGATGTAGAAGGCGTGCTCGGCGTCCATGGCGTCGGAGAGCCGCAGGCCCGCCCGCGCGTCCCGGGCGGTCGCGTCGTCGAAGCTGAGGTAGGTCCTGTCACCGACGACCAGCTTGGGGACCGGCTGGTAACGATCTCCGACCGCCTGTTCGACGGTGCGGGACCTGACGTGCAGAAATCTGAGGCAGAGCCCGAGCCGTGCCTCGGCCGGCCCTTCGACCAGGCATTCGGTCCGGCTGGCCGACGGTTCGGCCGTCGCCGTGAATCCCGGCGGCACCAGGACCCCGAACTGCCAGCGCATCTGGTTCTTGGTGGCCGAGGCGCGGTAGGGGTAGAGGAGATATCCCTCATACATGATCGCGTCGGCCACCGCCCGGGCCTCCTCCAGCGACCTCCACATCAGCGGGCCTCCTCGAGGAGTCGTTCGACGGCCTCGTCCCAGGTGGCGAGGGCGTGGCGCGACTTGAACCTGTGCAGTGCCCGCAACGTGTCCCGCCGCAGCCGCAGCCAGCCCGATCCCGGGTAGTAGAGCTCGATCAGCTCATGCCAGACGGCCAGCGGGAGCCGGTAGCGCGCCTCCCGGTCCCAGGGCACGGGTCGCACGGTGAAGCCGCTCGCCGTTCTCGCGAACACCGTGCCGCTGAAGAGCAGCAGCAGGGGGATCTCGCCGCGGTCCAGCGAGGCGAAGTATTTCCCGGCCGCGACCTCCATCTCATAGCCGCAGGGCACCGGCAGATCGACCTCTGTGCTCCCGGTGAAGCCGGGGACCATGACCGACAGGGTGGCGAACTGAAGGGCCTGCAGGGTCTCGCCCCATCGGGCGGTGTCGCCGAACAGATCGCCGAGCTGCTCCGATTCGGCGCCCGTGTAGCCCCTGCGCCGTGGCTCCACCCGGATCTGGCATCGCAGGACGATCGTGTGCACGCCCGTCCCGGACGGCTCGGTGATGCGCAGCCGCAGGATCAGCGTCGGCGAGACCGCGTGGGGCTCCGGCCGTGCCCCGACGCACTCGAACCCCAGCTCATTCAAGTTGACCACCCCGTCCCAGCGACTCCTCGTGACTTCGCCGGCGCAACATGGCGAAGAAGTCCTCGATCCGGTCCCACGCCTCCTGGCCCCCGGCGAAGCCACGCCAGTGCAGCCGGACCAGCCCGACGAGCTCATAACAGGCGTCGATCGGGACCAGATAGCAGCCGAAGCCGTCGGGGCGCCGGTCCATGAGGAGCGCCTCGACGTTCGGCCTCACCTCGGCCGCCAGTGGGTTCGCCGCCAGCACGCGGTTCCACGTGGCCAGGGGCAGTTCGCATTCGGTGGCCCCGCCGGGACTGGGATAGAAGGCCACGGTCCGGCCGAGGGTGGTGTTGTCGAAGAAGAACGCCATCCGTACCGGGATCTGCAGCTCTTCCCATTCGGTGGCGGCCATCCGGAACGCCGGGAGATAGCGATAGCGGTCCGGGACCGCGCGAAACCGGCCGAGTGCCGCACCCGGCCGGACGAACAGCAGGTGACAGGACCGGCAGGTGCACAGCAGCGCCCGCGTCTCCAGGTCGACCACGTGGCCGTGCCCGGCCTCCACCGGCTCGGCGCACATCTCACACCGGTCCGGGCCCGCCGCGACGGGCTCGCGAAAGCGGCGCAACTTGATGATCATGAGATCGGGCCGGGGGCCGGCGGGGACGACCCGGGAGGGCCGGACCGGATCTGCAGTAGCGTCGGAGACCGGTCCGCGGTCACCTCCAGGTCCACGTGCGCGACCTCCGGCGCCGCCTCCGCCACGGCCCGCTCGATCGCCTGCCTGACGGCGGTGAGGGAGGAACGGCAGCCGGAGGACGCCCGCAGGCGGAGCCGTACGGTCCCATCCGCCGTGATGGCGACCGGTTCGACCTCGCCCTCGGTCAGGCCGAGCCGCCTGCTCACCTCCTCGAGCGCCCCCCGCACCCGCTCGCCGGTGTCGAGGGGATGCAGATCGTGCAGGATGAGCAGGCCGGAGACGAGGTGGTCGGTGGCGAGCCGGTGGAGCAGTTCCGCCGCCTCCATGTCCACGACGATCCGCAGGACCCGCTCCAGCCCCGCGCCGTACAACTCCACGAGGGCCCGGACGAGCTCCTCGGCCTTGACGACGGCCGCGGGGGCGGCGAGCCCCCTCAGTTCGGACAGCAGGGTCTCGACGCGCTCACCGGCCGCGTGGATGTTCTGAGATGTGGGCATGTGCGTCGGCCGCCCTCCGGAGACGGGTCACATCGCGTTGAAGGAATAGGGCGTGTGCAGTGTGCGCAGCTCCCGGCCCCTGCCGAGGGACATGTGGACGCCGCACGGGAGGCACGGGTCGAAGCTGCGGACCGTGCGCATGATGTCGATCCCCTTGAAGTCCTCCGGGGAGTTCTCCTCGAAGATGGGGGTGTTCTGGACGGCGTCCTCGTACGGTCCGGGGACGCCGTTGACGTCCCGCACGCTGGCGTTCCAGGGCGTCGGGGGGTACGGATGGTAATTGGCGATCTTTCCGTCCCGGATGACCATGTGGTGGGAGAGAAGCCCCCGTACCGCCTCGGTGAAGCCGCAGCTGATCGCCTCGTCCGGGACGGTGAAGGGCGCCCAGGTCCGGGTGTGGCCGGCACGCACCTCGCCGAGGGCCTGCTCGGCGAAGTGCAGCGCCGCCGCGGCCGCGTAGGCCTGGAAGTAGGTGCGTGCCCGGTTGCGCTCGATCGCGTTGGACAGCGGCTCCCCGTTGTAGGTGGGGATCTTCCACTCGAAGGTCTTCTCCGGCAGGGTCGCCGTCTTGGGGAGAGTGATCACGACACTGCCGCCGGTCGCCTTCACATAGCCGATGTCGACCAGTCCGGACAGGGCGGTGGACCACAGCCGCGCCAGGGGCCCTCCGCCGCTGTCGAGCGCCAGCAGCTCCTTTCCGTCGTACCAGCGCGGCGACATCACCCAGCTGTACTTGTCGCCGAAGTCGCGCTTCTGCGGCCTGGGGATGGTGTGCTGGTTCCACGGGTGCCGGATGTCGACCGGGTTGCCGAGCGGGTCGTGGGTGACGAACTGTTCCTGACCGGCCCAGTCGTCGTAGTAGGAGCTGCCGAGCAGGATCCGGATCCCGAGATTGATGTTCACCAGGTCGCTGGTGATGAGCCTGCCGTCGACGATCACGCCTGGGGTGACGAACATCCGCCGGCCCCAGTTGCTCATGTTCTCGTAGCGGAAGTCGCAGTACTCGGGGTCGTTGAGGCTGCCCCAGCAGCCGAGGAGGACCCGCCGGCGCCCCACCTCCTGGTAGCCGGGCAGCGCCTCGTAGAAGAAGTCGAACAGGTCGTC
>DASYNF010000202.1:0-13489 GCA_036008685.1 Actinomadura sp. | reverse complement strand
ATCAGAGGTCTGCTCACCCCCGCCGGCAAAGAGTCCCTGCGCGTTCTCGGCATCGTGCTGACCGACGACATCTTTCATCTGAACCCGGCGATGCCGGTGGCCTTGCCCTTCCTGATCGGGCTTGCGGCCGACCCTCACACGTGCGCCCGAGACGGGCTCGTGGACCTGCTCGTCCTCACCGCGGAACTATCTCTCCCCATCGAAAGCGAAGACGACCGGTTCATCACGCTGTTCGGCACCGACGATGCCCACCCGGAGCGGGCTGGATGCAAAGCGGCGTTCGCCGAGCACGCCGATGCGCTGCTCGCGCTGCTCGAGGACGACTCTCTGACCGATGTCCTCACCCGAGATCACCGGAGCGCCCTGCGGGCGGCCATCACCACGTCCTGAAGCAAGAACGGTCGCGCCACCGCCGATCCCGGTCCCCGCCCGCCGCGTGTGGTCACGCCGACCGGGTTGTCGCGTCCTCAAGCGCACGGTCGGCGGTCGGCTGCTCGACGTCCCCGAAGCGCGCAAGGGCCAACGCCCCGACTACCGCGATGACGAAACCGGCGATCCCGAGCGGCAGCATGCCGTGCCGGGTGCGGTCCCCCAGGAACAGAGCCCCCACCACGGCGGGTGCGATGGTCTCCATGATGACGACCATCGCGGAGGCGGTGGTGACCCCACCCCGCTGCAGTGCCGTCGCATAGCAGATGAAGGCAACCATGCCGCCGAAGGCCATCGCGTAGACGGCAGGGTCCCGGGCCAATTCGCCCGGGGACAGGTTAGTGATCACCCGCGCCGAGACGGCCACCAGTCCGAAACCGAGGCCGGCCGCCATGCCCAGCGCGGCCGACCGCGCGGGCCCAGGAAGGCGGCTCGCGGCCGCTGCCAGGACGCCGACCACCAGGGCGGCGACGAGCACGGCGACGTGGAATTCCACGCCGGTGTGGGCCGGCCCCTCCACCCCCGCCGCCGAGCCCAGCATCGCCAGCCCGGCGCACACCGCGACGACCGCCGCCCGTTCGCGTCCGCGCAACCGCGCCCCCAACACCGGAACCGCGACGACCGCGATCACCGCCAGGCTCGCCGCCTGAGCGGCCTGCACGACGAACAACGGCAGGCTGCGCAGCGCCGTGACCTGCGCAAGAAACGCCAGCAGGTCCAGCCCGATCCCGGCGACGAACGGCCACCGGCCGAGCACGCGGATCAGCAGCGGAGCCCGGCCGCCCCCATGCTCGGTGTCCCTTCGCACCCCCAGGGCCTGGAGCACGGAGGCCACGCCGTAACACAGGGCCGAGAACACCGCCGCCACCAGACCCGGGATCACGCGCCAAGCCTAAGCGCTCCGCGTCCGTGGCCAGCCGCGCTCCGGATGGCCGAGGCGCCAACACGGCGTGAACGGCGGAACGGCGCGATCTCCGGCCGTCAGCCGCCGCCGCTCCGGCCGAGGCCCGCAACTTCGAAGAGCTCCTATTGGACACTCTCGGAGCGACCAGCGGGACAGGTGGCCAGGTTGCGGGGGACTGGTGGCCCGCACAAGCCGACCGAAGGCCAGGTCAGCGCCCAGCGATCGTGCAATTAGCGTGCAACTGGCCAGGGTGAACAGGGGTCAAGAGTGGGTACTTGCGATCACATCGGAGCGCAGGTCAGGGCCCTCAACGGCCATGTTCGGTTTGATTCCCAAGCTGATGTTCAAGACAGTCGCCGTGGGTGCTCGCCGCCGTTAAGGGTTGGGGGCTCGCGCTGCCGCGCGGCTTCCGGTGCTCGGGCCGTAGCCGGCCCTGCGCTCCGGGTCCGCTTGCCATCGGAAGACGGGGTGCTGTGGGTGCCGAGGCCTGCTAACAGTGGTGCTAACGGCGGGTCTGGACGGGCCTGGATGAAGGTGGACTCCGCCAGGGGCCCTGGGCCAGGTCAGTGGACGACTGTGGACGACTGTGGACAGGTTTCGGTTGACTCGTAATGAGTCGCTGGGAGGACTTACGGTGCGGATGTGCCGCTGCTTGATCGGCCTGGAACCTGACGGTTTTACTGCTGCATTTGTCGCGGTGACCGGGTAGCGATTTTGCGTCCTCCGTATGCGGCCGCACCCACGAGGAGCACCCCGGCCCCGACGATCACTGATGAGACGGGGAGGGTGAAGGCCAGCAGCAGGCATCCGGCCAGCCCGAGCATGGGCACCGCCCGGGGCGGGCGCCCCTCGGCTGCGCTCAGGGTCCAGGCCGAGGCGTTGGCGATGGCGTAGTAGACCAGCACCGCGAAGGAGGAGAATCCGACCGCCCCGCGCATGTCGATGGTGGCCACGAGGATCGCGACGATGGCGCCGACGGCCAGCTCGGCCCGATGCGGCACGCCGTACCGGGGATGGACCGCGGCCAGGACGTGCGGCAGATGCCGGTCCCGCGCCATCGCCAAGGTGGTACGCGAAACACCGAGGATCAGCGCCAGCAACGAGCCGAGCGCTGAGATCGCCGCGCCAGCGCGTACGGCCGGGGCCAATCCCGGTACGCCGGCCGTGCGTACGGCTTCGGCCAGTGGCGCGGTGGCGCCCGCCAGCCTCGCCGGGCCCAGCACCATCAGGACTGCGGCGGCCACCGCGGCGTAGATGATCAAGGTGATGCCCAGCGCAAGTGGAATCGCCCGCGGGATCGTACGGGCCGGGTCGCGCACCTCCTCGCTCAAGGTGGCGATCCGCGCGTACCCGGCGAAGGCGAAGAACAGCAGCCCGGCCGCCCGCAGCACGCCCCAGCCGGTGGCATCCCCGCTCAGTTCCATGCGGCCGGCATCGGCACCCTGGCTGGTCAGGCAGACCACGACTACCACCGCCAGCACCGCCACCACCACGATGACGATTACCCGGGTCAGCCGGGCGCTCTTTTTGGTGCCGACGTAGTTGACTGCCGTCAACGCCACCACGGCGGCGACCGCGACCACCCGAGCCTGCCCTGGCCATGCGTACGCGCCCACGGTCAGTGCCATCGCCGCGCATGAGGCCGTCTTGCCGACCACGAACCCCCACCCGGCGAGATAGCCCCAGAACGGTCCCAGCCGCTCCCGCCCGTACACGTACGTGCCACCGGAGGCGGGGTATCGGGCGGCCAGCCGTGCCGAGGACGTCGCGTTGCAGTACGCGACCACGGCCGCGATCGCCAGGGCGACCAACACTCCAGACGCCGCCGCGCCTGCGGCTGGGGCGAGCGCTGCGAAGATCCCCGCCCCGATCATCGAGCCGAGCCCGATGACCACGGCGTCGGTCACCCCGAGGCGCCGCCGCAGGCGTGCGGGATCGGTCGTGGTCGGTTGCCGTGCCATGGCCTGGTCTGGCGCCTTTTCAGCGGGGCTGGAAAAGTTCGACTACGTTGCCGGAAGGGTCCTGGAGCAGGATCTGTGACCCGCCTGGCCCGGTGACGGTGTCGTTGCGGAAGGACACTCCGGCCGAGCGCAGCTTGTCCACCTCGGCGGCCAGGTCGTCGACGATCAGGTGGATGCGGTTCCAGCCGCCAGGACCAGGCACGGCGCCATCGGGCATGGGCCGCCCGGCCGAGGACTTCGGCCCGCTGAGCAGCAGCCGTAGGTTCCCGTGGGTGACATCGGCGAAGGCGGGCACCGCGGATGATCGGAGCTGAAACCCCAGGTGAGTGGTGTAGAAGTCGACGGCTTCCTGCACGTCGTCGACCATGTAGCGCACGCTCACTAGATCTTCGGCCATGGTTGGTCCTCCTTCGACATGTGGTGGATGAGGAAGCGGACGCGGGTATCCAGTTCCGCGCCGGTTCGTTCGAATGCCGGATACGTGTCTTCGCCCTCGGCCGCCGGGTCGGGGATGCTCCAATGGATCATCTCGGGCGGACCGGGGAAGTCCGGGCAGACCTCTCGCAGCCGATCACACAGGCTGATCACATAGTCAAAACGCCGGCCGGCGAACTCACTCAGGTGCTTGACCTGCTGACCGGCGATGTCGATACCGAACCGTTCGCGCATCACCCGAACCGCGCTCGGATGCAAACGCTTGGGATGACTGCCCGCGCTGAAGACCTCGACCGCGTCTCCGCCGTGGTGCCGGAGCAGTGCCTCGGCGATCTGCGAGCGCGCGCTGTTACCCGTGCAGAGGAACAGCACCGACGCCGCGGGCAAGACCCGCGGGGCACGACGAGGTGGGACCGGTCGCAGACCCGGATGAAGCGCTGCCGCGGCATCGGCGAGCAACTGCCCGCAGCGCACCAGGTCGACCCGGTAGTAGGCCTCCCGCCGGTCGGCCGAGCTGCGCCGCATCGCCACCAGACCGGCAGCACGCAGGCGGCCGAGATGGTAGGAGACCAGACTCTGCGGCTGACCGACCAGGTCGGTCAGCTCACGCACCTGCCGATCACTATGCGCCAGCTCACTGAGCAGCTGCCACCGCAACCCGTGGCCAGCCAGTGCGAGCACGTCCGGCGGTTTCATCCCCACAGGCCGAGACGATACATCAAGCCAAATTGATGAATCAATCCTCTTTGATGGGATACCCGCCGATAGCTCGCATCGAGGGGATCAGCGGTTCCAGCCCATCTGCCGGCCCGCGGCAGGCGCGTGCGGAGGGCCTGACGTACACGCGGACGAAGAGGCAGACCACGGCATGTTCGCCGTGCAATCAGCGTGCAATTAGCCAGGGTGGTCAGGGGTCAGTAGCGGTCACTCGTGAGCATGTCTTCGAGCAGGTCAACGCCCGTAGCGGGGAGGAACGGTCTGCTTTCCAAGCTGATAGCGCGGGTTCGATTCCCGTCACCCGCTCCATCAGCAAAGCCCCAGGCCAGGGAGCAGATCCCAGGTGCTGGGGCTTTCATCGTCATGGGCCCTCCTCCGCGTCCGTGCCCGTTACGTGCCCGTTGGCTCGTCGGCGGCATCCTGCTGCGGGCTCCGCTTCCGTGTCCTCTCAAGCTCCCGCTTGGCCATCTTGTCGAGACTCGAGGCGATCTCTCGGTCACGCTCCTTGCACGCGTGCAAATAGATCGGCGCCGCAGGTGTAGAGGCGTGCCCCATGCGCTACGCACAGTGATGATCATGTTGACGAGGTCAAGGGCGTCGATTCTCAACGACGGGGGGGCGGCGTTCGTAGCAGGGTGTGTTGTTGGAAAGCGTGTTGGGGGCAACCCCTCACGAGTTCGAATCTCGTATCCTCTGCACCCGCCTAGCAGGGCAGACGTGAGGCCCCGACCGATCGGTCGGGGCCTTCGCCCTCCCGGACCTGGCGGAAGGGAGGCAAGGGTGGGGCGGAGGAGCGGCGTCTCCCCGTCACGTCCTGCGCCGCACCACCGACCGTTGCGAGTACACCGCCAGCTGCGAGGAGCTTCGCCGCCGCCTGCTGTGCGTGCGTCTGCGTCGGCGTGCTGCTGGGGTCAGGTGGCCATGTGCGGGTGCGCGGTGCTCGTGGCCGCGTCCTGACCGTCGGACCCGGTGTCACGGACGCCGGCGGCGAGTCCGACCACGCTCCACCACGTCACGCAACGCAGACCCCACTCCAGAGGCCCGTACTGGAACCGGGACAGCCACCAGCGGCTGAAGACGGCCTGCACGGCGAGGATGACCAGCGCCAGGACCATGGCGGTGCCCCAGTGGGCGGAGTCCCTCAGGCCGAGCGGACCGGCGGCGGCGACCACGGCGAGCGTGGCGGTGAGGTAGTTGGTCAGCGCCATCCTTCCGAGCGGCTCGAGGACCGCCGACAGCGGGCGGCCCAGCCGGGTGCGCAGCACGAGCAGCACCGCGGTGGCGTACGCGAGGGCGCCGAGGAGACCGGCCGCCGCCGCGATCCGCGTGGCGAAGGGCCCGGCGGGCGGGTAGGTGTGCTGCCACCATCCGGCGGCGGCCGCCGCCGGGACGGCGACGGCCAGCACGACGGCGAGCTGCCCAGTACGGCGGTCCAGCGTTCGGGCGATACCGAGGCGCGCGACGGCGAGACCCAGCAGGAACAGCCCCGGGATGCTCGCGATCCCGCCCGAGACGAGGGTGACCGAGGCGACAAGCCCCAGCAGCCCCGCGGGCAGGACCATCCACGTCGGCAGCCATGAGGTGGGCAGCAGGATCAGCAGTCCGATGATCGCGTATGGCAGCAGCGCCTCGCCGGGATGCAGCTGCTGGTGGGCGAGGCCGAGCAGACCGAGGGCCACCAGCCGGCGGACCAGCAGCAGCCGGGGGTGCGACGACCGCCGCGCGGCGCTTTCCAGGAAGATCGCGAAGCTCAGCCCGAAGAGGAACGAGAAGATCGGGAAGAACCGCTGGTGGACGAACAGATCCAGGAACGCGGGTATCGGGTAGGTGTGGGCGC
The DNA here is from genome assembly GCA_036008685.1 of Actinomadura sp. Classification (GTDB taxonomy): domain Bacteria; phylum Actinomycetota; class Actinomycetes; order Streptosporangiales; family Streptosporangiaceae; genus Actinomadura_C. The sequence continues at coordinate 7,206 of DASYNF010000202.1, read as the reverse complement.
CGTCGAAGCTGACCATCCGCGTGATCGGAGGGATGTTGACCAGGAGGATGCCGCACAGCGCGAAGCCGCGCAGCGCGTCGAGCGCGGCGATCCGGCGTGGCGCCTGCGGACTGAGCTCCGAGGCGGCGGGCCTGGGGGCCGGGGTCGTCTTGTTCATGGCGATCATGGTGCGGCGGCGGCACACTCCGGCGCTTCGGCCGGACGGCCGCACCGCATCGGCCGAACGGCCGATGCCCACCGCCGGCCCCGGGACGCCCGCCCAGCCCGGCAGACCGCTCAACCCTGGAGGCCGGACCCCAGGGAGACGGTGCCCGTCGCCCACGCCCAGGCGGCGATCTCCACCCGGTTGCGCACGCCCAACTTGGACTGGATGTTCGTCAGATGCGTTTTGACGGTCCCGAGCGACAGGAACAGCTCGGCGCAGATCTCCTGGTTGGTGCGGCCCACCGCCACCAGCCGCGCCACGTCCAGCTCACGCTGCGTCATGACCGTCCTCGGCGGTCGCCCGCCGGCGGAGGACGGCCTGCGTCCGTCCTCCAGCTGACGCAGCAGCCGTACGGTCACCGCCGGCGAGATCAGCGCGTCTCCGCGCTGCGCGGCTCGCACCGCCTCGATGAGCAGGGCCGGGCTGGCGTCCTTCAGCAGGAACCCACAGGCGCCGTTACGCAGCGCCCGATGGACGTAATCGTCCTGGTCGAAGGTGGTCACCACAACGACGCGCATCGGGTCGGCCGCCTCGGGCCCGGCCAGAATGCGGGTGACCTCCAAGCCGTCGAGCTCCGGCATCCTGATGTCGACGAGGCACACGTCGGGACGCAGCCGCCTGGCCATCTCCACGCACTCGGCGCCGTCGGCCGCCTCGCCGACCACCTCGATGCCCGGCTGGGCGTCCAGGATCAGCCGGAATCCGGAGCGCACCAGGTGCTGGTCGTCGGCGACGAGCACCCTCGTCGCCGAGGTCGCCGCGGAACCTCTTGTCGTCGCACTGCTCACCCGGCCGATCCTGCCACGGCCAGCACGGGGAAGATGCCGGCCACCCGCCAGCCGCCGTCCGGCGTCTCGCCCGTCTCCAGCGTCCCCTCCACCGCCGCCACCCGCTCCCGCAGCCCCACCATCCCGAAGCCCCCGCGGCCTCCGACCGGGGCGGCAGGCCGCGCTCCGGGCGACGCGGCGGGGGGCGTGTTGCGCACCTCCACCCGCAGCCGTCCGTCCTCCACACCCACCCGTACGGCCACCAGCGCGCCGTGGGCGTGCCGCCGCACGTTGGTCAGCGACTCCTGTACCAGGCGGTGCACAGAGGTCTCCACCTCGGGCGCGAGCCGCGCCGCGCGGGCCGGGGCCGCCACCGACAGGGTGGCGTCCTGCTCCTCGCCGCTGCAGAAGTCGGAGACCAGCCTGGCCAGCTCGGTGAACAGCTCCCCGGGCCGCCGGGGCCTGCCCTCCACCTCCCGCAGCACGCGCACCAGGCGGCGCATGGAGTCCAGGGTCTCCATGCCCGCCTTCTGGATGTTCTCCAGGATCGGGTCGATCTGATCCGGCGCCGTCTCGCGGATGACCCGCGCAGCGTTCGCCTGCCAGACGATGCCGGTGACGTGGTGGGCGACGAAGTCGTGCAGGTCCCGCGCCAGCTCCAGCCGCTCTCCCTGCCGGACGGCCTCCAGCAGGCGGGCCCTGCGCCCGTCCCGCACCCGCAGGTAGCAGCCGAGCCCGATCGCCCCGCCGACGGCGTAGGTGAGCAGAAAGGCGGTCGACAGCGAACCCGGGTTCTCCATCCGCGCCGGGGCGGCGATCACCGCGGCCCCGAGCGCGACGGCGGCGAACGGCCACCTCACCCGCCGGCAGGTCCGCGCCAGCATGATCAGCAGGCACACCGACTCCAGCAAACCTATGCCGCCGCCGTCCTGCCCGTCGAGCAGCATCCCGCCCGTCAGCGCCAGCGAACCGCACCCCGCCAGCCAGGCGCGCCGATCAAGGGACAGCCACCGATCGGGCAGGAACAGCAGCACGGCGGCCGCCAGCCCGGCCACCAAGGGGGGAAACCATCCGTACCTTGCGGTGCGCAACCCCTCGGTGGCCTCCAGGTCGAGCAGCCACACCAGGGCGAGCCCCGCGTACAGCGCGGCGGCGAGGAGCCTCCGTACGGGCCGGGGGAGCGGGTTGGTCTCCGCGGGGTCCGCGACCCGCGGGTCGTGCGCGTTTTCCACGCGGCGAGGCTATGCCACGCAGGCCGTCCGGCGGGTCGGCCGAATGGCCGATCCTCTCAAGCTCCCGCTTGACCATCTCGACCGCGAGGTCCTATCTGAGCAGTCGGTCACCCGGAGCCGGCGGCTCGTTCGGATGCGACGGCCGCGGTTCCGCGGTGCGGGCGGAGCCGATACGGTCCCGTGGTAGCCGTGGCCTGATTCCCCTTTTCGTACAGGAGTTGCACGTGCGTGTGCGCCCTCGTCTCTCCCTGCGGCGCAACGCGATTGTGACGGGCGTGGCGGTTGCCGTGGTCGCGGCGCTGGGCGGGGTGCTCGCGGTGGCGCTGTCACCGGCCGACGGCGGGTCGTCGCGGCCGGTCGGACCGACCCCGTCGCCTCATGCGGTGCGGGTCGTGCTGCCGTCGGCCAATGCGACGTTCGACTACCAGATCGGCGCTTCGTACCCGCCCGCCCGCGGGGTCCGCGCCGTCTCCCGCGACCGCTCCGGTGAGCCGGCCGCCGGCCGGTACAACATCTGCTACGTCAACGCCTTCCAGGCCCAGCCGGACGAGCTGAACTGGTGGAAGAACACGCACCCGGAGCTGCTTCTGCGCGGCGCGGACGGCGCGGTGATCGTGGACAAGGACTGGAACGAGGCGTTGCTGGACGTCTCGACGCCCGCCAAGCGGGCCGAAATCGCCTCCATCGTGGGCACGTGGATCGACGGCTGCGCGCACCGCGGCTTCCAGGCGGTGGAACCGGACAACCTCGACTCCTACGAGCGGTCCGACGGCCGGCTGACTCCGTCCGACAACGCTTCGTTCGCCCGCCTCCTGTCCCGCCGCGCCCACGCCGCCGGCCTGGCCATCGCGCAGAAGAACACCGCCGATCTGCTGGCCCAGCACAAGAGCATTGGCTTCGACTTCGCCGTCACCGAGGAATGCGGCCGCTACCGGGAGTGCGAACAATATGCGTCGGCTTACGCGGACCGCGTCTTCGACATCGAGTACAGAGCGGGCGACTTCGCGGCGACCTGTCGCGGCTCGGGCGCGGCGCTGTCCGTCGTGCTCCGCGACCGGGACGTGAGCCAGCCCGGTAGCCCGGACTACCTCTTCAAGACCTGCTGACGCTGAGGGCCTTCGGCCGCGCTCGGCCAGGGCCGCGTCGGACACGGGCAGATCACAGAGCCGATCATGTCCTGTGTCATCAGGGAATCGGGAGTCAGGCGGGATGACTGTGGCGCCAATCGGTCCGGCGAAGACAAGAGGTATCGGGCTTCTCTTCTCCCAAGACCGACCTCACCAGGAGACGGCCGGGACGGCGTAACGCAGCTCAGCGCACCGCATGGGCTGCATTAATTGCTCGGGCGTCGCTTCGTCGATCACGATCGGGTCTGGCGGGAAGCAGGCGAACGCGGTGAACGTCCGCCGCCACGGCGCTGTACGCAGCCGCGCCGCCCGCTCCGGCACGCCCTACGGGCGTGTGGTCTGGGCGCCGGTCCCTCCGGCCATGCCGATCGGGCGGCCAACTTGGGACGAAGCCACCGCGTTCTACAGTGCCGTTGTCCTCCGGCCCGCGCGGCCGGCCGGGCTCAGCTCAGGACTTGTCGCAGTTGCGCAGCAAGCTGGACCCGAAGGTCCCGGGGAGCCGGAGCTTGGTCAGGATTGGGTATCACCAGGTTGTCACCGTCGAACCGTGGGATGACGTGCACATGAAGGTGAGAGATCACCTGATCCGGTGCGTCGTTGCTGTTGAGCACGGTGGTCCCCACAGCGCCGAAGGCCAAGGACGCAGCGCCCGTGATCCGGGCAACTACGCTGAACACCTCCGTGAGCAAGGAAGGTTTGACCGTATGCAACGCGGTCACATGCGCACTAGGGCAGATGAGGACCTGGCCAGGGTTGGCAGGTCGCTGCTTCATGGCCGGTGCGGTTCCCCTCGTAGCGTGGAGACCTGGACCAGAGAGATGGTTGTCTCGTGGGAGACAAGAGACGCCGGTTTGATGGGGAGTTCCGGGCGGGAGCCGTGCGCATCGTCAAGGAGACCGGCAAGCCCGTCGCGCAGGTCGCGCGGGATCTGGGGATCAGCCCTTACACGCTGCACAACTGGGTGAAGCTCGATCGCGAGCGGGTTGGCGAGAGCGGTGCGCTGAGCGAGTCCGAGCGTGAGGAACTGGCTCGGTTGCGCCGGCAGAGGGCGCAGTGGGAGAAGGAGCGCGCGGATCTTGAGATGGAGCGTGATGTTCTCAAGCGATCAGTGGTCCTGTGGGTGAAGGACTCGATGAACCGGTGATCGTGGCGGAGTTCATCGCGTCCTGCAGGACCACGTTCGGTATCCCGCATGCGATCGCCTGCCGGGCCTTGGGGGTCTCGCAGTCCTGGTTCTACAAGTGGATCAACCGTATGCCGACCGTGCGTGAGCAGCGGCGGGCCCGGCTGGATGAGGAGATCAAGAAGCTGTTCACCGCCTCAGGCGGCACCTACGGATCACTGAGGATCACCCGCGACCTGCGGGTTGGAAGGTGTCGGAGAACACCGTGGCTGCGCGGATGGCCGAGCGTGACACCGGGGGCTCCACCGCCCCCAGACCCCCGCGTGCCGGAGGACTCACCCGAGGGATTGAGGTCTGTCACACCATCTCACCGTAGGCTCGGGTAAGCCCTCCGGACCATCGAGCGCGGCGCAGGAACGACCCGTGAAGGCCAAGCATCGAGCAGGGCAGTGACAGCAAAACCGGTAGACGCTCCCGGATGATCGCGGCTATCGGCGTACGGATCGACCGCGGCCACAGCTTGATCACCTCGGCCAAGACCAAACTGATAAACGCCAGCCGTGCCCGTTACGTGCCCGTTAGAGCGGACGATCACAGGCGTGTACGGTCGTGAACGGGAAATACGCCGCGTAGGCCCAGGTCAGCAGTACCGCAGGTGATCGACGATCGCTGAAAGTGATTTCCCAAGCTAATAGCGCGGATTCGATTCCCGTCACCCGCTCCACCACCAAGGCCCAGGGCAGGGACGAGATCCCCAACCTGGGCCTTGATCGTTTCAGGCCTTGAGCCGCCTGTCGCGTGGGATTTGGCGGAGGAGCGGCCCTAGAAGCCGAGCGTATGCGCCCACTCGGCCCGGCTCTGGCGGTGAGCTCGAGCGGAGGCTCTCACCGATGAGCCAGTGCGATGGGCGCCCATGGGAACGCCCCGCTGGGAGGTCGATCATCGGGGTGTTCCCCGTCGTGAAGATCAGACCGATGAACCAACGGCGACGACCCGTTCGGTGGCACCGTCCCAACCGGACTTGCCCCACCAGGCCGCCGGGTCCTTGGGCGGAACGGCGGCGCACAGGCGCAGCCGCCGAGGCCCATCGAACACCTTCAGCGCCCGGTAGGCCTCGGTGTCCTCACGGACCTTCAGCTTGAGCGCCTTTCGTTGGTCGGAGTCGAGGCCGTTGCGGAGGGTCACGCCAGGGAATCCGGCCAGGATGAGTGTTCCGGCGGCCGGGGTGAGGCTCCAGCCGTCCGCGGAGCGGGCCTCCTCCAGTGCCGTGGCGAGCTTCGCCGCCTCGTCCTTTGTGGGCTTGCCCCAGCGAAGGGCGCCGTGCTCGGTGACCGTTTGGATGAAGGCTTCGAGGCGTTCCGGGGCTGCCCATCCGGGGTCGAGGTCGTGCAGCACGCGCACGTGGCCCTGAAGGGGGTCGGGCTCACCGGGCCGTGGGACGGGCCGTATGAACCACATGTCCTGGTCCGTTCCGGCCCGGTACAGAGGGACGGCCTCGCCGAGATCGCCGGGTACGACGGACAGGGTGCCGTACTGCCAGCCCCGGCTGGCCTCGGCGACGAAGGGCATCGTCGCCCACAGCCGAAGGAACTCGATCAACGCGTCCCGTTTCTCGTCCGTGGTGGCCGGGGACGCGGCTCGTACGGCGACGGCGCCCACATGTTCGATGAGCAAGGCCCAGTGGACCGCCGGGGGCTGCTCGGCGCCCAGGCTCTCGGCGTCGTTGGGAAAGTCGGGCTCCGCACCCCGCAGCCGGGCCGCCACGGCCCGCATGGACCGTACGGTCGAGATCCGGTCATCGGGGGCCTTGTCCGAGCGGACCCCGAACCCCGCCAGCGCCTTCCGGAGCACGGAGTCGGCCGGGCCTCCGACGCTGGAGGCCAGCTCGGGGCGGACCTCCGCGACGAGGGGCGCCAGCGCGGGGATCTCCAGCAGCTGCCCGCGTGCGAAGGGCGGAGGCGTGGGCCGGTTGCGGGGCATGCGGGGAGGCTCGGGGGCGCCTTCGAACGCCGCTATCTCGTCCTTGAGCAGCTCCCTGAAGCGGGGATCGGCCGCCACGTGGGTCAGCGGCCGCCGGCCGCTCCCGTCGTCGCGGTACCAGGTCGTCAGCGACACCTTCCGCACCGGATCGGCCAGTGGAATGCCGTGCTCACAGGCGACGTCGAGCGAGTTCAGGTTCGCCAGGCCGTCGTCGTCGGCCAGCCGGACCCCTTGGCCCTCTTCGACGAGGACAGGGGCGAGGAAAGCGAGCAGGTCGAGGGCTTGCCAGGGCTTCCAGGCCGAGCGCAGGTGCTCTCCGTAGTGCTCATTCACCCATTCGGTGGCCGAGGAACCAGGCCAAAGGACACCTCCGAGCAGCCGCCGGACGACCAGCGGGTCACGCAGCATCGCCCCGAGCACACCGGTCGTGTCGAACACCGCGAGCTGGTACGGGAACATGAACAGCAGCCGCAGGCAGTGGTCGTCGGTCTGCGCGAGCCGCACGAAGGCCTTGCGCCGGCTCTTCAGGATCGTGTCGGAGATGGAGAAGGCCTGCCCCCTGTGGCGGACGAGGTCGGCCAGCTCGCGGGCCTGGTGCTCGACGTCGTCCCGTCCCGCGGCCACGGCGAAGTTGCGCAGGTACTTGTCCGTCGACGCGTGCCAGCCCCGGTGGAGGCTGGCCCTCCGGTACGCCTCGTAGGCCGCCTCGGGGCCGTCGCGCTCGGCCAGCGCGTCGCAGCAATCCTCGAGCTTCGCCTTCCAGTCGTCGAGG
>DASYNF010000201.1:0-10138 GCA_036008685.1 Actinomadura sp. | reverse complement strand
CCGTGGCCGATGAGCGGTGCCGGATCACGGTCGTGGGCGAGCACGGCCAGGTGGACCTGGCCGTGCCCAAGCGGGCCCCGATCGCCGAGTACGTCCCCATGCTGGCCGGCCTGTGCGGCCAGGAGGGATCGGATGCCCTGCCGCCCGCCTGGTCACTGGCGCCGGCGGGGGGACGGCCCTTTGAGCCGGATCAGTCACTGGAGGCCGTCGGCGTGCTCGACGGCCAGACGCTGTACCTCCGCGACGTCCTCGACAGTGAGTTCGAGGGGCCCGTCGTCGCCGACATCGACGAGCAGGTCGCCGAACTCGACCATGACGGCACGGCGTGGAACGCGCGTGCGCGGGCGTACACCAGGCTCGGCATCGGCCTGCTGATCCTCATGGCCGCGGCCGCGGCCGGGGCGCTCGGCGCGAGGGGCGGCGCGGACGGCGCCGTCACGGTCGGTGCGTCGCTGTTCGTCGTCGGCCTGGGCGCGGCGCTGCTCGCATGGAACGCCGGCCGCAAGCACTGGCCGGTGCCGGCGGCGCTGCGTCTCGCGCTGGCCGCCACAACGTCTCCGCTCCTGGCGGGCGCGGTGCTCACACTGCCGCTGCCCGGCGTGGCGGCCCGGTTGGTCGCGGCCTCGTTCGCCGCCTCCGTCGGTGCGCTCGCCGCGTATCTCGCGGCTCCCTCCGTCATCACGCTGACACTGCAGCTCATCTGCGCGCTGGGGCTGTTCCTCTCCGTGTTCTCGGGCGTGCTGGGGGCGGACGCGGTGGAAGGGGCGGCGGTCGTCGCCGTGGTCGCCTTCCTGATCCTCGGCGGCCTGCCGAGGATCGCGGCGCAGGCCGCCGTGCTGCCCCCGGGTTCCGCGCAGATGGAGGACGTCGAAGGGGCGGTACGCCGCATTCAGCGCCTGCTCGTCTTCCTCAACGCCGTGTGTTGCCTGGCGATCGCCGTCTGCCTGGTCGTGCTCAGCACTTCACGTGACTGGTTCGCGCTCAGCCTGGTGCTGTGCCTCAGCATCGCGCTGCTGTGCCGTGCGAGTTCCTCCCGGCTGACGGCTGTCGTCGCCACGGTCCTGCTGACCGGAACGGTGGGATTGGTCGCGTTGACTCTGCGGACGCCCGATCGTCTCTTCGGCCCGGACGCCCCCGGCTGGACCGGTCCGCTGGCGCTCCTCGTCACCGCCGTGGCCGTGGTCTGGTCCGGCCTGGTGCTGTGCTTCCGTAGTTCCCTGCAGCAGGCCGACTTCGGAGAGAGATGGCGCTGGCCGGGCCCCTTCTCGAACTTCCTGGGAGCGCTGAGCGTCCCACTGGCTGCCGGCGTTTTCGGCGTCTTCAGCGCTCTCATGAAGGCCGGGGGGAGGATGTGACGCCATGCTGACGAAGAAGTCCTCCCGGGAAAGGGTGGCCCCTGGCTGGGGTGCGCACAGCACGATCGGCGCCGCCGTACGCGCGGCCGCGGAGGGCTCGGTCGTCTCGGTCCATCCGGGGACGTACCGGGAAAGCGTCGTTCTGGGCAGGAACGTCACTCTCGTGGCGGAGAAGGGGCCCGGTACGGTGCGGATCGTCGCCGCCCGCGGTCCCGCGATCACTGTGCACGACGGTGAGTCCGTCATGCGTGACCTGGTCGTGGAAGGCGCCGCACCGGACGAGGCGGCGATCCTCGTACGCGGCGGAACGCCGGTCGTTCAGGGCTGTGAGATCACCGGTGGCCGGATCGAGGTCACCGGCGACGCCGTGGCCACACTGAAGAACTGCTCCGTCACCGGTACCGATGGAGCGGCCATCCGCCTGACCGCCACCAGCCGTACGGTGCTGGAGGACTGCGCGGTGCGATCCGCCGGCGGTGACGGCATCGCCGCGGACGGCCTGTACGCGACCGGCCAGGCGGAGGTCACGCTCGCCGACTGCGAGATCACCGACACCGCCGAGGTCGGCATCGAGGTCGGCCCCGGAAGCGGAGCCGTCATCGAAGGCGCACGGATCCAGCGCACCCGCTCGACCAGGGTGTTCCTGGACGCCGGCAGCGCCGCGCGGATCGACGACTGCACGATGACCGACATCGAGGGCAGCGGACTGTACACCGGAGCCGGCAGCCGGCCGCGCGTGCGGGGTCTGACCATCGAAAGGCCGGCCCGCAACGGCGTGTTCATCGCCGAAGGGGCAGGGGGCACCTTCGAGGACTGCCGGATCTCCGACGCCGGATACCCGGCCATCTACGTCGAGGCCGACCGTGGAGACCTGGTCGGCGAGTACGTCGGTCACACGGCGCCCAAGACCCAGGCGGTGTTCCGCCGGGCCCTCGGCGGCGTGCTGTTCATCGACGAGGCCTACGCCCTGGTCCCGCACGCCCAGCCGAACGACTTCGGGCAGGAGGCGATCTCCACGCTGGTGAAGCTGATGGAGGACCACCGCGACGACATCGTCGTGATCGTCGCCGGCTACCCCGGGGAGATGCAGCGGTTCCTCGCTTCCAACGCCGGGCCGGGCTCCCGGTTCTCCCGCACGCTGATGTTCGACGACTACCGGTCCGACGAGCTCGTGCGGATCGTGACGTTCCACGCCGATCGGTACGAGTACCAATGCCCTCCGGACACCGTCGAGGCACTCCACCGGTTCTTCGAGGAACTGCCCCGGGGCGAGCGGTTCGGAAACGGGCGGACCGCGCGGCAGGTGTTCCAGCTGATGACCGAGCGGCAGGCGCAGCGGATCGCCGATGACCTGACGGCGGCGGGCTCGGGCGATCTGACGACGCTTCTGCCGGTGGACCTGCCGCCGACCGAGGCGGTATGAGGTCGACTCGAAGATCTACCAACGGACAGGAGGACCCGTGACCGATCCGATCACCTCCCAATACGATCAGCATCCTTTCGATCCGGACGACCACAGCCACGACAACGACCCTTCACCGGATCTGGGAAACACCGATTCCCCGGAGCTCAAGGTCGCCTGGGACACGCACCCGTCCTTCAATCTGGGCCCGAAGGACATCAGCGAGGGACAGACCAGTGGTGATCCGAGCTCCCAGGATTCCGGCGACGCAAACGATTTCCAGGTCGGCTTCGATGCGCTCGGCACTCAGGTCAATGCGATGCTGGGCACGGTCCGCGGCCTGGTGACCCAGTACGAGGACCTGCGAACGAAGGTCATGGCCACAGGAGGGACCGTTTTCGGGCAAACGTCCATGCGGAAGGGGGCAGACCCGATGACCTACGATTCGTTCTCGCATCAGTGGTACCCCAACAGCGAAAGTAGCCAACAGCCGTCGCCCACGGTCTTCGCGAAGCCGGCGCAGGACTTCGCGGCGGAGATGAATCCTATCCAGGAGAAGACGCTGCAGTCCGTTGGCGCCGCACTCGAGCTCGTCGGCGAATACATCGCCCTGGTGAACCACTCGGGCCAGGTTTACGCCGCTGCCGATCGGCAATCGCTGTTCCCCCCGCCGCCACCCAATGGGGTCAGCGGCTGACGCGTCGGCAACGTACCGTTTCACCGCGCCGACCGAGACTTGGACCCCGATCGTTCAGACCATCGGATGGAGGAGAACGTCATGGCAGATGCCGGCGGAGGGGGACAGACCACTCAGGGGGGGCCCGAGTTCGCAGTCAACCTGCAGGCGCTGTCGGACGCCATCGCCACCGTCCGACGGGAGAAGGACAACATCTCCGGCACGCTCGAGCAGATCGAGATGAGGATGCGGAACCTGAACGGCTACTGGAATGGTCCCGCCCACGACTCCTTCGACCCCGTCCGTAAGTGGTACAAGAACGCCACGGCCGACCTGATGAACATTCTCGACGAGATGATCAACCGGATGCAGACGTCCTACAACAACTACTACCAGGCCGAATCCCAGAACCTGCAAAATGTGACACCCAGGTAGCCCGACCGGATGCCATGGAACTTGCAGCGAGAATTAAGCCATCGCACCAAGATGCCGTTGACGTATCGCTTTATGAGTCCGAGTCAGGCGTAGCAAGGGCGACGCCGCGCCACCAGTCGCCACCTGAACCGCGGATCTGAAGGAGGAGATGCCGGATATGGCAACTGGGAACAGCCCGAGCGGCCAGCCCTACGCCGACTACGACCATGTCGGTGACATCAGGATCGGGCCGTCGGGAATGCACGATACGGCGCAGAGAATCAGCGATCTCAATCAGAGCGTCGCGGACTCCGTCACCCGGATTGCGGACACCCTGAATCCGCTGATGCTCAACGACTGGCAGGGCGCCACCCAACAGGAAGCGGAAGATTTCAACAACCGTTGGCTCTCGGTCATGGACGAGCTGTTCGGCAGTAAGGACAAGCCGGATGACGGCGCGCTGAACGCCATGGCCCACGGGATCGGCACCGCCGCCGACAACTACAACAAGGCCGAGTACGGGCTCATGAATGTCTGGAACCAATTCGCCGGCAAGCTCCCCACCGCCGATCAGGGCGGAGACGGCAAACCGTCGCATGACACGCCTCCGGACCAGATGGACACGAACAAGACCGCGATCACGGCCGACTACCCCCCGTACGCCTGATCGCGATCACCGATGCCGCGGCGGGCGGGCCGCATCCCCGTCCGCCGCAGCGAAGATCTCACCTTGAGGCACCCAACCGATGAGCAGGATCGCTTTCCACCGCCCCGCCCGGATGGCACCGCCGCCGGTGCCGGAGAACAAGGTCGCCATTGCGGCACCGCCGCAGTTGCCGCCGCCGAATGGCATGTCGAGCATGCTGACGCTGCTCCTGCCGCTGTTGACCAGTGTCAGCATGGCCGCGTATCTGATCTCCACCGGTCGGCAGTGGATGATCTTCCTGGGTGTTGTGTTCGTCCTCTCGTCGGTGGGGTTGACCATCGGCATCCGGCTGCAGATGCGCGGTAAGAGCCGCCAGGCCAGGGACCACCAGCGTGAGCGGTACCTGGACTATCTGGCGGGGATTCGCAGGCAGGCACGGCAGGTCGCCCAGGTGCAACGGCTCGCCGCGGCCTGGGTGCATCCGAGTCCCGAGCGGTTGTGGGCGATCGCGGTCCGCCGGCGCCGCGTGTGGGAGAGGCGGCCTGAGGACCCGGATTTCCTCAAGCTGCGCATCGGCACGGGGCAGGGGCCGCTGGCCGTCACCCTCACGACCATGAAGCGATCCGATCCGACAGTGGAGTACGACGCCCGTTCCCTGTACGCGGCCGACGAACTCGTTCAGTCCCAGACCATGGTGGAACGGCAACCGGCGTGGATCGACGTCGGGCGGGCCGGCGTGGTGAGCCTGCTGGGGCCCGCCGTGGAGACCGAGGCGGCGGTCACCGCACTGCTCTGCCAGCTCGGCACGCTGCACGCGCCGGACGACGTGCAGATCGCGATGGTCACGTCCGGCGATGCACGGTGGGAGTGGGCCAAGTGGCTCCCGCACACCCATGAACCGGACACGCGGGAGCACGGGGCCGAGGTCGTACCGCTGGTCGCCGAGGACATGGAGGGCCTGGCGGACTACCTCGAGGCCGCGCTCGACCGGGCCGTGGCGGCCCGCGCGGAGCGGGGAACGCGGCTGGTGTCCATGGCCGCCCAGGAAGGACCGCGGCGGCGGCTGGTCGTGGTGCTGAACAACTACGATCCGCGGGCGTCCTGGACCCGGTCCCCCCTCGTCCTTCGCCTGATCGCGGAGGCGGGGCCGCAACTGGGCATCACGGTGGTGTGCCTGGTCGCACGGGAGGCGCACGAGCCGGAGCGGGTGGACGTGCGGGTCCGCCTCGACGCGTACGGTCACCTCACACTGGAGGGCGCGAAGGCCGGGCTGCACAGCACCGTGCAGGACGCGACCGTGGATCGTATGGCGCCCGCCCTGCGGTCCTGGACCGCCCGCTTGCTCGCCCCCTTGCGGCTGACGGGCGAGCAGGAGCAGGTTCTGTCCCAGTCGGTGTCGCTGCCGGACATGCTGGGCGTCGACGTCACGTCACTCGACCCGACCGCCGCCTGGCGGGCACCAGACGATGAAGACCTCCTGCGGATCCCGGTCGGCGTGGCCGCCGACGGGGAGGCACTCGTTCTGGACCTGAAGGAGTCGGCCCAGGGCGGGATCGGCCCGCACGGGCTGGTGGTCGGTGCCACAGGTTCGGGCAAGAGCGAGCTGTTGCGGACGCTCGTCACCGGGTTGGCGATGACGCACTCGCCGGAGCACCTGGGCTTCGTGCTGGTCGACTTCAAGGGCGGTGCGACGTTCGCGGGCCTGACCGGGCTGCCCCATGTCGCGGGCCTGATCACGAACCTGGCCGACGACCTGTCCCTGGTCGACCGGGTCAGGGTCGCCCTGGTGGGGGAGCAACAGCGACGGCAGCGGCTGCTGCGGCAGGCCGGCAACATCGACTCGATCCGTGAATACCAGCTGAAACAGGCGGCCGGCGGTACGGACGTGGACGGTGCGCCGTTGCCACCACTGCCGTACCTCATGATCATCGTCGATGAGTTCGGGGAGCTGCTGTCCCAGCGCTCCGACTTCATCGACCTCTTCGTGCAGATCGGGCGGGTGGGCCGCTCCCTGGGCATGCACCTGCTGCTGGCCACCCAGCGGCTGGAGGAAGGACGCCTGCGCGGCCTGGAGTCCCACCTGTCCTACCGCATCTGCCTTCGGACGTTCAGCGCCGCCGAGAGCCGCGCGGTGATCGGTACGCCGGACGCCTACCGGCTGCCGCCCATCCCGGGCTCGGCCTATCTGAAGGTGGACGAGTCGATCTACGAGCGCTTCCGGGTCGCGCACGTCTCCCGGCTCTACGAGGACCCCGCCGCGCGAGAAGGCCGGCGGGAGCCCATCGCGCCGGTCCCGTTCGGTCTGCGCACGCCCCCCAAGCCGGAGGACACGGCACCGGAGCCCGCGGTCACGCCCGTGCCGGGGTCCGGAACGACGGAGCTCCAGCTCGTCGTCGAGCAACTCGCGGCGAGCAGTGCGCCGACCCACCAGGTATGGCTTGCGCCGCTGCCCCCGCATTTCCCGCTCGATCCGCTGCTCGCCCCGCTCACCCGCATGGACGGACGCGGTCTGCAGAGCGCGGCGTGGACCTCGTGCGGGGAGCTGAAGTTCCCCGTCGCGGTGGCGGACCTGCCCGCCCGGCAGGAACAGCGTCCCGTCGTGCTCGACCTTGCCGGTGCCCACGGGCACCTGGCCCTGGTCGGGGCTCCGCAGAGCGGCAAGAGCACCTTCCTGCGCACGGCGCTGATCAGCGCGATGCTCACCCATACCCCCGACGAGCTGCAGTTCTACTGCATCGACCATGGCGGTGGCGCGCTGCACGCTCTGGAGGACGCCCCTCATGTCGTCGGGGTGGCCGGGCGGCGGGACGCCGAACGGGTCCAGCGCGTGCTGGCCGAGGTGACCCGCCTGATCGCGGTCCGCGAGCGGATGTTCCAGGACCTGGGCGTCCAGTCCGCCGCCGACTTCCGCCGGCGGCGCGACAACGGTGAACTGCCGCCGGGCGTGCGCGCCGCCGACATCGTCCTGGTCGTCGACAACTGGGGCGCGCTGCACGCGGAGATGGAAGACGCCACCGCGATCGCCACCGACATCGCCACCCGGGGCCTGGGCGTCGGGGTTCACCTGATGCTGACCGCCAACCGCTGGGCCGAGATCCGGATGGCGCTGCGCGACAGCATCGGCGGCCGGCTCGAACTCCGCTTGAACGACCCGGCGGAGTCGGAGATCAACCGGCCGGAGACCCGCCGGCTCGGCCGGATACCGGCCGGCCGCGGTCTGATGCCGCCCGGACTCTCCTTCCACGTGGCCCTTCCCCGGCTCGACGGCGGCGACGGTCTCGACGACCTCACCGAGACCCAGCGGAACCTCGTGGCCGCGATCGCCGGCGCCGCGGAGGGGACGGCCGCACCGGCGCTGAAGGTGCTGCCACAGCGGATCACCGTCGCCGAACTCGACGCGATCGCCGCCGCCGGGCGGTCCACGGACCCCTGGGAGGGGGACGGGAGAGTTCTGTCCGACACCGAGGTTCCCATCGGCCTGGCCCAGAGCGATCTGCGGCCGGTCGGCCTGGACCTGACCGGCGGGCAGCCGCACTTCCTCGTCTTCGGCGACTCCGGCGCCGGCAAGACCTCGTTCCTGCGCGCCTGGATGCGGGGCCTGGCCCGCCGTCGCTCTCCCTGGGACATCCGCTTCATCGTCATCGACTACCGGCGCAGCCTCCTGGACGTCGTGCCCGAGCCGTACATCGGCGCGTACGCGGGCGACCCGGAGTTCGCTGCGGCGTTCGTCCAGGAGGTGACCGACAAGCTCAAAGAACGAATGCCACCACCCGGGCTCACCGCCCGTCGGCTGCGTGATCGCGACTGGTGGGAGGGCCCGGAGTTCTACGTCGTCGTCGACGACTATGACCTGGCGGCGGCCGATCCACACCGCGGTCCGCTGGCGCCATTGGCCGGATTCGTCACCCGAGGCGAGGAACTCGGCTTCCACGTCGTGCTCGCCCGGCGCGTCAGTGGAGTCTCGCGAGCCTTGATGTCCGATCCGTTGCTCACACGGTTGCGGGAGTTCGGCGCCGATGGGTTGATCCTGTCCGGTGACCATCGTGAAGGGGTCCTGATCGGTGACGTACGCGCTGCGCAACGTGTGCCGGGACGAGGAGCCTTGGTCCGCAGGAGACAGGATCCGCTGTTGATCCACGCCGCACTCGACGAGGAGAACGAGCCGCTGACGTACGAGCCTCGGCCGGCCGAATCCGGGGAGACGGTGCAGCCATGAGCACGACCATGGACGGCTGGACCTCCTGGACGGACTACATCGGCAACCTGGATCTGAACGCCATCTACGATCTGGGCAACCAATGGATCAGGATGGGCGACGAGCTTTATCGCCAGAAAACGAACCTGACCGATGCCATCGGCGCCTTGGGATGGAGGGGCACCGCCTTCACCACCGCCCAGGACACGTGGTTGAACCACATGACGGTGGTGCTGGACGACGCCGCCGACGCGGCGTGGAAGACCGGCGAGGGCATCAACGCCTATGCCGACGACATCAAAAAGCAAGCCGAAAAGATGGCCGATGAGAACAACAAGGCTTACCTCATAAATATCTTCGGCTTTTTCCTCGGTGTGGTGACGGCTCCGCTGACTTTCGCATTGGGGGCTCTCCTCCCACTGTTGGCCGAGATCGCAGCGAGCCTCGTCGAGGTCATAGGCCAGCTCGCCGCCAGGCTGGGCACCTTGGGAACGATAGCCGCCCAGTTCACCGTCGGGGCTGTCACAGGGGCCGTTTCGTCCTTTGCCATCGATATGGCCGCCAATGCCCTGGCCTCGGCTGCCACGCACACCTCGGTCACCATCGACTGGGCGCACGAGGGCCTCAACATCGGTCTGGGCGCCGCACTCGGCGGCGTCCTTGGTGGCGGCCTCGGCGGTCTGGCTGCGAAGGGCGGCAAGTTCAGCGGCTTCGATCTCCCGCCGGGCAGCGTCCCCACCGGGGCGCCGAAGGGTGGCCCAGGCGGGGGTAAACCGAGTAATCCCACCAGTTCGGGAGGCTCGGGAGGGTCGCACCCGAACGGTTCCAATATCCCGGGGTCGGCCATGCCGCACGA
This sequence comes from Actinomadura sp., assembly GCA_036008685.1. Taxonomy (GTDB): domain Bacteria; phylum Actinomycetota; class Actinomycetes; order Streptosporangiales; family Streptosporangiaceae; genus Actinomadura_C. The sequence continues at coordinate 594 of DASYNF010000201.1, read as the reverse complement.
CACGACCCTCAATCCCGGCGGTACGAAAGGCAGCCCCTCTCCCGGCAGCGTCAACGGCCATCCCTCACCGACCCCGAGCACGCCGAGCAACGCGCGCCCGGGCACCGGTCCGTCGCGTTCGGGTGCTCCGGTGAGTGGGCGTCCGCAGGGTGAGGGTGCGCCTCCTCCTGCGGTGTCGGGTCCGTCGCGTTCGAATGAGGTAGTGGGCGGATACCCGAAGGGCCAAAACGGATCTTCGTCTGGTCCGGCCAGGCCGCAGCCGATCGAGAGCGGCAACGGGACGGTCGCGCAGCCCAAGGGGCCCGGGGCCGGGAACGGCAACCCAACAGTCGCGCCAAAGAGCCCAGGGCCGGACGGAACCGTGCCTCCGAGCAACCTGGAAAAGGTGCCGACCTCGTCGGGTCCGGTCTCCACGCCTCCGGGTGCCCCGGCTCCGAGGGCGGGTGGCGATCAGGGTCCGGCCGGTTCCCGAGGTTCCGGTGGCGACGGGGCGGTTGTGACCGGTCCGGGCGGGAACGCGCGCTCTGTTCCTCCGTCGTCCGGTTCTGGGCACGGAGTCCCGGGGGCTGAGCCGCCGCGGGTCGGCAGTCCGGG
>DASYNF010000200.1:0-8492 GCA_036008685.1 Actinomadura sp. | reverse complement strand
AGCAGCAGCAACGTCGCAGGCTGTGTCACGGCTGGGTCGCTGCCGGCGATCGGCATCCAGAGCACCGCGGAAACGATGAGCAGGGTGACGGCCGTGGTGACCCGTCGTGGCCGGTCGCTGGAAACCTCTGCCAAGGGGGCGGGTGTCACTCCGCTCCGGTCGTTCGGTGAGCCGGTCATGAGATCCTCCTCTGCTCGCGCGCGGCCCCGAATGGGCTGCGGCGAGCGTCCCCGCCATCATTCGGCCAGGGACTCGGGACCCCTCCCGGCTGCCGGCGTCGTGGTCAGGCCCGCGAAGCCGAGCTCGCGGTCGTCACCGGCCGAACGACTGCCAGGTGCCGGCGAGGCCCTGCTGGCCGATCCCCGGTGCCGACCAGTCACAGACGCCGCCGGGGAAGATCGCCCGCAACCGTCCGGCCTGCTCTGCCGTCAGCGGCACTCCATAGGCACCCGGCTCGATCGGACGGAGCCGGCACTTGACGATGTCGTTGGCCATCGGCCCGCCGGCGACCAGCCGCGGCGAGGTCCATACCGGGTAGAGCGTGTTGCAGGTGGTCGTACCGTTGCCCGCGACCTGTGGCTCCGTCACCTTCCGCGGCTGCGCGTCACGCGTCCAGCACGCGTCGGTGAGGTCGCCCGGCCTGTTGCGCGTGATCTTGGCGATCGGGCTTCCCGGCCGGCCGTCGGAACCGAGCGAGGTGAGCCACTGGTCCATCTGCGTCAGTGCGTGCGCGAGCACGGGGCTGGCCAGCGAGAACCCGCCGTACCGGTTGTCCTCGGCCAGCATGACCTGGTTGGCGTACGTGCCGTTCGCCTTCACCAGCCGTTCGCGGGTCGCGAACGACTGGAACCGCATGTGGATGTCGCCGCCCGGCGAGTCGTCGCTGTACGCGCGATAGTCGATCATCGGCATGCGCGCGAGGCCGGCGCCGCCGTTGAGCAGCCGTCCGCTCCGATACGCCGCCCGGGTCGCCGCCAGGTCGGCGGCCGTGCGCTTCCGTACGTGGTTGGCGTCGGCGTCGAAGCCGCCGATCCCCTCGTTGAGATCGAGGAACTGGTCGACCGTGATCGTCTTGTCCCGCAGCGCCTTCAGGCCGTACTGGATCCCGGTGTTGTCCAGCGGCCGCCGCGCGAATCCGGTCCGTGGATCCCGGCCGTACACGTTGACGGTGTGGTCGTACACGTCGCACCGGGCGCCCGCCGGATTCGTCTCGGGGTGGTAGCGCGATCCCGCCGGCAACTGGCCGGGGCAGAAGATCCGCGGGTCGATCCGGCCGCCGCCGTCCCCGAGGTTGGCGATGCTCTCCCACCTGCCGAAACCCGAGATGGCCTGCTGCTGCTCCTTGCCCAGAGCGCCGGGCGCGACCTCGCGGAAGTAGTGGTCCAGCAGGCGCGCATCGCTGATCGTGTTGACCGTGCCGAATCCGACGTCGGGAAAGCTGCATCCGGAGACGATGCCGTCGAGCAGGCCCGGGTAGTTGTCGCCGATCTGGTGCGTCTGGTACGACCCGCCTGAGCAGCCCCAGCCGATCGTGAACGCGGGCGGTCCGTACGCCTCGACGAAGCGTTCCTTCACCATGCTCATCGTCTCGGCGGCCAGCAGGTCGTTGCAGTTGTTGCCGAAGACGTTGAGCGACGACGACGCCACGGCGTATCCCTGGCGCAGCATCCCGTCGTCCATCACGCCGCCGGTGCCCCGTCCCTGGACGTACCATCCACCGGTGCAGCCACCGCCGAAGGTGTAGATCAGCCGGCCGTTCCATCCCGCGGAGCGCTGCCACGGATCCGGCGCCGGGGTGCCCGGGTCGTGCAGCATCGACGTCTCGTAGATCGCCCGGTTGATGGTCCCGGTCTCGACCCGCACGATGTACGGCACCCGGCGCCCCGAGCTCGTCGTGGTCCAGGCGAGATCGGCCGGGCGGTTCTGGCCGGCGGGGAGCGGCGTGAATTTCCCGGCCGTGGTGCGGTAGACGTGGTCGACGCGCGTGGCGACCGAGCAGTCCGCGTCGATCGGCGCGCCGAGCCTGCTCCCGGTGACCGTGGTGAAGGCCGCCGTGTCGCAGATGAACGGTCGCTCGTGCGGCCCGGCGAAGACCGGTCCGGTCACCGGATGGTCGTCGAGAACGAGTCTTCCCGAGCGGACGCCGCGCGCCGTCGCGGTGAGGACATTGCGCCCGGGCCGCATGCCCTTGACCACGCCCTCCAGCGCGCGTCCGCGGTCGACGGCCCGGAAGCCCGTGGTCACATCCGTCCCGTCTCGCCTCACCCGTACGTCACCGGCGGGCACGTGGTCCGGGATCCGCACGCGGACCAGCGCGTCACCTGCGGAGACGACCTGCGGACGCGACGAGAGCACCGCCAGGGCCAGGCCATCGGCCCCTTCCGCGGCGTTCGCGGCCACCGGGCCCGAGACGAGGACCGCCATGGCGACCTGGACGACCGACAGCAGTGAGAGGTAACGGACCGCGGATCTCATGTCCTGATCTATATCGGCTGCAAGATCAACGCACCAGTGGCGCGTCATGTCCGGAATCGGTAATCATGTGGCGTTTACACGGTATCCGCGTCCCACAAGGCTTCTCCGGAGTCGGGGACTGGTTCCGGGCACCAAGGTCACCGATCCGACCAGCGGTGCCTACCGGGCCCGGCCGGAGTTCTTCGATCGGACCTTGAATCCGCCGCACGGCGCCTGGAAGCCGAAAGCCGGGCCCAACGGCGGCGAGAGTTCGTTCTTCCCGGACCATTGGACACCCGCACAGGTCGATGCGGCCATCCCGGGCGCCTTCGGGAATGCCACCGCGGTCCCCGGAACCAACAATGGCGGGGTGTTTATAATAATGTGGTCGTCGAAGGCTTCTACGACGGTGCGGGCGGCTTCACGACGGCTGGCCGATCGTTCCATAGTGCAGAGGTTCATCATGAGTTTCATGTCGTTCTCCCTGGATAATCTGAGACTTCCGCTCTATCAGGCGGAAGACGGCAAATATCAGCCGCTCGGTGCCTGGATTATCACCGGCATTTCTATCTATAAGGGAGTGTGCCTTGACGCGCTGGCGATGATCGCCGATGTATCGGCTGGCCGGCCGCCGTTCGAGGATTGGGACAGCGAAAATTACACCGTGAGCTTCGCCCCCATGGGAATCAGTATCCAGAATAATTGGGTCGAGCACGAGCACGGCATTTTCACGGTCGCCGAAGTTCGGGACGCAGTCGAGAATTACTGGCGATTCCTGGTCGGCATCCCGGATAATCCGAATCTTATTCGCGAATACCGCCCCGATCTCCTCGAATGGCAGGCGGCGGTGATTCAATGGGAGGAAAGGTGGGGTCGTCCGCACCCTTATAAAGGCATTCTGTTCTGACCCGCCCCGTCGATCTCAAGCTCGTCGGTCGCCGTGAACCCCAGCCGTAGGTACAGGCGCTGAGCTCGTTCATTTCCTCGGCGAGATCTGAACCTTATGCGTACTTGAAGTCGTTCACCCCGGGGAGCGGAGCGACCCGCCACGACCTGGTCAGCGTCTGTAGCCGAACTCGATGATGCGTCTGGACGCCTGTGCGTACATGTGGGGGCTGTCGGGTGCCAGCGTGCCGAGGCCATCGACGTACCGGTTGTACATGGAGAACGCCGCTGCGATCAGCACGGTGTCGTGGATCTCCAGGTCGGTGGCGCCCTCGGCGCGGGCCGTGGCGACGAGTTCGGTCGTGACCTTGCGTCCGTCGTCGCGGACGGTGCCGGCGATGCGCAGCAGGGCGCGTAGCTTCGCGGACACCGGTGCCGAATCCAGATCATCGACCACCTGGTCGACCAGGGGCATGTCCGCGTCGAGTTGCGCGGTGGCGGAGGCCGAATGCGACGCGTAGCAGAACGTGCAGTCGTTGAGCCCGGACACATAGGCGGCGATCAGCTCACGCTCTCCCGGCGTCAGCGAATGCGGCCCGCGCAGCAGCACCTCCGCCAGCTCGTTGAGCGGCTTGGCGGTCTCCGGCCGGAACGCCAGAAGACCGGTGATCCCAGGGTGCGTCTGCTCGTCCACACCCAGGTCGATATGTGCCATGGCGCCATCCTCCAGTTGATCGTCGGCCGCAGGCCAGGGAATCCTTCGTGACTCCGAAGGCCCCTAGGGTTTTCTCGCGACTCCGCAGAAGGTCATGACCTCGCCGGCCACACCCCAGGGGTTGGGCTCAGGCCGCCAGTGCGGGCACGACACGACGCCGGGCTCGACCAGTTCGAGCCCATCGAAGAACTCAGCGATCTCGCTGCGGGTGCGAGCCTTGATCGGGGTGGGCGTACCGCTCTCATTCCAGGTGCGGACGGCGGCCGGTGTCGTCTCGGCCTCGATACAGGCGTGCGTCAGGACGAGATGGCTCCCGGAGGGCAAGGCGGCCATGAGCCGCCGCACGATTCCGTAAGCCTCTTCGGCGTCGGTGATGAAGTGCATGACGGCGAGCAGCATGAGCGCGACGGGTTCGGTGAAGTCCAGGGTCGCGGCGGCGGCGTCCAGGATCTTCTCCGGGTCGCGCACATCAGTGTCAAGGTAGTCGGTGCGGCCTTCAGGAGCGCCCTTGAGCAGGGCCCGGGCGTGGGCCAGAACCAGGGGGTCGTTGTCGACGTACACGATTCGTGACTCTGGGGCGACGCGCTGAGCCACTTCATGGGTGTTGTCCATGGTAGGCAGCCCGGTGCCGATGTCCAGGTATTGCCGGATGCCTTTCTGTCCGCCGACGTATCGCACCGAGCGGCGGAGGAAGGCCCGGTCGGCGCGCGCCGAGTCGACGATCCCGGGGACGAGCCGCGCCACCTTGTCCCCGAGCTCGCGATCCACCTTGTAGCAGTCCTTACCGCCCAGCCAGTAGTTCCATACTCGCGCGGACTGAGGCCGGCCTCGGCCGACTCCGCGGATCGCCGAGTCCCCGGAAGGGCTGGTGCCCTGATACATCACGGTAAGAACCTTTCACGAGGTGATCGCTGCCGTCAGTACCCATAGGGGAAAGCTCGGAACACGACCGATCCGTTACAGGTGCCGGGAGTCATGTCGTACAGAACCGTCGTCTTCGTATGAACGACCACTTGGACAAAGCGCGGCTCACAGGCGTGTCACCCGGTTGAGCGTTCGAAGGTCATCTCCGGCTCGCGGAGATCGCGGATCATGAGCTGGTAGCGGGCGCTGCGATCGCGTGGATGTGCGGAGAACTCGTCGGTCGCCGTGAACCCCAGCCGTACGTACAAGCGCTGGGCGTGTTCATTTCCATCGACGACCCACAGCCTCATCTCGGCGTAGTCACGCTCGTTCGCCCAGGCGATGACCTCACGCACGAGCTCGGCGCCGACGCCCGACCCGCGAGCAGCGGGCGAAACCCACATGCCGAACAGATCCACCGCGCCCTCGACCTCTTGGCAGACGTATCCGCCGACGACGCCGACCGGCGAGTCACCCGCGAACGCGACGACCTTGACTCCCCAGGCCGGCTTCGCCATGTCTCGCCATCTGGCCTGGTCATAGGCCTGTTCCCGCTCCAAGGTGGAGTGGAAGGCGTCGGGTGCGTCACGGAGCGCGGCAAGCCGGACGTCGCGCCAGATCTGCCACTCGTGCTCCGTGAGACGACGCACCTCGAACTGACGCATCCGCTCCGTCCTGTCATCTGCTCGGCGTGCTCTGGACCTTGGGCTCAGGTGACGCCGTCGGCCAAGCGGTTTTCCGCCTCTGCTTGAAGGTGCTCGCACAGTTCCCGCACCGCGCGAATCACGATGTCCCCGAACCTGCGTTCGTCCACGTTCTCGTACGGCCGGCGGTGAGGACGACCCGCCCCGGCGGGGTGCCGATCTCGGCCTGGATCACCTCGTCGACGACGGCCTCGTAGACCCGTTTCGGGTCTGCCCTGTCGACGAACTCGTACACGCCGGCCGGCTCGAAGGCGACGGTGACGATGCCATGAAGGAGATCCAGGGCCCACCACGACAGGTCATCCCAGCTCAATGGAGTCGTCGCTGAGCCGGCGGCCGGCCCACCGGTCGACCTCGTCCCTGCTCGTACGCCCTTCGACGGCGGCGGCGAAGCGCGCCTCGATCTCATCCAGGTGGTGAGTCAGCCGGCACGATCGTGGTCGGCCAGGACTTCGTCGATCACGCGACGGTTGCCCGCAGCCGGCTTCTCTCCCGTGTCGATGTCCTCGGCCAGGCCGATCAGTGCCTTCCACAGTGCCCAGCCGCGAGCCCGTGCCCACGTGGCGGGGTCCTGACCGACAGCGCTGCGGAAGATCTCCCGGCTGTCGCCCGAGAACATCGTCCACGCGATCACCAGATCGCAGGCGGGATCGCCGACGCCTGATGTCCCGAAGTCGATGACGGCAGCCAGCCTTCCGTTCCTGACCAGCAGGTTGCCGCTGGCAACGTCGCCGTGGAACCACACCGGTGGCCCCGGCCAGGCCGCCTCGAGGGCGGCGTCCCACACAGCCGATGCCCGGTCGGTGTCGATGCGGCCGTCCAACACGGCGAGGGAACGGCGGGTCTCGTCGTCGTAGTAGGCGAGCGACGCGCCCCGATGGAAGCTGTGCGCCCCCGCCTGCGGCCCGCCCGTCGCGTCGATGCGCTGCAGGCCAAGGATGAAGCCGGCGACCGAGGTCGCGAACCCGGACAGGTCGCCGATGCGGTCCAGGCTCGCGGTCTCGCCCTCCAGCCAGCCGCGGATCGACCAGCTGAACGGGTATCCCTCGCCCGGAGCCCCCTTCGCCAGCGGCACCGGAACGGCAACCGGCAACGACGGCGCGAGAAGCGGCAGCCAACGATGTTCCTTGTCGACCGCCGGGGCGTAGTGCGCGGCGGTCGGAAGACGCGCCGTCATCTCGCCACCGAGGCGGTAGGTGCGGTTGTCCCATCCGTCGACCTCGACCGGTGTGACCGGAAGGTCGCTCCACTGCGGGAACTGGGTCGCGACCAGCCGCTTCACCAGCCGCGCATGGATCCCGGCGCGCCCGTCGATGTGCGGGCTCTCGACCATCCTCAGAGTGTGGAGGTCATTCCCCCTGCCGCACAAAGGGTTTTGGCGTTCGTCGAACGCCCGGGAGGATCTGGCGCACCTGCACATGTTCACTCGCCCCGAGGAAACCGCTGCAGTCGTAGATCCGATGAAAGTCTCCAGGGGAGGTCTACATCACGACCCGGTGGGAACTGCGACAGCGTCGGTCCTGACGCAGAGGAGGCATCGCAATGGTCAGTCGGATCACCCAATGGACCCTTGACGTGCACGACGTCGACGTCATGGCGCGTTTCTGGTCGCAGGTCCTGGGCTACCGGGTCGACGCCGGCGAGGACGGCTCCGCCAAGCTCTACCCGCCCGACGGCGCCGGCTCGGATGCTCTGACCGTCTGGCTACAGCCCACCCCGCATCCCAAGCGGGACAAGAATCGCAACCATCCCGACCTCAACACCGAAGGCGACGTCGACGCCGAGGCCGACCGGCTGGTCGCGTTGGGCGCGCGCCGCGTCGACATCGGCCAGACCGACGCCGACCCGTTCGTCGTGCTCGCCGACCCCGAGGGCAACGAGTTCTGTGTGCTGCGGAACCGACCCCGTCAGGGCTGAGTCGGAGCGGACCATGGACGGTGGTAACAGCGACACGGCTGGATGAGCGCCGTGCCGTCGGCACGGGGTGGTGGCTGCGGACCGGTTGAGCATGGCGTCGCCGGTATCCAGGAGGCGGTCGGCGAGCTCTGGGTGCTGCGCGAACGTGGCCCGATTCGGAGCCCGCTCCCGTACGGCTTCCTCCCGTACGGCTTCAGAGCGCGGCGGCGTTACCGCCCGGCGTCGTTCAGGCCCGCCAGGTCCTTTTCATAGATCGCGAAGCCGCAAGGTGTCGCCAGGAGCGGAGCCAAAGCCGGATAGGTCTCGTCGATGGTCGCGGTACGGAGGATCCGATAGCCGATGCGGGTGTACCAGGCGGCCAGGAATTCCTTTGACGGATGTGACCAGTTGCGGGGAACCAGCAACTCGAGCCGCATGGTGGTGAGCCCGTCCTGCCGGCTCTTCCGCTCGGCGAAGCGAATCAACTCCCGGCCGATGCCGGCACCGCGGTGACCGGAATCGGCGGCGAGCATCCCGAATTCGCCCTTATCGCCGTCCAGACGCCGGACGCGGACGCAGCCGACGATCCGCCCGTTCAGGCGCGCTACGGCGATCTGTCCGGCACGGGTCAGGCCGGCGACCTCGTCCACCGTCGTACGGACGGCGTCGTCGACCCACAGCCCGTCCTCGGCCACCGTGTAGACCTGGTTGATCAGGTCGGTGATCCGTTCCATGACGGTCACGTCGGCGCTCGCGGTGGCGGGCAACAGCTGAATCTCGATTGGGTCCATGGAGTCAGCTCCTCCTCGTCGCCAGCCACCAGTCGCCGGCGCGGGCGATGTCAGGCCCCGTCGTCCACAGGTCCGCCGGGTCCTCGGGCATCAGCCGTTCCCGGAAGAGATCCACCTGCGGGTACGAGAGGCCGTGGTCCGTCT
>DASYNF010000199.1:0-14637 GCA_036008685.1 Actinomadura sp. | reverse complement strand
CCGCCGCCCGCCGTACGTGTTCGTCCTCGTCGGTCAGCCGGTCGGCAGCGGCCTCGGCCGCGCGCGGCCATCCTGCCGGGGTGGGAGTGAGATCGAACAGCAGCCTGACTACCGTCCGCCGGACCTCCACGTCGGGATCGGACGCCAGTACGAGCAGACGCTGTGCGACGGGACCGTCGCGATCCTCCTGGACCGCGTCGAAGATCGCCAAACGTAGGGGGTCTCCATATGTGCCGGCCGCACCTGACGCCACCGCGGCGTCGAGCCAGACCGAAACGGGACCAGCCGGCGCCACGGCCGGCTTCTTGGGGCTCATCGAGCCGGGCGGGATCCGCCCTTCATGTTGATCACGCTCAGATCATGGCCTCTGATCCAGACCGGTGCAAGCCCATGCCTAGGGATGACCTCAAGCCGAATCTGGAAAATCCGGATTTGAGCGGGTTGACCACAGTCGGCTCGCTCATGCGTGACGAGGAAGCACCTTCCCCTACGTCGAGAAGTGCGTCGCCCGGACATTGGCGGACGAGACACGCCGCAGCATGCCTGGCGGCATGATTCCGGTATGGCCAAGAAGATCGCGGTCTCCCTCCGTGATGGACTCTACGACTGGGCCTCTCGCGAGATCCAAGAAGGCCGAGCCGAGTCGGTGTCCGCGCTCATCGCGGAAGGGCTTGAAATCCTCAAAGCTCGCACCGGGCTCGAATCCCTCGTCGCCGCGCTTGCCGTAGAGGCCGGCGAACTCGGTCAGGAAATCGAGCGACGCGTCGAGGACGCGCTGCGTGCCTCCGAGGAGGCATACCGAAAGCACCTCGCAGGCAAGACGGGACAGGACGCGTGAGGGGATTCGCCCTCGAGACAGGGGCAGTCATCGTTGTCGAGCGCCGCAACCCCTTCATGCTCAGGCATCCTGACCAAGGCACTCGAGGACGGCATCGAAGTAGTGGTCCCGCGGACGGTGGTCGCATAAGTCCGGCGCGGTACCCCCGGCAGGCGAACGTCAAGCCGACCTGCCACGAAGACGCGGATTCTGCGGTTTCGCTATCAGGCAGTAGGACCAGGCGCGCCGCGAGATCCTGGCTGCCTTTCTTTCTCTGCGAGTGAGGCTGCTGTGCGTTGCCGGACCTGTTCTCTGGGAGTAGATCCGTCGCGGTGTCATTCTTAGGGGTGGCATGAGGTCACCTACTGGAGGTGCGTGGTGGATCCCACCAGTGGTCTGCGGGTGGATGCGCCCAATGCGCAAGGAACGCAGATCGGCTCGCGGAATCTGATGGTCAATCAGTTCATCGCGGCCGCGCCGGCCGTCGTGTGGCCGGTGCTGGTCGGGCGGGCGCCGCTGCGTGCGGATGCTTTCCAAGAGCGCCGCGGATTGCGCGACTTGGTGGAGCGCGCGTTGGACCCGGGTGGAACCTCGGTGGTGACCCAGGTAGTGGCCGGCGACGGCGGTACGGGTAAGACCCAGCTGGCGGCCGAGGTATTCGAACGGGTTCGTCAGAACGGCGTTGATCTGGCGGTGTGGGTGACTGCGACTTCTCGTACGGGAGTGCTGGCCACCTACGCCCAGGCCCACGCGGTCACGCATCCGGGCGCAGGCACAGGTGACGCCGAACGTGACGCGGAGGCTTTTCTGGCTTGGCTGGCCACGACGGACCGATCCTGGATCGTGGGTTTGGACGACGTGGCCGATCCCGGTGACTTGTCGCGGTTGTGGCCCACGGGCTCGACAGGACGCGTGCTGGTGACCACAAGGCGCCGCGACGCCGCGTTCGCCGCCCGGGGTCGGGTCGTCGACGTCGGGGCGTTCACTCCAGAAGAAGCGCTCGACTACCTGACCGCCAAGCTCACACCGGGGGATCGGATGCCGGTGGACACCTTGGCTCAGGCCCGTGAGTTGGCTGGGGACCTGGGCCACCTGCCGCTTGCCTTGGCCCATGCGGCCGCGGTCATCGTCAACGACGCCATCACCTGCGCCGGCTACCGGGCGTTGCTGGCCGACCGCAGGCATACCTTGTCCGACCTGTTTCCTGCCGACGCCGGTGCGAGCGGAGACGAGTACGGGCAGACGCTCTCTGGTGCGTGGTCGCTGGCCGTCGAGCGTGCGAACGCGCTTGGGCCGGCAGGGCTTGCTCGGCCGCTGCTGGATATCGTCGCGGTGCTGGATCCCAACGGCATTCCCGAGGGCATCCTCACGAGCCGCTCCGTACGGGACTACCTCGGACGTGCCTCGATGCCCGACGGGCGTCGGGCCCTGCGTAATCTCCATCGGCTCAGTCTGATCACGCATGACCCGAATGATCCGGTCCGGTCGGTGCGCATGCATGCTCTGGCGCAGCGCTCGACGGTGGAGAATATGGAGCCCGGCTCGCTGGCGGAGGTTGTACGAGTGGCAGCCGACGCCCTTGTTGAGGGCTGGCCGGAGGTGGAGCGCGAAGCGGGGCTCGGCCAGGTGATGCGGGCCGCCGCCGCAGCAGTGTTCGGGCATGAACCCCTGGCACTGTGGAAGCCCGCGGTGCACCCGGCCATGTTCCGATGCGGCACAAGCCTCGGCGAAGCGGGTCTCGTCGCCGACGCCATCGCGTATTTCGAGGCCCTCCAGGATGAGTGCCTTCGGGTCTTGGGACCTGACCATCCGGACACACTGAGCACCCGTTACGAGATCGCCTACTGGCGTGGCGAGTCCGGGGACTTCTCCGGAGCGGCGGCGGCCCTGGAGCAGTTGCTGGCCGACCGAGTGCGGCTGCTCGGCCCTGAGCATCCCGACACCTTGGGCACCGGCCATGGCGTGGCCTACTGGCGCGGGCACGCGGGCGACCCGGCCGGAGCCGCCGCGGCCACTGGAGAGCTGCTGCGCGAGTCCCTGCGGGTGCTGGGGCCCGATCATCCGATTAATCTGAGCGCTCGCCACAACCTGGCGCACTGGCAAGGCCTCACGGGTCATCTCGCCGGGGCGGTCAGCGAGTACGAGCAGTTGCTGATCGACCAGGCGCGCGTCCTCGGCAGCGATCATTTCGACACCTTGGACACCCGCCGGAATCTCGCGGACTGGCGGGGCCGGGCCGGGGATCCCGCTGGCGCGGTAGCGGCCCTGGAAGAACTGTTGATGGTCTATCCGCGTGTGCTGGGCCCAGATCACACACACGTGTTGCTCGCGCGGGAGAACCTGGCACAGTGGCGTGGACAGGCTGGTGACCCCTCTGGTGCTGTGGTCGCCTACGAGCGGCTGCTCGCTGACCGGCTACGGGTGCTTGGGCCCGACCATCCGCACACACTGGCCACGCGCCATCAGCTCGCCGAATGGCGTGGGCTGGCGGGCGATCCGGCCGGGGCCGCGGCGGCGTACGAGCAGCTGCTGGTTGATCGGCTACGGCTGCTTGGGCCCGACCATCCGCACACGCTGAACACCCGCGGCCACCTCGCCGGTTGGCGGGGAGAGGCGGAGGGGGCTGCCGCAGCCCTCGGTGTGCTTGAGCCGCTGCGCGAGGATGTGCTGCGGGTGCTCGGCGCTGATCACCCCGAGACCCTCTTCGTACGGCACAACCTCGGCTATTGGCGAGGTCGCGGCGGGAACGCGGCGGGGGCCGTCACCGAGCTGCACCGGTTGCTTACCGACCAACTACGAGTCTTGGGGGCAGACCACCCCGTCACCCTGGCTCTGCGCCACAACCTTGCTTACTGGATGGGCAGAGTCGGTGACGTCGCCGAGGCCACCGTCGCATTTGAGCAACTGCTGATCGATGAGCTGCGTGTTCTCGGCCCCGACCACCTCGACACTCTAGAAGCCCGCCGGGAGCTGGCGGTTCTACGGCGACTGACCAAAGACCTCGACGGCGCCGCCACGGCGTTCGAGCAACTGCTCACCGATCAGGTACGAGTGCTGGGCAGCGACCACCCGCAAACCCTCATCACCCGCCGCCACCTCGCCGAGCTGCGAGGGCAGACGGGCAACAAGTCCGCCGCCGTACGGCAACCGCCGTAGTAGACCCGCCTGCCAATCCGGTGACACCCTCCGGTTGGAGAACCGTACGACCACGGAGGTAAGCGATGGACCCGGTGACATTGATCGTCGCGGCACTGACCGCTGGCGCCGCGGCCGGTGTCGGCGACACCGCCGCAGCAGTGGTCAAGGACAGTTACCAGGGGCTGAAGGATCTTGTGTCCGCGCGGCTCTCCGGCAAAGAATCGGCCGAGGTCGCCCTGGCCGAACACGAGGCGGACCCACAAACCTGGCAGACCCCGCTGACCAAGGAACTGATTCAAACCGGCGCGGACACCGACCCGAGTGTGATCGAGGCGGCTCAGCAGCTGATGGCCTTGCTCGACAAGGCCGGCAGCAGCAGCGGCAAGTACACCATCGACCTGCGCGGCGCCCAGGGCGCCCAGGTCGGCGACCACAACCGTCAACTCAACCAATTCTCCCACCGCCCACCGACCGCCACTTGACCCTCTGACACCAGCGGCTTCGGCGCGCAGGAACCATCAGCGAGGCCTCGCCATCAACACTCGGCGAGAAGACCAACGTCCGCTCATGCCGCCGACCGCGCTCGGTGATGATCTCGAGGGCGGTCCGCCGACGCCCATGTCAGGCCGAGCCGAGCGCGTCGATCGTCGCGGACGACCACCTGGATCGCCAGCGACGGCCAGGTCGATCTCGACCTTGCCCCGGGAGCAAACGGCGCCTGATCGCCGGTGACGATGCTTGTCTTGGGTTCGTTCCACCCGCCGAGGTGCCCAGCAGGTCGACGCCGTGGACCAGCGGTCCCTCACCGCGACGCGCGCGCTACCCACCGATGGCTGGGCAGGGCATCGGCCATCACATCGAAGAACGGCTCCTTGCGCCATTCCTGCAGGTTGCCGATGACGAACAGACGACGTTTGGCCCGGCTGACCGCCACGTTCAGCAGGTTGGGCGACTCGGCCGCCCAGGACCGGGCCCGGCCGCCACGCTTGGGGTCCGTGCCCAGCACCAAGATCACCACGTCTGCCTCCTTGCCCTGCATGGTGTGCACGGTGCCGATCTGCTCCCCGATGAAGCTCGCGACCTCACGGCCGTACTCCGCGGAGTCGCGGCCCCGATCCCAGTGCAGCTCGCGAACCGCCCCACGGCAGCCGTTCACCACATCGCGGAACGGGCTCAGCACCCGGATGCGGGACAACTCGACACCCGTCTCCCGATGGAGTTTCTCCAGCACCCGCGCGAGGGCCGCCCCCTCCGCCGGCACCCACTTGCCACGTGTCTCCCCGTCCGGCGCGACGTCGATCCAGCAGCTCGGGGAGTACGGGTGTGCCGAACGTCCGGGGAACGGCCTCGCCGCGGTCCCGTACACCATGCGATGGGGTTCCTCGAGATCGGCGCCGTCAGATCGGCCAGGCCCACCGCCTGGTGCAGGTGGTACGAGGCTTGGCCGTGTCACTTGACTGCCATTACCTGCGGGGTAATCGCTATGCCGTCCAAGCGCTGGGACGCTCTTGCGAGGTGGAGGGCCGATCGGCCGCATCACCGCCGCCGTACATCCCATGGAGCCGAAACCCCTGGAGGGGTCATGCCCGCTTACGCCGTCGCTCACCTGCGCAAGGTCAACATGGGGGCGGACATCGTCGAGTACCTGAAGCGGATCGACGAGACGCTGGAGCCGTTCGAGGGCCGCTTCGTGGTGCACGGCGGCCGTGCCGAGGTGCTGGAGGGCGACTGGACGGGAGACCTGATCGTCATCGGGTTTCCCGACCGGGACCGGGCACGCGGCTGGTACCACTCGGCCGCCTACCAGGAGATCCTGGCACTGCGTACGGACAATTCCGGAGGCGACGCCATTCTCGTCGATGGAGTCACCGAAGGACATCGGGCCACGGACATACTGGCCGGCTCGTCCACATAGCCGAAACCGGTGGCGGGCTCCGGCCCTGTCCCAGGACCGGAGCCCGCCGCCGGATATCGATCAGCCTCGGGGATCAGACGGCGCGGTGGTACGGGTCCGGCCAGCGCGGCGTGGACTCGAGCTCCTGGGCGGCGCGGTTGGGCCAGTACGGGTCACGCAGCAGCTCGCGGGCGAGCAGGACCGCGTCGGCCTGGCCGGAGGCGACGATCTCCTCGGCCTGCCGGGCCTCGGTGATCTCGCCGACCGCGGCGACGGGCAGGTCGGTCTCGGCCTTGACCCGGGCCGCGAATGGCACCTGGTAGCCGGGGCCGGTGGTGATGCGCGCCTTGGGCGCGTTGCCGCCGGTCGAGGTGTCCAGCAGGTCGACGCCGTGCGCCAGCAGTTCCTTGGCGAGCCGCACGGTGTCGTCGGCGGTCCAGCCCTCGCGGTCGTCCTCGGGGTTCTCGGTCAGCCAGTCGGTGGCGGAGGTGCGGAAGAACACCGGCAGGTCCTCCGGCCAGACCTCGCGTACGGCGTCGACGACCTCGAGCGCGAACCGGATGCGGTTCTCGAACGAGCCGCCGTAGGAGTCGGTGCGGCGGTTGGTGTAGGGCGACAGGAACTGGTTGATGAGGTAGCCGTGCGCGCCGTGCACCTCGACGACCTGGAAGCCGGCGGCCAGCGCGCGCCGGGCCGAGGCGCCGAAGTCCTCGACGATCCCGCGGATCTGGTCCACGGTGAGCTCGGCCGGGATCGGGTCCCCGTCGGCGAACGGAAGCGGGCTGGGGGCGAGCGTCTGCCAGCCGTACGGCTCGTCGGGCCTGATGGCGCCGCCCCCGCGCCACGTGCGCTCGGTGGAGGCCTTGCGGCCGGCGTGGCTCAGCTGGATGCCCGGTACGGCGCCCTGCTCCTTGAGGAAGCGGGTGATGCGGACGAACGCCTCCTGCTGCCGGTCGTTCCAGAGCCCCAGGTCCGCCAGGCTGATCCGGCCCTCGGGGTTCACCGCGGTGGACTCGGTGATGATCAGGCCCGCGCCGCCGGCCGCCCGTGCGGCCTGGTGGGTGAAGTGCCAGTCATTGGGAGCGCCCATGTCCGGCCCCTCGACCGCGGCGGAGTACTGGCACATCGGAGCCATCCAGACCCGGTTGGGGAAGGTCAGGTTCCTCAGTGTCAAGGGCTCGAACAACGCACTCACAGCCGCGCTCCTTCGTGTAGCAGACTCATGTCACCTGTTCGTGTGGCAGACGCACACGCCCAGGTCATCGCCCTTGTACGATAGTCGCCGTAGTACGGGAGATGTCAAACTACGATGGTGATCGTACAATCGGGAGAGCCGCTCGAGGGGGACACTGTGCCGATCACATCCGCCAGGGCTCTGGACCATCCCGCCCGTGAGGACATCCGGCTGGAGGCCGTGCTGCACGCGCTGGCCGACCCCATGCGCCTTCAGGTGGTGCGCCGCCTCGCCGCGATGGGCGAAGGCGAGGAGGCGGCGTGCTCGGCGATCGAGCTGGCGGTCAGCAAGTCCACCACGACCTACCACTTCCGGGTCCTCCGGGAAGCCGGCGTGATCGCCCAGGTCTACCGGGGCACGGCCAAGATGAACGCGCTGCGCCGACAGGACCTCGACGCCCTCTTTCCCGGGCTGCTCGACACCCTGCTGAGCGCGGACGCGGCCCAGCGGGGGCGCATCTCCTGAGCACTTCCCAGGCGCCCGCCTGGACTCGCCGCCGTCCGGCGTCGCTCACGTGCACGATCAGCTCACGTGCGTGATCAGGACGCGGCCGAGCGCTCGCTGTGTCCGGCGAGGGTGAAGCGTTCGTGGATCGGCGGGCGGCCGTCGGCGAGGTCGGCGGCGATCTCGCCGATGAGCGGGGCGAACTTGGCACCGTGTCCCGAGCACGGTGAGCAGACGACGATCGGGCCGTGCCGGTCCAGGATGAAGTCCTCGCTGGGCGTCGAGGTGTAGAGGCAGGTCAGCTCACTGCGCGGGGCCGGGTCGAGCCCGGGCAGCCATCGGCGGACGAAGGAGGTCACCCGCTCACGCGCGGCCGGGTCCACGATCCCGTCGCGGCCGTCCGCGGTCGTCACCCGGCCACGATGATGCTCGGCCACCTTGACCAGCGTGCCCTCGGGAAGGCCGTACACCGCATCATCGTCTTCGCAGATGAAGGTCGGCCACGCGGCGGGTTCGTACGGGCTGAAGAAGAAGGCCTGCTGCTGGGTCACGGTGAGCGGCGGCAGCTCCACCAGCCCGGACAGCAGCCGCTCCGCCCATCCCCCTGCCGCGACGACGACCGTACGGGCGTGCCAGGACCCGCTGCCGGTGTGCACCCGGACGCCGTCGCCGTGCGGTTCCAGCGCCTCCACGCGGGTGCCGTAGGAGAGTCGCGCACCGGCCGAGGTGGCCAGCCGGGTCATGGCGGCCATCGCCTGCTCCGGATCGATCACTCCGGCCTCGGGATGGAAGAGCACCGGCCCCTTGAACGACATCCCCGGCCAGCGCCGGACGGCGTCATCCGGTGAGACCAGTTCGGCCGGCACGCCGGCCTGGGCGAGCAGTCCGGCCATCAGCTCGGGCTCGCCGCCGGGACCGTGGTCGAGCCCGCCGGTACGGCTCAGCAGGCTCTCCCCGCAGTCCTGCTCCAGCCGGCGCCACAGCTCACCGGCCCGGCCGGTGAGCTCCACATAGAGCGGATCGGGATAGGCGCGGCGGAAGATACGGGAGCGGCCGTGCGAACTGCCCCTGCGGTGGCCTGCTTGAAAGGCCTCGAAGGCGACGACGGAGCGGCCACGACGGGACAGGGCCCAGGCGGCGGCCGATCCGGCCAGCCCCAGGCCGACCACCGCGACATCGACCCTCGTCATGCACCCTCCCCTTTCCCAGGCGACCGACTCGACGGTAGCGCGGCCGTACGCGGAGCCGATACGCCAGGGACGGCGCCGGCTGCGGGCGTGGCATTCGCCGCCGGGAAGACCGTCACCCCTCGTACACCGGCTCGCCGCCCACGTACGTCGCGAGTACGGGGATCTCGGCGATGCCATGGGGATCGACGGTCAACGGGTTGCGCCCGAGCACCACGAAGTCGGCGAGGTGTCCGGGGACGAGCCGGCCCTTGACGCCATCGGCGCCCTCCGCCTCGGCCGACCCGAGGGTGAAGACGCGCAACGCCTCCTCGGCGGTGACCCGCTGGGACGGTCCGACCGGCTCGCCGTCGTCGAGTCCTTCCCGGGTCACCATCGACTGGAGGCCGAGCAGCGGCTCGTACGGTCCGCAGGGATAGTCGGAGGAGCCCGCGACCGTCACCCCGGCGTCCAGGAACGACCGGTGCGCGAACATCCGCTCGGTGCGTTCGGCGCCGTACCAGGTGTTCAGCGCCCCGCCGTGGTAGGCGACGTAGCCGGCGAACGGCACCGCGATCGCGCCGAGGGCCTTCATCCGCGCGAGGATGTCGTCGTCGACGACGCTGCAGTGCTCGATCCGGTGCCGCAGTCGCGGCCTGGGCGTTTCGCGCTGTGCCGCCTCGAACGCGCCGAGCACGAGCCGGATCGCGGCGTCGCCGTTGGCGTGCACGCCGATCCGGTTGCCGTCCCGGTGCACGGCGCGCACGTTGGCGAACAGCTCCTCGGTGGACGTGGTCTGCAGCCCGTGGCCGCCGGTGTCGGCGTACGGCTCCGACAGCAGGCACGTCCGCCCGCCGATCGCGCCGTCGATGAAGGCCTTGACCCCGACCAGCCGCAGCATGTCGTCGCCGAATCCGCTGCCGACGCCGAGGGCCCGCGCCTTGGCGTAGTGGTCGATCGACAGCAGCATGCCGACACGCATGGTCAGCAGCCCGTCCTCGCGGGCCCGGCGCAGCAGGGCGATGTCGTCCGGAGCGATCAGCGCGTCACAGACCGAGGTGAGGCCGGCGGCGTGCCACAGGCCGATCGCGCGGGTGAGTCCGCGGAGCCTGTCCTCCGGCGGGCTCGGCCGCAACGGTGAGCCGGCGCGTGCCGTCGCCGGGTAGATCACGTTCATGATCGCCCGCTCGATGAGCCGGCCGTCGAGCCTGCCGTCCGGACCGCGGCCGAAATCGCCGCCGTCCGGGGGTGGAGTCCCCTCGCCGATCCCGAGTTCGCGCAGCGCGGCGGAGTTGGCCACCCCCCAGTGGCCCGCGACCTGCACGACCACCACGGGATTGTCCGGGGCGACCCGGTCGAGGTCCCATCGGGTCAGCGGGCCCGTCTTGACGTCGTCGTAGCGGCTGCCGCGGATCCACGCTCCCGGCCCGGACGCGCCGGCCTCGGCACCGATCCGGGCGAGCAGGTCACCGACGCCTGCCACGGAGGCGGCCGACAGATCCAGGTGCAGCAGGTCCTCGGCGGTGATGGCGAGGTGGATGTGCGCGTCGTGCAGCCCGGGGATCACGGTGGCGTCGCCGAAGTCCACCTCCCGCGCGCCGGGGAACCTGTCGCGCAGTTCGGCGACGTCGCCGATGGCGCGGATCCGGCCGTCGGCGACGGCGAGCGCCTCCGGCTCCGGTCCGTCGTCCCGCTGGCTGACGATGTGGGCGGAGCGGAAGAGAACGGGTGCGGTTTCGTGGATCACGACGGCTCCCTCACAACGGTTCCGGCCGGCGTCTCCCCCGATCCGCCGGGATCTCCCCCGATCCCCGGGATCTGGCCCGCTCGGCCGGCGGCCGGCCGGTCGACGGGCCCACTGACCGCGCCGGGACGGCGAGCCGCCACGGCCGGTCGCCCGGAGGCGTCACCGGCCGCGGCCTCTGAACGGCTACTGGCCGCGGCCCCCCTGCAGCGCCTTCACGGTGAGCTGCTGGACCTTGGCGTTGCCGCAGCCCGTACCGTTCAGCTGTACGAACTTGGCCGCCCGCTCGTCCGGGACGTAGACCCGCAGGCCGCGGATCGACTGCGGCTTGCACGTCGCGGCGTCGTAGTTGTGGACGTTGGCCATCCCGACGGTGGTGGACGCGGTCTGCCCGTTGGCGAGCCTGATGGACGTACCGCTGTTTCCGGTACGGGCCGCGGGCGCGCCGACCTGGTGGCCGTCGTCTCCGGCGACATAGGAGACGCCGGGGAAACCCCGCAGGGTGCAGGAGTGCCCGCTGACGTTGGTGAACCGCAGTGTCCGGTACGTGTGGCCCATCGCGGCGTCACCGCCGCCGAGGGACACCCGCAGGTCACCTGCCTTGCACCGGGTGCCGACGGCGCTCTGGCCGACGGCCGGTTGCCGTACCGATGTGCTCGCATCCGCGGGTGTGGCCATCTGGCCGACGATCCCGCATCCGATCAGACCCGCCGCGAGCGCCGTCCCGCCGATGACCATCCCGACGAGCGGAGTTCTGCCCTGCACCATGGCGTTGCGCCTCCCGATCTCTGTACTGACTGATTCTGTGTGCTGACTGATCATGTGTGCTGACTGATTCTGTGTGCCGGCTGTCGAGCCTCGTGGCGGAGGTGATCTCCGCCGGCGGGTCGCTACCGGCCGCTGCCACGCTGCAGCGCCGCGACGTTGAGCTGCTGGACCTTGTCGTTGGCGCAGCCCTTGCCCTGGAGCGCGACGAACTTGGACCTGGTCTCACCCGGCGGGTAGACCCGGATGCCCCGGGTGTCCGCCGGCCGGCATTCGGCCTCGTCATAGTTGCCGACGTTCACGAAGCCGACGCTGCTCGAGGCCGTCTGCCCGTTGGCGAGCCTGATGGTCGTACCGCCGCTTCCGGTACGGGCGGCGGGCGCGCCGACCTGGGCGCCGTTGTCACCGGTGACGTAGGAGACGCCGGGGAAGCCCTGGACCGTGCACGAGTGCCCGCTGACGTTGGTGAACACCAGCGTCCGGTACGAGGTGCCGGCCGCGGCGTCACCGCCACCGAGGGACAGGCGGAGGTCGCTCGCGGTGCAGCGGCCGCCGCTCGACGCGGGGGCGGTCCGAACGGGCCCCGGCCCGTTGCCGGAGGGGGTGCCGCCATCGCCGTCGCTCGCGGAAGGCTCGGGTGCGCTCGACTCCGACGCGGTCGGCTGCGGAGCGCCGGCCTGCGAGCCCGGGCCACCGTTCTGGCACCCGGCGAGACCGAGGGCCAGTAGCGCTCCAGCCGTGATCAACCCGGCCCGCGTAGCTGTGCTGTGCACCATGCTCTTTCGCCCTCCCAATGCTCGATCTCTTACCAACTTCGACGCCGGGAACACCCGAAGGGTTCGTGGCGCGGCCCAGTGATCGTGATCATTGCCATCGGGACAGGTGGCGGCAGAGCCGCGCGCCCGGCCGCGGACTCCGGGCAGGATCGAGGCATGGAAGTCCTCAGCAGCCGGATCCTGCTCCGCCCCTCCGACACCGAGCGCAGCCGCCGCTTCTACCGGGACACCCTGGGGCTGGCGGTCTATCGCGAGTTCGGTCCGCCCGACGATCCCGGACTCGTGTTCTTCCTCGGCAACGGCTTCCTGGAGGTCTCCGGGCACGACCCGCAGCCCCCCGGCCGCTCCCCCGCGATCCTCATGCAGGTGCGGGACGTCCACGCCGAGCACCGGCGGCTGCTCGACGCCGGCGTCCCCATCACCCGCGAGCCGCGACAGGAACCCTGGGGCCTCATCGAGATGTGGATCGAAGACCCCGACGGGGTGCGCATCGTGCTCGTCCAGATCCCCGAGGACCACCCGCTCCGCAGAGACCAGCGCGGCATCACACCCACGTGACCGAGGCCGTCGTGACGGTCGGCCCGCGACGGTGCCGGGCGCCTTTACTTGTAGATCACTAACTCGGGGAGATCATCGGTCCTTCACGAGGATGCCGAGGGTCTGGGCGAGGGCGGGCGCGAGGTCGAGGAGCTGGCCGGTCGAGATGATCGCCCCGCGCAGCGAGTCCGGGGAGATGGTCAGGCCGAGCTCGGCGCCGCGCAGGTCCACCTTGTCCAGAGTGACGTTGGACAGGTCCACCCGGCTCAGCCGTGAGCCCGGGAACCGGGTGCGGACCAGCCTGGCTCCGCGGAGGTCGACGTCGCGCAGCAGGCAGTCCTCGAACGTGACGTCGGTGATCTTGCAGTCGCGCAGGTTGACGGAGTCGAGCTTGCACCCCCGGAAGGTCACCCGCCGCAGGCTCGATCCATAGGCCTCGACGCCCGCGAGGACGCTCGAGAGCAACGTGGCGTCGAGCCAGTCGGTCTCCCGCGCGTCGGTGCCGACGAGGCGTACGTCCCGCAGCCACACCTCGTTGAACCGGGAGCCGCGCAGCCGCCCGCGCTCGAAGCCCACCTGCGTGAACGCGCACTCCAGAAAGTCGGCGCCTCCTGCGGCCACGTCCTCGACCGTGACCGCGTCGAAGTGGACCCCGTCATAGGAGTCGTGACCCCACGTACCGTCGTGGGCGGAGAGTGCGGCCGCATGGGGCGGCCCGGCCACTTCGTTTACGGAAAGCCGCTCGTTCATGGGAAGCCACCCTGCCACGGATCCCGCGGCCGGCGGGCCCGCCGGCCGCCGTCGCCGGGGCCGGGCGGGCGCGTCCCCGTGAAGGCGACGTGCCATCCTGAAGGTGTGGCCGGCGACGAGAGGCAGTGGGGTGTGCGGCGGGAGCATGTGGCGCTGAAGGTCGCCGGCGCCGTCGTGTTCGCCGTGGTCGCCGTGATCGCCATCCGGGGCGACATCCCCCTCATGCTCCTCGCGGGGGCCGCCGCCGTGGTGCTGGCGGTCCTGGCCGTACGGGACATCCTCCATCCCGTACGGCTCAGCGCGGACCCGGAGGGGATCACCCTGATCCGCGGGTTCGCCGGCCGGGAGCGCCTCCCCTGGCCGGCGATCGAGCAGATCCGGCTGTACGACAGCCGGCGTCTCGGACTACGCAGCCGGATGCTCGAGATCGACACCGGAGAGTCCCTGCGCCTGCTGAGCACCCACGACCTCGGGGCCCCGGCCGAGGACGTCCAAGAGCGGCTCCGCGAGCTCCGCCCCGGCGCCGATCAGGGCGCTCCCGGGCCCGGCTAGGGCTGTTTCACATCTGATCTCCGCGTGATCTCACGCGTAGATGATCTTTGTGCGGGTCGTGGGGATCTGACGGATCAGCAAGCCCCAGTCGCCGTCCATCAGTGTCCGGCACGCCACCCCATCGTCCGGGGACCGCTCCTGCCGCACGCCCGCCCCTTCCTTTGAGTGTCTCCGGCGGAGGAGCATCCGGACATGGTTAAGGAACTACTTGACCGTCCGAGGACTCATCCCGCATAGTTAAGTACATGCCTAACTATGGCGGGTCGCTGGACCGGGTGTTCCAGGCGCTCGCGGACGCGACTCGACGGGACATGGTCGAGCGGCTGGTCCGCGGGCCGGCCTCGGTCAGCGATCTGGCAAAGCCCCTGGCCATGTCACTGCCGGCGGTGATGCAGCACCTGCAGGTGCTCGAGGCGTGCGGCCTGGTCCGGTCCGAGAAGGTCGGCCGTGTCCGCACCTGCCACATCGAGCCGGGTGTGCTGCGGATGGCCGAGGACTGGATCGTGCGGCAACGCACGTCCTGGGAACACCGCCTCGACCGGCTCGGCGACTACCTGACCGAACATCCCGACGCACCAGAACAAGGGAGCACATCATGACCGACCGTTCGCTCACGCACGCCACGCTCAGCCTCGAACGCGTCTACATCGTCCCGGATGAGCGGATCGTCTACGCCTCTGCCCTTCATGCCGGGGAGACCTTGGCGACCGTGTCGCTTACGACGGTGGAATTCACTCGTGAGGGCGATGGCACCCGGCTGACGCTCACCCAGCAGGGCACCTTCCTCGATGGTCACGAGGAGCCGGCCTGGCGGGAGCAG
>DASYNF010000198.1:0-64082 GCA_036008685.1 Actinomadura sp. | reverse complement strand
GTGCTGCCCGCGGCCCTGTCGGCGGCGCGGAGCCGGCGCCCCTTCGTGGTGGGCTGGCTCTCCCGGGGCGGTGGCGCGCCGCTCGAGATGATCACCAACGCGGGACCGCCCACACCGGGTGACGCCGGGCGGCAGGGCCTGCTGTTCCCCAACGGAGCCCGGGGCGTCGCCATCGGCGACGAGTGGCTGGAGCAGGCCGAGGGCATGGTCTGGGCCCGCTGCCCGGGTCGGCCGGCCCCGCGGCTCGTCCATCAGCAGGGTGCCCCCGAGCGGCCGAGCCTGTTCGAGTCGATGCTGGTCAGCCTGATGGCACGGCCCTTCGGGTGGGTCGTCGTGGCGGACCCTTGTGACGAAGGGCTGATCGACGAGGAGATCCACGAGCTGCAGTACGACCTGCAGATGCAGCGCCGCCGCGAAGAGGACGGCCCCCGCCTGGTCGTGGAGCGTCTCGAACAGCGCCTGGCCGAGCTGGACGCCTTCCGCGAAGCCGGCCTGTGGAGGGTGAGGGTCCTCGCCGGGGCCGAGAGCGAGGCCGAGCTGGCCCAGATCGCTCCGGTGCTGACCGGGTCGATGGAGATGAGCCACCACCCGTACCGGCTGCGATCCGGGCAGGGCGCCATGCCCTTCGCCGCGGCCCTGAACGGGGACGACAGCCGGATCACGGTCGACGACGGGCACCGGCGCGCGCCACTCTCCCATGAGTTCGAATACCCGTTCATGGCCACGGCCGGCACGCTCGCCGCGCTCGCGGGCCTGCCCCGCCGCGAGGTGCCGGGGCTGCGGGTCCTGGACGCCGGCTACTTCGACGTGACCTCCGAGACCGCCGGCGGCTCGGACCAGATCGAGCTCGGCGCCATCCTCGACGGTCAGGACCGGCAGGTCGGCACGTTCACGATCCCGCGGTCCACCCTCAACCGGCACGTGTTCGTGACCGGGGCGACCGGAGCCGGCAAGTCCCAGACCGTACGCCACCTGCTCGAGCAGCTCACCCGCGGGGGGATCCCGTGGCTGGCCATCGAGCCGGCGAAGTCCGAATACGCCGAGATGGCCGGCCGGATCGAGGACATGGGCTCACCGGTCACGGTCATCAATCCGTCGGACCCCGGCGCGGTCCCCGTCTCGGTGAACCCGCTCGCCCCCGAGCCCGGCTATCCGGTGCAGGCCCACATCGACATGGTCCGCGCACTGTTCCAGGCCGCCTTCGACGCCGAGGAGCCGTTCCCGCAGATCATGTCGCAGGCGCTGCAGCGGGTCTACGAGGCCAACGGCTGGGACGTGGTCACCGGGGCCGGCGTGCCAGGCTCGCTGGTCCCGCCGTCGGTACCGACCCTGCGGCAGCTGCAGACCGCCGCGCTCCAGGTCGTCAGCGACGTGGGCTACGGCCGGGAGCTGATGGCGGACGTGCAGGGCTTCGTCGACGTACGGCTCGGTTCGCTGCGGATCGGCTCCGCCGGCCGGTTCTTCGAGGGCGGGCACGCCGCCGACATCGGAGGACTCCTGCGCGACAATGTCGTGCTGGCCATCGAGGACGTGGCCAACGACGAGGACAAGGCCTTCCTCATGGGGACCCTGATCATCCGGATCGTCGAGCACCTGCGGATCCGCGCGCGGCGTGAGCGCGCGGAGGGCCGTCCCGGCGGGCTCCGGCACGTCATCGTGATCGAGGAGGCCCACCGGCTGCTGCGCAACCGCGGCCACGAGCGGGCGAGCTCACACGCCGTCGAACTGTTCGCCGGGATGCTCGCCGAGATCCGGGCGTACGGCGAGGGCATCGTCGTGGCCGAGCAGATCCCGACCAAGCTGGTCCCGGATGTGATCAAGAACAGTGCCCTCAAGGTCGTGCACCGGCTCCCCGCCTTCGACGACCGGCACCAGGTCGGTGCGGCGATGAACCTCGACGAGGACCAGTCCCGTGAGGTCGTATCGCTTCGGCCCGGTGTCGCCGCGGTCTTCGCGGACGGCATGGACCGCCCGCTGCGCGTGCGCGTCCCGCACGGTGAAGGGCGGGAGGGCGCGCGGCCCGGACCGCCGCCGCCCATCGACGGGCGGCGGTCCGCCGCGTGCGGCTGCGAGTGCCGGTCCGGGCGGGCCTGCACCCTGTACGAGCTGCGCCAGGCCGACCTCCTCGTGGCCGATCCCGAGTGGGCCTGGCTGCGGGTCTGGGCCGACGTTCTCGTCCTGGCCCACGCGGTCAACCGCCCGCTGCCGGCCGTACCCTCCGAGCTCGCCCGCTCCTGGTCCCGGCTTGCGCCGAGGCTGCGCGAGTGCATGCTGGCCACGGCCCTCGAGCGCTGCGTGGGCCGGCGGGCACAAGCGCTCCGGGTCGCGTTCGAGCCCGAACGGCTCATCGCCGCGGCGGCCGAGGTCGGGGGGCAACTGCTCGGCGGCGCGTACGGGCCGGCGGGATCACTGCCGGGTCCCTCCTGGGTCATCCCGCAGGTGCGCTGGCTGCACGAGATGGACCGGATCTTCCCGTACGGCGGCGGCCGGCCCGACAGGCACGCACCGGCGCCGCCACTGGACTACTCGCTCCCAGGGCTGAAGCAGTCCGCCCATGCCAAGGTCGGCAACCGGCTCCGGGCACTGCGGCGGCACCCGTTGTCCATGGAACTGCCGGGCAACCGGCCGCTCGCCTGCACGGCCATCCTCGGCGAGGACGACAACGAGGAGTTCGGAGCGGATGTCGCGGTGGTCACCATCGGGCTCGAGGAAAAGGAACAGCTCGTCCACGTCGCGGATGCGACGTGGACCGGGTTCTGGCTGGAATCCGTGCTCAGCTGGCCCGGGCGCCTGGTGGACTCGGGCGGGGTGCCCCCGTACGAGCCTGAGACCCCGTGTGAGCCTGACGACCCGGGCGAGCCCGAGACCCCGTAAAGCCTCTCGGGGGTGCCCGCTCGCGCGGGCGTATCATCTGAGCTTAGAGCGGCTTTTCACCCCAGAGGGGACGCCGCCACGGGTCCGCGGCGGTTCTCGACCGCGGTGATGCGGATCCTGACCCAAGAGCACATGCCGATCCACGGTGACCGCGGCCCGGTGAGGTCCTTTCTCCGTGGACACCGCCGCCGGCGGGCGTCGAGACGATCCTCGCCACGGCCGCGAGCAGATGGGCTCGCTCAGCCCTTTCCCGTCCTGTTGGAGGCATCGCCATGATCGGTGACAGCCCAGGGCTCGACATAGGCGATGGGGACCTCATCGGCCGGGTCGGACGGCCCGGCGGGACCTCCCCGCAGGTGGTGGACGCGCTCGACCGGCTGGAACGGCTCCTCGCCCGGCATGCGAGCTCGCTGTCCGAACCGGGTAAGGCCCGGCGCGACCTCGCCGACATCAGGGAGGAAGCCGGCTGCGGCGACCGTGACGACAGCCGGCTGGCCGACGCACTGCGGCGCCTCGCCTCCCGGGTCACCACGGTGGGAGTGCTGACCGAGGCGGTCCGTCAGCTCGGCGCGGACCTGAGAGCCTGATCCGCCGTCGGGCCCGCGTCGGGTGTCTTCGCGGCGGATCAGGCCTTCGAGGGTCAGAACTGGTTGGCCGTCCGCGGGCGCAGCTTCTGCTCGGTGGCGACGGGAGCCCACAGCGCCGCGAACCGCTGCTTGGTCACGGTCGCCTGGTTGGACAACTGGCCGCCCCGCCGATAGTTGGCGTCCCCCTTGGGTCTGCCCTTGCAGCCGTGAGAAGCATGCTCAGCCCAGCTGAGGTAGGCCTTGTCCACGTCCAGGGAGATCTGCATCGACTTGGCCAGATGGGCGCGCAGCTGGGTGCCGCCGGACAGCGAGCCGACCTGCAGACGCCTGGTCCGGCTGATCTGCAGCTGCCGCTGCTGCGCCACCCGTTTCATGGCCTGGATGGCCGCCGGCAGTCCCTTGCACTGCTTCGCCGCGACGAGGGCCCGTCCCAGCTCGCCTCGGCTGGCGGCGCTGGCGTTCAGCAACGAGTTGACCGTCAGCGCCTGCTTACGGGCCACCGGATTGTCGGCCTTGGCCGAGGAGGTGACCGCGGCAGGCGTGGGCCGGCTCTCGGGCTTTTCGGGGCTGTCCGGCCACATCACGAAGGCCACGGCCATCAGGGCGACCACCACGAGGCCCGCCACGCCGAGGATCATGGGCTTGCCCGCCCGGCCGCGCTTCTGTTCGGCGGGTGGATAGCCGTAGTGCTGCGGCCCGGAGAAGTCCTGGTGCGGGGAGGGGGAGAAACCCTGGCCCGGCATCACGTTGTCGTGATGTGGCATGGCCCCGGGACCGTTGTGCGGCTGCGCCCCCCAGGCCGATGTCGTGCCCGGCTGGGACTGTGCCCCCCATGGGCCCTGGTTCGCCGGTTCGGCCCGCGGCGACCACTGCTCCGCGGGCCGGGGCGACCACTGCTCCGAGGACTGCGGCGACCACTGCTCCGAGGTGGGGTGGGGCGACCACTGCTCGGCGGGCTGCGGCGACCGCTCCGCGGGGTGGGGTGACTGCTCCGCGGGGTGCGGCGGCCACTGCTCGGCAGGCGGCCGCGGTCCCGGCTGTGACCCCGCGAACCAGGAGTCCGGGACGATCGACTCCGCCGATTCGCCGTCCCGGGTCCCGGGGCCGCCCTGTCCCCGCCGGGAGTCGCCGGCGCCTGAGGCCGGCACCTGTGACCAGACCTGGGTGGCGCCCATGTCGGGTGTCCGGGACCGTGCGTCCTTCGCGGGCTGATGGCTCTGATCCGTGCCGCCGCCGGGCTCGTCCGGCTCGGGGGCGTCGGAGTCCGAGGACCAGGACTGTGTGGACTCGCCGCCCCCCGGCCGGCCGGCGGCCGGCGATGGCGGGGCGTACCAGGCGTCCACCGAGTCGGGGGCAGAGTGGTCCGAGGTCCCGTGGCCGGAGACGGAGTACGGTGGCTCCCCCTCGCTCGCCCCGCTCGCCGGATGGGCCGCCGCGGACCGTTCCGGCTCCGGATGTGGCGGGTCGGCCGGTGGGGACCAGCCGGACGCGCCCGGGGACGCGGAAGCGGAGTCCGGCTCCGGAGACCACCACTGAGTTCCCGCGTCCTGCGACCACGGATCGGCCGGGGCCTGTCCGGCCTGCTCGGGCTGGGCCGCCGCCGTCTCGGCCGATGAGGACCAGGTATGTCCCGTACCGCCGGTCAGAGGGGTCGCGGAGGCCCACCGCTCGATCGCCTCGGAGTCCGACGTCCACGATTGCGGACCGCTGTCGTAGGACCCGGGTGGGCTCTGTGGATCCCGGTCCGCCTCGGAGGCCGGGGCCGGGTTCCGTGGCTCCTCGCCGTGGCCGAACTGCTGCGTTGCCACAGGATCAGCGCCCCCCGCCGGCGGCGCGTGATGCGCCTGCGGTTCCTGGGCCGGAGTCTCCGGCGGCCGCTGGGAGATTGGGGCATCGCAACGAACGCATCTGCTCAGCGTCCCAGGCGTGTTCTTGCCGCACGTCGGGCACTGCATCGCTTTTAGACCTCGCCTTGTCGCCGCTTTTCCTGACAAACTACTGGGTCGCGTGTGCGTCGGACTTGTTGTTCGGATTGTCCGGCGAATCTCGTCGCTGTCCGATCCTGGCATTGTCGCGCAACCTTCATGCTCCGCAGACCGGCGTGTCGGCGGACCCGCCCGTATTGTCGGTGGACGCTGAGACGGTGCGGGAGTGAGACCTATGACACTCCTCGTCCTCGCCGTGTCGGTCGTGGGATGTGGACGGGTTCTGTGCTACGACCCTGAGCACGAGGGGAGACGGCCTCCGGTGACCCGGCGGACCTCGGTCCCGCGGCCCCGCGACACCGTGCGGGTCAGGGCCGTACGGGTCGTGGACGGGGACACGCTGGTCGTGTCTTCACACGGTCGTCCGCTCCGGCTGCGCCTCATCGGCGTCGACGCCCCCGAACTGCCCCGGACGTACGGTCGGCTCCGCCGGTCCGCGGGCGCGAAGGGTTGCGCGGGCCGGGCGGCCGAGCGGGCGCTGTCCAAGCTGATCCGAGCGGGCGCGGTCCTCCACGTCGCCTCCGACCGTGAGCCGTTCGATCCCTACGGCCGGCGTCTCGGATACGTGTGGACAGACGAGGGGGCAGATCCGGGGCGCCCCGGAGGCGGCCGTCACCTGGGGGTCTTCGTCAACGCGGCCTTGATCCGGAGTGGTCATGCGCGGGCGGTGGTCATCGAGCCGAACGACCGTTTCGCCGCGGTGCTCGCCGCGGCCGAGACGGCTTCGGCACCAGGTACGAGAGCTCGTGGTATGACCTGCACCTGAGAGAAGTCATGATTGTGGCCATTGCCCCGAACCTGCCGGGGCAGCGACTAGAGTCGCTCTATCGCCGTCTGAGTGCCACTACCTCAGACGCCCCCAGATAGAGAACGGGAGCATATGAGCGATCTTCCGCTGCGTGCGCAACTGGCCGTTGCGCTCGGTCGCACTGCTTCACGGATGTCGCGGCTCGCCGGGCGCGGTGACGGCTCGGTGATCGGCGGGCGTATCGGGCTCGCCCTCGACCCCGAGCTGCTGACCCGGCTGGCGCGTGACCGCAACCTCGTACTCGTCAGCGCCACGAACGGCAAGACCACGACCACCCGTCTGATCGCCTCGGCGATGAGCGGGCTCGGTGAGGTGGCGACCAACGCCTTCGGCGCCAACATGCCGACCGGGCACGTGTCCGCGCTGGCGTCGGCGCCCGGTGCCAGGTACGGCGTGCTCGAGTGTGACGAGAAGTACGTCCCGATGGTGCTCCGGGAGACCGGGGCCAACGTCGTCCTTCTCATGAACCTGAGCCGCGACCAGATGGACCGGGCGGCCGAGATCTGGCTGCTCGCGGGCAAATGGCGTAAGGCGCTGGAAGGCGCCGACACCCACGTGGTCGCCAACTGTGACGACCCGCTCGTGACCTGGGGCGCGCAGACGGCCAAGAGCGTGACCTGGGTGGCCGCCGGACAGCACTGGCGTGAGGACTCGTGGTGCTGCCCCGAGTGCGGTGGGCCGCTCGACCGTGAAGGCGTCGAGTGGGCGTGCCGGGAGTGCCACTTCGCCCGCCCCAAGCCGGACTGGATCCTGCACGGCGGGCGGGTCACGGCCCCGGACGGGCGGACCTTCGACCTCTCGCTGCAGCTGCCGGGCCGGGCCAACCGCTCCAACGGGGCGATGGCCCTGGCGGTGGTGGCGCAGTTCGGCGTGCAGCCCGACGCGGCGATGCCCCTGCTCGGCCAGGTCAAGTCGGTGGCCGGGCGCTACACCACCGTCGAACACGCGGGCCGGCAGATCCGGCTCCTGCTGTCGAAGAACCCCGCCGGCTGGCTGGAGTCGTTCGACGTGCTCGAACCCGCTCCGGGACCGGTCGTGCTGTCGATCAACGCGCAGGGTCCGGACGGCCGCGACACGTCGTGGCTGTGGGACGTCGACTACCGGATCCTGCGCGGCCGCCCGGTCTGGGCGACCGGAGAGCGCAGGCTCGACCTGGCCACCCGGCTGGAGGCGGCCGACGTGCAGTTCACCCTCGTCGACGACATCGAGCAGGCCGTGATGGCCGTGCCCCCGGGCAGGCTTGATGTGATCGCCAACTACACCGCCTTCCAGAACATTCGAACGAGGTACGGCCGTGCCCTCTGACCGGATCAAGATCGTTTGGATCTACCCCGACCTGCTGAGCACCTACGGGGACCAGGGCAACTGCATCGTCCTGGAACGCCGGGCGAGGATGCGCGGCATCGCCACGCAGACCGTGCACGTGCGCTCGGACGAGGCGGTGCCGGTCGACGGTGACATCTACCTGCTCGGTGGCGGGGAGGACCGGCCGCAGATCCTGGCCGCCCAGCGGCTGCGCGGGGACGGAGCACTGGCCCGCGCGGCCGAGTACGGCTCGGTGATCTTCGCGGTGTGCGCGGGCTATCAGCTCCTCGGCACCGAGTTCGGGGGCGAAGAGGGACAGCCTCTCCAAGGCCTCGGGCTTCTCGACATCCGCAGCACCCGGGGTGAACGGCGGGCCGTCGGCGAGATCGTGGGGGAGGTGGACCCGGCACTCGGCCTCCCACCGATCACCGGGTTCGAAAACCACCAGGGCGTCACGCATCTCGGCCAGGGCGTCCGGCCGCTCGCCAGGACCCTCCACGGGATCGGCAACGGTGATGGTCACGAGGGCGCCTACCGCGACCACGTCGTCGGGACGTACATGCACGGACCGGCGCTGGTGCGCAATCCGGCGCTCGCCGACCTGTTGCTGCGCTGGGCGGTCGGCCATGACCTGCGGCCGCTCGACGACTCCTGGGCGGGGCGGCTCCGCCAGGAACGCCTCAACGCCGTCCTGACCTGACCCTCCGGCTCCGGCCGTGATCTCGCGGACGACCGCGAGATCACGAAGGCGTCGTCACGATGACCGCGATCGCGCTGGTGTAGAGGGCCAGCCAGGCCGCCACGAAGGGCAGTGTGAACCTGCCCGTCCGGAGCACCGTCACGAGCGCGAGCGCGCTGCCGGTCAGCGCCGCGCCGGCCGCGATGAGGGCCGGTGCGGAGAGCCTCCACTCCGTGAACAGCAGGCCGACGCTCACCGGCAGCATCGACTGGAACACCATCGCCCCCGTGATGTTGCCGAGTGCCAGGGTGTCCTTGCCCTGACTGATCCATAGGACGCTGTTCAGCTTTTCCGGGAGTTCGCTCGCGAGCGGAGCCAGCACGAGCGCCAGCACCAGGGCGTTGATCTGGAGCCCCCTGGCGATGTGCTCGACCTGGGTGACGAACAGCTGGGCCCCTCCGAGCAACAGCACCAGGCTGGCCACCGCCTGCGTGATGATCGTGATGTTCCTTGGCGGGTGTGTCCTCCTGCTCGGGTGGAAGAACAGCGCGCTGGGCTCCTCTTCGCCTCCCTGCGCCATGCCGCGTGTGATCGTCCGCCACACGTAGAGGCCGTAGCCCACGACCAGCACCACGGCACCCGCGATGTGCAACTCCCTGGACCTGACGAGCCCGAGTGCGACGGCCAGTCCGAACGCGCACATGAACACGATCAGGTCCTGGGCCATGGTGTGCCGGTCCAGCTTCAGGTCGGCGCGCCCGCGGCGGTTGCGGAAGATCAGTGCGGCCACGCCGCACAGAGCCATGGCGAGTGTGGACAGCAGGAACGGCGCTCCCAGGATGGCTCCCACCGCGATCTCCGCACCGGTCTCGCCCCCGATGATCGCCACTACCGGGATCAGGGACTCCGGCATCGCGGTGGCGACGGCTGCCAGGATGCTGCCTACTGCCCCATGGCCGAGATGGAGCCGGACCCCCGCCCACTCGACCGCGTTGGTGAACACGAACGCACCGAGGAGGAGGATGAGGAAGGAGCCGAACAACAGCAGCGTGCTGACCAGCATGGCGGGCTTATGTCCGCTCAGTGGCAGACCATGCGAGCCTGATCGCCACCTGGTCGGCACCTGATCGGCACCCGATCGGCAAGGGCGTGGCGGGACGGCGCGAACGGTCGCGAGACCACGCCGGGGCCGGGGCTCCCGCGGGTCAATAGACGAGGGCCTGGACGCCCTCGGCCGAGATCTCTTCGACGAAGGTCGGGGCGCCGGCGATGCGGACGCCCTCGATCAGGTCTTCGGGCCCGATCTCGCGGCGTGCCGCGCACTGTGTGCACACGGTCACCTGGCCGCCGGCCAGCACGACCGCGAGCAGGTCCTCGAGGGGTGTGGCATGCGGGAGCTCGAATTCCTTGGCCTTGCCCGGCACGCCGAACCAGGCCGCTTCTCCGGTGAGCCACAGCGACACGGGCACCCCGCTGGCTATGGCCGCGGCCGCGACCGTGAAGGCCTGGTTGCATCGTTCCGCGCCATCCGCGCCGGACGTCGCCTTGATCACTAGTGATCTCGCCATATCGGCAGATTACTCCGGCGGTTCAGGTGCGGTGGGAGCGCCGGTCCGCTTCGGTGTGGCACTGATGAGGAAGGGGTACCTCGCGGGCTTGGCCAGTACGACCTCGCCATCCCGGCTCGCTAAACTCCGGCCGTGATCGGCATGGTGAACGTCGTGGTGCTCGTCCTCGTGCTGGGACTCGGCGCGGTGCTGGCCGCGTTTCTGGTCGTGCTGCTGTTCCGGGCTCGTTGATCTTCGCTCCGAACGCGGAAGCGACATCCGGCCAGGCGCGTGACGCCGCTAGGCTTTTCAAACATGGAGACTGAGCTGCACCCCGACCTCGAGCCGCTGAAGTTCCTGCTGGGCCAGTGGGAGGGGGCCGGTGTCGGCGGCTATCCCGGCACCGAGAGCTTCCACTTCGGCCAGGAGATCTCGTTCGCGCACATCGGCAAGCCCTTCCTCATCTACAACAGCCGCACGTGGCGGCTGGACGAGGAGGGCAACCTGGGGGATCCCTTGGCGCTGGAGTCCGGCTACTGGCGGCCTCGGCCCGGTGGCGGGCTCGAGGTGATCCTCGCGCACCCGACCGGTATCGCCGAGATCTACCTGGGCGAGGTGACCGGGACGCGGGCGGAGATGAGCACGGATGTGGTCGCCCGCACCGAGACCGCCAAGGAGGTCACGGCGGGCAAACGGCTGTACGGGTTGATCGGTGAGGATCTCGGCTACGCCTATGACCTGGCGGCGGAGGGCCAGAGTCTGCAGTCGCATCTCTCGGCACAGCTCAAGCGGGTCGGCTGACCGGACCGCATCCGGGAACGATCCGGGAACGCCCCCGGACGCAGACGATCCCCGGACCTTCCCGCATGGGCGGGGGACGGGCAGGACGAACCCGTCGGTCCGGGGACCGGGTGTCTGTTCGGTATTCGCCGGCCACCATCGCGACCGGCTGTCCGCCGCTGGGCGGCGGAACCAAGACGGACGGCGACTAGCGGACAGCCACCTCGCGTGTCCTGGAAGAACTCATGTCTTGGACCACCTCCTTCCTGCGTAATCCGCACGTTATGCGAGCCCTGGACATCGGGCAAGTCGTTTTCGGGGCGATCCGGAAACGACGGCGGGCCATAGACTCTGGGCATGGCCGACACCTGGCAGGAGGAGCTGCGGGCTCGTGGCTATCGGGTGACCCCCCAGCGTCAGCTCGTGCTCGAGGCGGTCACCGCGCTTCAGCACGGCACCCCCGAGGAGATCTGCGCCCAGGTGCAGCGCACGGCGCAGGGCGTCAACATCTCGACGGTCTATCGCACCCTCGAGCTGCTCGAGGAGCTCGGCCTGGTCAAGCACGCCCACCTCCGTCACGGCCCGCCCACCTATCACCTCGCGGCCGACGCCCAGCACGTCCATCTGGTGTGCCGCAAGTGCGGCGAGGTCAGGGACGTCACCCCCACGGTCGCCGACGGGCTGGTCCAGGTCCTCGCGCGGGAGTTCGGCTTCGAGACGGACGTGCACCATCTCACCGTGCACGGGTGCTGTAGCGCCTGTGGCGCCAGGACGGTCTCCGGGACCCCGTGATCGCGCAGACGTTCACGGGTGGCGGTACGCGTAGCCTGGGAGCATGAAGAGCCCCCTGCTGGAGTCACCCGGAGCCGTAGCCGCCGACACACCGGACCAGGAGATCGCCGCGCACTATGGGGAGCCGTCCCAGGAACAGCGCGCGCTCGTCTCCGGGCGCGCCTTCGTGGATCGGAGCAACCGTGGGGTCATTCGGGTCTCCGGTCCCGATCGGCTGCGCTGGCTGCACAGTCTCATGAGCCAGCACCTCGAGGGACTGGAGCCCTTTCAGCCCGCGCAGGCGCTGCTGCTCAGCCCGAAGGGGCACGTCGAGCACCATCTGCGGCTCGTCGACGACGGTGAGGCGGTCTGGGCCCACGTGGAGCCCGGCACCGCCGGGGCCCTGGTGGAGTTCCTCGAGCGGATGCGGTTCATGCTGCGGGTCGAGGTCGCCGACGTGACCGACTCCCACGCCGTCGTGACCGCGCCGGGCGCCGAGCCGCCGAAGGACGCCCTGGTCCTCGGCGAGGACCTCATCATCGCCCGGTCCGACCTCACGAGGGACTGGGGGCGGCGGCCGGCGGGTCTCTGGGCCCATGAGGCCCTGCGTATCGCCGCGCACCTGCCCCGGCTCGGATTCGACACCGACCACCGCACGATCCCCCACGAGGTGGGCTGGATCGACAGCGCGGTCCACCTCAACAAGGGGTGCTACCGGGGTCAGGAGACCGTCGCCCGGGTGCACAACCTGGGCAGGCCCCCGCGCCGCCTGGTCTTCCTGCACCTGGACGGGAGCGTCGACCGGCTGCCGTCGCATGGTGATCCGGTGGAGCTCGACGGGCGCCAGGTCGGCTTCGTCGGCTCGGCGGCACGGCACCACGAACTCGGGCCGATCGCGCTCGCGCTGGTCAAGCGCAATGTCCCCGTGGACGCGCCGCTGCTCGCGGACGGCGTCGCGGCCGCGCAGGAGACCATCGTGTCCCCCGACACGGGAGCCAACGTCCAGATCGGGATCCGGCGTACGGCCGCACAGCGCGGGTAGGACTCCCGGCTCCCGGGGCATACTGGACATCCCGGCGTCTCTGGACGAGGACCAGCGGGCCCTCGAGTGAGAAGGTGGTCTCTGTCGATGGTTGCTCACCCGGATGAAGACGCATCTCTCCTCGCAGGGAAAGACCAGATGGGCCGACGGCGGCGACGATGGCGTGAACCCGCGTTCGCGTGGTGGATCGCCTTCGGTTGCGCGGGCGCCGTCGCCTTGCTGCTGAACTCCTGGCGGCTCGCGGTTCTGCTCCTCCTGTTCTGGTGCCTGTACGAGTTCTGCTTCGTCCCGACGGTGTGCCGCATCATCACCCGCCAGGGACATTCCTGCGTCGAGCCGGTGCGCGGCCGGCTGTTCGCGTGCACGGTGGAGCATCAGTCCGTGAAGGCCGACGCGCTGTGGCGTACGGTCGGGTTCCGCAACCCCCGGCGCAGGCCGGTGGAGCCGGATCCGAACCGGACGACCGGCGTGGTGGTGGTCTCACCGGCCGTACGCGGGCGGCTCTCGGAGATCGATCGGGTCGTCCTCATCCTGGCCGCGACGGTCACGCTGACCGCCGTGGCCGGCACCGTGCTCGGCTATCTCCGCTATCTCTGAGACCACTCTCTCTGAGAGCAGAGGGGCTCTGGCAGCACGGGGGCCTTCCTCAGCGCGGCCCGCGCCCAGGGCGGCTCAGACGTCGAGGACGAGGGTCACCGGGCCGTCGTTGACCAGGGCGACCTTCATGTCGGCGCCGAACTCACCGGTCTCCACCCGGGCGCCGAGCCGGCGAAGCGCGGCCACGACCGCCTCGACCAGCGGCTCCGCGACCGGGCCCGCCGCCGCGGCGGTCCAGCTCGGCCGCCGGCCCTTGCGGGTGTCCCCGTACAACGTGAACTGGCTGACCACCAGGAGCGGCGCACCGACGTCCGAGCACGACTTCTCACCGTCGAGGATGCGCAGCCCCCACAGTTTCGCGGCCAGCTTCTCGGCCTGCGCGGTCGTGTCCTCGTGGGTCACCCCCACCAGGACCGCGAGGCCGTGCTCCTCGATCGCTCCCACCGTCCGGCCCTCGACCGTGACGCTCGCCTGACTCACCCGTTGGACGACTGCCCTCATGAAGAGGCATTCTGCCGGTCATGGGAGCAACGACGCTCATCACAGTGGCGCCCACGGGCGCCGAGTCGGCGAAGTCCGACGTCCCCGCCCTGCCGGTGACCCTCGGGGAACTGGTCCAGACGGCCAAGGAGTGCGAGGCGGCAGGGGCGGCGGTGATCCACGTGCACATCCGCGATGACGACGCCCGGCCGACACTGGATCCGGCCCGGCTGCGTGACACCGTCCAGGCGCTGCGCCAGAGCACGAACCTCATCGTGCAGCTGTCCACCGGCGGTGCCGTGACCGATCCGTACGAGCACCGGCTGCGGGTCCTCGACGCCGAGCCGGACGCGTGCTCGCTGACATGCGGCACGGTGAACTTCGGCGACGACGTCTTCATGAACCCGTGGCCGTTCATGGTCGAGCTCTACCAGAGCACACAGCAGCTCGGGATCGTTCCGGAATTCGAGCTGTTCGACCTCGGACAGGTGACGGCCCTGCACCGGCTCCTGGACCGATACGGCCCGCCGTACGGGGGTCACGTGCACTGCGACCTCGTCATGGGCGTCCCCGGCGGAATGCCGGGGGACACCCGGACGCTCGTCGCGGCCGTCCAGGCCCTGCCCGAGGGGGCGACCTGGTCGGCCACCGGGGTCGGCCGGACGTCACTGCCGGTGATGTACGCCGCGCTCGCGAGCGGCGGCCACCTGCGCGTCGGGATGGAGGACACGCTGACCTACCGCAAGGGTGAGCCGGTCACCGCCAACGTCCAGCTGGTCGAGCGGGCGGCCACCCTGGCCCGCCTCGCCCAGCGCGATCCGATGCCGGCCGACGAGGCCCGTCGGTTCCTCGGGATCCGTGGCCGCTGATCCGGGTCCGCCCTCCGGACGAGGACGCTGCCCCGTCTCCCCTGACGGGGCAGCGTCCGTTCTCAGCGTCCCCGGCGCCGTCACTCCGTGTCGCGTCGCGGGGCCTCCTCGCGGCTGTTGCGCTGGACGGGGCTGCCCTCGATGATCCCCCCCCGCACCGGCCCCCGCCGGCTCTCTCCACCGCGGGCATGAACACCGCGGCTCCGGGTGTAGCGTCGCTCGCGCCGCGTCGCCGAGACCACCAGCCAGATCCATATCGCCAGGGCCAGCGTGAAAACCAACGGGCCTATGACCATCCAATAGTTGTTGCCCAGTGTCTCTGCCAGGTTCCCCACGCTTCACCACCCCCTCCAGTGATCCCTACCCTGGGGGAGGATTCGACACATTTCGGACAGCGGTGGTTCGGCCGGTCAGGGAAGGCCGCGGAACTGGCGGGCCTGTGAGATCGCGCCGGAGGTGGCCAGGGTGAAGGTGCGCATCGAGTCGGCGAAGCTCGACAGGTCCCACTCGGCCGGCCCCTCGTACCAGTAGAGGTTGTCGGCCCCCTCGGCGCGGGCGCCCGCGTCCTCGACGGTCTTGGCCCACTTCTGCACGTTGTCGAAGACGATGGCGTACGGCAGGTAGCGCGAGAACATCGCGATCCGCTGCCGCGGCTCCACATCCGCGGCCTCGCCACGGGTGAGGTAGGCCCGGAACCCGATCGTGTGCGCCAGCACGGTGGCACCCCGGGAGGTCTTCGCGGGCATGTACTGCCCGCCGACCGACAGCGCCGCACCGCCGATGACCACCGCCAGCCCGGTCAGGGCCAGGTCGGTGAAGAGCGCGAGCGCGACGGTCCCGACGACGCCGAGGGCGGTCAGCGCCATGCCGATCGTCGTCCAGCGGGTCCGGACCGTGTCCGGCCTGCGGGTGAACCAGCCCTGCCTGACCACGTCGTCATAGAGCGCGCCGCGGACCCTGGCCAGGTCGGCGGCGAACGTCCCGCCCAGCTCGGACAGCCGGACGGAGACGCGCCCCGAGAACAGCGCGTCGAACAGTGTCCGTTCGTACGGCAGCAGGTCGTCGGTGGGGCGCTCCAGCTTGCGCAGGGACCAGTCCCGGGCGTGCTCCTCCACGAGCAGGTAGCCCCGCACCGCCAGGTCGACGATCGTGGCGGTGACGTCGATGACGTCGGCCTGTTCGTCGATGAGAGTGCCGATCTGGCCCGGGCGCACGCCGTCCGGGGGTTCGAAGGACATCCCCGCCACCGGGGTGTGATCCCCCTCGGCGGCCTTCTGGCTCACCGTCCGGGCGTCCCGGCCGCGCAACTGGTAGAGCAGGCCCAGGCCGCCGAGCAGCAGGACCAGCAGCCCCAGCAGCGAGCCCGCCGTGACGGTGTTGACCGTGAAGGCCGTGGCGAGCGTGTGCCGCTTCTCGAACAGCGGCTCGGCCTTGCTCATGCCCCCCGAATAGCCGACGACGACGGTCATGTGGTCCTGCGGCAGCATGGCGCGCTGCGCGAACTCGCCCCGCGTGTGCGTGTGGTTGGTGAAGAACTGGGTGCAGCCCACCGAACTGCTCAGCGCGCCGGCGAAGCAGTTGAGGTTGCGCACGACCGCGCCGGCCTCGACCGAGACCTTGGCGGAGTCGACGGGGACCGCCCAGCCGCCGACGGCCGTCCAGCGCAGCTCGTCCCCGCCGCCCATGGGCGAGATGCCGCCGAGGACGTCGTACTGCAACGTGACGGTGCGCCGGCCCGTCAGCGGCCCGCCCCCGCTCAGGCGTACGACCGTACGGTCGCCCTCGCGGGTCAGCGAGGACCTGGCCGGCCCGCCGTCGGGGCTGGACGCCTTCACGTTCTCGATCTCGAAGAGCCGATCGCGGGTGTCGTCGTACCGGGTCCTGGTGACGAAGGAGCGCTCGATCTCGCGGCCGCCCGCGAACTCGTAGACGATCGTCTCCTTGGCGTGCACGACCCCGTCCGGCCCGACGGTGAGGTTCACGTCGTCCTTGACGACGCGCTCGTCCCCGAGGAGGCGAGCGTCCGCGGCCACCGGCGTGGCCACGCCGAGGAAACCCACGATGGCGATCGAGCCGACGAGCGAGCGCAGCAGCATGGGCGGAAATGGTACCGGTCAGGGATGGATTGGGGGCAATGTCCAGTAAGGGGCCGCCCGGAATTGACCTCAGATGGCGATGTTGTGGCGCTGACCTGCGAGGCTGCATCACCTGCTTTAACAGTTATGCCATGATTTTTCATCATGGTCCGCCAATATCACCCGTACCCCTCGCCGGACGGTGGGCCGGACGGTGGGTACGTGCCGCCGGGCGGGCCGGCCGAGGCTCCTCCCCGAGCCGGGTCGCCGGGACCGCAGAGCCCGCCGCCCCCGCGGCCGGGAGTCTCACC
This sequence comes from Actinomadura sp., assembly GCA_036008685.1. Taxonomy (GTDB): domain Bacteria; phylum Actinomycetota; class Actinomycetes; order Streptosporangiales; family Streptosporangiaceae; genus Actinomadura_C. Next base: position 47,372 of record DASYNF010000198.1, on the reverse strand, counting down.
GGAAGCACCGCGGCCGGACCGGGGACCCTATGTCCTGCCTTCCCGGGCTTCCCGGCGCACGTCCTCGTCCACGGCCGGCGGCACCGTGGTCGGCCTCCTCGGTGCCACGGCGGGCGTGCTCGTCATCGTGATCGTCTCCGTGGCGATGTTCGGCCGGCAGCATCCGGAGAGCGGCGGCCCGGGCCCCCGAGGCGGCATGGCGGGCCCCGCGGCGGCCACGGACAACGTCCTGTACCGGACCGGGCCGCTCGGCTCGGTGCAGTGCCGTGTCCCGCGCATCACCGCGGGCAGCGGCGAGTCGATGCGCCGGTTCATGCACGTGCTCACCGGGTGCCTGGACGTCTCGTGGCGGAAGCAGTTCACCAAGGCCGACCTGCGGTTCACCCCGCCGCAACGGGTCTTCTGGTCCCGGCCCGGCCGGAGCCCGTGCGGCTCCTATCCACAGCCGGGCGCGGCGGCGTTCTACTGCCCCTCCAACAACGCGATGTACGTGGGATTGCGCGACATCATCGACACGGCCGGCAACGAGCCGGTGTCGAACTACGCCGTCTACGCCCGCGTGATCATCCATGAGTACGGCCACCACGTGCAGGAGGAGGCCGGAATCCTCGCGTACGGCCACCAGCGGATGGAGGGATCGGCGGCCGCCGTGCGCAATGACGCCAGCCGGCGCATCGAGCTCCAGGCGCAGTGCTTCGCCGGCGTCTTCCTCGGGGCGGAGCGGCGGGCCCTCCCGATGACGGCGAGGCAGTACCAGGCGATGATCGCCGACGTCGGTGGCCGGGGCGATGACCACCAGCCGGTGGACGAGCGCGACCACGGGTCGAGCCGGCACTACGTCGGCTGGGTCGAGAAGGGCTTCCACCACCCGGATCCGTTGGTCTGCAACACCTGGACCGCCCCCCGGTCGACGATCTCATAGCTCACGATGGCCGCGATTTGAGCGGATTTAGCCTCCATGAGTCGGTTTTCTGGTAAACGGATGCCCTAGGACGGTTACCGGAGGAGGAATGAAGTGGTGGCAGGGCCGAACGACCCATACCCTCCCCTGGCCTCGTACGGGCCCGCCGGCCGGCTCGGCCCCCCGGCGCCACCGCCCGCTCCTCCGGGTCCGCCCCTACCCCCGGGCCCGCCCGTACCTCCTCCTTTCCACCCGCCCGCGGCCCAGTGGGGACCACCGCCCCCCGCCTACCACTACGCCGGGCCGCGACCGCACGGCCGTGGTGGCGGAGGCCTGCTGCTGGTGCTCGCACTCGGGATCGGAGCGCTGCTGATCGGAGCCGCGGTGGTCGTCATGGCCGCGGTGGGAGCCGCGTCCTCGGGCGGATCCGCGGTGGCGTCGCCGGCCGGAGGGCTCGGCGGCCGGTCCGGCGGCCCGGCCGGCCGCACCGCGACGGGGGCGCAGGCCGCGATCAGCAACCCGTTGTACCAGGTCGGGCCCATCTCGGGCGATGGCTGTGTGGGGCGGCAGATCACTCCCGGAGACGGCTCCTCGTTCGAGGCCTTCCTCGGCACCACGACCAACTGCCTCGACCGCTCCTGGTCGACCGCCTTCAGCCGGGCGGGACTGCGCTTCAGCCCGCCGCAGCGGGTCTTCTGGACCACACCCGGTCGTAGCCCGTGCGGTGACTATCCCGCTCCCGGAGCGGCGGCCTTCTACTGTTCGCTCAACAACGCGATCTACATCGGCGTCGGCGGCCATGCCCAGCGTTCGGCCGGCAACCTGCCGGTCCTCTACAACGTGGCCTACGCCCGCAACCTCGCCCACGAATACGCCCACCACGTACAGGAGGAGTCGGGGATCTTGGCCTACAGCCGGGCCCGGCGGCTGTCGGTCACCTCCGCCGAGGACCGCAACGTCATCACCCGGCGCAGTGAGCTGCAGGCCCAGTGTTTCGCCGGGGTCTTCATGGCCTCCGTGCGGCAGACCTTCCCCGTCACCACGGGCCAGTGGCGGGTCGCACTGCGGGACTCGTACGGCCGTGGCGACGACCGCTCCGATCCGGACTCGCGCGATCACGGCAGCAACGGGCACTACGCGGGCTGGCTCAACCTCGGCTACACGCGGGCCACCACGGCCGTGTGCAACACGTGGACGGCCCCGGCGGCACGGGTCTCCTGAGCGCGGTCCCCCAGACCTTCTCCCTTCCCGGCCCCCTTCCCGGCTCCTTCCCGTCCCCTTCTCCGGGGGCCCGGGGGCCCGGGGAGGCCGCGAGCCGGTGTCCTCCCACCCGGGCTGTGGGGAGCCTCACGCAAAGTGCTAGCCAGTGCGCTTGCAATTGCAAGCAATTTGGCGCACGGTAGAGACATGGCAAGTTCGAAGGTCGGCTCCATCGGGGAGTACATCAGGGAGCAGCGGCAGCGGGCGAAGATCTCGGTGCGCCAGCTGGCCGAGGCTACGGGTGTCTCCAACCCCTACCTCAGCCAGATCGAGCGGGGTCTGCGCAAGCCGAGCGCCGAGATCCTCCAGCAGATCGCCAAAGGGCTGCGGATCTCCGCTGAGGTGCTGTACGTCCAGGCCGGCATCCTCGAGGATCGCGAGGCGGACACAGATGTGCAGGCCGCCATCCGGGCCGATCTCCTCCTCACCGAACGGCAGAAGCAGGTGCTGCTGGACATCTACCTGTCGTTCGCCCGGGAGAACGCAACAGCCGGCAATGACCCAGAGCACGAAGACTCGGAGCACGATATAGGGAAGGAACAAGTCGGATGACGCTAGCCACCAAGCTGCGGGACAACAAGGCCGTCCATGCGGGAGCGGGCGCGGTCGACCTCGCCGTCGAGAAGCTGCGCGAGGTTCCCGTCCGCGTGAACAGACTGCAGGACACCGCCAAGGAGAACGCCTCCAGGCTCCAGGAGAACATCCAGGAGAACATCAAGGAGCTCCAGGACAAGGTCGAGACCAAGGACCTGCCCAGCGCCGCGGTCGCCTACGCGACCCAGCTCGGCACCCGGGTCGTCGAGGTCATCGACGAACTGGCCGAACGCGGCAGGACGCTCGTCAACCGGGTCGAGGCCGACGTTCCAGAGATCTCGGAGCCCAAGCCCGGTACGGCCGCCGCGGACGCCGTGAGGGCCGCCGCGGACACCGGGAGGGCCGCCGCGGACACCGGTGCGGTCGCCGGTGCGGCCGCCGCGGAGACCGGTGCGGCCGCCGGTGCGGCCGCCGCGGAGACCGGTGCGGTCGCCGCCGAGACCGTGAGGGCCGCCGCGGACACCGGGAGGGCCGCCGCGGGCAGCGCGAGGGCCAGGGCCGCCACGGCCAAGAAGGCGGCGCAGAGCGCCGCCAAGAAGGTCGGCGACTGAGGTCCCGTCTCGCGGGGAGCCCGGCCGGGATCGCCCCCGGCCGGGCTTTTCGTTGACATAGGCTGGGCCGGACGACGGATCCTGCGGCGTGCGCGACCTGGCGGCGCCGCCCGCTTGGACAGGAGCACTGATCGCCGGTGAACGCCAGCTTCAACCTGTTGCACTACTTCTTCTGGCTGCTCCTGGTCATCGCCTTCGTCATGGAGGCCTGGGCGCTCGTCGACGCGCTCCGCCGGCCGACCGGTGCCTACACCTCGGCCGGAAAGCTCACGAAGCAGTGGTGGTCGATCATCCTCGGTGCCGCCGCCGCGCTCGGGTTCGCCCACGCGGCCGCACCGCTCGTCGGGTTCTCGCCCATCAACCTGCTGCTGGGAATTCTGCCGGTGGCGGCCTTCATCGCCGCGGCCGTCTATCTCGCGGACGTACGGCCGGCGGTCGAGGGATACCGCGGCGGGCGCGGCGGCTCCGGCCCCTACGGCCCCTGGTAGGCCCCCGGCCCGCTCATTGTCCCTGGGCGGATGCGGCTGGTCTTCCCTTGGGCGGGTGCGGCCGGTCGAGGCCGAGCCTGCGAAGGTCGGCGACCAGGCGGTCGGCGAAATAGCGGTTGCCGGCCGGGTTCGGATGGATGCCGTCCCGGCGGATGTAGAGCCTGGCGTTCCCGCTCTTACGACGGACGCCGCCGGTGATCCAGCGTTCTCCGAGGGGGTCGATGAAGGGCAGTCCGAGCTCTGACGCGACGCCCTTCAGCGCGTCACGGACCCTCAGGCTCGCCGGCGGTGGGTCGCCGCCCCACATCGGCCCGGTCAGGACCACGGCCGCGTCCGGCCAGCGTGTCCGGATCTTGGTGAGCAGCTCCCGCGCGTAGGCCTCCACCAGGAGCGGGTCGTGCCCCCAGTCGTTGTGGCCGCCGACCACCATCACCATGTCCGGCGCGGGACGCCAGGCCAGCTCCTCCTCGTACAACATCGAGAACGACTTGCCGATGCGTCCCGGCGCGACGAACCCGGTGCCCCGGTGGCCCGCGATGATGATCTGCCACCCGAGCCTGCGGGCCGTCTCGGCCGCATAGGTGGCCTCGGGAGGTGTGGCGTCGATACCGGCCGTGTAACTGTCCCCGAGGACCATCACGACCGGAGCCCGTTCCGGCTGTCCGGCTTTCCCGCCCTGCCGTCCGCCGCCCGCCTCCGCGCCGGCCCCCGTCGCGCTCCTCGGCTTGGCCTTCGGTGACTGTGAGGCTGAGGCCGTGCAGCCGCTCAGGGCCAGGATCGCCACAAGGGCGTACGAGACCAAACGCCGCATACTGCAAGACCTCTCTACCGACATGACCGTGATTTCCGGAGATGGCGTGGACCTGCAGGTCACGCGAGCCCTTGGGAGACAAGTATGGGGAAAGGCCGCCACGGGCGTACGGATTCTCTCTGATCCGTTGGCCGATCGCTAGGCGAATGGGGTGCGGCCGTACTCCATCCCAGACTCGAGGAAATCGTCCCGAACAGGTCCGCATTTTACTCAGTCCGAGGCGGTCGCCCGGGCGATCGCGGGGTTATTCGTGACGGGGGAGTCCGCGGGCGATCAGGGCCCGGCCGTGGCCGGCGCACCGGGGTGGGCGAGTGCCGAGACGGAGGCGAGCCCGTGCTCCATGATGTCCAGCGCCCGGTCCAGCGCGATCCGCATGTCCGCGGGTTCGTAGCCGTACCTGCGGCAGTGGATGACCACCGCCTGCATGCCGCCGATCGCGATGCCGGAGACGACGACGGCGTCGGTCTCCCCGATCTCCGGGCAGAGCTCCCGGACGAGCTCCTCGACCTCCTGCTGGGCGTCGTGCATGCGTTGCTGCGCCCGCGCCTGCAGAGCCGGCCGCTCGAAGATGAGCCGCACCTGGGTGGCGCCGAATTCGCCGTGCTGCGTGGCCAGGGCCTCGATGACGTCGACGACGCTCCGCCGGATCGCGGCGAGCGGGCTCTCCCCGGGCCGGGGTCGCGTCAGTCCCTCCCGGACCTGCGCGAGCCGGTCGTCCACCTCGGCGAAGACCACATCCTCCTTGCTGGGGAAATAGCTGAAGAAGGTGCGAGGTGACACGTCGGCCGCGGCCGTGATGTCGGCGATGGTCGTCTCGTCGTATCCATGCTCGGCGAACAGCCGCAGGGCGGACGCGGCGATGGCCTGCCGCGTCCGCAGCTTCTTGCGCTCGCGCAGTCCCAGCGCCTCGACGTGATCCACATCACGAAGATAACATGGACGCAAAGTTGCAGATGTTGCAAGATTGCACTCCACGTGGTTTTCTTCGCTGGTGACGCGATTCTTGGACAGGCTCGGCCGCTTGTGCGTGCGGCGGCGGCGGACGGTCTTCGTGGTGTGGTTCGTCCTCATCCTCTGCGCCGGTTATGCGGGGTTCTCCCATGGCGGCGTGTTCGTCCAGCAGGGGGCTCTGCCCGGAACCGAGACGCAGAAGGTCACCGACGCCCTCCGGCGGGACTTCCCCGCGATGACGGGGCCGACGGCGACCGTCGTCTTCGACCGCACGGCCAAGGCCCGTCCAGAGGAGCCGCGGGTCGAGGCCGGCCTCCGCGAGGCCATCCGCAACCTGTCCGAGCTCGATCGCGTCGCCTCGGTCACGAACCCCTACGCCCAGGGCGGCGGTGGCCTGAAGAACCAGAACGCCGTGGCCGTCCAGGTCTCGTTCAAGGGCACGATGGGCGACGTCGACCGGCCGGATCTGGACAACCTGAAACGGGCGGTGCGCCCGGCGACCCAGGCCGGGCTGGACGTGAAGTTCGGCGGCATCGCGGCGATGATCATCAACCAGCCCAGGGCCGGCGCCGGAGAGGCGTTCGGCCTCGTGCTCGCTCTGATCGTCCTGCTCCTGGCCTTCGGCTCCCTCCTGGCCGCGGGCCTCCCGATCCTCATCTCGCTGTGCGGTCTCGCGGTCGCCTATTCGCTGATCCACTTCGGGGCTTCGCTCTTCGAGCTGAACCCGACGGCCCCCTTGATCGCCGCCATGCTCGGGCTGGGCGCGGGCATCGACTACGCGCTGTTCATCGTCACCCGCTATCGCGCCCAGCTGGCCCACACCGACGACATCGAGGCCGCTGTGGGTGAGGCCATGGCCCGGGCCGGCCACGCGGTGGTGTTCGCGGGTGGCACGGTGGTCTTCGCGATCTGCGGCCTGTTCCTGTCCGGCATCACGTTCATCGGCCGGATCGGGATGGCCGCCGCCGTGGCCGTGGCCTTCATGGTCCTCGCGGCGCTGACGCTGCTGCCCGCCGTCCTGGGGGTCCTGGGCGACCGCATCGACCGCTACAAGCTCCCGAGCCCGCGGCGCCGCCGTCGCTCCGGCGGTGAGGGTCACGGCCGCACGGTCACGGGCTCCCGGTGGGAGCTGTGGGGGCGGCACGTCGACCGCCACGCCTGGCCCTACGCGATCGGAGCGATCGCCGTGCTCCTGCTCATGGGAGTGCCGACGCTGAGCCTGCGGTTCGGCGTCATGGCCGACAGCACCATGCCGGTGGGCAACGAGGCCCGGCAGGCCTACGACGTCGTGGCCCGGGAGTTCGGACCCGGTCGCTACAGCCCCTTCATCGTGGTGGCCAAGGCACCGGAGTCCCGCGCCGCCCAGGGTGGTCAGGGGTCTCCCCGCAAGCCGAGCGAGCAGGCCCAGCGGCTCGCCAAGGACCTGAGCGCCGAGATCTCGCGGACGCCCGGCGTCGCGTCCGTGGCCCCTCCCATGGTGAGCGGCGACACCGCTCTCCTCACCGTCGTTCCCCGGTCCTCACCGCACGCCACCGAGACGATGGCCCTGGCGGACCGGTTGCGCGGCACCGAGATCCCGGCGGTCGCCAAGCGTCATCCGGGCGCGGCCGTCCATCTCGGTGGAGAGAACGCCGCCATGATGGACATGGCCGATGTCGTACGGGACCGGATGCCGACCGTCATGGCCGCCGTCGTGGGCGTGTCCCTCCTGCTGCTGGTCATCGCCTTCCGGTCGATCCTCGTGCCGCTGAAGGCGGCGCTGATGAACCTGCTGTCCATCGGCGCGTCGTACGGGCTGGTGGTCGCCGTCTTCCAATGGGGCTGGGGCATCGAGCTGCTGGGGCTCGACCGGCCGGCGCCCATCGTGTCCTTCGTGCCGCTGTTCATGTTCGCCCTCGTCTTCGGGCTCTCCATGGACTATGAGGTCTTCCTGCTGTCGCGGATCAAGGAGGAATACGACCGTACGAACGACCCGCATGGGAGCGTGGTGACGGGAATCGGCTCGACCGCCCGGCTGATCAGCTCGGCGGCCCTCATCATGATCTTCGTGTTCGCGAGCTTCCTGCCGCAGCAGGATTCCATGGTCAAGATGATGGCGCTCGGCATGGCGGCCGCCGTCGCGGTGGACGCCACGATCGTACGGCTGGTGCTGGTGCCCGCCCTCATGAGCCTGCTCGGGCACGCGAACTGGTGGTTTCCCGGCCGGAGCAGCCGGCGGGCCGCTCCGGCCGCCACCGCGCGGGAGCCCGAGTCCGCGTGAGCACGGACCCCCTCGGGGGAGCGCCCCCTAGCGAGGGAGCGCGTAGAGCAGCGGGGGGATGACGGCGAGCAGGCTCGCGGCGGCCAGCACCGCGACCTGGGTCACCGGGCCCGAGGGTGCGGGCTCCACCAAGCGGCTCACCCGCGCGAGGACCGGGCTGGCCGCCGTCGCGTCCGGGGAGAACGTCCGGCCGGCCGCGGAACCGGCGCCGGCCGCCACCGGGCCCGCCGGCTCGGACCCGCCGGGAGCCGGCGGGCGCGAGGCCTGCGCGTCCCGGGCTCCGATCGCCGCCAACGCCCCCGAGGGAGCCGCGGCGGGCCGGGCCGCGGCAAAGCGCAGCAGGGCGGTGGCCAGCTCGCGCGGCGGCCGGTGGCGCCGGGCCCGGTCGTCCGCGGCCATCTCGATGAGCAGCTCCACGGCGTCCAGTGAGCGCCCGACGAGCCCGAAGCGCGGGAAGATCTGCCGCAGCGAGGAGAACGGCAGCAGCACGAGATCGTGCCTTTCGCGGGCGTGTGCCCGTTCGTGGTCGAGCACGGCGGCGAGCTCGGCCTGGTCGAGCAGCCGCAGGGTCCCGGCGCTCACCACCACCTTGGCGGAGCGGACCCCGGGCACGCAGTAGGCCGCCGCGGCCGGGTGGTCGAGGACCAGGGTGCCGTCCGGCTCTCCGTGGGCGACCAGGGCCAGTAGCGCCCGGTGCCTGCGGCGGGCCCGTACGACCCGGAACACCGCGAACAGCAGCATGGCGACCAGCACGGCGGCGATGCCGAGCGCGGACAGCAGCGCGACGAGCTGCGGCACCCCGAGCCTGGTCCCCGAGTCCTCGGTGAGCCGGTGCAGCCCGCCGGCGATTCCGTCGCCGTACGGGAGCAGCGCGACGCTGAGCAGCGTGCCGATCGTGGCGATCCCCCAGGCCAGCCCCAGGGCCTGCCAGAGTGCGATCGCGGTGCGCGGCGTGCGCCACGGCCAGCGGGCGCCGGAGAGGACGTGCGCCCCGGCGACGGTCCCGGCCGCGATGGCCGCGAGCAGGGCGGCACCGATCATCCCGGGGGCTCCTTCCGGGTGAGGTCCTCCAGTGCCCGGCGCAGCACCTCGGCCTCGTCGCCGGAGACGGACTGGGCGAAGTGCGCGAGCGCGGCGTCCCGGTCGCCGGTGAGGTCGAGGGCCCCGAGCATCAGCTCGGTGACGTAGCTCTCCCGGCTGGCCGCGGGGCGATAGCGCCACGCCCGCCCGTCCCGGGTGCGCCGCAGGAAGCCCTTCTTGGCGAGCCGGTCGAGCACGGTCATCACGGTGGTGTAGGCGAGGTCGCGCTCTCCGGAGAGGGCATGGCCCACCTCCCGGGCGGTCGCCGGCCGGCCCCCGGCGCCCTCGTGTGCCCAGAGGACCTCCATGACCGCGCGTTCAAGCTCTCCCAATCCCTTCACGGGCCCTAGCTTAACCGGCTATGGATGTGAGGTGCGACACACAGTAGTACTACAGCCTTTAGTACTACAAGGCGTAGTAATACGATCCGAGATATGGATCTTGTCGCCGCCGGCGCGGCACCGGCCGACTTCGCCGCCGCCCGCACGCAGATGGCCTTCACCCTCGGATTCCACATCGTGCTCGCGAGCATCGGCATCGGCCTGCCCGCGCTGACCCTGCTCGCGGACTGGCGGGCCCTGCGCACCGGGGATCCGGTCTACCGGGAGCTGGCCCGGCGCTGGGCCAAGGCGACCGGCGTGCTCTTCGCGGTCGGCGCCGTCTCGGGCACCGTGCTGTCGTTCGAGATGGGGACCCTGTGGCCGCGCTTCATGGACACCTACGGCCAGGTCTTCGGCGCGGCCTTCGCGCTCGAGGGCATCGCGTTCTTCATCGAGGCCATCTTCATCGGCATCTATCTGTACGGCCGGGACCGGCTGCCGGCGAAGGTCCACCTCCTCACCGGGGTGCCGATCGTCGTCTCCGGGCTGCTGTCGGCGTTCTTCGTGGTCACCGTGAACGCATGGATGAACCAGCCCCGGGGCTTCCGGCTGGTCGACGGGAAGGTCACGGACGTACGTCCGCTGAGCGCCATGTTCAACCCCGCGACCCCGCCACAGGCGGCGCACCTGATCGTCGCCTCGCTCATGGTGTGCTCGTTCATCGTGGCCTCGGTCTACGCGGTGGCGCTCCTGCGGGACCGCCGCCGCGGCGTGGTGGACCGCTACCACCGGCTCGGGTTCGCGATCCCGTTCACACTCGGCGCCGTGCTCGCTCCGCTGCAGGTGCTGGTCGGAGACTGGGCCGTACGGTTCGTGGCCGACCGGCAGCCGATCAAGTTCGCCGCGATGGAGGGCATCGCCCGCACCGAGGCCGGTGTGCCGTTGAAGGTCGGCGTCTTCGAGATCCCCAACGCGCTGTCGATCATGCTCAGGTTCGACGCGCACGCGACGCTGCGCGGCCTCGACGCCTGGCCCGCGGAGGTCCGGCCCCCGGACGCCGTGGTCCACATCGCGTACGAGCTCATGATCGGGATAGGCACCGGCCTGCTGGCGCTGGCGGCATGGTGGTGGTGGAGCAACCGGCACGAGGTGCGGTGGCCCCGGCGCGACCGGGGCCTCCGGGACGGGAACGAGCGGAGGCGGGCCGCCTCGGCCTGGCCGCCCTGGCTGCTGCGTGCCGCGACGCTCGCCGGGGTGGGCGCCGCCATCGCCATGGAGGCGGGATGGACGGTCACCGAGGTGGGCCGGCAGCCGTGGATCGTCTACGGCGTGATGCGCAGCAGCGAGGCGGTCAATCCCTCGCCGGGGCTCCGCTATGGTCTGGTCATCGTGCTGGCGGTCTACGCCCTGCTCACGGCCGCGACGGTCAGCGTCCTACGGCGCATGCGCCGCCCGGTGACGGATGGCCGGGGTGAGCAGGAATGACATATACGGATATATGCCTCGGGCTCCTGCTCGCCGGCCTGTCGGCATACCTCCTCTTCGGCGGCGCGGACTTCGGCGCCGGGGCGTGGCACCTGCTGGCCCACCGCCGCCTCCGCGCCCCGGCCCCCGGCCGTGATCTCGCGGTTGTCCGCGCGCAGCGGGAGGTGATCGAGCACGCGATGGGACCGGTCTGGGAGGCCAACCACGTCTGGCTCATCTTCGTCATGGTGATGACGTGGACCGCCTTCCCGCCGATCTTCGCCTCGATCATGACGGAGTACTGGGTGCCGCTCTCACTCGCCGCCCTCGGCATCGTGATCCGCGGCAGCGCGTTCGTCTTCTGGAAGGCGGTGCCGGGCGGGGGCCGCTATGCCCTGGCGTTCGGGATCTCCTCGGCGCTCACCCCCTACTGCCTCGGGGCGGTGGCCGGTGCGATGACGGCGGGCCGGACGAGCTGGCTCAGCATCGAAGGGCTCTGTGCGGGCCTGCTGACCACAGTGCTGTGCTCCTACCTCGCGGCCGTCTATCTGACCGCGGACGCCCGTCGCCTCGCCGGCCGGGACGTCACCGAGCGGTTCCGGCTGTACGCGCTCGCGGCCGGGGTGACCGTCGGCGTGCTGGCGCTCCCCGGGGCCGTGGTCCTGGACGTGCGTTCACCGCTCATCTGGCTCTCGGCCGTCGCCGGGGTCGTCTCGCTGGTCCTGCTGCTCCTCCGGCGCTATCTGGCCGTACGGGTCACCGCGGCGCTCGCGGCGGCGGCGGTTCTGTGGGGCGCGGCCGACCTCAGCGACCTGGACTTCGAGGCGGCCGCCGCGCACGACGCCGTGCTGCGGGTGGTGCTGATCGCCCTCGGCGCGGGCGGGATCATCCTGCTCCCCTCCCTGGCCTGGCTGTACCTCCTGTTCCAGCGGGACGGACGGGAGCGTGCTTCTCTGGAATCAGGGCGTGCTTCGATGGAACCAGGAGGTGAGCCATGACGATCGCACTGATTCAGGGGGACATCACCGAACAGCGCGTGGACGCCGTCGTCAACGCGGCCAACTCCTCCCTGCTCGGCGGAGGAGGCGTCGACGGGGCCATCCACCGGCGGGGCGGGCCGATGATCCTCGAGGAGTGCCGCGCCCTGCGCGCCGGGCACTACGGGAAAGGCCTCCCGACCGGCCGGGCCGTGGCCACCACGGCCGGTGACCTGCCGTCCCGCTGGGTGATCCACACGGTCGGCCCGGTCTATTGCAAGACCGAGGACCGTTCACACCTGCTGGCCTCCTGTTACCGGGAGTCGCTCCGGGTCGCCGATGAGCTGGGCGCGACGTCGATCGCCTTCCCGGCGGTGTCGGCCGGGATCTATGGATGGCCGCTCGAGGACGCGGCCCGGATCGCCATCACGACGGTCCACGAGACCCCCGCGAACCTCACGGACATCAGGTTCGTGCTGTTCACCGCCGGGATCCATTCGGTCTTCGAGCGGGTGCTGAGCGGGAGCTGATCAGCGGCCCCACATCGGTCATGAGGCCTCCCGGCCCGGGCTCGCGACGGCGCGGGCCGCGGCGTAGTCGGCCTTGCCGTTGGGCAGGCGCAGATCGCCCTCGGTCCGCAGAAAGGCCTTCGGGAGCTTGTAGCGGGCCAGCTGCGTGGCACAGGCCGCGCGGAGCTGGTCGTCGGTCCGGCCGGCCGAGAGCCGTACGACCGCGACGATCTCCTGGCCCCAGCGCTCGCTCGGCCGCCCGATCACCAGCGCGTCGCAGACGCCCTCGATCCCGCGCAGCACGTTCTCGACCTCCTCCGCGAAGACCTTCTCGCCTCCGGTGTTGATGGTCGTGGCCTCCCGGCCGTGCACCTCGATGGTGCCGTCGGCCAGCAGCCGCGCCCGATCCCCGGCGATGACGAGCCGGCGGCCGCCCACCGAGACGAACGTGGCGGCCGTCCTGTCCGGATCCCCGAGATAGCCCAGCGGGATCGCGCCCGCCTTGGCGAGCCAGCCCATCTCGTCCTCGCCCGGGGACAGCGTGCGGATCCGGTCGCCGCTCAGCACCACCGCCCCCGGAGCGGGGGTGAACGGGCCGTCCGCGGCACCCCTGCGGGACACCTGGAGGCCGGTCTCCGAGGATCCCAGAACGTCCACGATCCTGGTGCCGGGGAGTGCGGAGGTCAGCCGCCGCTTGACTCCGGGGCTGATCGCCGCTCCGGAGTTGAGGATCTGCCGCAGCGACGAGAGCTCGTGGGCCCCGGAGTCGAGCTCGTCGGCGATGGGCCGGGCGAACGCGTCGCCCACGACCGTGAGCCGGGTGGCGCCCTCCCGGGCCGCCACGCTCAGCAGGTCCCCGGCGTCGAGCCGGTCCACGCGATCGGGGATCACCACGGTCGCGCCGCCGCACCAGCCGCCCAGCGCCGACCAGGTCCCCGTGCCGTGCATCAGCGGCGGTGCGATCAGCACGCGGTGGTGGGCGGTCCGGGCGGATTCGACCGCCTCCCCCAGGTCGGTGATCACGGTGCCGTCCCGGCGTCGTAGCCCGAGCGGGCCGTTGAGGAGGTCACCGATGCGCCAGAGCACGCCCTTGGGCATGCCGGTGGTTCCGCCGGTGTAGAGGATGTGCAGGTCGCCGGCGCTCGGCCGTACGCCCAGTGGCTCGGCGGACGCGGCGGTCAGCGCGGCCTCGTAGTCGAGGGCGCCGGGCAGCAGATCGGCCCCGGACTCGTCGGCGACCTGCAGGAGCAGCACCTCACCGTCCAGCCGATCCAGGATCCGGCCGAGGGACGCCGCGAAGCGCGCGTGGTAGATCACCGCTCGGGGCCGGGCGTCCCCGAAGAGATGGGCCAGCTCGTCCTCGACATAGCGGTAGTTGACGTTGAACGGCGCGACCCTGGCCTTGTGCGCGCCCAGCAGGCCCTCGAGATATTCGGGCCCGTTGTGGAGATACAACGCCAGGTGGTCGTGGGGCGACGTCCACGGGTCACCGCGCCGTCCGTGCACCCCGAGCCCGTGGGCGTGCAGGACCTGGGCCAGCCGCCGGGTCCGCTCGGTGACCTCGTGCCAGGTCAGGCGCCGATCCCGCCACACCAGGCACTCCCGCCGTGGTACGGCCGCGGCGATCGCCTCGTGCAAGGTCGCCAGATCGAGTTGAAGCAAGGGGATCTCCTCGTCGGGGGCCGGACAGCAATGTAACTCTCCGCTTATCCGCTGCCCAGCCCACATCCGTCCGCCCCTCCGTGTCGTGATCTCGCGGTCGTCCACGCGAACGACCGCGAGATCAGGACAGGGGCACGAGATCACCCTTAGGAGGGTGCGACGGCCTCCCACGGGAGCGTGATCTCGCCGAGGCGCCATCGCCTGGGCCCGCCCGCGGGCGGGCGGGTCTCGACCGGCCAGGATCGGGCCAGCGACTCCACCGCCGCGAGCCAGCGCTGCCGGGGTCCGAACACCGACCGCGGCGCGGCGGCGGCCCAGCATCGGTCGAGGTCGGCGAGGAGGGCGTGCACCGGCTCACCGGCCACGTTGCGATGGATCAGGGTCTTGGGCAGCCGCTCGGCCAGCTCGGACGGGCGGGCCAGCGAGGACAGGCGGGCGGCGAACGTGATGGTGCGCGGCCCCTCGGGGCCGAGTGACACCCAGACGGCGCGGCGGCCGATCTCGTCACAGGTCCCCTCGACCAGCAGGCCGCCTGGGGCGAGGCCCGACCGCAACCGGTCCCATGCCTCCCAGGCGGCCGCCTCGTCGTACTGCCGCAGCACGTTGAAGGCCCTCACCAGGGTCGGCGGACGGCCGACCGGCAGCTCGAACCCGCCCCGCCGAAACGACAGGCCGCCCGTCGCCGGATGCCCGGCCGCGGCCATGAACGCCTCGCCCGCGGCCACTCGCACGGGGTCGATCTCCAGCCCGACGACCTCCACGGTCGGACGCACGGTGCGGAGCCGGTCGAACAGCTCGGCGGAGGTCACCGGCGAGGCGCCATAGCCCAGGTCGACGACCAGAGGCCGGTCCGCGGAGCGCAGGCGGGACCCCTGGGTGGCGGCGATCCACCGGTCGACGCGGCGCAGCCGGTTCGGGGCCGTGGTGCCTCGGGTGATCACACCCTCCGGCCGGGTCGCATGGCGGCGCCGTGCCCCGTGGCCCCGTCCGGGGGCGAGCCGGGACAGGGGTACGGCCGGCGGCCGGTGCGGCGGTTGGGTATGGATCATGGACCGGCGCTAGGACGTCACGCGGTGGACCTTGTAGGGCGCCGCCTGGACCCGCGGCTGGACGTCGATCCGGTCGATGTTGACATGGGCCGGGCGGGTCACCGCCCAGGCGACGCAGTCCGCGACGTCATCGGCGGTGAGCGGGTCGGGAACGCCCGCGTAGGTCCTGTCGGCCCTGTCCGTGTCGCCGCGGAAGCGAACGAGTGAGAACTCCTCCGTCCGCACCATGCCCGGAGCGACCTCGGTGATCCGCACCGGCTGATCGACCAGTTCGAGCCGCATCGTGTCGTTCACCGCGGCGGCGGCGTGCTTGGCCGCGACATATCCCGCGCCCCCCTCGTAGGGGACGTGGCCGGCCAGTGACGTGATGTTGACCACGTGGCCCTCGCCACCCGCGATCAGCATGGGGAGCAGAGCCTTCGTCACCCGGAGCAGGCCGAGCACGTTGGTGTCGTACATCGACTGCCAGTCGGCCGGGTCGGCCGCGGCCACCGGGTCGAGTCCCAGCGCGCCACCGGCGTTGTTGACCAGCACGTGGCACTCGGAGAGGGCGGCGGCGAGCGCGTCCACCGACTCCTGCGACGTCACGTCCAGCGTCATGGCCGCGACCGCGTTGGGCCGTCCGGCCGGGTCCGCGTCCTCGATCTCCTTGGCCAGCTCGTCCAGCCGCTCCCGTCGCCGGGCGGCCAGGACCACGTTGAATCCCTCGGCGGCCAGCCGGCGGGCGGTCGCCGCGCCGATGCCGCTGCTTGCTCCGGTGATCACTGCCGTCTTACGCACGCCCACATCCTTCCAGCCCCGTCCTCGCGGCCTCAGCCGCTCCCCGGGTCCGTGACCTGACATTCAGTATTGTCCGGCTTATCCCGGGAACAGCCGACCTGGCCAATGGGTTTCCGTATCGGAGGTGTTGCCTGTGCCGCAGGGACTGACCCGGGTCGCGACGATCAGTATGCATACTTCGCCGCTCGACCAGCCCGGGACGGGCGACGCGGGAGGCATGAACGTCTACATCGTCGAGGTCGCCAAGCGGCTCGCGGCCCGGGGTGTGGAGGTGGACATCTTCACCCGGGCGACCTCGCGGGCGCTGCCGCCGGTGACCGAACTGGTTCCGGGCGTCCTCGTCCGCAACGTCGTGGCCGGCCCGTTCGAGGAGCTCGACAAGACCGAACTGCCCGGCCGGCTCTGCGATTTCACCTCCGGAGTGCTCGCCACCGAGGCGGCGCACGATCCCGGGCACTATGACCTCGTGCACTCGCACTACTGGCTGTCCGGCCAGCCCGCCTGGGTGGCGCAGCGGCGGTGGGGAGTGCCCATGGTGCACTCCATGCACACTCTCGCCAAGGTCAAGAACGCCACGCTCGCGGCGGGCGACTCCCCGGAGCCAAGGGCCCGGGTGCTCGGTGAGGAGCACATCGTCGAGTCGGCCGACCGGCTGGTCGCCAACACCCCCGACGAGGCGCGCCAGCTCATCGAGCTCTACGACGCCGATCCCCGCCGGGTCGAGACCGTCGCCCCCGGCGCGAACCTCTCGGTGTTCCGCCCTCGCTCGGCCAGGGCGGCGCGGCGGCGCCTCGGCCTGCCGCCCGGCGCCCACGTCCTGCTGTTCGTCGGCCGCATCCAACCGCTCAAGGCGCCCGATGTGCTCCTGCGGGCCGCGGCCCGCATGCTGACCGACGACCCGTCGCTGCGCGGCCGCCTCGTCGTCGCCGTGATCGGCGGCCCGAGCGGGTCGGCCCGCGCCCGGCCGGAGGAGATGCAGCGGCTGGCCGGGGAGCTCGGCATCACGGACGTCGTGCGCTTCGAGCCGCCCTGCCCGCAGGAGGAGCTCGCCGACTGGTACCGCGCCGCGGACGTCACCGTCGTGCCCTCGCACAATGAGTCGTTCGGGCTGGTGGCGGTGGAGTCACAGGCCTGTGGGACCCCGGTCGTGGCCGCGGCGGTCGGCGGGCTGCCGACCGCCGTCCGGGACGGTGAGTCGGGGGTGCTGATCGATGGGCACGACCCGGCGGACTACGCCACGGTGCTGCGACGGCTCGTCGCCGAGCCGCGGCTCCGCGACCGGCTCGCGCGCGGGGCCGTACGGCACGCCGGCGCGTTCGGATGGGACTCCACCGTGGACGGCCTGCTCTCGGTGTATACCGGGGCCATGCAGATCGAACTCACCGAATCGGTGATGGGAGCGTGAGCGCCCCCTCACGGGTCATCGAAGAGGCCCTGGAGGCCGCGGAGCTGGAGTACGAGCGGCCGCGCGAGGGCGCCTACCTCGTCAAGCTCCCCGGACAGCACAAGCTCGCGACGATGACGTGGCTCATCGTCGGGGAGTACAGCCTCCACGTGGAGGCCTTCTTCTGCCGGCAGCCGGACGAGAACCACGCCGAGTTCTACCGCTACCTGCTGGAGAAGAACGGCCGGATGTACGGCGTCGGCTTCGCGCTCGACGAGATCGGCGACGTCTATCTCACCGGCCGGGTGTCGCTGGAGTCGATCGGTCCCGAGGAGATGGACCGGCTGCTGGGCTGTGTTCTCACCTACTCCGACGAGAACTTCGACAAGGCCCTGGAGCTCGGCTTCAAGTCCTCGATCCAGCGCGAGTGGGACTGGCGGGTCAAGCGGGGTGAGAGCCTCGCGAACCTCCAGGCGTTCGCCTCGTTCGCCGCCCCGGATCATCGCTGACCCGGCCCGTGCCCGCACGGTCCGTACCCCGGACGGGCACGGCCGAGGGCGTGCGGTGACGTCGGGACGAGCCGATAAGCTCGGGCGCATGGCGACCTTGGTTTTGCTGCGGCATGGCGAGAGCGTGTGGAACGCGGAGGGCCTGTTCACCGGCTGGGTCGACGTGGATCTGTCGGAGAAGGGCGAGGCCGAGGCCACCAACGGCGGCGACCTCCTGCTGGATAACGACATCGTCCCGGACGTCGTGCACACATCGGTGCTCAAGCGGGCCATCCGTACGGCCAATATCGCTCTCGACGTCGCGGACCTGCTGTGGATTCCGGTCCGGCGGTCGTGGCGGCTCAACGAGCGGCACTACGGCGCGCTGCAGGGCAAGAACAAGGCCCAGACCCGCGAGGAGTTCGGCGAGGAGCAGTTCAAGACCTGGCGGCGGTCCTACGACACGCCCCCGCCGCCGATCGCCGACACCGACCCGCTCTCCCAGGTCGGCGACCTGCGCTATGCCGGTCTGCCCACCGAGCTGATCCCCCGCACGGAGTGCCTGTCCGACGTCGTCGACCGGTTGCTGCCGTACTGGTACGACGTGATCGTCCCGGACCTCGCTGCCGGCAAGACCGTTCTGGTCGCCGCCCACGGCAACTCACTACGCGCTCTGGTCAAGCACCTCGACGAGATCTCCGACGAGGACATCTCGGGCCTCAACATCCCCACCGGGATCCCCCTGGTCTACGAGCTCGACCATGACTTCACGCCACTGAAGCGCGGCGGCGAATACCTCGACCAGGAAGCGGCCCAGGCCTCCATCGAGGCGGTCAAGAACCAGGGCGCCGCCGTCAGGTCCTGAGCCCGTGCGAAGAGGCATGGAGCCGGGTCCCCGGCCCGGCTCCATGCGACCACGTGGCCGTACGAACGCGAACGACCGCGAGATCACGCCGGAGAGCGGTGGCTCTCCGGCGTGATCTCGCGGTCGTCGGCGCCGCCGGGCCTCAGAGAGTCTCGATGATCTCCTCGGGGCGCTGGCCGGTGACCAGGTAGACGACGTCCTCGGCGACATGCACGGCATGGTCGGCGTAGCGCTCGAAGTAACGGCCCGCGAGGGTGATGTCCACGGCCGGCTCGACTCCGTACTTCCAGTCCGGAGAGAGCAGCCGGTCGAAGAGCTTGCGGTGCAGGCGGTCCATGGCATCGTCGTCGGTGTCGAGCTCCAGCCCGAGCTCGACGTTCTGTGACGCGATGACGCTGCCCGCCTTGGCGATCATCCGCTCGGCGATCTGCCCCATCTCCAGGACGGTGGCCTGCAGCTCCGGCGGGATGGCCGACTCGGGGTGCCGGCGCCGGGCGGTCTTGGCCAGGTGCACGGCCAGATCTCCCATCCGCTCCAGGTCACCGCTCATGCGGAGCGCGGTGATCAGGGTGCGGAGGTCTCCCGCAACGGGCTGCTGCCGAGCCATCAGGTCGAAGACACTCTGCTCGATCTCGGCATCCATCTTGTTGACGTGCTCGTCGGCGCTGATGACTTCTTCGGCCAGCCGCAGGTCGGCGTCGAGGAGCGCCGTCACCGCGCGAGCCATGGCGGAGCGCACCAGGCGGGTCATCTCCACAAGCCGATGAGAGAGGCTGTCGAGTTCCTCGTGGTAGGCGTCTCGCAATTGAAGTCCTTCCGTGATAGGGCCTGGGTGAACCCAGAATGATCCAGGACACACCCTGCCTTTGGGGCGTGAACGAACCCGGATAAAGAGGTGAACTCTGGGCGAACGCAGTCGTGGTACGTCCTACTGTGGTGCATGAACGCCTTGAATGGCACCTACGATCCAAAGTGTGGAAGTCGAGGTTGTCGCCGGCCTGGCCGTGGTGGCTGGACTGGCGACCGGACTGGTGACCGGATTGGCGGTGCGGGTGAGCGAGCGGGCTCAAAGTGCTGTGCCCAGCCAGGCGCCCACCTCCGGGCTGCCTCCGGGTGTCGCCTCGGTGCTGAGCGTGCTCCCTTCCTCGGCCGTCGTGGTCGACGCCGAGGACCGTGTGCTGCGCGCCAGCTCGGCCGCACGGGCCTTCGGCATGGTCAGCGGAGACCGGCTGATGGTCGACGAGCTCCTCGCCATGGCACGGCTGGTGCGCCGCGACGGTGAGATCCGCGAGATCGAGCTCCAGCTCGGCTCGGTGCGCAACCGCCGCGACGGACGCTGGTTCGCGGTACGGGTCGCACCGCTCGGCACCCATGGCCTGGTCCTGGTCCTCGCGGAGGACCTCACCGAGATGCGCCGGGTCGAAGCGATCCGCCGCGATTTCGTGGCCAACGTCAGCCACGAGCTCAAGACTCCCGTGGGCGCGCTGTCCCTGCTGGCCGAGACCGTCGAGGGCGCCGCGGACGATCCTGAGGCCGTCCGCCGCTTCGCCGGCCGGATGCAGCAGGAGTCCGTACGGCTCACCAACCTGGTGCACGACCTGATCACGCTCGCGCGGGTCCAAGGTGATGAGCCGCTGCCGCAGCTGCAGCCGGTCGCACTGGACGAGGTCGTGGCCGAGGCCATCGACCGCTGCCGGCTCAAGGCCGGGGCCAGGAACATCGAGCTGACCTGTGGCGGACGTGAGGACCTGGAGGTCCGCGGGGACGAGGAACTGCTGGTCACCGCGCTGAGCAACCTTGTCACCAACGCCGTGGCCTACAGCCCCGAGAACACCCGGGTCGTGATCGCGACCCGGCGAGCCGACGCCGAGCACGTCGAGGTCAGCGTCACCGACCAGGGCATCGGCATTCCGGAAGCCGACCTGAAGCGGATCTTCGAGCGGTTCTATCGGGTCGATCCGGCTCGATCCCGCCAGACCGGTGGCACCGGCTTAGGGCTTGCCATCGTCAAACACGTCGCGACCAAGCACGGTGGCGAAGTGACGGTCTGGAGCAAGGAAGGCTCCGGCTCCACCTTCACGCTCTGTCTGCCGTTGTTCAACGCGCCTGCGCATGAAACCGTCCAGGAGGCCACACCGTGACCCGTGTGCTCGTCGTGGAAGACGAAGAGTCATTCAGCGACGCACTCTCGTACATGCTGCGCAAGGAGGGGTTCGAAGTCGCGATCGCGGCCACCGGCCCCGACGCGCTGGACACCTTCGAGCGCAACGGAGCCGACCTGGTTCTGCTCGACCTGATGCTGCCGGGCCTTCCCGGCACGGAGGTGTGCCGGGAGCTGCGGTCACGATCGAATGTGCCTGTGATCATGCTGACCGCCAAGGACAGCGAGGTCGACAAGGTCGTCGGGCTGGAACTGGGCGCGGACGACTACGTCACCAAGCCCTTCTCCTCCCGAGAGCTGGTCGCCCGCATCCGCGCCGTGCTGCGCCGGCAGGGAGACGTCGAGGAGCTGGCTCCCGCCACGCTCGAGGCCGGCCCGGTCCGGATGGACGTCGAGCGGCACATCGTGAGCGTGAGCGGCATGTCCGTACAGCTGCCGCTCAAGGAGTTCGAGCTCCTGGAGGTGCTCCTCCGCAACGCCGGGCGGGTGCTCACCCGGATGCAGCTGATCGACCGGGTCTGGGGAGCCGACTATGTCGGTGACACCAAGACGCTGGACGTGCACGTCAAACGCCTGCGCGCCAAGATCGAGCCCACTCCGTCGGCGCCGCGCTACATCATCACCGTGCGAGGACTCGGCTACAAGTTCGAGCCGTAGACCGCGGCCGTACGGCCGTACGGATCCGAAAGATCACGCCCCCGGGGTCGGCCCCGGGGGCGTGATCTTTTGCGTTACGCGGCCGCGTGCCCGCAGGTCCTGCCGACGGTCCGCCGGGCGAGATCAGCCGTGGGCGGCCGAGGACGGCGACGGGGAACCGCCGGCGGCCGGGCCGGTGGAGCCCGACGCCTCAGGGGAGGCCGATGTGGACGGGGATGCCGACGTGGCCGGACCGGACGACGATGTCGACCCCGGAGCGGCGCTCGACGTGCTCGTCGGAGTGGCCGCCGGGGCGTAGGTGAGGTACGACTCCGCATGGGGAACGACGGGGACGAGCACCTTGACCGTGCCGCCGCGCTCGAAACGCAAGGTCAGCTCGATCGACTCGCCGCCGAGGAGGTCCTTGGACAGACCGGTCAAGATCACGGCCGGCCGGCCCGTCGACCGAGTGTCGGGCCCGCCCGTGGACGCCTCGCCCGGCGTGCCGGTGGGATCCGCGGCGGGGGAGCCGGTCGCCGCTCCGGACGGAGTGGCCGACGGGGTCTCCGTCGCGGCATCGGAGGGCTTGGCCGTGGGCTCGGTGGCCGCCCCGTCCGAGAGCTTGCCGCCGGGCTGCCCGCTGGACTTGGCGTCCGGCTTGCCGGTGCCGGACGCGCCGGCCTTCTGCTGCGCGGCCTTTTTGGCGTCCTTGCCCTCCGGGGCCGCCGAACCGAGCCGCACCAGCTGCCCGGGCGGCAGATCCAGCCCGCCTCCGGCGATCTGGGCGCTCTGCTGGAACACGGGGGAGCTCACGGTGACGAGCTTGTCGGCCTTGCCGTCGCGGCCGTCATTGACCACAGCGGCGTAGACGGCGGCCGATGTACCGGCGGCCAGTTTGTGCCCGGGCGTCGGGCCGAGCACGAAGAGATTGCGGATGTTGATCCCGGAGTCGGTCGCAACATTGACGCCCTCGGTGAGCTGTGACGGCGAGGCGGTCTCGGGGGATCTGCCGGCGCTACAACCGGACACCGCCGGTGCGAGGGTGAAGGCGCCGGCGATGGCGAGTGCGACCACGCGGCGGCTGTTGCGGATCACGGCGTCGATCTCCTTGGCAAGGGTGCGGGGGGACGGATCGTCAGACCGAAGGTTAGCGACTGTCCATGGTGTCCCGGCGGTGGGGTGCCTGGAGCGGGACGGGCCCTGGAGTGACTCGCGCGGGCCTGCGAAACCGTCCCGGCCGGGCCCGGCGGGTCAGCTCTGCAATCGCTTGAGCTGGTCGTCCAGATTGCGGCCCGGCGGCAGATTCCGGAGGACGTCCGCGACGACGCCGTCGGTGTGGACGAGCACCGCGGTGAGGCCGGTCGCCTCGTAGGTCGTGGCCAGCACGGCCTTGTCGTCCTGGGCGACGATCGCCACCGTGTGCCGCGCGGCTCCGGCGAGCTTTCGCATCTCCTTGGCCGACTCGTCGGTGCTGTTCTTGAGATGGCGCCGGTCCGCCACGAGATAGAGACCGATGCGATAGCGCTCGGTCTGGCGGCTGAGCTCGTCCACCGTGGACTCACAGCGGCAGGCCGGCGGCACGATCACGATCACGGCCGGGCGCAGGTCGATCAGGAGCTTGCGGTGGCCGGGCACGGTGACCTGGCCGTCGGGGAGCACTCCGCCGATCTGACCGGGCTCTGCGGTCGGCCGTTCGGCCACCGGGGCCTTGGCCGCACGCGGCGCCGGCCTGGGACCGAACACGGTGATCAGTGTGCCGCTGACCAGGGCGAGGAGCAGCGCTACCGCGATGATCGGAGCGGCCGGGCCGTAGCGGGTCAGCGGGGAGGCCAGCCGCTGCCAGCGCGTGCGCCGACGTCGCCGGCGCTCTTCCCGGCGATAGGCGAGGACTTCCCGGTCGAGCTCCCGGGCGTCATTGGGCACCACGATGTCGACGCGCGGTAGTCCGTAGTCGTCGGGATCTCCGCTATGCCTCACGTCGCACCTTGCCCTTCCGCTCACCAGCCTGCTGGCTCACGTGGCCGGGCCTGTTCATCTCCAGTATGGGCCGCATCCGCGGCGGTGCGAATGATCCGTCCCAAGGTCCTATGGGCCATTGCGGAGAGCGACTCGCCGCGTGTCGCCATCGTGTTGCCGTCGCGTTGCGGGATGAAAACGTGATGTAAGGGAAAGTCCAGATACATCGACAGAGCGCTTTGTCAAGACCCCAATAGGCTGCTGACCTGCGCATATGTCTCTAAGGCCGGTGCGGCCACCGCAGAGCCCGTGCTACCCTTGGGTTTAGCGGAAGGGGTACTTGTCATATGACTTTCACGGTCGGCGACACCGTCGTCTACCCCCACCATGGGGCTGCTCGGATCGAAGCCATCGAGACTCGCACCATCAAAGGTGAGGACAGGACTTACTTGGTCCTGAAGGTCGACAAGGGTGACCTTACAGTGCGCGTCCCCGCGGACAACGCCGAACTCGTCGGCGTGCGTGACGTGGTGGGCCAGGAGGGGCTGGAGAAGGTGTTCGAGGTGCTGCGTGCACCATACACCGAAGAGCCCACGAACTGGTCCCGGCGCTACAAGGCCAATCTTGAAAAGCTCGCCTCTGGGGATGTCAACAAGGTCGCCGAAGTCGTACGCGACTTGTGGCGGCGCGACAAGGAACGCGGCCTGTCGGCAGGCGAGAAGCGCATGCTGGCCAAGGCCAGGCAGATACTGGTCAGTGAGCTCGCATTGGCTGAAAAGACCAATGAGGACAAGGCCGAGGCACTCCTCGACGAAGTCCTCACCGGCTGAGGCGCTTCCTGCGTCAGCGACCTTTTACCGAATACATGACAACTCAGCTTCCCCGGGTGGGCGTCGGCACCGACGTCCACCCGTTCGCCGTCGGCCGCCCCCTGCATGTGGCCGGGCTCGAATGGTCAGGTCAAGGCGATGGCCTGGCCGGCCATTCGGATGGAGACGTGGCCGCGCACGCGGCCTGTGACGCGCTCTTGTCCGCCGCGGGGCTCGGTGATCTCGGTGCCGTCTTCGGCACGGCGGACCCGCGCTGGTCCGGCGCCTCGGGAGTCGACCTGCTCGGCGAGGTGGCCCGGCTGCTCGGCGAGCACGGCTTCGCCATCGGCAACGTCGCCGTCCAGATCATCGGCAATCGCCCGAAGGTGGGGCCGCGCCGGGCAGAGGCACAGAAGGTGCTGAGCGAGGCCGTCGGCGGTGCGGCGGTGAGCGTCTCGGCCACCACCACGGACGGGCTCGGGCTCACCGGGCGAGGCGAAGGTCTCGCGGCCATAGCGACCGCACTGATCATCCCGGTCCCTGATCCGCCCACAGACGGCGTCTGATCCATGCGGGCTTGAAAGTCCGCCCCCCCCGCGTTGTCTCCGGTCACGCGCGTCCATGGAGCCGTGTGGACCCCGCCGCGCCGAGGCATGGTCGCAACAGCCTCTGCCCTTTGCCGGGATCCCCGGCCGCCGCGGCGTGGGCGGTCGTTCAGTCCCTCGGCGGGGTCGGAGAGCTGCGGAAGGTGCCGGAGGGCGGGCCCTCCACACCGTCCACACCCTCCACACCCTCCACACCGTTCGAGGACCGGTGGCCGGGCGGCGGCTGGTCGGCGGCCGGATCGACGGCCGGATCCGGCGGCCGCCGCTCGAGGTCCTCGGCCGCGGTGACGCTCCATCGGTCCACGTCCGCCCGGGCGCCGTCTCCGGTGTCCTCGGTCCCCGGGCGATCCCACCTGGGCCCCGGGCTCGTGTCCGGATCGGACGCGTTGCCGACGCCGACGTCGGGATCCTCGGCCCGGTCCACGGCCTGGAGTTCCATGTCGTCGCCCAGATCTTCGACCGCGGAGAGCTTTGCGCCCAGGGCGACGATGTCCGGCCGGGTCGTGGCCGGGGGACGGCCGGACCCGCGGGTGATCGGTTCGACCTCGGCCGGGGGAGCCGACGGAACCGCCGGCTCGGGGCCGGTGTCCGGTAGGGGGTCCGAGCCGGAAGCGCGCGCCTCTTCGGCCTCGGGCTGAGCGGCTTCGGACCGAGGGGCTTCGGGCTGAACTGCTTCCGGCCGAGGGGCCTCGGGCCGGCCGGCTTCGGGCTCAGGGGCCTCGGATGGACTGTCTTCCGCCTGTGCCGCCTCGGACGGAGGGGTCTCACGGACACCCGCCTCGGGTCCGATGGCCGGGCCTCGAACCAGGCGGACGTGACCTTCCTGGTCCCGCGGGTCCTCGTCCGCGGCGATCCGGGCCTCGGCTGGAGCCGTGGGTGCGTGGGGCGCCTTGCTCAGGGGAGCCGCCGGCGGAAGCGGCGTGGTCTCCGGCGTCTCTGCCCGGCCGGCCGGCGTCGTGCCGGCGTCGAGCCAGGGCTCCGGCGGCCTTCGGCCCGGCTGCTCCCGTTGAGGCGGCGCCGCATGGGTGACCGGCTGGGTGACCGGATCAGCGATCTTCATGCCGGGAACGAGCTCTTCGTCGCCGCCGGCCTCGTGGGCCGCTGTCACGGGCGTCGCCGGCGGCCGCGCCCCGGGACTCCGCCGGGCCATCGCCGCCCGCGACTGCTTGAACATGGTCAGCCACAGCCACACCGCGATGACCAGCATGAGATGCGGGGCCACGGCGACTCCGACCAGGAGCGGCTGGTCCGGGAGGGGCTCATAACCCCTCACCGCCCGCTGCACACCGGCCGCGGCGGCCCCGCCCAGCAGGAGGAGCAACAGCGGCCAGCGGGTCCACCTGGACCACCAGCGGCCATGGCGGGCGACGACCAAGGACAGGATCGTCACGACCACGAGCGCGTCGTACATGACCGGATAGGCGGACGCGAACCGCTTGGCCGCGCGCCCCGCGAGCACGAGCGCACGCAGGTCTTCGTAGGTAAGCACGAAGAACACACCGGCGAGGACCGCGACGCCGACGCCGGCCGAGAGCGTGAGCAGCCGTCGCTGTGCCGTCGTATATCGCGCGACCCCTGGGGGGCCGGAGGGACCGGAGGACATCTGACTCATCTCGGGGGGGAGGGAGTCACCTTTGTGGGGACGGCCGATCGGCCCCGCGGGGTGACTGACCACGAGGCGCCGGTTGGGTCCTATCTTCGCCCGGCCGGTCCCGTCCGGCCCGGACCATCCCTCGCGTGTCGTGCCTTCGGGGCGATCGTCGTACGGTGAACAAGACTGAACAAGACTGAGCAGGACACAGACGTCCGGATCGGGAGGCGACGATGCCGTACTACCGGGCCGTGGGCGAGATCCCGCGGAAACGCCACGTGCAGTTCCGCCGCCCGGACGGGGGGCTGTACGCGGAGGAACTCATGGGGGAGGAGGGCTTCTCCTCGGATTCGAGCCTCCTCTATCACCGGCACGCGCCGACGGCGATCCTGAAGAGCGAGGGCGTCCAGGATCCGGTGGGCGAGGCCGAACTGCGCCCCAACCACCCGCTGCAGCCGCGGGCCTGCCGGACCCAGGATCTGCCCGTGGGTGGTGACCTGGTGCTCGGCCGCCAGGTGCTCTATGGCAACGACGACGTACGGCTGTCCTTCGTGGCCGCCGACTCCGGCAGCGACCTCTACCGCAACTCCACCGGGGACGAGGTGGTCTACGTCCAGTCGGGCTCGGCCAGGTTCGAGTCGGCCTACGGGGCGATGGACGTGTCGGAGGGCGACTACGTCGTCGTGCCGACGGGCACGATCCACCGCTGGACGCCCGTCCCCGGGGGCGCCGGCAAGGCTGCGGAGGCCGGGGGGGACCACGCTCCCGGCCCGGTGCGTGCCCTCGTCATCGAGGCGCGCGGCCACATCCGGCCGCCCAAGCGCTATCTGTCGCAGCACGGGCAGTTCCTCGAGCACGCGCCGTACTGCGAGCGGGATCTGCGGGCCCCGGCCGAGCCCTTGCTGTGCGAGGGCGGCGAGGTACCGGTCCTGGTACGGCATCGCGGCGGCCTCTCGCGCCTGACCTATCTCCGGCATCCCTTCGACGTGGTCGGATGGGACGGCTACCTGTACCCGTACGCCTTCAACATCAACGACTTCGAGCCGATCGTGAAGCGCACGCACGCCCCGCCGCCGGTCCACCAGACCTTCGAGGGGCCCAACTTCGTCATCTGCTCCTTCTGCCCCCGGCCGCTGGACTTCCACGAGGACGCGGTCCCCATCCCGTACAACCACCACAACGTGGACTCCGACGAGATGATGTTCTACGTCGGCGGCGACTACTCGGCCCGGAAGGGCTCCGGCATCGAGGTCGGCTCCGTCTCGCTGCACCCGTCGGGATTCACCCACGGACCGCAGCCGGGTGCCGTGGAGGCGGCGATCGAGGGCGTGCGGCAGGGCCGGACGGCGACCTCCGAGATGGCGGTCATGATCGACACGTTCCGGCCGCTGCTGCTCGGGCCCGCCGCGCGTCAGTCCGAGGATCCGGAGTATCCCTGGACCTGGGCGCGCGGCTGATCCGATGTGAAGCACAGGGCCGTCCCCGGCCTGGTTTTCCGGCGGTACGGCGAGGTACATCTACTAGCCTTGAGCCTGTGAGCCTGCATCTATATGACACCGGCACCCGTACCGTCCGCGAGTTCGTCCCGCTCCAGCCGGGCCGGGTCGGGATGTACGTGTGCGGTGCCACCCCGCAGGCGGAACCCCACATCGGGCACATGCGTTCCGGCGTCATCTACGACCTCGCCTACCGCTGGCTTCTCAGATCCGGGTACGAGGTGACGTTCGCCCGCAACATCACCGACATCGACGACAAGATCCTGGCCGTCGCCGCGGAGACGGGGGTGCCATGGTTCGCGGTCGCCGAGGCCAACCAGCGCACCTTCAACCGCGGCTATGAGGACCTCGGCTGCCTGCCGCCCACCGTGGAGCCGCGCGCGACCGGGCACGTACCCGAGATGATCACGTTGATGCGCCGGCTGATCAACGCGGGCCACGCCTACGCCGTTGGCAACGATGTCTACTTCGACGTGAAGTCGTGGGCGGATCGCTACGGCGCCCTGTCCAATCAGAAGCTCGACAACATGATCGACAGCCGCGACACGGCCGGCGCCGAGCTCAAACGGGACCCGCGCGACTTCGCGCTGTGGAAGGGCGTCAAGCCGGGCGAGCCCAGCTGGGAGACTCCGTGGGGCCCCGGCCGGCCCGGCTGGCACCTCGAGTGCTCGGCGATGGCGACGAAATACCTCGGCGCCACGTTCGACATCCATGGCGGCGGGATGGACCTGATCTTCCCGCACCACGAGAACGAGGTGGCCCAGTCACAGGCCGCCGGAGACGGCTTCGCCCGCTACTGGCTGCACAACGGGCTGCTCACCGTCAACGGCGAGAAGATGAGCAAGTCCATCGGCAACGTGGTCCGGCTGACCGACCTGCTGGAGAAGGCCCGCCCGGTGGAGGTGCGCTACTACCTCGGCGCCGTGCACTACCGGTCGATCATCGACTACACCGACGCCGCGCTCGCCGAAGCGGCCGTCGCCTACCAGCGGATCGAGGGTTTCATCACCCGCGCGGCCGAGGTGGTCGGCCCGGGCACGCCCACGGCCGGGCTGCCCGACGCCTTCACCGCCGCGATGAACGACGATCTCGGGGTGCCCCAGGCGCTCGCCGTCGTGCACGACGCGGTACGGGCGGGCAACAACGCCCTGGCCACCGGTGACGATGAGGAGGCGCGGTCCGCGCTCGCCTCGGTCCGGGCCATGCTCGACGTCCTCGGCCTGGACCCGCTGTCGGCCCAGTGGAGGGACAAGGGCGGCGATGACCTGCGCTCGGTCGTCGACGCACTGGTGGGTGTCACACTGGAACAGCGGCAGGCGGCCCGGGCCCGCAAGGACTATGCCGCCGCCGACGCAATCCGCGACGGGCTCAGCGCCGCGGGCATCCTCGTGGAGGACACCGCACATGGACCACGGTGGGAACTCCGGCGGGGCTGACCACCGCTCCTGCGCGCCGCACCCGGCACGCCCCGTACCCTTCTGTGACCGGGGGCGTCCGCCTGAGTGTGCCGCCCGAACTCATGGAGGGCATGCGTCCGATGACCAAGCGTCGTAAGAAGGGGGCCACCCCCAAGGGGGCCACCCCCAAGGCCGAGGACCGGCACTGGTTCGGCAAACGCCAGGTGGCCCGCAGGGCCAAGTCGGCCACGCGTACCGGCACGCCCACGGTCGGCCGGGGCGGCAAGCCGCCGGCGGAGTCCGGACCGGCGGCGAGCGCACGTCCCTCCGGCCGTACGGGCGGTCCATCCGGCCGTACGGGCGCGGGGACTCAGCGCCGGACCGACGACAGTCCCGAGCTCGTGACCGGGCGCAACCCGGTGGTCGAGGCTCTGCGCGCCGGAGTGCCCGGCACCGCGTTGTATGTGATGTCGGACACCGACGAGCGGGTCCGGGAGGCGATCCAGATCGCCTCCGACCGGAGGATCCCGCTGCTGGAGTCCGGTAAGCCCCAGCTCGACAGGCTCACGGACGGGGCCGTGCACCAGGGCATCGCGCTGCAGGTGCGGCCCTACCGCTACGCACACCCGGAGGATCTGCTGAGGGCCTCCAGCAGGCCGTTGATCGTCGCCGTGGACGGGATCACCGATCCCCGCAACCTCGGTGCGATCATACGGTCGGCGGCGGCGTTCGGCGCCGACGGCGTCGTCGTGCCGGAGCGACGCGCCGCCGGGGTGACCGCGGGGGCGTGGAAGGCCTCGGCGGGCACGCTGGCATCCGTGCCCGTGGCCCGGGCGACCAACCTGTCCCGGACGCTCAAGGCCTATCAGCAGGCCGGCTGCTTCGTGGCCGGCCTGGACGCCAGTGGCGATGTCGCCATCGGTGACCTGGAAGTGGCCGATGACCCGTTCGTGCTGGTCATCGGTTCGGAGGGCAAGGGGCTCGGGCGCCTGGTCGCCGACACCTGCGACATGCTCGTCAACATTCCGATGGGCGGCAGGGCCGAGTCGCTCAATGCCGGAGTGGCCGCCGGCATCGCCTTGTACGAGGTCGCACGCCGCCGTACCACCTGGTGACCGGCCGGCCCCGGCCCCGGCCCGGCCGCGGGGCGCGGGGCCGGCGTAACGGTTTGGCTCCGGTGGGTGGTGCGCTGCTAGCCTATGACCGCCATGCCGGTGTAGCTCAGCAGGCCAGAGCAGCCGCCTTGTAAGCGGCAGGTCGTCGGTTCGAATCCGACCACCGGCTCCATCGCGCCATCTCCCGCGAGGAGCGCGCGCTCCGGTGGCATGTGTGGTCGTGCTCCTAAATCTCGCGAGCACCCGAGACGGATTACCCCGCCATGGCACAATGATGCCCGCGCATGACGGAACAGCCCGGGCGGGGGTGCCCGGGCCGTGGTCGTTTCTCCGCCTCTCGCGGAGGGCGGCCGCCCATTCGGCCGTCGGCGTTAGCCGGGGAGGAGGTTCGGTGCCGTGTCCGCTGCCGGCCCGTGTCGACCTGAACAGGCCCGTGCTCGCGCGGTGCCGGGCACCGGGATCGGGGTGAAGGCCGCGGCGTCCGCCGTCGCCGTGGCGGTCCTCCTCGCCACCGCCGCTCCCGCCCCTTCCGGCCGCACACAGAGCAGGGCCGCGTCCCGGGGCACCGTGCCGGCCACAGTGGCCATGCCCGCCCCCGCGGAGAGCGTGACCGCGCCGGCCTACGTCCTGCCCGGCACGGCGGCCGCGATGGACCTGATCAGAGGACGCCAGTGGTGGCTGACCGCCCTGCACACGCCCAGCGCGTGGAGGTGGTCCCGCGGCAGGGGCGTCACCGTGGCGGTGCTGGACACCGGCGTCGACCCGCGGCACCCCGACCTGGTCGGGCAGGTCATCGCCGGTGAGGACTTCACCGGCGGCTTCCGCCGGCCCGGCAACAAGTACTGGGGCCGGCACGGCAGCGCCATGGCGAGCATCATCGCGGGGCACGGCCACGGTCTGGGCACGAACGCCGGGGTCATGGGCATCGCTCCGCAGGCCAAGATCCTGTCCATCCGGGTGACGTGGGAGAACGACGACCCGGAGCGTGACAGCAGCGCCGAGGTGAGCCGCAACCGCGACGCGGTCGCGCGGGGCATCCGCTACGCGGTGGACCACGGCGCCAACGTCATCAACATGTCCCTCGGCGGGGGAAAGCTGTTCTACAACGGCAACCCGACCGAGGAGGAGGCGATCCGGTACGCGCTCAGCAAGGGCGTGGTGCTGATCGCCTCGGCCGGCAACGACGGCTCCGGGCTCAACCGCAGGAACTTTCCCGCGGCGTATCCGGGGGTCATCGCGGTCGGTGCCGTCGGCCGCGACATGCGGCCATGGCGTGACTCCAACCGGCATGCCTACGTGAAGGTCGCGGCACCGGGAGTGGAGATCGTCAGCGCCGACGCCGGCGGTGGCTATGTGCTGGGGACCGGCACGAGTCCTTCGGCGGCCATCGTGGCCGGCATCGCCGCCCTCATCAGATCCCGCTATCCCCAGCTCACTTCGGTGCAGGTAGCGGACGCGATGGCGCAGGGTGCGACACCGAGCCCTGCGGCCGCCGGCGGTTCCGCCCTCGGCGCCGGAGTGACCGACGTCGTCAAGGCGATGCTGGCCGCGGACAGGATCAACCGGGCGGCCTACGCCGGGCAGCCGGTCGCGCCTCCGCCGGCGGACCCGCAGACCGCGACCCGAAGCGATGGAGGCGGCCTGGACGTCGTCTTCATCGGCGCACTGGTGGGCGGCGGCGCCGTGGTGCTGATAGGCCTCGTCCTCGGCTTGCGCCGGCGCGGCCGGCACGACCGCTATGACGATGACGACCCCTATGCCGGCGACCCGTACGAGGACGGGGCGTTGCCCGGCCGGGCGTTCGCGGGCCGGCCGTTCCCGGACGAGGCCACCCCCTCGTGGCAGGTCCAGGCGGGCACTGTGGCCGGTGCGGGTGTGCGGGATTCCCCGCCCTCGGGCTTCTCCCCGGCCGGGACCCGGCCGTGGCAGAGCACCGACGCGCCCCTCCCGGCCTCCATCCCGCCCGGCGGCGCGGACCGTACGGGCGGGGCCGGCGCGCCGGTGTGGCCTCCGGCCGAGGGTGCCCGGACGAACGGCGACCGGCACGGCGCGGACGCGCCCCACGTCGCGCGGCCGCCACACCCGGCGGCCGCGTCGCCTCCGGGCCCTGCCAGGACGACCTGGCGCCATGGAGCACAGGGCGCACAGGCCGGCGGTGACGACTTCCGGACCGGCGGCGATGTGGCCGCCGGCGGGCGGGTGGATCCCTTGGAATGGGGAGTGCCGGGCCCGGCAGACGCCACGGCGGCCATCGCCGAGGAGAGCTGGCGGCCTCCCAGGCCGCAGAACGCCAGGCCGCAGAACGCCAGGCAACAGAACGCCAGGTCACAGAACGTCAGGGGAGAGACGGCCGGCTCCCCCCTCGTGTCCCCGGACGAGCAGCCGACGAGCGTGTTCCGGGCCGTGACGGCCCCGGCGGACGAGCAGGTCACCACGGCCTTCCGCGCGGTCCCTCCCGCGGGGGAGCAGCCCGCGGGAGCTCCCCGGCCGGGGCCCGGCTCGTCGAGGGCATACCCGACCGGGGCCTTCCGGCCGGTGCCCGGCGCTCAGGACGTGCCCTCCGGCGGGGCCTCCCGGGCCGTGCCGGATTCGCCGGACACGCGGCCGACGGGGGCCTTCCGGCCCGTGCCGCCCCCGGTCGGCGAGCGCCCGGCGGGTGCTTCCCGGCCCGGCCCTCGATCCCCGGATGAGCTGCCGACGACCACCTTCCGCGCCGTACCGCGGTCGCCGGACGAGCAGCCGGGCACCGCGGTGCGGGCCGCCGCTCCACGGCCCGACGTCCCCGTCGGGCCCCGTGAGGAGGTCGGGACGACGCCGAGGCTCCATCCGGCCGATGACGAGGGGCACCGCCTGCCCTGGTCGTGATACTCCACCCGGTGTAGGACACGGGCCGCCGATCGTACGGCGACATGGCCGCGACCACCACCGCAGGATTGGGGCATCGAGAGAGGCGGGAGGTCGATGAGCATGTGGACCTTGGTGGCGGCTCACCCGGGACCGTGGCACGACGGGGAGATGGCCGAGCGCTATGCCCGGGGCGAGATCGACGCGGACGAATACCAGTGCGCCTGGCGTTGCTCCGTGAAGGCCGGCAACGGCCCTAGCGGGAGCCCGGCCTCCAGGAGGATCGGCGATCTCAGGCGGGGGTGTCGCCGCGTTCCTCGTCGGTGTCGGCCTCCTCGAAGATCTGGTCGATGCCGGAGTGGTCGATCGGGCGTTCGGCCGCGGCCTCGGTGAAACGGGTCAGCAGCCGGGCGAACTGCTCGGACTCGGCGACGGTCCAGTCGGCCATCAGCGTGGCAAGGTACAGCCGGCGAAACCGGTCGGCGGCCTCGATCACGCGGGCCCCCGTGTCGGTCAGCCTCAGGTTCGCCCGGCGCGCGTCGACAGGTGAGGGCTTGCGCAGGACAAGGCCGGCGTCAATGGCATGGCCGACCAGACGGCTCGCGGTGGACGGGTCCACCTCGAGCCGTTCGGCCACGCCGCCGACGGTCACTTCGCCTCCGGTCTCGGCGGCGAACCGGGAGACCGCGGAGACGACCGCGAGATTGGACATCTGCAGTGGGCGCTCGCACGCCGTCTGTTCCCGCAGCTTGCGGATCAGGTCGGGTTTGGCCCACACCCGGCGCAGGTGAAAGAGGGCCCCGCCTATCTCGGCGAGCACCTCCTCGCTCAGGCGCTCCGGGACGTTGTTCGTCCCCATCCGATGCCTCCATTGGAGCATGCGACACACAGATGTAGTGTGACGCAGATCTATATGTAGCGTACATGTGTCCGAAGACGAGGAAGATGACCGGCCGTAAGCCGGTCTTCGTCATCGTGGTCTTCCTGGCCGGCTCCATCCTCTGCGGGATGGCCGGCGCCGTCTGACATGAGCGCCGGGCGCGACGCCGCCGGGAGACGCCCACCCGTTCCGGGGGAACCCGGGAACGGGGCCGTGGCGGCGCGTACGATTACACCGGCCGAACCCGGACGACCGGGACCAGTAACCACAGAGGGGACCTCATGGGAGCGGCTGACACCTCTGGCGATGTCCCCGCTCAGGACGGCATCGTGAACGAAGGCCCTGGCAGCGAAGGCCCTGTGAACGACGGCTTCCCCACCGACCTCCTGTCCGAGCGTGACCGCCGGATCCTCGCATTCGAGCGGCAGTGGTGGAAGTACGCCGGAGCCAAGGAGCAGGCCATCCGCGAAGAGTTCGACATGTCGGCGACGCGGTACTACCAGCTCCTCAACCTCCTGATCGACCGGCCCGAGGCCCTCGCGCACGACCCCATGCTGGTCAAGCGTCTCCGCCGGGTGCGTTCGCAGCGGCGACGGCAGCGTGCCGCGCGTCGCCTCGGGATCCAGACCTGACATGACGAGGATGGACGACGTGCGGGACGACTTCCAGACGGTGGCCGGAGCGGACGGGTTCGCGGCGATCCGCGAAAACCCCGCCGAGGCGGTCATCGCGCTCGACTTCGACGGTGTGCTGGCCCCGATCGTCGACGACCCCGCGTCGGCGCGGGCCCATCCCCGCGCGCTGCCGGTCCTGACCCGTCTCGCTCCCCTCATGCGGTCGGTCGTCATCATCACCGGGCGCCCGGCGGCCCTGGCGGTCGAGTACGGCGGGTTCGCCGGGCTCGATGGCCTCACGGTGCTGGGGCAGTACGGCCGGGAGCGCTGGGAGTCCGGCACGCTCACGGCTCCGGAGGAGCATCCCGGAGTCGCCGAGGCCC
Organism: Actinomadura sp.; assembly: GCA_036008685.1. Taxonomy (GTDB): domain Bacteria; phylum Actinomycetota; class Actinomycetes; order Streptosporangiales; family Streptosporangiaceae; genus Actinomadura_C. The sequence goes on along the minus strand of DASYNF010000198.1, from coordinate 12,491 downwards.
GGGAGAAGCTGCCACGCGTCCTCGAGGCCGCGGGAGCGCCCGAGGGGACTCACATCGAGGACAAGGGACACGCGCTCGCCGTCCACACCCGCCGTACGGCCGAGCCGCAGGTGGCTCTGGAGCGGTTGCGGAGCATCCTCGGCGCGCTGGCCGAGCGGACCGGCCTCGTGGTCGAACCGGGGCGGTTCGTGCTCGAACTCCGGCCGCCGGGCATGGACAAGGGCGTCGCGCTGCGCGACTTCGTCGCCGAGCGGGCCGCCGGGGCCGTCCTCTACGCCGGAGACGATCTCGGAGACCTGGCCGCCTATGACGCCGTCGACGCGCTCCGAGAGGACGGTCTTCCCGGGGTGAAGGTCTGCAGCGGTTCGGCCGAGGTCACGGCGCTGGCAGACCGCGCGGACCTGGTGGTCGAAGGCCCCGAGGGAGTCCTGCGGCTCCTCGCGGACCTGGCCGACCACGCGGACGTCCGAAGCGGCTGACCTTCGCCCGGCCGCTCGGAGCCGGGTGCTCTCGCCCGGCCGATCCCGGGTGGCGTCCATGGCCCGCCCGGCCCCGGCACCCGGCCCGGCCGTGCGGGCGGCGACCCCGCGAGATCCGATGCTTCACGTCCCCGCTCCCCGGGTAGGAACCCGCCGACCGCTGATATAAACAAGCGGTTAATTGTGTGGGAGGCTTCATATGGCGGAGACCACGACCTGTTGCATCGCCGGTGGCGGTCCCGCGGGCGCGGTCCTCGGGCTGCTGCTCGCCCGATCCGGTATCGACGTCGTCGTACTCGAAAAGCACGGTGACTTCCTGCGGGACTTCCGTGGCGACACGATCCATCCGGCCACCCGGGAGGTCATCGACGAGCTCGGCCTCGGACCGGCCTTCGAACGGCTCCCGCAACGCAAGGTCGAGCGGCTCAACGTGGTGACCGACGCCGGTGAGGTCCCGCTCGCGGATCTGCGCTCGCTGAAGAGCCGGCACCCCTACATCACGTTCGTACCGCAGTGGGACTTCCTCACCATGGTCACCGAGGAGGCGGCCCGCTATCCCCACTTCCGGCTGCGCATGCACGCCGAGGCCTACGACCTCATCCGCGAGGCGGACCGGGTCGTGGGGCTGCGCTACCGCGACGTGAAGGGGGAGGAGCACGAGATCCGCGCGGCCCTGACCGTGGCGGCGGATGGGCGTAACTCCACGCTCACCCGGGCGGCCGGGCTGACGGCCAGGAAATTCGGGGCGCCCATGGACGTCGCGTGGTTCCGGCTGGACCGAGGTGAAGAGGACCGGGCCGACACCTTCCTGCGACTCGGGGCCGGGCACCTCATGGTCGGCATCAATCGCAGCTCGTACTGGCAGTTCGGTTATGTCGTGCCGAAGGGCCGCTTCGAGGAGGTGCGGGAGGAGGGGATCGAGGAGGTGCGGCGGCATGTCGCCGACCTGCTCCCGTTCGTGCGCGACCGCATCGGAAAGCTGGAGTTCGACCAGATCAGCGTGCTCGAGGTCCGGGTCGAACGGCTGCGCCGCTGGTACCGTCCGGGCCTGCTGGTCATCGGAGACGCGGCCCACGCGATGTCCCCGGTGGCCGGGGTCGGCATCAACCTGGCCGTCCAGGACGCGGTCGCGGCGGCGAACCGGCTGGCCGGCCCACTGCGTTCGGGCATCGTGCGGACCGCGGATCTCGCGGCGGTTGAGCGCCGCCGCAAGCCCCCCACCATGGCGGTTCAGCGCTTCCAGATCACGATGCAGAACGCCTTCATCGACCCGGCTCTGAGCGGGCAGCGGCCCGCCGCCCCGCCCCGCCTCCTGAGGCTCGCGCGAAGCGTGCCGCCGCTCCGCCGGGTCATCGCCCGCCTGCTCGGCTACGGCCCGCTCCCCGAGCACGTCCGCATCCCCGCCCGGCCCCGCCCGTGACCCCACCCCGGACGCCTCCGAGAGCATGAAGTCGCGCCTGTGCGGGGGCACTCCTCCGTCGATAGGTCCTTCAGCCCGGTGTGCCCAGCGGCCGGATCACTTCACACGCGAGACCCACGGCCCGCCGTCCGCGGCTAAGGCCCCTTGACCACGACGCTGTCGAGGATCTGCTCGGTCAGGTCCTTACCCTCGAGCTGCTTGATCCGGATCCAGACGCCGAACCGGCCGCCGGTGTCGGTCAGCCCGATCTCGGTGATCGATGGGGTGCCCGTCGCGCATCCGGTGAAGCGGGTCACCGTGCCCTTGAGCGAGCCGCGCGCGTAGCCCTCCGGCCGGCCCTTGGTGCACCGGGAGTGCTGGGCCGCGCTCGGCGGTGGCAGCTTGCCTGGAGTGACGTCCGTCGTCATCCCGATGAAGACGCCCGGAGTCTTGCCCGCCGTGGTGCGAAACCCGGTGAAGTCCGGGGTCGCACGCAGCACCGGCCGCGGCTGGGCGTCGGCGAGCGCCACCTCGGAGGGCTCCCAGGTCCGCTGCGACTGTTCGGGCCAGGCCTTCGGGACCGTCGCCGTCAGCTTGCCCGAGGCGTCGCTGACCGTCACGAAGTTCGGATCGGGTTTCGGCTTGCTCCGCTCGCCCTTGTCACCGGAGAAGAAGGTTCCCGACAACAGCCCGCCGAGCACCGCGACGGCAAGGATCCCGGCGGCGATGGCGCCGGGAACCAGCAGCTTCCTGGCGTCCCGTGGACCGTCGGCCCGCGGCGGGCCCGGCGGTCCGCCGGAGCCCGGCCCTCCGTGCGGCTCCCCGTACGGCCCCCCGTGTGGTCCTGACGGCCCCGGGCCGGGCCCGGCCGGTCCGCCGGGTCCGTGGTCCCCGTGGCCACGCGGCGGGTCCTGCGGCGGCCGGGGAAGGACGACGGTGCCATCGGACCGCGCCTCCCGCACCTCCGGCATCTCCGCGGTCGGCCGTGGACCGCCGTCGGCCAGCGTCTCGCCGGCGGGCGCGTCGGCGTGAACGCGGGGCTGGACCGTGGGGATGCCGTCCTGCGCCCGCGTGGCCCCGTCGGCCGGGGCGGCCTGGGGGCCGGTCCCCGGGGGCGGGCCGGGCGTCCCGTGGCCGGCGGAGGGTACGGGCGATGGCGGCGGGCCGGGCGTCCCGTCCTGGCTCCGCGGGGATGTCGCCACGGCACCGGACGGCGGGGGCAGCGTGGTGATGGCATGGGCGAAGGCCTCCGCCGTGGGCCACCTGTTCTCGCGTTGCGGTGCGAGCGCGCGCAGGATCACCTGGTCGTACTCAGGACCGAGCTCGGGGCGAAGGCTGCTCGGCGGGGACTTCACCGGCGCCGGCGCCGGCGGGCGACCGGTCAGCATGTGGTAGGTCAGCGCGCCGAGCCCGTACACATCCGCGCGTACGTCCAGGCCGCCGCCGAACCGCATCTGCTCGGGGGACATGTAGCCGGGGGTCCCGACCGGGAGGGTGAACGACCCCGAGGCGTGCGCCAGAGCCTTGGCCAGGCCCAGGTCGGCGATCAGGAGGCGCTCGCCACCGTCCGCCGTCGAGTGGAAGAGCACGTTCGAGGGCTTGAGGTCCCGGTGGATGATCCCGAGCCGGTGGATGACCTCGACCCCGTAGGCGATGTCCTCGGCCATCGCGAGGGCTTCCTTGACCGGAAGCGGCCGATGTCTCATCCGGTCCGCCAGCGTGCCGCCGTCCGCGTAGGACATGACGAAGTAGGGGCGGCCGTCCGGCAGCTCCCCGATGTCGTGGACGCGCACCAGCCGGTCGGAGTCGGCCCGCCGGAGAATGCGGGCCTCCTCGAGGAAGCGGTTACGAACGTCCAGGTCGTCGAGAAGGCTTCCGGACAGCACTTTGATGGCGACCTGGACGGCGAGGGCGTCATCGTGGCCCAGCCATACGGAGGCGAATGCCCCGGAGCCGAGGACGTGGTCGATTCGATAACGACCGACAGATGTAGGCATGGACACCCCCGTATCATGCCGAAAACGGGGTGCTCCCGGGAGCGCGCGGGCGGGATGGCGCGCCGCACGGACCGAGAAACGCGTGCGGTGACGGGCCGGCCACGTTGCGGGACCGGTGAGGTCATCGGTTCACGGACGCCCCGCGGAGCGGTGGGACACGAGCTGAGGGTGGGCGGCATGGCGTTTGACGAGCGGACCGAGGAGCTGGCCGGGAAGGCCGCCCAGGGAGACCAGGGAGCCCTCAACGAGCTGCTCCGGGCGGTCGAGCCGGACGTGCTCCGTCACGCGGCCCGCTTCCTGCCGTGCCGGCAGGACGCCGAGGAGGCGTGCCAGGACGCGCTCCTGCAGGTGGCCCGTAACATCCATCGGTTCGAAGGCCGGTCCAGGTTCAGCACCTGGCTCCACGTGGTCGTGTCCAACTCCGCCCGCTCGACCTACCGCTCGCTCAAGCGGCGATCGGTCGAGCAGGCCGGGGAACTGCCCCAGCAGCGCCCCGACCCGCACCGTACGAGCGTGATCGCCGGATCCCGGGTCGACATCCTCGAAGCCATGGAGGTCCTCGAGGCGCGCAAGCCCGACCTCATCCAGGCGCTCGTGCTGCGGGACGTGTCGCAACTGGAATACGCCGAGATCGCCGATCAGCTGGGGCTGCCGCTCGGCACGGTCAAGTCCCGCATTCACGAGGCCCGCAAGCAGTTCCGGGAGACGCTCGGAGAGAGCTACACCTGACCGCCGCTCCACCTCGCCCTTCCGCCGGCGCCGGGCGGTCCCGCGCGGTCACGGGTCTCCGCCGGGTCATGAGTCGGCAAGGCGGGGGCAAGCTTGGGCGAAGGCTCCCGACCGTGGCAGGTGAACCCGGACAGCATCCCTGGTATGCCTTCCGATCGACCGATCTTCATCGTCGGGTGCCCCCGCTCGGGCACGACGCTGCTGCAGCTCATGCTGCACGCCCATCCGCGCATCGCGATCCCGCCCGAAACCAGGTTCCTCCTGCCCGTCTACGAGGCCCGGCGGGACTTCGGCGACCTGCGTGAGGCCGGCAACCGCCGGGAGCTCGCGCGGTGGATCGTCGAACCCAAGGAGACGAAGTTCCAGGATCTCGGCCTGGACCCGGAGGAGGTCATGGCGGAGATCATGGCGGGACCGCCCACCGTGGGGTCGGCGCTCGGGATCGTGTTCCGGGCCTACGCGCGGCGCTTCGGCAGGTCGCGGTGGGGGGACAAGCGGCCGAGCTACTTCCGCCGCCTGGACGTGCTGCTGCGGATGTTCCCGGACGCACAGATCGTGCATCTGATCAGGGACGGCCGGGACTGCGTGGCCTCACTCACCGAGATGCCGTGGTTCAACCTCGACACCTTCCATGCCGTGTCCACGTGGGCGGAGGCGATCGACGCCGGACGGCGGGCGGCCCGCGCGCTCGGTCCCGGGTCCTACCACGAGCTGCGCTACGAGGCGCTCGTGCGGGACCCCCGCACCGAGCTCGGGGCCCTCTGCGACTTCCTCGGCGAGGACTACGACCCCGCGATGGCCGAGCCCCACCACATGGCCAAGGTCGCCGTGCCCGCGCACAAGAAGTGGCACGCCCGGACCTACGGATCGGTGGACGCCCAGCGCGTGGGTTCGTGGGAGGCGCGACTCGAGCCGTGGGAGGTGTCGCTGTGCGAGACCGTGATGGGTGCGCGGCTCCGCGGCTATGGATACGAGCCGACCGGTGCGCCCAGGGCCACCGCCGCGCAGCTGGCGCGCTACCTGCGGATCACCACCCGGCGGCGGCTGTCGGCACGCAGGTGCGTCGCCGTGGACCGGCTACGCCGGCTGGGGGAGCCCAATCCCGTGGCCGCCTCCCTCACCGCTCCGGCGCTGGCGGGCACCTGACCGCCCGGGACGCCGCGGCCGTGCCGGGAGGGACCCGAGCCGCCGGTCCAGGTCGGCCGAGGGCGTTGAGCTGCTCGGCGAACCACTGCCGCGGGGGCAGCGCCGTGGCAGTGGCGGCCAGCCGGCGGCAGCGCGCGGCCCGCTCGTCGCGCGGCATCAGGAGCGCCTGGTGCAGCGTCTCGGCGGTCTGGGACACGTCGTAGGGATTGACCATGAGCGCGTCCTCGCTCAGCTCGGCGGCGGCCCCGGCCTCCTGGGACAGCACCAGCGCACAGCCGTGCCCGGAGAGCACGGGCCCCTCCTTGGCCACGAGGTTCATGCCGTCGCGGATGGGGTTCACGAGGAGCACGTCGGCCAGCCCCAAGGCGGCGAGCGACCGTGGATAGTCGTCGTTGACCTCGAGGATCAGCGGCTCCCAGGAGCCGTCGCCGAACTCCTCGACGATCCGGTCCGCCATGCGCCGGACGGCGTCGGTGTAGTCCCGGTACTCCGGCAGGTCGAACCGGGACGGATAGGCGAACGCCAGGTGCACCACCCTGCCGTGCCACTCGGGATGGTTGACCAGTAGCTCCCGATAGGCGGCCAGCCCGCGGACGAGGTTCTTGGACAGCTCGGTCCGGTCGATCCGTACGATCAGCTGCCGGGAGCCCACCCGTGCGCGCAGGGCCGCGGCCCGGGCCGTCACGTCCGGCTCGGCGGCCCGCAGCCTCAGCTCGGGTCCGTCCACGCCGAGGCCGTGGACACCGACCCGGGTGACCCGGCCCAGGTGGGTGACGGTCCGGTTGACGTGGTCGACCTTGGCGCCGAGGACCGCGTCGCAGCAGTCCAGGAAGGCGTCGGCCCATCGGCCGGTGAGGAACCCCGCGTGGTCGGCGCCCAGGATGCCCTCGAGGACCTGGACCCCGATGTCGTCCGGTAGCAGCCGGTAGTACTCCGGCGGCGCCCAAGGCGTATGGGAGAAATGCCCGATCCTGAGGTCGGGGCGGCGTTCCCGCAGCAGCCGCGGCGCCAGCGTGAGGTGGTAGTCCTGGATCACCGCCCGCGCCCCCGGAGCGGCGTCCCGCGCGAGCGCGTCGGCGAACGCGGCGTTGTAGGCGTCGTAGGACTGCCAGTCACGGTGGAAGCCGGCGTCGAAATGGGGCTTGTTCGGAGTGTCGTACAGCAGGTGGTGCACGAACCACAGCGTCGAGTTGGCCACGGAGTTGTAGGCCCGCTTGAACGTCGCGGCCGGAATGTCCAGCATGCGCAGCGCACCGCCGCCGATGTCGTGACCGGCCCGGTCCAGGCGCCCGTCCGGCGCCTGCCGGGCCGCGAACCGGTCGGCGTCGGAGAGTGCCGCGCACACCCACAGAGCGTCGTCCCGCGCCGGCCCGTGTCCTGCCGGCCCGTGTCCTGCCGGTCCCCCGGGGGTCGCGCCCTCCCGGCCGGCCCGGGCGGTCGCCACGGAGGCCAGCGCCGACACCAGCCCGCCGCCACCGCGGCGCATGCCCAGAATCCCCTCATCGGACAGCGCGAACGACACCGGCCCGCGATTAGAGGCGACCAGAACCTGCGCGTCACTCATGTCCGGCAGCGTAACCCCGGCCGATCCGGCCTGGATGTGAGCGCCACCTCGGCATTCTCCGGTTTCCCTGGCGGCACCCGGGTAGATCAGGGGCCATGGGTCAGGAAGGTAAAAAAGACGCAAAAAGCGACGAGACCAAGAAGACCGTGCTGGCCGCCGGGGCCGCCAACGTGGTCATCGCGGTCACCAAGCTCGTGGCCGGGCTCCTCGCCGGTTCGAGCTCGATGCTCGCCGAGGCGGCGCACTCGGTCGCCGACACGCTCAACCAGGCCTTCCTCCTGGCGTCGTTGCGTCGCAGTGCCCGGCCGGCGGACTCGGCGCATCCGTTCGGATACGGCCAGGAACGGTATTTCTGGTCACTCCTCGCGGCCATCGGGATCTTCGTCGCGGGCGCCGGTTTCTCCATCACCGAGGGCGTGTACGCGATCGTCTCGCCGGGTGAGCACGGCGACCCCACGGTCGCCTTCGTCGTCCTCGGCGTCGCCTGCCTGGCCGAGGGCGCGTCCCTCGTCCGGGCCGTCTACCAGACCCGCAAGGAGGCCGCGGAGCGCGAGCGCGGCCTGATGGAGCACGCGCAGAAGACTCCGGACCTGACCTTGAAGGCCACCCTGTTCGAGGACAGCGCGGCCGTCATCGGGCTCGTGATCGCGGCCGCGGGCCTGACCCTGCGTGAGCTCACCGGGTCCTCACTGTGGGACGGCGCCGGTTCCATCGCCATCGGCGTACTGCTGATCGGGGTCGCCTGGAAGCTCGGCACCAACAGCATGACCCTCCTCATCGGCCGCTCGGTGGACCGCGAGACCCAGCAGAGGATCCGGGCGGAGATCGAGGCGACGGACGGCGTGGACGAGGTGCTGGAACTGCAGACCATGCACCTCGGCCCGGACGAGGTGCTGGTCGCGAGCCGGATCTGCTTCAGTGACGGGATCTCCGCCGGCGACGCCGAGCAGATCGCCGGTGAGATCGACAAGAGGCTGCAGGAGCGCATCGACGTCGTCCGGCATGTCTTCCTCGATCCGACGGCCGGCAGCGTGAGCCGGACCGAACCGGGGTGTCGGTCCACAACGTGAGACCCCTGTGACCGCCATCCGGGCAGGTGGGGTAAAGTCACGCTCACAACTTAATACCGCTCATCCAGAGGGGTGGAGGGATCGGCCCTGCGAAGCCCCGGCAACCCTCCCGACGCACTCGTTAAACAAGCAGCGAGGCAGCGCGGGACAGGTGCCAAATCCGACCCGTGACCAAGGTGGCACGGGGCAGATGAGGAGAGGCCTCGCTCCCATGGCACTACCCCCTGCAACGAATCTCGGACCCGCCAGGGCGCTGATCTGCCGCGAGTGCGGAGAACTCGCCGAACTCGGTCCCTATTACGCGTGCGAGCACTGTTTCGGACCGCTGGAGATCTCCTATGACTTCGGCTCCCTGACCCGGGCCGACATCGAGGCGGGACCGGCGAACATCTGGCGCTACCGCGGCCTGCTGCCGGTGCCCGCGCATGTGAGGGACACACCCAACACCGAGCCGGGCTGGACCCGGCTGGTCCGCGCCGACAACCTGGCCGAGTCCCTCGGGTTGCGCGCTCTCTGGGTCAAGGACGACAGTGGCAACCCGACGCACTCCTTCAAGGACCGGGTCGTCGCCGTGGCGCTGGCGGCGGCGCGCGAACTCGGCTTCAAGGTCCTCGCGTGCCCGTCCACCGGCAACCTCGCCAACGCGGTGGCCGCGGCCGCCGCCCGGGCCGGCATCCGCTCAGCCGTCTTCGTGCCGGCCGACCTCGAAGAGCAGAAGATCATCACGACCGCGGTCTACGGCGGCACGTTCGTCACGGTCGAGGGCAACTACGACGACGTCAACCGGCTCGCCTCCGAGATCGCCGGCGAGCAGGACGACTGGGCCTTCGTCAACGTCAATGTCCGGCCCTACTACGCCGAGGGCTCCAAGACCCTGGGCTACGAGATCGCCGAACAGCTCGGCTGGCGGCTGCCGGACCAGATCGTGATCCCGGTCGCCTCCGGCTCCCAGCTGACCAAGATCGACAAAGCGTTCCGGGAGTTCATCCAGCTGGGACTCGTGGAGGACAAGCCCTACCGCGTCTTCGGCGCCCAGGCGCTCGGCTGCAACCCCGTGGCGGCCGCGTTCAAGGATGGTCACGACGTCGTACGGCCGGTCAAGCCGGACACGATCGCCAAGTCCCTCGCCATCGGCAACCCGGCCGACGGGCCGTACGTCCTCGACGTCGCGCGCCGTACGGGCGGGGCGGTCGAGGACGTCACCGACGCCGAGGTGGTCGAGGGCATCCAGCTGCTCGCCCGCACGGAGGGGATCTTCGGGGAGACCGCGGGTGGCGTCACCGTCGCCACGCTCCGCAAGCTGGCCGAGAGCGGGAAGCTGGACCCCGGCGCCGAGACGGTGATCATCAACTCCGGTGACGGACTCAAGACCTTGAACGTGGTGGCCCCGGTGGCGCGGCCATCCGCCCAGATCGCGCCGTCCCTCGAGGCGTTCCGCGCCGCCGGGCTGGCCTGACCCCACATCAGCGCGGGCCCGCCGGCTCGCAGATTCCGAGAGCGAGTGATCCACTCATGAGCACGGTCTCCGTCCGTATCCCGACGATCCTGCGGAACTTCACCGGTGGAGAGTCCGAGGTCAAGGCGTCCGGCGCCACGCTGCGCGAGGTCATCGACGACCTGGACGCGAGCTATTCCGGCATCGCCGGGCGCATCCTCGACGACAATGGCAAGGTCCGGCGCTTCGTCAACGTCTATGTCGGCGACGAGGACGTGCGGTTCGCCGAGGGTCTCGACACGCCCACCCCCGAGGGCGCCCAGATCTCCGTGATCCCCGCGGTGGCCGGAGGCTGAGGCCCGGCGGGTTCTTCACCGCCGCCCATACACGTCCCGTCCCCGCCCGCCCGGGGACGGGACCCGTATGGCACGGTGACACCCTCGCGTGGGGCGACGCCGGCCTGGACGCGGGCCTCATCGGCCGGGCATGGTCAGTACAGCTAGCCGACCGGACCGGCCAGCACCCAGCCGCCGTCCGGGGAGATGAAGCGCTCGAAGTGCAGACCGGCCCGGGCCAGAAGGGCCGGGAGCACGTCGTCGCCGATCCTTCGCGAGGTGAACGAGTGCGACCAGGTCCGCGAGCCGATCCGGTAGCGCATCGTGGCGGACACCACGCCGGGGGCGGGCCGGCGCAGGTCGCAGAGTTCGAAGTGGACGCCGTTCCGCGTCCACGTGCCCGGTCGCACGGTGTCGTACCACTGCGAGGGCTGGCGCTGGAAGATGACCCGGCCGCCCGGTGCGAGGTGCCGCCGGCACACGGACAGCATCACCTCGACGTCCACCCCCACGTATTCGAGCACATGGGAGGCGAGGAGCACCACGTCGAAACGGCGGTCCAGATCGAGGTCCTCGATCCGGCATCGCACGGTGTCGGCGCCGCGCACGTGGGCGAGCATCTCCGCCGACTCGTCGACGGCCACGACCGGGTGCCCGAGCGCGGCCAGGAGGTGCGTCATCCGGCCGGTGCCGGCCCCGAGCTCCAGGATCGAGGCCCCGCCGGGGACGGCGCCGTGCAGGAGCGCGGCGCTCTCGTCGTCCGGAGGCAGCGCCGCGTAGAGATCGGTGGGAGAGCCGTCGGGAGCGATCGCCCCGGGCTCGGGCCCCTGCGGGTTGGAGTCGTCCAACGCCTTCCCCTTCACTTCCGCCGATCTTTCACGGTGTAACGGTTCACTGCCTGTCATGTCCGTACCCGTGCCACGACGCACCTCGGTGACGTGACCATTACCGGCCGTTCCGGGCTTCGGCCCTGGGGGCCGCCGGCATGGTCCTCCCCGATCGCCGCGGGGGCAGGCGCACCTGGAGTCCGCGCGCCGAGGTGGTGCGCGGTATCCGATCCAGGGCATCGAAGGGCCTGGCCTCTCTTGGGGCCGGGCCCTCCGTCTTTTCTCCTCGCACCCGTACGGCAACGTCGTGCCTGGTGAGCGTGGGTCAGGTTTGCACTCGCAGGAGTAGAGTGCTAAACAGTCGTTGGCACTCTAATGTGGAGAGTGACAACTCCACAGTCCGGGTCGAGGAGGCGAGGCCTCGTGATCGGCGGTGGCATGGAAGCCGTCGGTGCAGGTCGTCCGTCGCGGGCGCCGGCTCGACCCGTCATAGCCACCCTGTTCCGGGAGGACTGGAGCCTATGGCTGCAAAGATGATCGCGTTCAAAGAAGAGGCCCGCCGTGGCCTTGAGCGCGGTATGAACCAGCTTGCCGACGCCGTCAAGGTGACCCTTGGACCCAGGGGCCGCAACGTGGTGTTGGAGAAGAAGTGGGGCGCTCCAACGATCACCAATGACGGTGTATCGATCGCCAAGGAGATCGAGCTCGAAGACCCGTGGGAGAAGATCGGGGCCGAGCTCGTCAAGGAGGTCGCGAAGAAGACCGACGACGTCGCGGGCGACGGTACGACGACCGCCACCGTGCTGGCTCAGGCGCTCGTGCGCGAGGGCCTGCGCAACGTGGCCGCCGGCGCCAACCCGATGTCGCTGAAGCGCGGCATCGAGTCCGCGGTCGAGCGGGTCAGCGAAGAGCTGTCCAAGCTCGCCCGGGACGTGGAGACCAAGGAGCAGATCGCCTCCACGGCCTCCATCTCCGCGGGTGACCCGCAGATCGGCGAGATGATCGCCGAGGCCATGGACAAGGTCGGCAAAGAAGGCGTCATCACCGTCGAGGAGAGCAACACCTTCGGGCTCGAGCTCGAGCTCACCGAGGGTATGCGCTTCGACAAGGGCTACATCTCCGGTTACTTCGTGACCGACCCGGAGCGCATGGAGGCCGTCCTCGACGACCCCTACCTCCTGATCGTCAACTCCAAGATCTCGGCCAACAACGACGAGGAGATCGGTGGCCTCATCGCCGATGCGATCGACAAGGACGGCAAGGACGGCGTGGTCACCGTCGAGGAGTCGAACACCTTCGGGATGGAGCTCGACTTCACCGAGGGCATGCGGTTCGACAAGGGCTACATCTCGCCCTACTTCGTCACCGACCCCGACCGCCAGGAAGCCGTCCTCGAGGACGCCTACCTGCTCATCACGAGCAGCAAGATCTCCTCGGTGCAGCAGGTCCTGCCGCTGCTCGAGAAGGTCATGCAGTCGGGCCGCCCCCTCCTCATCGTGTCCGAGGACGT
>DASYNF010000197.1:0-15091 GCA_036008685.1 Actinomadura sp. | reverse complement strand
GTTTTCAAGGCGGCCCGCAGGGAGAAGCGGACAGAGCAGACTAAAACCCTATGAGCACTCGGTGTCCCCGACGGGAGTCGAACCCACATCAACGTAGCCAGGTCACGAGAGTTTTGACCGCCGGGTCACGGTGGCAGGATCGGCCCGAGATGACGGAAGTCGCCGAGACGCTGCGTGCCGTGGAGCGCCGGTGACGCCAGGTCCGTCCCTGTCACAGCAGGATGAGGACTGGCAGCGGTTCCGTCGGCTCGCCTTCACGACGAACCACTGGGACCGCCCGAACTGGACGCCAGGTCGACAGGCCTACTACTGGTACCTGACGTTCGACTCAGCAGAACTACGCACGCTTGCCCATCACTGCCAGAGCCGATTGCGACTGCCGTACCTGGACCTCGTACCGCTTGACGGTCTTCATCTGACGCTGCCGAAGGTGGGCTGGTCGGACGAAGTGTCGAGCGAGGACGCCGACTCGGTGGCAGCCGCCGCGTTGCCCGCATGTTCGGATCTTGAACCTTTCACGCTGACGGTAGGGCCACTCGCCGGGTCCGCGGGCGCCGTGCGTTTCAGTGTCGCCCCGTGGGAGCCAGTGATCGCGATCTACCACAGGCTGCGGGAATCGGTGAGGACCGTACGGAACGGGGCGTGCAAGGAGTCCGAGTTCCGCCCTCACGTTGGAATCGCGTACTGCAACGACGCGATGCCAGCGGATCCGCTCGGTGAGGCGATCGCGCCGCTGCGGAGCCTGCCGTCTGTGGACGTCATGGTGACCCATGTCGATCTGGTCCTGCTGCGCCGAGAGGGCCAGGCTTACAAGTGGTCTACGATCCACTCCCTTCCACTGGGCTGACGTGAGCCTGTCTGCACTTCTGCCGGCCGTGCCCGGCACCGACACGGTCGCCGTCGGTGCGACCGCTAGGGCTCGTCGCAGCGCCTGATCAGGACCTGGCCCTCCCAGTCGCCGACGGTGAAGCGCTCGGTGGGGGTGAAGCCGGCGCGTTCGTAATAGCGCACCAGCTCTCCGCCGCTCCCGGCCCAGCCGTGGACCCGCTCGACCTGCCTCGGCTCGCTGGAGAACGGTGCGCTCCCCCACTGACCGATACGGCCTCGCTCCACCAGCCAGGCGATGGCCCGGTCGAAGAAGCCCAGTACGGCCGGGGCGTCGGCGGCCGAACCGATGCGGACCGTCACGTCGTCGGAAGTCATCCGAGGATTCTAAGAACCCGCCCCGCCCTCCACAGGCCCGAGCAGCCGTTCCAGCAGCCGCGGGCTGCCCGGCCACGCCTCCATGAGGACCTCCCGGGGCACCGACCGGGCGGCGTAGCGGAGCGCGAGCGCCACCACCACGACGTCGTCCAGGGGGCCGATCACCGGCAGGAACTCGGGGATCAGGTCGATCGGCGAGATGACCCATAGGGCGGCGAAGACGACGGCGGCCTTGGCCCTGCGCGGCACACGCGGATCACCCCGCAACCGGCGGGCGGTGGTGACGCAGTGGGGCAGGAACCCGGCGAGATCCTTGAGAATCCCCGGCGGCAGGCGGCGGGCCAGCAGGACCAGAATCGTCCAGCTCGCCAGCAGCACCACGACTCCGATCAGTACCCCGCTGATCCAGCCCGGCATCCCTCGGACCCTCCGCCTCATGACCTCGATGCCCACGGCGATGACAGGGCAAACGAGAGGAGAAGTGGCCTTTTCCGGCCGAAGCATTCCGGCGTGAAACGCTGCGCGTTATCCGGACATGTGGTGAGTTGAACAGCCCCCTCCGGAAGGAACCAGCGTGGGCCCACCCGATCCTCGGCAACGCTTCGAAGCCCTTTACCCGGCCCGCTATCCCGCCGTCCTGAGCCATGTCCCGCGCCGCACCGGCTCGCCGGACGACAAGGGCAAGCCGGTCCCGACCCCGCCGCCCGGCGACTGACCCAGGCCCACGGGTACAGGGCGGGCCGCCCGCCGTACCCCCGCCGCCCCGGCCACGGAATCACGCCCGGCTCCACCACCGGAGCCTGACCGATCCCCCACAGACACATGGAGCGTCTCTCCATGCTCACACTGAGCAAGAGGACCGCCGGTCTCCCCCGCCGGCCGGTCCTCGCACGGCATCGCCTGTTCACGGCGCTCATCGTCCTCGCGGCGGGACTGCGGACGGCGACGATACTCGGGTACCGCCCGGGGCGGATCTACTGGTACGACTCCTACACCTATCTCCAGCTGGCGCTGGATCCGCGACCGCGGGAGGAGCTCCAGCCGAGCGGCTACCCGTTCCTGCTCTGGCTGCTACGGCCCTTCCACAGCATCGAGCTGGTGATCGCCGTGCAGCACCTGCTGGGCCTGGGCGCCGGCGTGATGATCTATGTGCTGTTGCGCCGTCGCGGCCTGCCCGCGTGGGGCGCCGCTCTCGCCTCGGTGCCCGTGCTCTTCGACGGCCAGATGCTCCAGCTCGAGCACGCCGTCCTGTCGGACACCCTGTTCATCTTCCTCGTGGTGGCCGCGATCGTGGCGCTCATGTGGTCACCCCGCCTGTCGGCCCGTGCGGGAGCCCTGGCGGGTGTGCTCCTCGCCCTGGCCGCGCTGACGCGGACGGTCGCGCTGCCCCTGCTCGCGCTGGTGCTGCTCTACCTGGCCCTGCGGCGTGCCGGCCCGCGCGCGCTGGCGGCCACGACCACCGCGGCGCTCGTGCCGCTGGTCCTGTACGCGGGCTGGTACCACGCGGAGTACGGCCGGTTCAGGCTGGTCGGCGGAGACGGGGTCGCACTGTGGGCGCGCACCATGACCTTCGCCGACTGCAAGGTCATCAAGCCACCGCCGGCTGAGGCGCCGCTGTGCCCGAACGGCTCTTGGCAGGACGCCGCGTCGGAGTACGTCTGGGCCCGGGATTCCGCCCTCAACCGCATGCCCGGCGGATGGGCCAACGACGACCTCGCCCGCTCCTTCGCCGTGCGGGCGATCCTGACGCAGCCGCTGGACTATCTCGGCGCGGTGACCCGGGACGTCTCGCTGGCCTTCCACTGGACTCCCGCCCGCCACCCCAAGCGGGTGACCCCCGCCTTCGGGTTCGCCAAGGGCCGCTGGGGCCCCGCGGGGGTTCCCGCGTACGCGCTACGCGGTCTCGATGAGTACGCCCCCGGCACCACGGGCGCCTATCACTCCGTCGAGCCCTACTCCGGATTCCTGCGGGTCTACCAGTATCCGGCGTACCTGCGCGGCCCCTTCCTCGCCGCGATCCTGTTGCTCGGCGCGCTGGGTCTGCGCCGCGGCACTCTGGTGCCGTGGGGCGCGGCGATGGTGCTCCTGGTGCTCCCGGTGGCGGTCCTCGACTTCGACCACCGGTACGTCCTGCCCGCGGTCCCGTTCGGCTGTCTGGCCGCCGCTCTGTCGGTGCACACCAGTACGTTCCGGGTATGGGTGAGATCTCGTACGTCAAAGGTGACGCGACCAGCCCTCAGGCCAGAGGCATCAAGATCATCGGCCACGTCTGCAACGACCTAGGCGGGTGGGGGAAGGGATTCGTGCTGGCCGTGTCGCGCCGCTGGCGGTGAGAAGGCTCTCGAGCTGAACGTCTCCGTGCATCTGCCGCGCATCGGGTGCGGCCTGGCCGGAGGCACCTGGAAGCGTGTCGAGCCGCTGATCGATGCCCGTCTCTGCGCTCGGGACGTCCCGGTCACCGTCTACGACGCCGGCTGAGACACGCTGGCCGGCCGGCCGGCGCGACTGTGACGACGTGCGTGTCGAACCGCGTGGGATCATGAACTATCGTCGTTGCAGGGGCCGTTCCCCATTCCAGGCGAGAAAGGGCATGACCTTGCCGTCCGCAGATTCGGACCCCCATCATCGTCGCGTTGACCCGTCCCTGAACGAGGGCACCCGATGACCATCGCGCTCGGGCTGCTCGCCATCCTCGTGCTGACCGCGGCCACCGGCTATTTCGTCGCCCAGGAATTCACCTTCGTCACCGCCGACCGTGTCGCGCTGCAGCAGCAGGCCTCCGGTGGAGACCGCAAGGCCGCCCGCGCCGTACGGGTGATGGAGCGGCTGTCCTTCATGCTCTCCGGCGCGCAACTGGGGATCACGGTGACCACACTGGTGGTGGGGTTCATCGCCAAGCCGGCACTGGCCGAGGTGATCGCCCCGTTGCTCAGGGCCGTCGGACTCCCCGCGGGCGCGGTGGGCGGCATAGCCCTGGTCACGGGATTCGCGCTGGCCACGGTGGTCCAGATGGTGCTGGGCGAGCTGTTCCCCAAGAACCTGTCCCTGGCCCGGCCGGAGCGTCTGGCCCGGGCCCTGGCGACCTCCACGCTCATATACATGACACTGGCCGGTCCGGTCATCCGGCTGTTCGACGCCACCGCCAACCGGCTGCTGCGGGCGGTCGGCATCGAACCCGTCGAGGAGCTCCACCACGGCGCCACGCTCGAGGAGCTCGGTCACATCATCGGCGAGTCGGAGACCGATCTGGCCGAGGACCACGCCGCCCTGCTGGGGCGTGCACTGGTCTTTTCGGACCGCACCGCCGACGAGGTCATGGTCCCTCGTGTGGACGTGGTCACCGTGTCCGGAAGCGCCTCCGCGGGGAGCCTGAGCGAGGTGATCGCCTCTCACGGCCACTCCCACTACCCCGTCGTCGGCGAGCGCGTCGACGACCTCATCGGCGTGGTGGGGCTGCGGGAGCTCATAT
Source organism: Actinomadura sp. (assembly GCA_036008685.1). Taxonomy (GTDB): domain Bacteria; phylum Actinomycetota; class Actinomycetes; order Streptosporangiales; family Streptosporangiaceae; genus Actinomadura_C. The sequence continues at coordinate 10,419 of DASYNF010000197.1, read as the reverse complement.
CGCTGGATCCGCGGCAGGCGGCCCGTACGACGATCCGCGAACTCGCCCGCCCGGCCCTCATGGTCCCGTCCTCGCTGGCACTGCCCAACGTGGTCGAGCACATGCGGCTCGGCGACGAGGAGATCGCATGCGTCGTGGACGAATACGGCGGGTTCGCTGGCCTGGTGACCTGGGAGGACGTGGCGGAGGAGCTGGTCGGGGAGATCTCCGACGAGACCGACGAGGACGAGCCGCTCGCCACGCGCCAGGAGGACTGGTGGCTGATCGACGCCGGACTCCGGGTGGACGAGGTCGGTGACCTGACCGGGATCGAGCTGCCGCAAGGAGACTACGACACGGTGGCGGGACTGCTGCTGGAGCGCCTCGGCCGGGTCGCCGAGGCCGGGGACGCGGTCGCGGTCGAGCTCCCGGTGCACGGCCTTGACGGCCTGCCGCGCAGAGCCGACATCGAGGTGCTGACCGTCGACCGGCACGTGCCCGAACGCATCCGGTTGCGCACCTCCGAGGAGGCGCCCGCCGCCTCACCGGTCGGCGACGAACCCCGGAGGGCGAAGTGAACCTGCCCGTGGGCGTGGCCCTCACCGTCCTGCTGCTGGTCGGCAACGGGTTCTTCGTCGCTGCCGAGTTCGCCCTCATCGCCGCCAAGCGGGCCCGGCTCGAACGGGCGGCCGCCGAAGGCAACCGGGCCGCCGCGGCCGCCATCGCCGGCATCCAGGAGCTGTCGCTCATGCTCGCGGGCGCGCAGCTCGGCATCACCATATGTTCCCTCGGCCTCGGCGTGGTCTCCGAACCCGTCATCGCCGAGACGTTGATCCCGCCCTTCCACGCCGTGGGACTCCCCGAGGCCGCGGCGCACGCGGTGGCGTTCGTCATCGCGCTCGCCCTCGTGACCTTCCTCCACATGGTCCTCGGCGAGATGGCTCCGAAGTCCTGGGCCATCGCCCACCCCGAACGCTCCGCCATCCTGCTCGCCCCGCCCTTCAGGGCCTTCACACGGGCCGTACGGCCGGTGCTGGGCCTGCTCAACGGCGTGACCAACCTGCTGCTCCGCCTCGTCGGGGTGAGCCCACGGGATCAGATCAACACGTCCCGGACGCCTGAGCAGCTGCACCATCTGGTCGAGGAGTCCCGCAGGCTCGGGCTCATCGAGGAGTCCGACCGCAACCTGCTCAACCGCGCCCTCCGCGCACCGCGGACCACGCTCGCCGAGCTGGTGACCCCGGCCGCCGAGATCGTCTCCGTGTCTCCGGCCGCCGATCCGCAGACCGTGATCGAAACGGCTGCGCGCACCGGACGCAACCGGATCCTGCTGCGGGACGGTGGGGGCACGCCCACCGGCATGGTTCACGTGCGCGACGCCTATCTGGCCCGGGCCGGAGGGCAGAGTCCCTCCGCCGCCGAGCTGGCCCACCCGGTGCCGGCGATCGCCTCCGACGTCCCCGTGGCCGCGGCAGTGGCGACCCTGCGGGCCGAGCACAGCCAGCTCGGCCTCGTGCACGGCCCCGACGGGACCTTCATCGGTCTGATCAGTCTCGACGGGCTGGTGGAGACCCTGCTCACGCCCGCCTGAGCCGGGAGCCGGCGGACGCCTCTCCGGCCTCCGGTCAAGAGGACGAACGCGTGAGGGTCCCTCCCCGCGTGCGGGGAGGGACCCTCACGGGCCGGCCGGGTGCTCCCGGCGCGGACAGGTCAGGCCGAGACGCCGAAGTCGCTCGCGATCCCGGCCAGCCCCGAGGCGTAGCCCTGGCCCACGGCGCGGAACTTCCACTCGGAGCCGTTGCGATAGAGCTCGCCGAAGACCATGGCGGTCTCGGTGGAGGCGTCCTCACTGAGGTCGTATCGCGCGATCTCGGAGTTGTCGGCCTGGTTGACCACGCGGATGAAGGCGTTGCGCACCTGGCCGAAGTTCTGACCGCGGGAATCGGCGTCATAGATCGACACCGGGAAGATCACCTTGGTGGCCTCAGGGGGCACGGTGGCGAGATTGACCTTGATCTGCTCGTCGTCACCCTCCCCCTCGCCGGTGAGGTTGTCACCGGTGTGCTCCACGGCGCCTTCCGGGCTCTTCAGGTTGTTGAAGAACACGAAATGCTTGTCGGAGAGGACCTTGCCCTCGGCCGTGCACAGCAGCGCGCTGGCATCGAGGTCGAAGTCGCTCCCTGTGGTGGTGCGGACATCCCAGCCCAGACCGATCACCACGGCGGTCAGCCCCGGCGCCTCCTTGGTCAGCGAGACGTTCCCGCCCTTGGACAGACTGACTCCCACCATGAACCTCCATACGCTTGTCGACACAGACCTCCGTCGGCCTGAGCGGTACGTTACGACAACGCGCCCCCGGTGCGGCCGGTTCCCTCGCCGTACGGGCATGATCGGCCGCTCGAGCCTCGAAGAAAGGCTCGACAGCCAACGCCCGGCCGGTCCCCAGGCGCACCGGACACCTGAACCTCCCTCCTGCCCGTCTTCGCCGCCGGCTCCGTTGGTCGGTCTGCCGCTCTTGTGAAGAGGGTTTAATGCCGCTGTAATCGCACTGAACGTGATCACGAAACAACCGCAGGTCAGGCTGCCGGTATGAGCGATGCAAACGGCGCAGTCCATGCGCGCACTCCGCAGCTCCCGCCGCACGGTCCGCGAACGCATGTGACCTCCTGGAGGCGTGAGGTCGCAGAGCTCTCCGCTCTGTTCGTCGCGGTCGGCCTCGCCCACCTGCTGGCCACCCTTCTCGGACACCGCGAACCGGGGCCGATCGTGTTGATCGGCCTGGGCCTGGCGCTCATCAGCGGTACGGCCGTCCACAAGCGGCTCGCCTCCAGGTACGACGACCCCCCACCCCGGCGAGCACGTTTCGGAATGTTCCGGAATATGCCGGTCGAACCGCCGCGCGTTGTCAACGCCGAAGCACATCGGACCATGCGCCTGTGGCGAATCCGCACCCGCGTGGTCGAACGGCCGGGCCGCTTGGCCGAGCTGGCCGGCGCCTTCGCCCGTCTGCGCTGCGACATCCTCGCGCTGCACATCGCCACGACGGGGGCCAGCGCCATCTCCCGCAGTGGCTGCGACGCCCTTGACGAGTTCCTCGTCGAGGCACCCGCGGAGCTGACGGCACGGGCCCTGCGGTCCGCCGTCGATGACGCCGGCGGTCTGGACATCGTGATCGTGCCCGCTCAGATCCAAGATCTCGTCGATCCGGGCGTTCAGGCCCTGCTCCTCGCCCACCGGGTCGGCGACGACCCCGACCAGCTGCCGTCGGCCATGTCCGAACTGCTGCGCACCACGCAGATCGAATGGCGGCGCCCAGGCGAGACCACAGATGACACCGCCGAGCCCAACACCACCATGGTGGTCTCCGTCCATCCCGAGGGCGCACTCATGCTCAAGCGCCCCCACCTGCCTTTCACCCCCACGGAGGCGGCCAGAGCCGCCGCCCTGGCCGCCGCCGCACGACACAGGCGGTACGCCGGAGGACCGTGAAACGGCGGCGATCCGGCCGGGGATGCGGCTGAGAGCCGAGCGCGGAACCGCTGACGAGGAGCATGCGGTATGGGACGATGATCGGCCCTTGGAGCCCCCCTCATGGAGCTGTGATGAGTACAGACGAAACACCGCCCCCGGCCGAAGCACGACCCGCCGCCGGCGCGGAGCCCTGGTGGGCGCAGGGCGACAACCCGCTCACCACCGCGGACGTGAGGACCTACGCCACCCTGGCGCACGCGGGAACCGTGCTGTTCGCCCTCGTCTTCTTCCCGCTGATGTGGGCACCACCGCTCGCCCTCTTCCTGGTCTTCCGGACGCGTGACCAGGCGGGGCTGCTGCGGCGCCACCTGGCGCAGGCGCTGTCCTTCTCCGCCGTCCTGGCGGTCTACGCCCTGACGATCCGCCACGCGCTGGCGGCGGCGGAGGTCGACCACCTGGTGCTCGACCTGTTGCCGGTGGCGCTCGCGCTGGTCGCCGCCTATCCCGCCGTCCGGGCCGTCCGGGCGGCGCGACGGCTGCGGCCGTTCACCTATCCCAAGGTGCTGGCCTGGATCCCGGTGGATTGATCACACGGGGGTCACAGCCTGTTGACCTCAGTGACGCGGACCATGGCCTTCCCGGCCTCGTCGGAGGCGGCGAGGTCGATCTCGGCGCTGATGCCCCAGTCGTGGTCCCCGGCCGGGTCGTCGAAGATCTGCCGGACCTTCCACAGCCCGGCCTCCTGGTCGATGAGCAGGAGCTTCGGTCCGCGGGCGTCGGGACCGGTCCGTAGTTCGTCGTGCTCGCTGTAGTAGTCCTCCATCGCCTCGCGCCAGTCGACGGCGTCCCAGCCGGACTCCGCCTCCAGCTCGCCGAGTTGCTCGTACCGGCGCAGGGCGGCGAGCTCCACCCGCCGGAACATCGCGTTGCGGACCAGCACCCGGAAGGCCCGGCTGTTGCCGGTGACCGCCGCCGGCCGCTGGTCGGGGACCACGTCCGCGTCCTCGGCGGCCGGGTTGGTCAGCTGCTCCCACTCGTCCAGCAGGCTGGAGTCGACCTGCCGGACCAGCTCCCCCAGCCATTCGATGAGATCCACGAGGTCGTCGGTCTTGATCGACTCCGGCACTGTCTGCTGCAGTGCCTTGTAGGCGCTGGACAGATAGCGCAGCACGAGACCCTCGGTGCGGGCGAGGTCGTAGGCCCCGACATACTCGGTGAAGGTCATGGCCCGCTCGTACAGGTCACGGGCGACGGACTTGGGCCGCAGCGGATGATCACCGACCCACGGATGCCCGCGGCGGTAGATCTCGTGGGCGCCCTCGAGCAGCTCCTCGAGCGGCTTCGGATAGGTGATCTCCTGGATCCGCTCCATCCGCTCCTCGTACTCCAGACCGTCGGCCTTCATCTCGGCGATGGCCTCGCCACGGGCCTTGTTCTCCTGGGCGGCGAGGATCTGGCGCGGGTCGTCGAGCGTGGACTCGACCACCGACAGCACATCGAGGGCGTAGGAGGGCGACGCCGGGTCGAGCAGCTCGAAGGTCGCCAGCGCGAAGGTCGACAGCGGCTGGTTGAGCGCGAAGTCGGACTGCAGGTCGACGGTGATGCGGGCATAACGGCCTTCGGAGTCCGGCTCCGCGAGCTGTTCGACGACTCCGCCGGCGAGCAGGGACCGGTAGATCGCGATCGCCTGGCTGATGTGGCGCCGCTGGGCGGCACGGTCCTCGTGGTTGTCGGTCAGCAGCTTCTTCATGCCCTGGAAGGCGTTGCCCGGTCGGGCGATGACCGACAGCAGCATCGCGTGGGTGACCAGGAAACGCGACTGGAGCGGCTCGGGCTCGGCCGAGATCAGTTTGGTGAAGGTGTCCTCGTCCCAGGTGACGAAGCCCTCGGGGGCCTTCTTGCGGACGACCTTGCGCCGCTTCTTCGGATCGTCGCCGGCCTTGGCCAGGGCCTTGTGGTTCTCGACGACGTGCTCGGGCGCCTGCGCGACGACGTAGCCGACGGTGTCGAAGCCGGGCCGTCCCGCCCGGCCGGCGATCTGATGGAACTCACGGGCCCGCAGCCGGCGGACCCGTGATCCGTCGTACTTGGAGAGCGCGGTGAAGACCACCGTGCGGATCGGGACGTTCACCCCGACGCCCAGCGTGTCCGTGCCGCAGATGACCTTCAGCAGACCGGCTTGGGCGAGGCGCTCCACGAGCCTTCGGTACTTCGGCAACATCCCGGCGTGGTGCACGCCGATGCCGTGCCGGACGAACCGGGACAGGCTGCGACCGAAGCTGGTGGTGAAGCGGAAGTTGCCGATCAGCTCCGCGATGGCGTCCTTCTCGGCCCGGGTGCAGACGTTGATGCTCATCAGAGCCTGGGCCCGCTCGATCGCGGCGGCCTGGGTGAAATGCACCACGTAGACCGGGGCCTTCTGCACCGACAGCAGTTGCTCGATGGTCTCGTGCAGCGGGGTGTCGCGGTACTCGTACGTCAGCGGAACCGGCCGGGTCGCCGAATGGACCACGGCCGTCGGCCGGCCGGTGCGCCTTCTCAGGTCCTTCTGGAACCGGGTGACGTCGCCCAGGGTCGCCGACATGAGCAGGAACTGCGCCTTCGGCAGCTCGAGGAGCGGGATCTGCCAGGCCCACCCCCGGTCGCGCTCGGCGTAGAAGTGGAACTCGTCCATGACCACCAGGCCGATGTCGGCGTCGGCACCGTCGCGCAGCGCGATGTTGGCGAGGACCTCGGCGGTGCAGCAGACGATCGGCGCGTCCGGGTTGACGCTGGCGTCACCGGTCATCATGCCGACGTTCTCGGTGCCGAACATCGCGCACAGGTCGAAGAACTTCTCCGAGACCAGGGCCTTGATCGGGGCGGTGTAGAAACTGCACTCGTCACGGCCGAGGGCGGCGAAGTGGGCGCCGGCGGCCACCAGGCTCTTGCCGGAGCCCGTGGGGGTGCTGAGGATGACGTTGGCGCCGGAGACCACCTCGATCAGCGCCTCCTCCTGCGCCGGATAGAGCGTGATCCCCCGTTCCTGCACCCAGCCGGAGAAGGCTTCGAAGAGAGTGTCGGGGTCGGCGTCCGCGGGGAGCTGAGCAATGAGGGTCACGCTCCCATCCTGCCGGTGGTTGACGGATGGGTCGGCCAGGCGTGGGTAGGCACCTTGGTGCGCAACTAGGTGATCTTGGGGGGCGCATGCTGGGACTTCCGGACACCGTGCGGGCATGCCTCTTCGACATGGACGGGGTGCTGACCCGCACCGCCACGGTGCACGCCGCCGCCTGGAAGGAGATGTTCGACGACTTCCTGCGCGCTTGGTCCGTCCGGACCGATACCCCGTTCGAGCCGTTCACCTCGGAGGACTACGCCGACTACGTCGACGGCAAGCCTCGCGCGGACGGGACACGCTCGTTCCTGCGGTCGCGCGGCATCACGCTGCCCGAGGGGCCCGAGGACGGCGACGGCGACGCGCCGGGGACCATGACCGTCCGCGGGCTCGGCGACCGGAAGAACGACCTGGTGCTCCGCAAACTCGCCGACGAGGGCGTCGAGGTCTATGAGGGTTCTGTCGCCTACGTCCGGGCCGTACGTGAGGCGGGCCTGCGCACGGCGGTCGTGTCCTCGAGTGCCAACACCGCGCAGGTCCTCGAGGCCGCGGGGATCGCCGACCTGTTCGACGTCCGCGTCGACGGACTGGTCGCGCAGCGGCTGGGGCTGGCGGGCAAGCCCGCCCCGGACATGTTCCTGGCCGCGGCGGAGGCGCTCGGGGTACGGCCGGAGCACGCGGCGGTCTTCGAGGACGCCCTCGCCGGCGTGGCGGCCGGACGGGCCGGCGGCTTCGCGATCGTCATCGGGGTCGACCGCGACGAGCACCGTGAGCAACTGCTGAAGCACGGGGCCGACATCGTGGTGAACGACCTCGCGGAGCTCCTGGAGACGTGATGATCGAACAACCTGCGTACGACGTGGAACCCTGGCGGATCCGTGAGCGCGAGCTGAATCTGGACACCCTGGCACAGAGCGAGTCGGTGTTCGCGCTGTCGAACGGGCACCTGGGGCTGCGCGGCAACCTCGACGAGGGCGAACCGCACGGCCTTCCCGGCACCTACCTCAACTCGGTCTACGAGCTCGCGCCGCTGCCGTACGCCGAGGCGGAGTACGGCTATCCCGAGTCGGACGAGGCCATGATCAACGTGACGAACGGCAAGCTCATCCGGCTGCTGGTCGACGACGAGCCCTTCGACGTCCGCTACGGCTCGCTCCGGTCCCATGAACGGGTGCTGGACCTGCGCGCCGGGACCCTGACCCGGCGGGCGGAGTGGACGTCGCCGGCCGGGCAGGCCGTACGGGTGACCTCCACCCGGTTGGTGTCGCTGACCCAGCGGGCGGTCGCGGCGATCTGTTACGAGGTCGAGCCGGTGGACGAGCCGCTGCGCGTGGTCGTGCAGTCCGAACTGGTCGCCAACGAGTCGATCCCCGACCCCGGCAAGGATCCGCGGGTCGCGCACCGGCTCGAATCGCCTCTGGAGGCCGAGGAGCACAGCGTCACCGACCACGGCGCGGTCCTGGTCCACCGGACCCGCCGCAGCGGCCTGAGGGTCGCCGCGGGCATGAGCCACATCATCGAAGACCCCGGCGAGACCGCGGTGGACGTGGAGAACTTCCCGGACATCGGCCGGGTCACGGTGGCCACCCGGCTGCGCCCGGGGCAGCGGCTCCGCCTCGTCAAGTTCCTCGCCTACGGCTGGTCGAGCCGGCGGTCCCGCCCGGCCATGCACGACCAGGTCGTGGCGGCCCTGGCGGGTGCCCGCCTCAGCGGCTGGGACGGCCTGCTCGCCGACCAGCGCGCCAGCCTTGACGAGTTCTGGGAGGACGCCGACGTCGAGGTCGAGGGCGACCCCGAGGTACAACAGGCCGTGCGCTTCGCGCTCTTCCACATCCTGCAGGCGGGCGCGCGCGCCGAACAGCGGCCGATCCCGGCGAAGGGCCTGACCGGCTCCGGCTACAACGGGCACATGTTCTGGGACACCGAGACCTTCGTCCTCCCGGTCCTGACGTCCACGCGCCCGGGCGCCGCCGCCGACGTCCTCGCGTGGCGGCACCGGACGCTGCCGAGAGCTCGCGCGCGGGCCGAGGAGCTCAACCTGAAGGGCGCGGCGTTCCCCTGGCGGACCATCACCGGGGCCGAGTGCTCGGGCTACTGGCCGGCGAGCACGGCCGCCTTCCACATCAACGCCGACATCGCCGACGCGGCGCTGCGCTACCTGGACGCCACGGAGGACACGGGCTTCGAGCGGGAGGTCGGTCTGGAGCTCCTCGTCGAGACCGCCCGGCTGTGGCGCAGCCTCGGCCAGCACGACACCGAGGGACGGTTCCGCATCGACGGGGTCACCGGCCCGGACGAATACAGCGCGCTCGCCGACAACAACATCTATACCAACCTGATGGCGCAGCGGAACCTCGAGGCGGCGGCCGAGGCCGCCTGCCGCCACCCAGGGCGCGCCCGCGGGCTGGGGGTGACCAATGAGGAGGCGGCCGCCTGGCGGGACGCCGCGACGGCGATGCGCATCCCCTATGACGAGCGGCTCGGCGTCCACCCGCAGAGCGACGGCTTCACCGACCACGCCCGATGGGACTTCGCCGCCACCAAGCCGGACCAGTACCCCCTGCTGCTGCACTTCCCCTACTTCGACCTCTATCGCAAGCAGGTCGTCAAGCAGGCCGATCTGGTCCTGGCCCTGCACCTGCGCGGCGACGCGTTCACTCCGGAGGAGAAGGCCCGCGACTTCGCCTACTACGAGGAGCTGACCGTGCGGGACTCCTCGCTGTCCTCCTGCACGCAGGCGGTGATCGCCGCCGAGGTCGGCCAGCTCGAACTCGCGCACGACTACCTCGGCGAGGCCGCGCTGATGGACCTGCAGGACCTTGAGCACAACACGCGCAACGGCCTGCACCTCGCCGCGCTGGCCGGCAGCTGGATCGCACTGGTCGCGGGCTTCGGCGGCATGCGCGCCCACGGCGGACGGCTGTCCTTCGCGCCGCGGGTCCCGTGCGGCATCCCGCGGTTGTCGTTCCGGATGCGCTACCGGGACCGTCGGCTGCGCGTGACCGTGAGCGAGGGTACGGCGACGTACGACCTGCTGGCCGGCGAGCCGCTGCCGATGGCGCACCACGGCGAGGAGTTCACTCTCGGGGCCGATCCGGTCGAGCGTCCGATCCCGCCGGCGCCGCGTGGTCCTCGCCCGGCCCAGCCGCCCGGCCGGGCGCCCGCACGGCGCCACGCACCCCGGTGTGAAGAACGGCCGGCCGCCTCCGGCCACGAGCCGCCCGGCTGACGGCCCGTACGCGCCCGCCGCCGGCCGAGTTGGAGGGCGAGGCCGGCGCCGATCGGATCGCGTACTGGTTCACCGACCGGTGGGGCACCTCGGCCCAGGACCTGTTATGGCGTCATAGTGACGTCATGGATACCGTGACCATCACGCCCCTGACAGGTCGAGGCGTGATGTCAGACCGACTTTTAGTGGTTGATTTTGACGTCACTATGGTGTCATAGTGGCGTCATGGACCTCACGCCGTATATCGACAACCTCCGCCGCGAGCTCGCGGTCGCCGCCGAGGCCGGCGGCGAGGACGCCCGCGCACTTGCCGAGCGGCTCACCGCACCACTCGAGTCGGCCACCCGGCTCGCCCTGCTGGAGGCGCTGTCCGCCGCCGCGGACGAGATCACCCGCGACCTCGCGCCGGGCTCGGTCGAGGTACGCCTGCGCGGGCGCGACCCCGACTTCGTCGTGACACCACCGCCGGCCGACCGGCCGTCCGAAGAGGCACCCGAGAGCAGCTTGAGGACCGCGCTGGCCGGCGCCGTGGAGGTCGCGATGGGCGTCCGGCCGCCCGCTGCACCGGCCCCGCCGGAGGCCGACGAGGGCGGTGGTACCTCGCGGATCACGCTGCGCCTCCCCGAACATCTCAAGCCGCGCA
>DASYNF010000196.1:0-2224 GCA_036008685.1 Actinomadura sp. | reverse complement strand
CGCCTCGGTCCGACGGCCTTCGCGGCGAGCTCGTCGGCCCTGCGCTGCCGTGATTGAGCAGGCCGATCGGCATGTCGCCGGCCACGACATCGAGCCCTCAGCCGGCCTCCGCGGACGCCACCAGGTCCGCGATGTGAGCCGCGAACAAGGCCTCCACCTCCCCGCCGTCGAGCACGATGCCGAACCAGCCGGCCTTGCACGCGTCGGCGCCCAGTACCCGTGCACCCCGCATAGGGCCATGGTCTCCTCTCCACGTCGTCCTGGCCGTCGTGACCTCAGCAGTAGCGGTACGGATCGTCAACTTCCGCCTGCGGGGCTTCAGCCTCGACGTATGGGCCGATCTTTCCTGGCTCGTCCTCGGCGATGCGGGCGATGGGAGCCGAGTAACGGCGGGCACGATGGTCGAGAGCGAGCTCATCGCCGCGGCCCCGGTCGCATTCACCGGGACGTCCGGGCGCCACCGCGGACCACAGCAGGTTCGTCCACCCCGGGGGGATCCCGCTTCCCCGGGCCGCGTTCCGACGCACGTTCCCTCGTCCTGCCGCTTCTACGCGCGGATGAACAACCAGGCCCAACTCACGTTGATTCTGAATTCGCCCGAACAAACTCGATCTTCGGGTGGTCCAACAAGACGGCTCCTGAAACGGGGGCCTGCTCCCCTCGAACGATGTAAGGAAACGTGATGGTGTTGTCGTCAGCGGGTGCCGCCTCGAAGTTCGCGCTGTTGGCCGTGGGTGCGGCCGCGATGGTCGGCCTGTCGGCATGTCAGGTGAGCGGCGCGGCCTCCGGAGGCCCGTCGGCGGCCAGTCCTGAGGTCTCACAGCCGGCGGCGGGCGGCAAGGTCCCGACCGACAGTGGCTCGGACGGCAAGGCTCCGGCTTCCGGAGGCTCGGGGGCGGGTTCGGGTGGTGTGGGCCGGTGCAGTGCGTCGGATCTGTCGGTGGATATCGCCAATCAGGGTTCGATCGCCCCGGCCGGGACGGCCAGCTGGCTGCTGACGGCCACCAACACCTCCGGTCGCTCCTGCACGATCAACGGCTACCCGAGCTTCGGCCTGCTGGACGCCTCCGGCAGCATGTGGTCGGACTCGCACACCACCTACGTCCGCCACCCCGGAGCGCCGATGAAGACCGTTTTGAAGCCGGGCGGGATGGCTTTCGCGGGAGTGAAGTGGCCCATCTGCTCCTCCGGTGACCTGGCCGGCGGCCTGGTGATGACGCCTCCCGGCGACACCCAGCACACCAAGGTCACCGACGACACCAGCAGTGAGGAGGCGCGGATGAAGCTGTTCAAGGTGTGCAGCCACTCCGTCACCGCCGGCAGCTTCCAGCCGATCCGCCAGGGCGTGGTCTTCGCCTCCTGACCACCCGCCGCCGAGCAGCCGACTGATGAACTGAAGGAGACATCCTCGTCGGGTCGATGGCGCGGCGGTGCGGGTGCCGGTCTCCGGGGGATGAGCGCCGCGCCATCTTGTTCGGTCGTACGGCTCTGGGGCCCTGCTCCGGCGGGAGCTCAGGCCGTACGACCTCGTCCGGGCCTTCCCCTGCCCAGGACGATGGAGCGGGCGCGCCGTCCGCGCCGGTGTCCGGCGCGCCCACGTTGAGATGCCAGATCACGCCCACGGCTATCGGTCTCCGTGATCGGGGACGTCGGTCCGGCCGTGTCGCCGCTGGCTCTGTCCGGTGCCGAGGCGAGTGAGACTCGTCCTCGCCGCCTCGGCGGCTGCTGTGTGTTCATGGATCCGTACGGCCTCTTCCGCGACATCGACGAGATCCGCGACTGGCTTGTACAGGTAACCGCCACGCTCCCGCGTGGGGTCCTGCCAGCGGAAGGTCCCCGGCTCCTCGGACCAGACGGTCAGGCCTGGGAGCGCGACGAGGGAGCGGCCGGGGCCGTGCTGGCACTGGAGCCTGGTGATGCCGCGGCCGGCGAGCTCGCTCAGCAGCGCCTGGGCGGCCTGGGGTACGGACAGCCGCGGATGTCCGGGCTCCTCGCACCGCCCAGTGATCGGCAGGCAGAACCAGGTGGCCTTGCCGGGAGAGTTGTGCGTGGCCAGGCGAGATCTGCTCGGATGCCATCCCCAGCGCCAGGCCAGGGCCTTGACGATCTGGAGCCCGCGGCCGTTCTCGGCGTACGGGTCGGCCTGCTCCGGTCCGGGCCTGCTCCAGTCCGGCCTGGGGTCGAAGACCTTTACAACCACCTGGCTCTCCGGAGTCAGCCGGTG
>DASYNF010000195.1:0-73476 GCA_036008685.1 Actinomadura sp. | reverse complement strand
TTCGAATCCCGGGAGCCGCACCATGCCCCTGTAGTCCAACTGGCAGAGACGCTGGTCCGAGGCACCAGATGTGCAGGTTCGAATCCTGTCGGGGGTACGACGCGGACTCACGCGAGTCCGCCGAGGGGCGGCGCCGACGCGGGAGAGTCGGGCTCGGCTGTAAACCGGGTGCCACGCGCTGAGCGGGTTCGAATCCCGCCCGCCCCACCAGCGAAGCTCCGCGCACACCTCGCCACGGGCTTCTTCGCACGGACGGATCCACGGCCATCGTTGACGCCCGACGGCGTGGCCTTGCCGAAGTGTGAGGTCACGGCCGAACCCCCGGACCCGGCCGGGCGCGCAGGATGTCCGGAATAGGCAAAAGCCGAGGTCTGGAACGGGAAAGACGCCACCCGCCCCCACTCTGTTCACTTCGCAGCAACACGTCCGAAACAGAGACGGGCTGATTGGAGAGCGTCATGCCTGAGCAGGCAACGTCGGAGTTCTGGAAGAACCTCAAGCCGATCGAGAACTCCCAGAAGCCGGACGCGCTGCCGGAGGTGTACCTGTCCAAGGTCGCCACCGACGACGACCGTTACTACGTGCCCTTCACCGAGACGGTCGGCTCCCGGCCACTGTGGATCAACGTCAAGGACAACTCCTGGGCCGACATCCTGCGCGCCAAGGAGGCCGGGCTGGTCAACCGGCACTACCACCCGCACGAGGTCTTCGCCTACACGATCTCCGGTACGTGGGGATACCTCGAACGACCCTGGACGGCGACGGCCGGGGACTTCGTCTACGAGGCGCCGGGCGAGGGCCACACGCTCGTGGCGTACGAGAGCGACGAGCCGATGAAGACGTTCTTCATCGTCAAGGGCCCGCTCGTCTGGCTGGACGAGAACGGCGACCCCGACGGGGTCTTCGACGTCCACGACTACATCGCGATGTGCCGCGAGCACTACGACAGGGTGGGGATCGGCGCCGACTACGTCAACTCCCTCTTCCGCTGAGAGACCCGTCGCCGTGGCGTACCGCGGGATCTGCGGGAGCGACCTGCACGAGTACGCCGACGGGCCGCACGCGATCCCGGTCGGGGCGCCACATCCGGAGTCGGGCGCCACCGCTCCGATCACGCTCGGCCACGAGTTCTGCGGCACGGTGCTGCCGGTCGACGGCGGTCACCTGACCGTCTGAGTGGTGACTTCGATCACAAGGACCGGATAATCTCGCGCAGACGAACCGGGACGAACGAGAGGTTCCGCGAGGTGAGCACGATAGTGGAGCGCACCGCTGATGTGGTCTCGCGGGTCTCGACGGAGTCCGTCGATCCCGCGGACCGAATCGGCTTCTGGGAGGAGTACAACCGGCACGCCCTGGTCGGGCTGACCTGCTCGTCGTATGCGGACCAGGGCTTGGTGGCGCGGCAGACCAACCTGCGCGCCGCCGACCTGAGGCTGGCCGACATCGCGGGCAACGAGCACGTGATCGAGCGCACGCCGCGGACCTGCCGTGCCTTCCCGAAGGACTCGATCTTCGCCAGTTTGCTGCTGGAGGGCGACGCGGCCTTCTTCCACTCCGGCGGCTGCCTGACGCTCGGCGCCGGCGACCTGGTGCTGTACGACACCACGCGGCCGTACCTGTTCGGGTTCTCGACCTCCATGCGCCAGCTGCTCGTCGACGTCCCACGCGAGCTGTTCGCCGAGCGGTGCCTGCCGGGCGGCGTGCCGACGCCGATGGTGCTGGGCACCGGCTCGGCGCGCGAGGCCGCGATCGGCTCGGCGCTGCGCTCGGTCCTGCTCGGGCTGGTCGGCGAGGATGCTGCCGAGACCCAGGACACCGTGCTCGACCTCATCCGGTTCCTCGCGTGGGCGCGGGTCGGCGAGGGACCGCCCTCGCTCGCGGGGCTGTCCCACCTGATCGTGGCCAAGGGGTACATCGACCGGAACGTGCACGACCCGGGGCTGAGCACTGCGCGCGTGGCCCGGGTGCTCGACGTCTCCGTACGCCATCTCAGCCGGATCTTCGAGCCCGAGGGCAGCACCCCGTCCCGCTACATCCTCGAGCGGCGGCTGGCCGGGGCCCGGGCCCAGCTGAGTGACCGGGGGTCCCGTGGCATGACCATCGCCGACGTCGCCTATCACTGGGGCTTCTCCAGCCAGGCCCATTTCGCGCGGGTTTTCCGCCGGCATTTCAGGCAGACCCCGAGCGAGGCACGAGGAGATCGCGCCGTTCGCTCCTGAGGGTGGTGTCCGGTCACCCCGTGCGGCCCCTCCCGCTTCCCGCCGCCGTGGAGACGACGCGCCGGCCGGTGCGCCGGCCGCACGAACATCAAAAGAGGCACAGATGACCGCGCTGGCCTGGCCCAGTGCCCCGCCCACGCTGACGGACGGCCTCGTGACATTGCGGGCATGGGCGCCGCGTGACGCCAGTGCCGTGTTGAGGCATGCCAAGACGGCAGCATCCAGCGGTGGACGAGAATCCCCGTGCCGTACGAGGGGCGACACGCGACCGGCTTCGTCGGTGAGCTCGCGGAGCAACAGTGGTCATCGCACCAGGGCGCTCCGTTCGCCATCGTTTCCGCCGACGACCGAGTGCTCGGCTCCTGCGGCCTCGTGACGGTGGACGAACACGACCTGGTGGGAGAAGTCGGCTACTGGGTGGCCCCGTCCGATCGGACGGGGCCACTTTCGGCGCATAGCGCCGCGGCAGTCGGCACAACCTCAACGCGTGACCGCACTTACATGGGGGGAATTCCGTTTACGGGTCACCCGGGAAATGCCCTTCACGCGAGCAGCGCCCATACGATCTTCCCTCCCTCTTTCTCGGTCTCGTGATATCCGAACCGCACGGCGAGTGACTTCACTATGTGCAGGCCCCTGCCGCACTCGGATACGAAGTCCGGCTCCTTCATCACCGGCATCAGTGGCGACGAATCCCAGACCTCGAGCAGCGGCCGGCCATGATCCGGGCCGAGGTACAGCTTGATGTGCCCTTGTGTCCGAGGGTCGTCGGACGCCGTCGCCGCGATGGCGTTGGTGACCAGCTCCGACACGATCTGACCCGCATTGTCGATCAGGTCGGCGTACCTGAGGCTGATGAGCTGGTGACGCACGAAGACCCGGGCGATGCTCACCGACTGCGGAACGGGGACCAGAGTGACTTCTAGCCGCATTTTGCCAGTTTCCACCGGAGTTGTGCCCGTTTCTTGCCGCCCTTGCGTGTTCTCACTTTCAGAGACAAGGGTGCGGGTCGGCGACTATTGTGCCCACGTCTCTTGGAACATCTGAAACAGGCTGGTACCGAGGGAGTTTTCCGTGGCCACCAATCCGCCACCGAATCCAAGAACTTCGATCTGGGGATGGATGGCCTACAGCCTGCGATTTCACCGCACTCAACGGGGACTTTCCGGCGAGGCCGCGGGCCCCCGGCCTTATCCAGCTACCGGAGTACGCCGGCGGTCCGAAAGCCATGCGGCGCCGGCTCGCCCGGCTTTTGGAAGCGTCGGAGTCGCCCAACATCGGGATACGAGTGGTCCCTAGGTCTGCCGGCGCGCATCCGGGCGCGGACGGCAGACCTAGGGACCATCACGAGACTTGATCAAGCAGGTCATGGAGGCCATGGCATAAGTACCCCGGTGTGGAGGAAGTCCAGCCGTAGTGGTGCACAGGAAGGAGCCTGTGTCGAAGTGGCACGGCTCTCCAGCGCTATCGGTGTTCGGGACAGTAAGAACCCGGGCGCGGGCCACCTGACCGTCTCTGCGGCGGACTTCGGCCGCCTGGTCGGCCGCATCAGGGCCGGCGAACTGAGCCTGTAAGTTCCCTCACCAGGTCACAGGGCCCCACTCCCCAGCGGGGGCTTCGTTTTTCGGCCCGTACGGCTTCCGGCCCGTACGGCTTCCGGCCCGTACGGCCATGCGATTCACGACCTACAGGGCATCGGGGCCGGGGCCGGGGCCGGGCATGAGTATCGGGCCGTTGACATCGAACCGCTCGACACCACGTTTGGTGAGATTGACCCGCAGGTCGATCCAGCCGGCCATCGCGGCCGCTCGGCAGTCCCCGGCTCCGTGCCTCGATCGTGATCGGCCCGCTGAGCACGGCGTCCGCCACCGGATCCCCCTCATCAAGGTCTCCCCGGCCCTGGCACCCCATCCGCACCGATCCGCCCATGATCATTTCCGCCACGGCGGGGATCTCCGGATGCCATCGGTCATGGCCGGGTACGGCCTGGGCGTTCCACGGTGGCGCGGCGAGTGGGGAAACACGGAAACGGTCCCTTCTCCAGCTGGGCGTGCCTGAGGAGAGCTTCGGCCCTGCGGTTTTCGGACTCGTTTCCGGGCTTTTGAGGTCCCGTAAGGTCCCGTAAGGTCCCACCGGGCGATGTCCGCGGCTGCGGAACCGGTGGGGCACGGCCATCGTCCAAGGCTCATGGGCGCTCCAGGTCGATGGCTCCCCCTCACCGCACTGGCCCTGGTCACCGGCTGCACCGGCCACCAGGTGCCGAACTCCTCCCCTGCCGGCGCCTCACCCATGCGGCTGGTCGGCCACGACGGCTGCGCGGGGCTGCTGTCGGCGCTGCGGTCGGCGGCCGGGAAACAGGTCGGGCCGTACGGCCTGCCGGGCGGCCCCTTCGGCATGGCCCGTGGGAGGATCCCGGGCGCCGAGTCCGGCCGGGACGACGCCGCCGGCGCCCTTCCCCCGAACCGATCCCAGGCCGGGGCGCCGGATCACTCGGGCACCAACGTCCATGAGGCCGGCGTCGACGAACCCGACCTGATCAAGACCGACGGCCGCCGGATCGTGGCGGTGGCCCGCGGCCGGCTCAACGTCATCGACCCGGCCACCCGCAAGATCACCGGAACGCTGGCGCTGTCGGGGCAGGGCCCTTCGTGGGCGGCCGCCGACCTGCTGCTCAGCGGCGACCGGGCAATGGTCATCGCGCCGGAGCATCGGTTCGCCCTGGAGGAGGGCGTCCGCCCGGACACCTCGCCCAGCGGGCCGCGGCTGCGGCTGCTCCTGGTGGACCTGGCCGGCACGCCGCGTGTCATCGGCTCTCTGGCCGCTGACGGGGAGTACGTCGACGCCCGCCAGACCGGCTCGACCGCCCGCGTCGTGCTCCGTTCCACGCCGCACATCGACTTCCCGATCTGGCGGCAGGGCGGCTCCGGCGAGGCCGCCACCGTCCGGAACCGCGAGAGGGTACGGCGCGCCCCGCTGGAGGCGTGGCTGCCCGCCTATGAGGTGACGAGCGGCGCGACCCGGCGGCGCCTGCGGGTGCCGTGCGAGCGGGTGAGCCATCCACGTGACCACACCGGGACCGCACTGCTCAGCGTGCTCACGGTGAACCTCGGCCGCGACATCGGCGACGCCGACCCGGTGAGCGTGGTGACGGACGGGCGGACCGTGTACGGCACCGGATCGAGCCTCTACATCTCCGGCACCACCGGCCCGGGCGCCGCCACAGGCGCCGGCGGTCCCGCGGTGGCCCCGCGGGACGTACGGACGGAGATCCACCGGTTCGACGTCACGAGGCCGGGGCGGCCGCGTTACGCCGCGTCCGGTTCGGTGCCGGGCACCCTGCTGAACCAGTACTCGCTGTCGGAGCACGAGGGACGGCTGCGGGTCGCCACCACGAGCGCCCCCGGCGACGGCCGGTCCGTCAGCGCGGTCCACGTGCTCGCCCAGCACGGACCACGGCTCGACGTCATGGGCAGCGTGGGCGGGCTCGGCGAGGGCGAGCGCGTCCACTCGGTGCGCTTCCTCGGCGCCTCCGGCTATGTCGTGACCTTCCGGCAGGTGGACCCGCTCTACACGATCGACCTACGGGACCCTGCGCGGCCGAAGGTCACCGGCGAGCTGAAGATCACCGGCTATTCGGCGTATCTGCACCCGGCGGGCGACGGACGTCTCCTGGGGGTGGGCCAGGAGGCGAGCGCCGGAGGGCGCCGGCTCGGCACGCAGGTGTCGCTGTTCGACGTGACCGGCAGGCCGAAGCGGCTCGCCAGGTTCCAGCTCCCGGGTACGAGCAGCGAGACCGAGTTCGACCCGCACGCGTTCCTGTTCCGGCCCCGGTCGGGGCTCGCCGTCATGCCCATCACGTCCGATGACGGGAAGGGCACGGCGCTGGCCCTGCTGGTGAGCGCCCACGGCATTCGCAGGCTCGGCACCGTGAGCCATCCCCGGTCGGCCATCCGCCGTTCGCTCGTCATCGGCGACACGCTGTGGACCATGTCGGAGGCCGGACTGCGCGCCGACGACGTCCACGACCTGAGGGAACGGGCCTGGATCCCGTTCTGAGCACCCTCCCGGCACTCCACCCCCGCGCGGACGACCGCAAGATCACGACAGGAGATGACGGGAGATGACGGGAGGAGCGGGAGCGGGTCAGCGTAGGCCGAGGGGGCGGTCGAGGGCGGTCTGGATCAGCCGGTCCACGAGCTCGGGATAGTCCAGGCCGGTGGCCGCCCACATCTTCGGGAACGCCGAGGCCGGGGTGAACCCGGGCATCGTGTTGATCTCGTTCAGCAGCAGCCGGCCGTCGGCCGTGTAGAAGAAGTCGACCCGGGCGAGTCCCTCGCAGCCCAGGGCGTCGAAGGCCCGTACGGCCATCCGCCGCACCTCCTCGATCACCTCGGACGGCAGGTTCGGCGGGATGTCCAGCCGAAGTCCCTCATCGAGATATTTCGCCTCGAAGTCGTAGAAGTCGTGACCTGCCGCGACGTTGACCTCGGACGGCAGGCTGGCCTCCGCCGGGTCGTCGCCGATCCCCTGGAGCACGCCGCACTCGATCTCGCGGCCCTCGATCGCGGCCTCGACGATCACCTTGGGGTCGTGTTCGCGAGCGGCCTCGATCGCGGCCTCGAGCTCTTCCTCCGAGCCGACCTTGCTGATCCCCATGCTCGACCCCGCCCGGGCCGGCTTCACGAAGACCGGCAGGCCGAGTTCCTTGATCTCGTCGATGACCCGCTTGCGCTCACGGCGCCAGTCACGGTCGGTGGCGACGACGTAGGGGCCGACGGGCAGGCCCTGACCGGCCCAGACCACCTTCATGAAGCCCTTGTCCATGCCCACGGCGCTCGCCAGCACGCCCGCGCCGACGTAGCGCACACCGGCCAGCTCCAGCATCCCCTGGAGGGTGCCGTCCTCCCCGTACGGGCCGTGCAGCAGCGGCAGGACGACGTCCACGTCACCGAGGGTCCGCGGGACCCGGCCGGGCTCGATCACCATGAGCCCGCGGACGGCGGGGTCGAAGGGCAGCGCGAGCGCCGCGCCGGAGGAGTCCACCTCCGGGAGCCGGCCCCCTTCGACGGCGAGGTTCTGATCGGCGGGCGCGAGCACCCAGCGGCCGTCGGGCGCGATGCCGATCGGCACGACCTCATAGCGGTCGCGGTCGATGACGGCCATGACGCTGCCGGCGGTGAGGCAGGAGATGGCGTGCTCGGAACTGCGCCCGCCGAACACCACGGCAACGCGAATCTTGGACTGCTCGGACATGAGGACCGACCTTACCGGCGATCAGGACCGATCGCCCACCTGCGTACTCTACGTATCCGGAGGTATCCGGAGGTCACGGACGAGCACGCATCAGCCATCGACCCCGTAGCGCTCAGGTTTGGGAGAGCGCGACATCAGCCGGTCACCGGCCTCGGCGATCGGCATCCCATCGTGCATGACCGCGGCCACGACCTCGGTGATGGGCATCTCGACGTTGTGCTTGCGTGCGAGCTCGAGCACGGCCTTGGAGGATTTCACGCCTTCGGCGGTCTGCTTCGTGGCCGCGATGACCTCCTCCAGGGTCATGCCCCGGCCGAGGTTCTCGCCGAAGGTCCGGTTGCGCGCCAGCGGCGAACTGCAGCTCGCGACGAGGTCGCCCAGCCCGGCGAGCCCGGCGAACGTGTGCTGGTCGGCGCCGAGCGCGGCGCCCAGCCGCGCGATCTCGGCCAGGCCACGGGTCATGAGGAGCGCCCGGGTGTTGTCACCGAACCCCATCCCGGCGGCGATGCCCACGCACAGCGCGATGACGTTCTTGACCGCGCCGCCGAGTTCACAACCGATCACGTCGGTGTTGGTATAGACCCGGAAGTACGGCGTCATGCAGGCGGCCTGCAGCCGCTGCGCGGTCCGCTCGTCCGTGCACGCGGCCACGGTGGCCGCCGGCTGCCCGGCGGCGATCTCACGAGCGAGGTTGGGACCGCTGATGACGGCGACCCGCTCCTCCGGTACGCCGGCGACCTCGTGGATCACCTCGGACATCCGCCGGCAACTCCCGAGCTCGATGCCCTTCATCAGGCTGACGAGCACCGCCTCGTCGGGCAGCAGCGGAGTCCACTCCACCAGGTTGCGGCGCAGGGTCTGCGATGGCACGGCCAGCAGGACGTAGTCGGCCCCCTTGAGCGCCTCCGCGGGATCGAGGGTCGCGCGCAGTCCGTCCGGAAGAGTCACCCCCGGTAGGTAGGCGGGGTTCTCCCGCCGAGCGTTCACGGCCTCCACGGTCTCGGGGCGCCGACCCCAGAGGGTCACCTCCCCGCCGGCGTCGCACAGGATCTTGGCGAACACCGTGCCCCATGACCCCGCACCCATCACTGCCGCTCTGGTCGTGCCCGTCACGAAGCCCGCTCCCTCTTGATCTTGTCCCGCCGTTCCTGGATCGCCCTGTGATGGTCGTACGGCCGCTCCGGCGGCTCGGCGCCGCGCAGGTCCCCGACCAGTCCGGCGATCGCACGCATGATCTCACCGGTGGCCGCCCGCAACACCGTCTTGTCGATGGGACGACCGGCGTAACCCGACAGGTCGACGGCCGGCCCGGCGACGACGTGCATCGTCTTGCGCGGGAACAACCGGATCCTCTTGGTGCCGTAGGGCCAGAGCTCCTGGGCCCCCCAGTGCGCGACGGGCACGACCTTCGCGCCCGTCGCCAGGGCCAGCCTGGCCACACCGGTCTGGCCGGTCATCGGCCACTGGTCGGGGTCACGGGTGCAGGTGCCCTCGGGATAGAAGATCAGGCACTCTCCGGCGCGCAGGGCCTGCTCGGCCGCTTTGAGCGCCTCCCCGGCGTCGGCCCGGTCGCGGAAGACCGGGATCTGGCCGGTGTTGCGGAGCACCGGCCCGACGACCTTGGCATCGAACAGGGGAGACTTGGCGAGGTAGACAGGATAGCGACCCGACTCGTAGACGAAGTGGGCCAGGGCCAGCGGGTCAGCCCAGGACAGGTGATTGGCGGCGATGATGACCCCGCCCTCCCCGGGCACGTTCCGCTTCCCCCTCCAGTCCCGCTTGAGCAGTAGGTACAGCAGCGGGCGGAGGATGGCGATCGACATCTTCCGCCAGAGTGGCGAATAGCCGTGGCTCATGCCCGTCCTCCTTAAAAAACCCCAAGCACGGGGTGTCCTCAAGTGTCGCGGTTGCGTCCGCATAGTGTCGAGTTGCCATGTCTACTGCAGCTTTCAGTACGCCCGACCTCCTGTGGTCCCTCGTCGTTCCGGTCAAGGTCCTGGCCAGAGCCAAGACGCGCATGTCCGCGGCCGCGGGCCCGTACCGGGAGGCGCTCGCCCTTTCGGTGGCCGCCGACACCGTAGCGGCCGCGCTTCGCAGTGATCGGGTCAGGGCGGTCGTCGTCGTGACCGACGATCCCCTGGCCGCGCGCGAACTCACGGACCTGGGCGCGCGGGTCGTGCCCGACGAGCCCGACGCGGGCCTGAACCCGGCGTTGTCCTTCGGCGCCGAACTGGCGCGGCGGACGGCGCCGGACGCGGGAGTCGCGGCCCTCTCGGCGGATCTGCCGGCCTTGCGTCCCGCAGAGCTGTCCCGGGTGCTGGAACATGCCGCATCGCACGGGGGCACGGCCTTCGTCCCCGACGCGGCCGGGATCGGCACGACGCTTTACGCGGCTCCCCCCGGGGCGGCCTTCTCCCCTGCCTTCGGCACGGCCTCCCGTGAGACCCACCGCGCGCAGGGCGCACGCGAGCTGGCGATCGAGGGCATCGACAGCATCCGGCGAGATGTGGACACCCTCGACGACCTGCTGGCCGCCCTCGACCTCGGCACCGGCGTCCGCACCAGTGCCGTCGCGGCATTGCTGCCGGCCCTCGCCTCATGAACGTGCCCGTACCGCGCGGGCGGATAGGGTGACGGGCATGCAGGGGACAGTGCGGACCTATGACGCCGCGGCCCGCTCAGGCAGCGTGCTCCTCGACGACGGCACGCAGCTCGACTTCGACGCGGTGGCCTTCGAGGCCGGCGGGCTCCGGCTGCTGCGGTTCGGGCAGCGGGTCAACCTCGCCCTGGACGAGGGGCCGGACGGTGACCGGATCCGCGTGATCACCCTCTCGACGTTTCCCCTCCCCGGCTGACCGTCACGGGCGGGTCGAGCGAGCGACCGGGGATCCACCTGGGCGAGCCGAGACGTGCCCAGAGCGCCACGACGCCCCACTCAACGCCACGACGCTCGGGGGCCATGCAGTGCATGGCCCCCGAGCGTCGTGGCGGATGGTTACTCCTTGCCGGCTACCAGGTTCTTGAAGTCCGCGCCTGCCTTGAACTTCGGCACCGACGTCGCCGGAACATCAATGGCCTTGCCGGTTGCCGGGTTGCGGGCGGTCCGAGCGGGCCGATCGGCCTTCTCGAACGAACCGAACCCGGTGATGGCGACTTTCTCTCCCTTGGCGACGGCCGTCTGGATCGTGTCCAGGATGGCGTCGACGGCATCGGCTGCGGCCTTCTTGCTCCCCAGCCGCTCAGAGATCGCGTCGACCAGCTCACGCTTGTTCATTGGGATACTCCTCCAGTTCCCCTTGCCCCGACGAAACTAGGGGACGTGCGGCGGCCGCACAATCACCTGCAAGCAATAGTTGCCATGTCGTAGGCGATTTCCTTGCTGTCGGCCTGCTTTCGCAGACTCTATGGCCTGTACGGACAGTCACAAAACGTGCCAGGGCGGGTGGATCTGGTGACAAGCGTCACTAAAGCGGCGATTCACCCCTCCTGGGCCGGTCCGTACCCCTCTGCGCCCTCGAGAGCGAGCATAAAGGCGGCGAGACGCCGCCCGGCGAGTTCTGCGTCTCGCTTCGCCAGATCGGTGATCGCGAGCAGCTGCCTGCTGAGCCGCTGCCGTGTCTCAGCGGGCATCGGTGTCACCTTGCGGTGAGCCTCGCGCAGCTGCCTGGCCAGCGCGGTGAGAGCCGGGTCGTCCCATGCGGGCCCGCTCCAGCCCGGCTCGCCGGGACCGGGAGAGCTCACCGGCCCCGTCACACCGTCGCGGGCAGCCAGGAGGCACGCCTCTTCTCATATCCGCCGATGTCCTCGACATGGCGCAGGGTCAGGCCGATGTCGTCCAGGCCCTTCATGAGCCGCCACCGGGTGTAGTCGTCGATCTCGAACGACTGCACGCCGCCCTCGTCGCAGCGGAGCTCACGCCGGTCGAGGTCGACGGTGAACTCCTTGGCGGGATTGGCCTCGATCTTCGCCTGCATGCGCTCGACCGCGTCCTCGCCGATCTCGATCGGCAGCAGGCCCATCTTGGTGGCGTTGTTGCGGAAGATGTCGCCGAAGCGCGGAGCGACGATGGCGCGGAAACCGTATTGCTGCAGGGCCCAGACCGCGTGCTCCCGGGAGGACCCCGTCCCGAAGTCAGGACCGGCCACCAGGATGCTCGCCCCCTCGTAGGCGGGATCGTTCAGCACGAAGGAGGGGTCCTCTCGCCACGCGGAGAACAGGCCCTTCTCGAACCCGGTGCGGCTGACCTGCTTGAGCCACACCGCCGGGATGATCTGGTCGGTGTCGACGTTGCTCCGGCGCAGCGGCACTGCCCGGCCGGTGTGAAGGGTGAAGGCTTCCATGGTCTCTCCTTACAGGTCGGCGGGGGCTTACAGGTCGGCGGGGGCCGTGAGACGGCCGGTGACGGCGGTCGCGGCGGCGACGGCGGGTGACACCAGGTGCGTGCGGCCGCCCTTGCCCTGCCGCCCCTCGAAGTTGCGGTTGGAGGTCGAGGCGCTGCGCTCGCCCGGCTTGAGCTGGTCCGGGTTCATGCCGAGGCACATCGAGCACCCGGCCTCTCGCCACTCCGCGCCTGCGGCACGGAAGACCTCGGCCAGCCCCTCCTGCTCGGCCTGCTCCTTGACCTTCATCGAGCCCGGCACGATGAGCATGCGGACGCCGTCGGCCACCTTGCGGTCCTTGATGACGTTCGCCGCGGCGCGCAGGTCCTCGATGCGCCCGTTGGTGCAGGAACCGACGAAGACGGTGTCCACGGCGATGTCACGCAGCGGCGTTCCGGCCGTCAGCCCCATGTATTCCAGCGCCCGCTCGGCGGCGGACCGCCGCACCGGCTCGTCGAAGTCCTCGGGGTCCGGGACCGTGGCACCGAGCGGCACACCCTGCCCGGGGTTGGTGCCCCACGTCACGAAGGGCGTGAGCTCCGCCGCGTCTATGACGACCTCCCTGTCGAAGGTCGCGTCGTCGTCGGTGCGCAGGGATCGCCAGTATTCCTTGGCCGCCTCCCACTCCGGGCCGGAGGGGGCGTGCGCACGGCCCTCGAGATAGGCGAAGGTCGTCTCGTCCGGCGCGATCATGCCGGCCCGCGCCCCCGCCTCGATGGACATGTTGCAGACGGTCATCCGGCCTTCCATGGACAGCGTACGGATGGCCTCGCCGCGGTATTCGATGACGTGGCCCTGACCGCCGCCGGTGCCGATCCGGGCGATGACGGCCAGGATCAGGTCCTTGGCGGTCACGCCGTGCGGCAGCACGTTGTTCACCGTGACGGTCATGGTCTTCGGCTTGCGCTGCGGCAGGGTCTGGGTGGCGAGGACATGCTCCACCTCGCTGGTGCCGATGCCGAAGGCCAGCGCGCCGAACGCTCCGTGCGTGGAGGTGTGGGAGTCACCACAGACCACGGTCATGCCGGGCTGGGTCAGGCCGAGCTGCGGTCCGATGACGTGCACGATGCCCTGGCCCGCGTCGCCCATGGGGTGCAGCCGGATGCCGAACTCGGCGCAGTTCTTGCGCAGCGTCTCGATCTGTGTCCGTGAGACGGGGTCGACGATGGGTGCGAGGATGTCCGTGGTCGGGACGTTGTGGTCCTCGGTCGCGATGGTGAGCTCGGGCCGCCGCACGATCCGGCCGGCCATGCGAAGCCCGTCGAAGGCCTGCGGGCTCGTCACCTCGTGGACCAGGTGCAGGTCGATGTAGAGGAGATCGGGCTCGCCCTCGGCATGTCGTACGACATGCGCGTCGTAAACCTTGTCTGACAGTGTGCGGCCCATCGCTCCACCCCATCCGATCATTGACCAGCGCGCCTCTGCGCTGCCCGACGTCGACTTGCATCTCAGATGGCGAGACGGCAATATCGAGTTATGGACAACTCTAGCGGAGTCGGCGTACTCGACAAAGCGGTTCTCGTGCTGAACACGCTGGAGGCCGGCCCCGCGTCGCTGGCGCAGCTCGTACAGACGACCGGGCTGGCCCGGCCGACCGCCCACCGGCTGGCCGTCGCCCTGGAACATCACCGTCTCGTGCACCGGGACACCCAGGGGCGCTTCATCCTCGGCCCGCGGCTCGCCGAGCTGGCCGTCGCCGCCGGCGAGGACCGACTGCTGGCCATCGCCCAACCCATTTTGACCCAGTTGCGCGATCTCACCGGCGAAAGCGCCCAACTGTACCGGCGGCAGGGCGACATCCGGGTGTGCGTGGCGGCCGCCGAACGCTCCAGTGGGCTGCGCGACACCGTGCCGGTCGGCAGCACCCTGCCCATGACGGCGGGGTCCGCCGCCCAGATCCTGCTGGCCTGGGAGGAACCGGACCGGCTGCACCGCGGCCTGCGCGGTGCCAAGTTCGAGGCCACGACACTGTCGGCGGTACGGCGCCGCGGCTGGGCCCAGAGCGTGGGCGAACGAGAGTCGGGAGTCGCGTCGGTCTCCGCCGCGATCCGCGGCGCGGGCGGGCGGGTCATCGCGGCCGTGTCGGTGTCCGGGCCGATCGAACGCCTGACCCGTTCACCCGGACGCCAGCACGCGGGGCCGGTGGTGGCCGCGGCCGAGAAGATCTCCGACGGGATGCGCCGCGGCACCGGCTGACGCCCGATCCTCCCCGGTCCGGTCCGGTCCGTACGGGCCGGGGAACGGCCACCCGGACTCACCCCCGGGGCCCACCGCCGAGGAGGGTGCGATACCAGTCGGCGAACCGGGCCCGCATCATCGCGATCTGTATGTCGTCGAGCCCGTACGACGCGAACTCCTCGTCCGGCAGGTGCGGCAGCTCGGCGATCGCACCGGCCAGGAGGTACGGGTCATAACCGGCATCCCGCTCACGCAGCAGCTCGACCAGGCGGTCCCGGCTGTAGCCGCCGTCCCGGAGCTCCAGATAGACGGCGACGAAGTCCCCGGCGCGACCTCGGTCGAAGAGGGCGACCATCTCGGCGGCCGCGGCATCGTCGGAGTCGCCACCGGGGAAGGCCGTTTCAGAAAACGCCATGTGCATGTGTCTCTCCACTCTCGCCAGGAGATGCCCGGCACCGTCCACGTAGCGGCCGTGAAGGGACGATCTGGTCAGGCATGCAGCTGGGCGCTGCCTCCCGCAGAACTGTGAGAGACGTACCGCGTCATCGAAGTGACTACCGAAGGTAGCGGAACACCGACGCGCCGCGCATGCCGTTCCCGGATCCAGGGCGTCCGTCCTCACCGGTCCGCTCCCGTGCCGGGCTATCTGCAGCCGGCCACGCCCATAGTCAGTCGGCCGGCTGCAGCAAGCCGGCCAGCACGTCGTCAAGGGTGGCCACGCCGAGCGCGGCGCCGTCCGGCGCGGTCACGGCCACCACCTGCGCACGGCTCTTGCGCATCAGGGCCAGGACGTCGGCCAAGGTCGCGGAGCCGGGCACCCGTGGGAGCTCCCGGACCGGCAGCGGGCGGCCGGGTGGTGCTCCGTTGAGCGCGTCGAGGATGTGCAGATAACCGCACAGCCCTCGCGGCTCATCGTCCCGCACGGGAAAGCGGGAGTGCCCGTATCGCCCGGCGTAGTCCTGCAGCTGCGCGGGCGTGGTCTCCGCGGACACGGTGACCACCTGGTCCACCGGCACCATCACGGCTCGGACGGGACGGGCGTGCAGGGCGAGAGTGGCGATCATCCGATCGTGCTCGGCCTCCTTGAGGAGCCGATGCTCACGGGATTCACCGATGAGCGCCGGCAGCTCATCGCGGGTATAGACGGTCCTGACCTCGCTGGCCACCGGGAGGCCCATCAGCCCCAACACTCCGTTGGACAGGACCTTGATCACGGCGATGAGCGGCTGGACCAGACGCGAGAACGCCAGCAGCGGGGGGACTATCCACAGCGCCGCCTTCTCCGGTCCCGCCAGGGCGAGGTTCTTGGGGACCATCTCGCCGAGCATGACGTGGCTGGACACCACGATGGTCAGGGCCAGGCCGAAGGCGACCGGGTGGACGAACTCCGGCGGCAGGTGCGCGTGCTCGAAGAGCGGCTCGAGGCCGTGTGCGATCGCCGGCTCACCGATCGCCCCGAGGAGCAGCGACGCCACGGTGACGCCGAGTTGCGCGCCCGCCAGCATGGTCGGAACGGACTCCATCGCGGCGATCACGGCCCGCGCCCGCCGCGACTCGCCGGCGAGCGGCTCTATCTGAGTGCGCCTCGCGGAGATGAGCGCGAACTCAGAGCCGACGAAGAACCCGTTGAGGGCGAGCAGCGCGATGATCGCCGCCAGGTCCAGCGTGCTCAATTCTGTTCCTTCACGAGGGCGGGAGCGGTGAGGGCGACCTGCTCCACACGATGCCTTTCCATGGCGCCGACCGTGAGGGTCCAGCCGTCCACGACCGCCCGCTCCCCCACATGCGGGAGGTGGCCGAGCCTGGCGAGCACGAGGCCGGCCAGGGTCTCGTAGGGGCCCTCGGGCATCGCGAATCCCGTGCGTTCCTCCACCTCGTCGGTTCGCAGCCCGCCCGGCACGGTCGTGGTCTCGCCGGGCGCCAGATGGGTGTGGATCGGCTCGGCCGACTCCTCCTCGGGCAGGTCGTACTCGTCGGCCATCTCACCGACCAGCTCCTCGGCGAGATCCTCGGTCGTGATGATGCCGGCGAAGCCGCCGTACTCGTCCACCACGATGGCCATCTCGGTGCGGGCGGCTCGCAGCCGTTCCAGCACGGTGCCGAGGTGGAGTGTGCCCGGGACCAGGACCGGGGGCCGCAGGATGTCCGCGACCCGCGTCGACGCGCGCTCGGCCACCGGCACGGCGAACGCGCCGGCCACGCCGGCCACGCCCTTCACTCCCATGGCCTCGCCCCAGCCGCCGCCCTCCGCCGGGCCATCACCGTGGACGGGAAAGCGGAGATGACCGGTCCGGTCGGCGATGGTGAGGAACTCCGCGACACTCTCGGTGTACTCGACGACGACGCAGTCGACACGGGGCGTCATCGCCTCGGCCGCCGGCTTGTCCCCGAACCGGAGGGCTCGGTTGAGCATGGCGGCGGTGCTCGGCTGCAAGGTGCCGGCCTGGGCCGACAGCCGGACCAGGAGGCCGAGCTCCTCGGGGGACCGCGCGGAGGCGAGCTCGTCCTGCGGTTCCACGCCGAGCCGCCGTACGATCCCGTTCGCGCCGGCGTTGAAGATTTTGATCAACGGGGCGAACAGCATCGAGAAGACCCGCTGTGGCGGAGTGGCGAACCGCGCGACCGCGAGGGGACGGGCCAGCGCGGCGTTCTTCGGAACCAGCTCGCCCAGGACCATCTGCGCCACCGTGGCGATCACGAGGGCCGCCCCGATCGCCACGGCCTGGGCCGTGTGCTCGGAGCTCCCCGGCACGGCGGCTATCACCGGTGAGAGGAGATGCGCGATCGCCGGCTCGGTGATCACACCGAGAAGCAGCGAGGTGATCGTGATGCCGAGCTGCGCGCCGGACAGATGGAAGGAGAGCCGGCGGACCGCGGCGAGGATCCCCTTGGCGCCTCGATCGCCGTCGGCGGCGAGCCGCTGGACCTGGCTGCGCTCCACCGTCACCAGGGAGAACTCGGCGGCGACGAAGACGCCGTTGGCCACGATCAGAGCGAGCGCGGCGAGAAGGAAGAGGATGTCCAGCATCATGACGCCGGCTCCGTGACGGAGACGGCGCACCTATTAAAAGGGTCCATTGAAGCGGACGTCACTCTCCCGGTTCTCTATACGACGACATGCGACGACATGCTGTGACGACATACAAGGACATACAAGGACGGCCACCCGCCCCCGGCATGGCGCCATGACGATTGAACCAGCCGATCGGGTGGCTTTGGTCGGCGAAGCCTACCGCCGCGGCCACGGCCGCCGGCCGCCGAGCCCCACCGCCGGCCGGCGGCACGCGGGCCGTCCGGGACCCCCTCTGGTGGTCGCTCGGCGACAGGGCATGCCCGCTCCAGGTGGACGTTCATGCCCATATTGTCCCCGGCACCGGCCTTCGCTACCTCGTCCCCATGATCCGCGGAGTTCCCGGAGGCGTTTCGCC
This sequence comes from Actinomadura sp., assembly GCA_036008685.1. GTDB lineage: Bacteria > Actinomycetota > Actinomycetes > Streptosporangiales > Streptosporangiaceae > Actinomadura_C. The sequence continues at coordinate 56,016 of DASYNF010000195.1, read as the reverse complement.
CCTGGGGTCCTCATCAGGATATGGACGAAACAGCCGTACGGACGGAACGGACGCCGGTCAACCTGCGCCGCGCGCGTACGGGGCGGCGAAGCTCTCCAGCGTGCGGTCCAGGTTGCCGGTCCACCACTCGACCAGCGCCGCCCCGCCCGGAAACGGTGGTTCGCCGGCAGAGTCCTCATCGACCCCGGACAGTTCCGGGAACCGGAGATCGCAGAGACGTTCCCACCAGAGCCGGTGCACCGCGGACTGGAGCTGGGACGCGTCCAGGGGAAACGTCGACGCATGGCCGCCCACGAAGGCCTCGACACGCTCGAGATCGAACCCGCGCTCGTCCCCGTAGCCGAACAGCAGCGTGGCGGCACGGACCAGTTCACCGGCGAACGACCCGACGACCAGGTGGTCCCAGTCGAGGATCGCGACGACCTGCCCGGTGAACCTCCCGTACAGGAGGTTGGCGGCCTGGAAATCACCGTGGAGATGGCCCGCCGCCACCGTCTCGGCGGCGGGCGGCTGGTGGTCGGCCAGCCTGACCAGCAGGTCGCGGCGCTCACCGAGGAGCTGCCCCGCCGGAGGGTTCGCGCCTTCGGGGCCGGCCCCGGTGGCCGCGAGGAGACGGTCGGCGCGGGCGACGGCGTCCTGCACCCGGGTGGCGGGCGACAGCAGGGTCTGCTGGACCGGTGGGGTGAGCGCGTCGAGCTCGGCGTGCACCCTGCCCAGGAGCCCGCCGAGCTCGACGCATTCGGAGATCCTCAGGTCCAGACCGTCGCGGTGCCCCCCGTCGATCCACGGGGAGAGCCCGTACCGCTGCTGACCGCTCTCGACCAGCCGCTCGCCGTCACGGGCCGGTATCGGCATCGGGACCGGCAGGCCCGCGTCCGACAGCGCCGCCGTGGCCTCGAGCTGGAACAGCACCTCGCGCCGGGGCCGCCCGGTGAACCGCTGGAGCAGGAACGACCCGGCGGGGGTGTCCACCCGCCAGCGATGCCTCCCGGACGTGCCGGCCGGCGGGACGAACTCCCGAGGCTCGCCCACGTCCCAGCGCCGGATCAGGCGGGACGTGGGCGGCCGTGGCGCGGAGCTCGGTGAAGTCGACACCTCAGGCCTTCGGGAACGTCGTGACGAACAGAATGCCGAACGAGGACAACAGGCAGCGCGAACAGATGTTCAATTGAACAGCAACGAAGCGGCATTGACCACCCACCGGGGCCGTCGCTCCGGCCGGGGTCAGTGGCCGCGCCCGATCCACTCCTCGAGGTGCGGAGCCTCGCTGCCGACCACGGTGGTGTCGCCGTGACCGGTCCGTACGACCGTCTCCGGGGGGAGGGTGAGCAATCGCTCCCGGATGGACTCGATGATCGTCGGGAAGTCCGAATAGGACCTGCCCGTGGCTCCGGGCCCGCCCTGGAACAGGGTGTCGCCGGTGAAGACGCTCCGCAGCTCGGGGGCGTACAGGCACACCGCTCCGGGGGCGTGCCCCGGTGTGTGCATCACCCGCAGGACCGTGCCCGCCACGGTGATCTCGTCACCGTCCGCGAGGGCGCGGTCGGGGGCCCGGTCCTGGTGGACCATGTCCCAGAGGACGCGGTCGTCGGGGTGCAGGAGGATCGGCGCCCCGGCGCGGTCGGCGACCTCCACCGCGGCGTTGATGTGGTCGTTGTGGCCGTGCGTGCACACGATCGCGGTCAGGTGCCGGTCCCCGACCGCCGCCAGGATGGCGTCCGGGTCATGAGCCGCGTCGATGACCAGGACCTCGCGGTCGTCCCCCACCAGCCAGACGTTGTTGTCGACGTCCCAGGTGCCGCCGTCCAGCGTGAACTGCCCGGAGGTGACCAGATGCTCGATCACAGCAGCACCACCGACCGCAGCACCTCGCCGCGCCGCATCTTCTCGAAGGCGGGCTCCACCTCGTCGAGCGAGATGGTCTCCGACACGAACCCGTCGAGGTCCAGCCGGCCCTGCTGATAGAGGTCGACGAGTATCGGGAAGTCCCGGGAGGGCAGGCAGTCGCCGTACCAGGAGGACTTGAGCGCGCCGCCCCGGCCGAAGACCTCGAGCAACGGCAGTTCTATCCGCATCTCGGGGGTCGGCACGCCGACGAGCACGACCGTCCCCGCCAGGTCGCGGGCATAGAAGGCCTGCTCGTAGGTCTCGGGCCGGCCGACCGCCTCGATGACGACGTCCGCGCCGTTGCCGCCGGTGAGCTTACGGATCTCGGCGACCGGGTCCGAGGTCCCCGAGTTGACCGTGTTGGTCGCGCCGAACCGGGTGGCCCACTCGAGCTTACGGTCGTCGATGTCCACAGCGATGATCTTGGAGGCCCCCGCCAGCCGCGCGCCGGCGATGGCCGCGTTGCCCACGCCTCCACAGCCGATCACGGCCACCGAGTCGCCCCGGGTCACACCGCCGGTGTTGATGGCCGCGCCGAGGCCGGCCATGACGCCGCAGCCCAGCAGGCCCACCGCGGCCGGGCTGGCCTCCGGGTCCACCTTGGTGCACTGGCCCGCCGCCACGAGGGTCTTCTCCGCGAACGCGCCGATGCCGAGCGCCGGCGACAGCTCGGTGCCGTCGGCCAGCGTCATCTTCTGCCGGGCGTTGTGGGTGGCGAAGCAGTACCAGGGGCGACCGCGCGTACAGGCGCGGCACTGGCCGCACACGGCCCGCCAGTTGAGGATGACGAAGTCGCCGGGGGCCACCTCGGTGACGTCCTCACCCACCTGCTCGACCACACCGGCCGCCTCGTGCCCGAGCAGGAACGGGAACTCGTCGTTGATGCCGCCCTCGCGGTAGTGCAGGTCGGTGTGGCAGACCCCGCACGCCTGCACCTTGACCAGAGCCTCACCCGGCCCTGGATCCGGAACGACGATCGTCTCCACCGATACGGGTGCGCCCTTCTCGCGCGCCACCACACCTCGAACCTCGTGTGCCATGCGTCATCTCCTCGTGCGTCGGCAGACGGCTGGGGGCCGACGCCTGCCCAGCAGCCTAGGACACGGCCGGGGAGGCCGGAGAGCGGCGATGGCCGAAGAGATCTCCACCCGGACGCGAGCCGGGCCGATGAGACCGGAAACGACCGAAGGCCTGACCACCCTTGGGTGATCAGGCCTTCGCCTGTTGCTACCTCTGTAGCCCCGACCGGATTCGAACCGGCGTTACCGCCTTGAGAGGGCGGCGTCCTAGGCCTCTAGACGACGGGGCCGTGCTGCCTTGCGTTTCCCTTGCGATCTCTCACTCGGGCGACGCCTAGCTTACCGGACATCCGACCCTTGCTTAAACCGGATCGTACGAACCGACTCTTACAAGAGAAGTGGGTCATTCCGACCGAGATCGGATGACCCAGCTGGGGTACCAGGACTCGAACCTAGACTAACTGAACCAGAATCAGTCGTGCTGCCGATTACACCATACCCCACCGGCGTATGCCCTCTCGGACCCTTGCGCCTCGGTGAGCTTACCGGAACCGGAGGTCTTGACCAAAATCGAATCGCCGGGGCTAGTCGCGGGAGACGACACGGTTGGTCAGAGTGCCGATGGACTCGATGGTCACGGACACCTCGTCGCCGACCTCCAGCGGGCCCACGCCGGCTGGCGTGCCGGTGAGGATGACGTCGCCGGGGAGCAGCGTCATGACCTGGCTGACGTACTCGATCAGCGTCGGGATGTCGTGCAGCAACAGCGAGGTTCGGGAGTCCTGGCGGACGTCGCCGTTGACGGTCGTCGTGATGGCGAGATCGGACGGGTCCACCGAGGTCTCGATCCACGGGCCGAGCGGGCAGAAGGTGTCGAACCCCTTGGCCCGCGTCCACTGGCCGTCGCGCTTCTGGAGGTCGCGGGCGGTGACGTCGTTGCCGCAGGTGTAGCCGAGGATCACCTCGGCGGCGCGGGCCGCGGGGACCTCCCGGCACATCCGGCCGATGACGACGGCCAGCTCGCCCTCGTAGTCCACCCGCTCGGAGAGTTTCTCCGGATAGGCGATGGCCTCGCCCGGGCCGATCACGGCCGTAGACGGCTTATTGAAGATCACCGGCTCGGCGGGCGGCTCCCCGCCCATCTCCCGAGCGTGCTCGGCATAGTTCTTACCGATCCCGATCACCTTGCTGGGCAGGATGGGCGCGAGCAGCCGTACGTCGGCGAGCGCGAACCGCTCGCCGGTCAAGCGCAGGTCCCCAAAGGGGTGAGCCGCGATGGCGGCGACGGAATCCTCTTCGATCACGCCGAAGGACATCCCGTCGTCTGTGGAGAATCTTGCGATACGCATGTCCCGAGCCTAGCCTCGCACCCGCCCTCGTACAGCGGGCCGCCACTCCTCATCAGTGTGGCCTCAAGCACCATCGGGAAGGCGCTGGGGCGAAGCCCCTCCGAACAGTCGGCGAACAAAGCCGCGGGGCCGCCCGGCGCGCCGCAGGCCGGCTCGTCACCTTTCCGGAGAACCTGTCGTCCGGAGTCCGGCCGGTACGCGAGCCCGGCCGGCTGCCGTTCAGCCGTTCAGCACCGGCTCCATCGCCCGGCGGGCGGCGAGCCTGTGGTGCCGGTTGAGCATGTCGGTGACGAGTGCCACGGAGTCCGGGCCCGTAGCCGAATGCGCTGTGGACAGCCACCGCGTGGCCTCGGCCAGCAGCAGTTCTCTGGAGCCGCGCCGCGTGTGCCGCCCCGGCTCCTCGGCGAGCCGTCCGAGCAGGTCGCCGAGTCGCAGTGCCGCCTTCGGGCACCCGGCCTCGGCGGCCGGCCGAAACGACCGCACGGCCTCACCGAGGGCGCCCTCTCCTTTGAGGGACGCGACGGACCTGTTTCCGAACGGCATAGATCACTCCAAGACATGTGCGGGCGTGGCGACCAGATCACCGGTTCATGGGTGACCATGGGCGCTCTGAGTACGGATGGCGGTCGCCGCCACAGCGGTTCGGCGAACCGGCCGATGGCACAACCGTAAAGGCGAACATCATCAGAATGCCATTCACCCGCAGAGCCACCGTGCCCTTCATGGCGAATTACTCAGAATTGTTGGCAATTGACCGCTCAGGGGCCCATTCATGATCACCGAGCACGTGGGAATAGGGTCGAGGTCATCGTCATGGAGGGGGATCACGTGTCTGTCGTAAAGATCAACGTCCTGACTGTCGGAGAGGACGCTCGAGACGAGCTGGAGCGGCGGTTCGCCGGGCGCGCCGGCCTGGTGGAGTCGGCCGACGGCTTCGAAGGTTTCGAGCTGCTGCGGCCGGTCGAAGGCACCGACCGCTATCTCGTCTACACCCGCTGGCGCAGCGAGGAGGACTTCCAGCGCTGGACCGAGAGCCGGGCGTTCCAGCGCGGGCACGCCCAGGCCCGGGATGAGGCGAGAGCCGCCGGACAGGGTCACGGGCAGGGTCCCGGGGAGGGGCACGGCCATGGCGGCCAAGGGCACGGTGGCCCGGCCTCGAGCGCCGCGGAACTGTGGTCCTTCGAGGTCGTCGAGAGCGCCGCCCCATCGGCCGGTTGACCCGCCGGGCACCTGGCCGGGCCCGGCGTCCCTCATAGGGACCCGGCAGGCGGGCCCCGGTCGAGGACCGGGGCCCGCCCGCGCCCAGCGATGTGGCCCGCCGGGGGGCCGGCCCCCCGGCGGGCCATGGCACCGCCGCTAGGCGGGGTCGTAGCCCGCGTGGAGCAGGCAGTAGGTGACGGCCTCCTCCAGAGCCTGCCAGGACGCCGCGATGACGTTGTCCTCCACGCCGACCGTGCTCCATTCGCCCTTGCCGTCGCTGGACTCGATGAGCACCCTCGTGCGCGCCCCGGTGCCGTGCGAGCCCTCGAGGATCCGGACCTTGTAGTCGACGAGCTCGAGCCTCGCGAGCTCCGGGTAGAGCCGTTCCAGGGCCACGCGCAGCGCCGTGTCCAGGGCGTTGACCGGGCCGTTGCCCTCGCCCGTGGCGATGATCCGTTCGCCCTTGGCGTGCAGCTTGACGGTGGCCTCGCTGACCATCGACCCGTCCGGCCGGCGCTCGACGATGGCCCGCCAGGACTCGACCTCGAAGTGCCGTTGCCGCGCGCCGGTCAGCTCCTCCCGCAGCAGAAGCTCGAAGGAGGCGTCCGCGGCCTCGAAGGTGTAGCCCTGGGACTCCAGCTCCTTGACCCGGTCGACGACCTTCTTGGAGGTCTCGCCGGACAGGTCGTAGCCCAGCTCGCGGCCCTTCAGCTCCACCGACGCCCGCCCCGCCATGCTGGAGACGAGCATCCGCATGTCGTTGCCGACCGTGGCCGGATCGATGTGCTGATAGAGGTCGGGATCCACCTTCACGGCCGACGCGTGCAGCCCGGCCTTGTGCGCGAACGCCGACAGCCCTACATAGGGCTGTTGCGAGCCGGGGGTGACGTTGGTGACCTCGGACACCGCGTGGGCGATGCGGGTCATCTCCGCGAGCTGCTCGTCGGTGACGATCCGCATCCCCCGCTTCAGCTGCAGATTGCCGACGACCGTGAACAGGTTGGCGTTGCCGCTGCGTTCCCCGTATCCGTTGGCGCATCCCTGCACGTGGGAGGCGCCCGCCCTGACCGCGGCCAGGGTGTTGGCCACGGCGCAGCCGCTGTCGTCATGGCAGTGGATCCCGACCCGGGCTCCCACCTCGACGACGGCCGCCACCACCTCGGCGAGCTCGTCGGGGAGCATGCCCCCGTTGGTGTCACAGAGGGTGATCACATCCGCGCCGGCCTCCGCCGCCGTCCGTACGACCTCGAGCGCGTAGGCCCGGTCGGCCCGGTAGCCGTCGAAGAAGTGCTCGGCGTCGAGGAACACGCGCTGCCCCTCCCGCCGCAGGTGGGAGACCGTGTCGCGGATCATCGCGAGGTTCTCCTCCAGCGTGGTGCGGAGGGCGAGCTCCACGTGCCGGTCGTGACTCTTGGCGACGAGAGTCACGACCGGCGCGCCGGAGTCGCGCAGGGCGGCCACCAGAGGGTCGTCCGCGGCCTTCGCACCGGGCCGGCGGGTCGCGCCGAACGCGGTGAGCTGCGCGTGCTTCAGGCCGAGCTCTGTTCGAGCCCGCCGGAAGAATTCGGTGTCCTTCGGATTCGCACCCGGCCACCCGCCCTCGATGAAACCGACGCCGAGGTCGTCGAGGTGCCGGGCGATGACCAGCTTGTCGGCCACGGAGAGGTTGAGCCCCTCCTGCTGCGCTCCGTCCCGTAGCGTCGTGTCATAGACGTGAAAGCCGTCGTCGGGCATCAAAGCTCTCCTTTGGGCCTTTGGCATGAGCGGCGACCTGTGCGCCGGGAGGGGATCTGTCATCGAGAAATATCCGTCGGCCAAAAACAAAAGACCCCTCACGGACGTGAGAGGTCTGCGCGCCGGCTCTTCGCTCAGATACCGGCGCGCCAGCCGATAATGTTCAGCTCACTGAGAGCGTGACGGTGACGCATAGCGATGTCAGTGTGCCACATCCGTTATCCGCCCGTCATGTCGGTCCACCATCCGAGACCGGTCCGCGAACGGCTGCGAGATCACGGCGGACATTCTGATCATGATCTCGCAGCCGTTCACGGGCGCCGGGGTCAGTACATCTTCCGGACCCAGCCGTAGGGGTCTGGGCGGGTGCCGTACTGGATGCCGATGAGCTCCTCCCGCAACCGCATCGTGACGGGGCCGCCCTCGCCGGAACCGACCTGCCATTCGCCGTCACGGCCCTTGACCCGGCCCACCGGGGTTATCACGGCCGCGGTGCCACAGGCGAAGACCTCGGTGAGCTCCCCGGAGGCGTTGCCCTCGCGCCAGTCCTGGACACTGATCCGACCCTCCTCGGCGGGGATGCCGAGGTCGGGGGCGATCTTGAGCAGCGAGTCCCGGGTGATGCCGGGCAGCAGCGTCCCGGTGAGGGCGGGAGTCAGCAATCGCGCCTCCGCGCCGCTTCCATAGGCGAAGAAGAGGTTCATCCCTCCCATCTCCTCCACCCAGCGGTGTTCCACCGCGTCGAGCCAGACCACCTGGTCGCACCCCTGTTCCACGGCCTGTGCCTGGGCGACGAAGGCGGCCGCGTAGTTGCCGCCGCACTTCGCGAAGCCCGTGCCCCCGGGGGCCGCCCGGGTGTAGTCCTCGGAGAGCCACACCGACACGGGCTTGACCCCGCCGGAGAAATAGGCGGCCGAGGGCGAGGCGATGACGATGAAGAGGTAGGACGACGAGGGACTGTTGACCCCGAGCCCACGCTGGGTCGCGATCATGAACGGCCGAAGATAGAGGCTGTGCCCCTCCGTGGTCGGCACCCAGTCCTGGTCGGTCGAGATCAGAAGCTCCAGCGACCGGATGAAGAGCTCCTCCGGGACGGGCGGCATCGCCATCCGCTCACAGGACCTGTTGAACCTCGCGGCGTTGGCATCCGGGCGGAAGGTCACGATGGACCCGTCGGCGTGCCGGTAGGCCTTCAGTCCCTCGAACAGCTCCTGGGCGTAATGGAACACCGCGGTCGCCGGGTCGAGGGACAGCGGGCCGTACGGCTGCAGCCGCGCGTCGTGCCAGCCGCGCTCCCGGTCCCACGCGATGGTGATCATGTGGTCGGTGAACAGCTGCCCGAATCCGGGGGTGGCCAGCAGGCGCTCTCGGTCCGCGTCAGGCATGCGATGGCCGGAGAGCTCTATGTGGAAATCAGGGGTATCGGTCATGTTCGGGTCCTCTCCCGGAAAGCCGGCAGGCCCCATCGCCTTGTCCCGGCATTCCCCATTGTGGGCCTTTGTCCTGACTGGGTCTCCTGGACCACGGCGCACGCCGAAAGGGCGCGCCGTGAGGCGCGCCCGGAGAAACCCTGATCAATTCAGAGCGGCGCGCCTCAGCCTGCTACTCGCTTGGCGATGGCGTCGCCGATCTGAGAGGTCGACCGCGCGCCCTCACGCTCGGCGAGGTCCGCCGAGACCGCGAACTCGACCTGGCGGGAGGCTTCGGTCAGGCCGATGTGGTCGAGCAGCATGGCGACGGAAAGGATCGTCGCGGTCGGGTCGGCCTTGCCCTGCCCGGCGATGTCGGGGGCGCTCCCGTGGACCGGCTCGAACATGCTCGGGGCGGTCCCGGCCGGGTTGACGTTGCCGCTCGCGGCCAGCCCGATCCCACCGGCGATGGCGGCACCGAGATCGGTCAGGATGTCGCCGAACAGGTTGTCGGTCACCACGACGTCGAAGCGCTGTGGCTGCGTCACGAAGAACATCGAGGCCGCGTCGACGTGGAGATAGTCCACCGCCACGTCGGGATACTCCCGGGCGAGCGTCCGGACCGTCCGCTGGTAGAGATCACCGGCGAAGGTGAGCACGTTGTCCTTGTGGACGAGGGTCAGCTTCCTGCGGGGCCGCGCGGCCGCCCGCTCGAAGGCGTGGCGGACCACGCGTTCGACGCCGTAGGCGGTGTTGACGCTCTCCTGGGTGGCGACCTCGTGCGGAGTCCCCTTCCGCATCACGCCGCCGACCCCCGTGTAGGGGCCCTCCGTGCCCTCCCGGACGACCAGCATGTCGATGTCTCCGGGCTCCACGCCGGCCAGCGGCGTGGACACTCCGGGGAACAGCTTGACCGGACGCAGGTTGACGTAGTGGTCCAGCTCGAACCTGAGCCGGAGCAGCAGCCCGCGCTCGAGCACGCCGCTCGGAACGGTGGGGTCTCCCACCGCGCCGAGGAGGATGACGTCGTGGCCCTTGATCTCCTCCAGCACGGAGTCCGGCAGGGTCTCGCCGGAGGCGTGCCAGCGCGCCGCGCCCAGGTCGTAGGTCTCCCCCTGGATCGCGAGCCCGTGGCCGGGCGCGACGGCGTCGAGGACCTTCAGCCCCTCGGCGACGACCTCTGGACCGATGCCGTCCCCAGGGACGACGGCGAGACGGAGAGTGCGGGATGCCATGCCGGTACCTTAGTGCACACGTCTCAATGCCTGAACATCGATCTCATCCTGCGGGCACCCCGGCCGGGACGGCGTGCGGGCGGGCGGGCGGCCGCCTCCGGAGACCGGCTAGCGGCGCGGATGAAGCAGGACGCAGTCACCGCACTTGGCGCCACCGGGCGGGACGCGATAGTACAGGCAGCAGCTCCGGCGCGTGAACGAATTCCCCGGTCCCCATGCGCCCGCACCGCTGAGCACCGGTTCGCGGTCGAGCAGGCGGCGGACGATCTCGCTCATGGGCCCGGACAGCTCCGGCCGCGGGATGGGCACCGCGAGCACGCCCGCCAGCGCCGAGGCGGCGTTGCCCCACAGCAGTCCCTCCGCGACCCGCCCGGCCCGCCCTACGGTCTCGACGAGCGGGCGCAGGTGCGCGCCGACGACCGTACGGCCGACGCGCCGGGCCAGCCCGGCCGAGTCCCCGGCCGTCCAGCCGGAGGGCTCAGCGAGCCAGAGGCCGATCGGCGCGCCGGGGGCCCACCGCCAGTGCAGGGACGCCAGATCCGGTACGACGCCGCAGGCCGCCGCGGCCACCGCCGGAGACCACAGGCGTGCCGCCAGGCCCTGGAACAGGATCGAGGCCGCCACACGGTCCTCCCCGGTGCCGAGGACCCGCCCGTACGCGGCGATCAGGCCACGTACCTCACCGGGATCGAGGGCATCGAGCCTCCGCCATGGGGGGCCGGCGGCCTTCGCCGGGCCGGTCGCCACGGTGAAATAGGGTCCGAGCCTCCCGACGTCGCGCAGCACCCGGGTGACCGTCTCGCGGCCGGCCGGCGAGACCTCCCGGTCGTCCGCCGGTGCGCCTGGCCGGATCCGCATGACCGCATCGTAGGCCACCGGCTCCCGGGCGGGACCGGCCTCAGCCGGCCGCGGGAGCCGCGACGGCGTCCTCATGGGCGCGTCGACCATGAACCGCCGACGCGGCGGCTCATGGCCCGGCCGTGCGGCCACCGGTCACGTGCCGGCGGCACCGCCGTTGTCACGCCGGTCCAGGGCGATCTGGAGGGCGCGGGTCACCTCGTCCTGGGCCTCGTCCGCGGGCGTGCAGGCATAGATCGGATTCATGGGATCGTGCTCCCGTATCACGATGCGGGACGGCGCTCGGCTCGCGGCCGGCGCCTCAGTCCATGACGGGTCGCCGGCCGGCCCGGCAATCAGGCCCCGCCACGGTCGCCGATGAATACACGGCGCCGCATGGTCTCTCGCCATGCTACCCATGGGTTCATCAAAGTGTCTCGGGATGCGGTCAATGCTCCCAGATGCTGAGACGCGGGAGCCGGCACGCGATGCCGCCCGAAGCCGGGAAGGCGTGGAAGATCAGGACGGGAACCGGCGCGGCCGGAAAAGCCGACGGTCGTGTCCGTGCGGCGGACGACATGTGCGCCGCACGGTCACGACCGGAGTGCGTCTCAGTCGCGGTCGAGGTCCACGCGGCGGCCCATGTCCGCGCCGATCTCCTTGGTGATCCCGTCGAGCAGGTCGGGGGTGATGGCGGAGTCGACGGTGAGCGCGATCAGCGCCTTGCCGCCCTTCTCGTCCCGGCCCACCTGCATGCTCGCGATGTTGATGCCCAGGTCGCCGAGCAGCTTGCCGACGACGCCGACGATGCCGGGCCGGTCGGTGTAGGCGAAGAAGGCCATGTGCTCGGCCGGGAGGAGCTCCATGTCGTAGCCGTTGATCTCGACGATCCGCTCGATCTGCTTCGGACCGGTGAGCGTGCCGGACACCGACACCACGGCTCCGTCGTTCATGGTGCCGCGGACGGTCACCACGTTGCGCCAGTCGGGGCTGTCCTCGCTGGTGGTCAGCGTGACCTCGATCCCGCGGTCCCGGGCGAGCAGTGGCGCGTTGACGAAGGTCACCGACTCCTCGACGACGTCGGCGAAGACGCCCTTGACAGCCGCCAGTTCGAGGACCTTGACGTCCTGAGTGGCGATCTCGCCCCGCACGACGACGTCCAGCCGTACCGGCACCCCGGCGGCGAGGGCGGTGAAGATCCGTCCCAGCTTCTCGGCGAGGGGCAGTCCGGGCTTGACGTCCTCGGCGACCGCACCGCCCTGGACGTTGACGGCGTCCGGCACGAACTCTCCCGAGAGCGCCAGCTTGACCGACCGCGCAACCTGCGTGCCGGCCTTCTCCTGCGCTTCGTGCGTGCTGGCGCCGAGGTGCGGGGTGACGACCGTGTTGTCGAACTGGAACAGCGGGCTGTCGGTGCACGGCTCGCTGGTGAACACGTCGATGCCGGCTCCTGCGACCCTGCCGTCCTTGAGCGCGAGCGCGAGGGCGTCCTCGTCCACGATGCCGCCACGAGCCGCGTTGATGATGCGCACGCTCGGCTTGACGTCGTGCAGTTCCCTGTCGCCGATCAGGCCGATCGTCTCCGGCGTCTTGGGCAGGTGCACGGTGATGAAGTCGCTCTCCCGGAGGAGCTCCTCCAGCGTGACCAGCCTGACCCCGAGCTGGGCGGCGCGGGCGGCCTGGACGTACGGGTCATAGGCGATGACGTCCATGTCGAAGGCCGCGAGCCGCTGCGCGACGAGCACACCGATGCGGCCGAGGCCGAGCACGCCGACCGTCTTGCCCTGCAGCTCGACGCCGGTGTACTTGGAGCGCTTCCACTCGCCCTTCTTCAGCGCGGCATGCCCCTGCGGGACGTTGCGGGCCGTGGCCAGCAACAGCGCGATGGCGTGCTCGGCCGCGGTGACGATGTTGGAGGTCGGCGCGTTGACGACCATGACCCCGGCCTTGGTCGCGGCCTCCACGTCGACGTTGTCGAGACCGACTCCGGCGCGGGCGACGACGCGGAGCTTGCGCGCGTGCTCGAACACCTCGGCCGTGACCTTGGTGGCGCTGCGCACGATGAGCGCGTCGGCATCGGCCACGGCCGGGAGCAGCTGGGCACGATCGGCTCCGTCGGTGTGCCGGACCTCGAAGTCGGACTCCAGCACGGCGATGCCGGCGGGCGAAAGTTCTTCTGCGACAAGGACGACGGGCTTACTCAAAGAAAAGTCCCTTTTCGAATGGTATGTGCAGGAGCAGTCGCGAGACACCTCCTTGTGCCCTCGCCTCGCACGAGTCTAGTCGCCCGCCTGGAAGGCCTCGACGACGCCATACGGACACGCGGACGCTCCGAGCGCCCCGGGGCCGGTCGTGAGTCCACCGCGGGCGGGATGACCGTGGCACTGCGACATGCCGGCGATCGCGGACAGCTCTGTGATGGGCACGCCGGGAAGCTCTTGCCGGATCGCCTGCCGGACCCGCGCCGTCTGCCCCTCCGATCCTCCCCGGACCATCGTCGAACCGGCGGGCAGCTGGGCTTGGTATTCGACATGCCTCTGAGCGAAGTCGCCGGCGCCCCCGATGGCGAGCACTGTGACACCGACGACCGCGGGTGCCGTCCGCGCACGACCCCGTCCGCACCCCGTCCAGCTCTCGCGGCAGCATCACGTTCTCCACCGCGGTGAGGCCGGGGATCAGGTTGAGGTCCTGGAGCACATAGCCGATGGCGCGGCGGCGGGTCGCGGCGAGGGCGGTGTGGCTCAGCGATCCGAGGTCGGCCCGCTCCCCCGCCTCCGGCGGGACCGCGGGTGTCGCGGCCTTGAACCGGGTCAGGTCCTGGAGTCTGCGCAGCGACGCCTCACGCTGGGTCTGCACGACGTCGTGGACGTCCACCCAGGACTCGTGACCGCCATGGCCAGTTTGATCGCCAGCTCGTCCCGCGGCCGGTCCGCCCGGGCGACCGGCGTGCCGAACCAGCGCCGCACCTCTTCGGTGCCGTCCGGGCTGAATCCGGTAGACGAGACGGCCCTCATCGTCGGCGCCCACCCGGATGACCATGCCGTCGCGCTCAAGGCGGGACAGGGTGGAGTAGACCTGTCCGATGTTGAGCGGCCAGGTGGCGCCGGTGGAGGACTCGAACTCCACGCGCAGCTGATAGCCGTACCTCGGTCCCTTGGCGAGCAGGGCCAGCAGGCTGTGACGGATCGACATACCTACGCAGCAGGCATACCGCGTATCCCCCGCGCAACATCCGGCACACGCGAATCAAGGAGAACGGAGAGGGGCGATCCCTCCGTCAACGCGAAGGAGCGCGCCGCCGTGCGACGCGCTCCTTCGGTGACCTACCGCTTCACGGGCCCGCGCCCCATTGCCGGTCTCAGTCGTTCAGCCAGCTCATCATCGGGCGGAGCTTGGCGCCGGTCTGCTCGATCGGGTCGTTCTGCTCGGCCTCACGCTGCTTGAGGAAGTTCGGCCGGCCGGCGTCGAACTCCTCCACCAGCTGACGGGTGAACGTGCCGTCCTGCACCTCCGCGAGGATCTTGCGCATCTCCTCGCGGGTCTGCTCGGTCACGATGCGCGGCCCGCGGGTGTAGCCGCCGTACTCCGCGGTGTCGGACACCGACCAGTACATCTTCGAGATGCCGCCCTCGTACATGAGGTCCACGATCAGCTTCATCTCGTGCAGGCACTCGAAGTAGGCGATCTCCGGCTGGTAGCCCGCCTCGACGAGGGTCGCGAAACCGGCCTTGATCAGCTCGGAGACGCCACCGCACAGGACGGCCTGCTCGCCGAACAGGTCGGTCTCGGCCTCCTCGGCGAAGGTCGTCTTGAGGGCACCCGCACGGGTCCCGCCGATGGCCTTGGCATAGGACAGGGTCAGCGGCCAGGCGTTGCCGGTCGCGTCGTTCTCCACCGCCACGAGCACCGGGACACCGCGGCCCTCACTGAACTGCCGCCGCACGAGGTGGCCGGGGCCCTTCGGCGCCACCATCGCGACGTCGACGCCCTCGGGGACCTCGATCAGGCCGTAGCGGATGTTGAGGCCATGGCCGAAGAACAGCGCGTCGCCGGGGACCAGGGCGGGTGCCACCGCCTCGGTGAAGAGCTCACGCTGGACGTGGTCCGGCGCCAGGATCATGATGAGGTCGGCCTCCTCGGCCGCCTCGGCCGGCGTGGTGACACGCAGGCCGTCGGCCTCGGCCTTCTCGCGGCTCTTCGAGCCCTCGGGAAGACCCACCCGGACGTCGACGCCCGAATCGCGCAGGGACAGCGCGTGGGCGTGCCCTTGGCTGCCGTATCCCAGCACGGCGACGTGCCGGTTCTGGATGACGCTCAGGTCCGCGTCGTCGTCGTAGAACATCTCAGCCACTTGCTCTTGCCTTTCCATGCGGAGCGAATGAAGGCAGATGACGCACCGGTGCCGGCCGCGCGGCCATGACACGGAGTGTGATCTGCCGATCCCGTCTTTTGCTAGGCGCTGCGATCCAGGGCACGCAGCGAGCGGTCCGTGATGGATCGGCTACCGCGGCCGACCGCCACCATGCCCGACTGGACCAGTTCCTTGATACCGAACGGCTCGAGCACCCGGATGAGGGCTTCGAGCTTGTCCCTGCTCCCGGTCGCCTCAATGGTCACGGCGTCCGAGGCCACGTCCACGACCTTGGCCCGGAAGAGCTGCACGGTCTCCAGGACCTGCGAGCGGGTCTCGGTGTCGGCGCGCACCTTGACGAGCAGAAGCTCGCGCTGCACCGAGGAGCCCGGGCCGAGCTCAACGATCTTGAGGACGTTGACCAGCTTGTTGAGCTGCTTGGTGACCTGCTCCAGCGGCAGGTCCTCGACGTTGACCACGATCGTCATGCGGGAGATCCCCGGATGCTCGGTCGGGCCGACGGCGAGTGAGTCGATGTTGAAGGCCCGCCGGGAGAACAGGGAGGAGACCCGGGCCAGCACGCCGGGCTTGTTCTCCACGAGCACGGACAGGGTGTGCCTGCTCACAGCCGGTCTCCATTCTCCCATTCGGGCGCCATGTCCTTGGCGTACTGGATCTCGTCGTTGTTGGTGCCGGCCGCGACCATCGGCCACACCATCGCGTCCTGATGGACGACGAAGTCCACGACCACCGGCATGTCGTTGATCGCCATCGCCTTCTCGATGGTCGCGTCGACGTCCTCGAGCTTCTCGCAGCGCAGGCCGGCACAGCCGTAGGCCTCGGCGAGCTTGACGAAGTCGGGCACCCGATTGGAGTGCAGGTCGGTGTTGGAGTAGCGACCTTCGTAGAAGAGCGTCTGCCACTGCCTGACCATGCCGAGGCTGCCGTTGTTGATCAGAGCCACCTTGATCGGGATGCCCTCGATCGCGCAGGTGGCGAGTTCCTGGTTGGTCATCTGGAAGCAGCCGTCGCCGTCGATGGCCCACACGGTGGTGTCCGGACGGCCGGCCTTGGCGCCCATCGCCGCCGGCACCGCGTAGCCCATCGTCCCGAGCCCGCCCGAGTTGATGAACGCGCCCGGCTTCTCATAGTCGATGAACTGGGCGGCCCACATCTGGTGCTGCCCGACGCCGGCCACGTACAGGGCGTCCGGCCCCACGATCTCGCCGAGCCGGCGGATGGCGTGCTGTGGTGACAGCGACCCGTTCTCCGGGTGGTCGTAGCCGAGCGGGTAGGTCTCCCGCCAGGACTTGAGCTGCTGCCACCAGGCCGTGTAATCGCCGATGCGGCCGTCGGCGTGCTCGGCCTGAACGGCCACGATCAGGTCGGC
Organism: Actinomadura sp.; assembly: GCA_036008685.1. GTDB lineage: Bacteria > Actinomycetota > Actinomycetes > Streptosporangiales > Streptosporangiaceae > Actinomadura_C. Next base: position 39,605 of record DASYNF010000195.1, on the reverse strand, counting down.
GATGACCTCGCGGCAGTCCCCCACGATGGGGACGTCGGCCTGCCGGTTCTTGGAGATCTCGGCGGGGTCGATGTCGGCATGCACGATCTTGGCGTGCGGGGCGAAGCCATCGAGCTTGCCGGTCACCCGGTCGTCGAAGCGCGCTCCCAGGGCCACGATGAGGTCGGCCTTCTGCAGTGCCCCCACCGCTCCCACGGTGCCGTGCATGCCGGGCATCCCCATGTGCTGGGGGTGGCTGTCGGGGAAGGCGCCCTTGGCCATCAGGGTGGTGACCACCGGTGCTCCGGTGAGCTCGGCGAGCACGCGTAGTTCCGCCGCCCCCCGTGCCTTGAGCACACCGCCGCCGACGTAGAGCACCGGCCGTCGCGCTTCGACGATCAGCTTGGCGGCCTCACGCACCTGCTTGGAGTGGGGCCGGGTCACGGGATGGTAGCCGGGCAACTGCAGCGCCTGCGGCCATTCGAAACCGAAGCTCGCCTGCAGGGCGTCCTTGGAGATGTCCACCAGCACCGGGCCCGGCCGGCCCGTGCCCGCGATGTGGAAGGCCTCCGCGATCGTGCGGCCGATGTCCTCGGGCCGTGTCACCAGGAAGTTGTGCTTGGTGATCGGCATCGTGATGCCCGAGATGTCGGCCTCTTGGAACGCGTCGGTCCCGATGGATCCGCTGGCGACCTGGCCGGTGATCGCGACGATCGGCACCGAGTCCATGTAGGCGTCGGCGATGGGAGTGACCAGGTTGGTCGCGCCCGGACCGCTCGTGGCCATGCACACACCGACACGGCCGGTCGCCTGCGCGTATCCCTGTGCCGCGTGACCCGCGCCCTGCTCGTGCCGCACCAGGATGTGACGTACCCGGCGGGAGTCCAGAAGCGGGTCGTACGCGGGGAGGATCGCGCCACCGGGGATCCCGAACACGGTCTCGACACCAACGTTCTCCAGCGCTCGGACCAGCGCCTGGGCTCCCGTCATCTGTTCGGTCATCTGCTTCGTTTCCTTGTGGGAGAGAGGTCGGTCCAACAAAAAACCCCTCTTCGCCGCCGGCGAACGAGGGGAGCGCACAAACCGTACTTGCGTCAGGCTGCGCGCTGACCAAGTACTACGAGGATCACGAGACTGCTTTGCACGGATCCCACAGTGGCCGACTTCTCTCGCGAGGTCAAATCTATGGACAGCACGTCTCACTATACGAGAGCGCCCTGATGGATCGGGCCGTTCAGCTCGTGAGCGCCGGCCCCTTCAAGGGGATGACGGCCGGGTCCGCTCCGGCCGGCGGCGTCAGGTTGGTGCGGACGAGCGCCTGTGCGCGCCCTGGCGACATCGGCTTGGCCACGAGGTAACCCTGGCCCCGCGGGCAGTCCATCTCGCGGAGGAGCTCGAGCTGCTCGGGCCGCTCGATGCCCTCGGCGACGACCACGAGCCCGAGCTCACGCCCGAGCCGGACGATCGTCCGGGTGAGCAGGGTCAGCGTGTCGTCGCGGCCCAGCCCGGCGACGAAGGACGGGGCGATCTTGATGATGTCCACGGGGAGCTGACCGAGATAGGCCAGCGAGGCGTATCCGGTGCCGAAGTCGTCGATCGCGAGCCGGACGCCCAGGTCGCGCAGCTCGGAGAGCCGCTCGACGTTCTGGCCGGCGTCCTCGACGAGCACCTCCTCCTTGACCTCGATCGTCAGGGCGTGCGGTGGCAACCCCGTCTCCTCGAGCACCTGGGCGACCGACTCGACGAAACGCGGGACGGCGAGCTGCCGAGCGGCGAAGTTGACCGAGACGCCGATGTCCCAGGAGGACTCCCGCCACCTCGCCACCTCGCCGCACGCCTCGCGCAGTATCCACTCGCCGAGCGGGATCATCAGGCCCGACTCCTCCGCCGGGCCGATGAACTCCTCCGGGGGGACGGACACACCGCCGCGCCACCATCGGACCAGCGCCTCGACGCCCGTCACCCGGGACGTCGCGAGCTCGACCACCGGCTGGAACTCGATGGCGAACTGCTCCTCGGCCAGGGCCCGCTGGAGGTCGCTGCCGAGCTCGAGCCGGCGTACGACGTCGGCGTGCATATGCGCGGCGAAGACCTCGACCCGCCCGCCGCCGAGCTCCTTCGCGCGGGCCATCGCGAGATCGCCGTTGCGGATCAGCTCCGCCGCGTCGGTGCTCATGCGGTCCCCCTGCCCGGCACCGGCGTGGCCGGGATCCCCGTCTTCGCCGGCGAAGGCGACGCCGACGCTCGCGCTGAGGACCATGCCCCGGGTGCCGACCCGGTAAGGCTCCGTGGACAGCGCCCGCAGGAGCCGTTCCGCGAGCTCGACCACGGCCTGCCCTTCGGCCACGTTCTCGACCAGGACGGTGAACTCGTCGCTGCCCCAGCGGGCCACGGTGTCGTCGGCCTGGACCGTGGCCCGGAGCCGCCTGGCCGCCTGGGCCAGGACCTGGTCCCCGGCCGCGTGGCCGGCCGAGTCGTTGACGGCGGTGAATCCGTCCAGGTCGGCGAAGACGATGGCGACCCGGCCGGCCTCCTGATGGTGAGAGAGCACCTCATCGGCCCGCTCCTCGAAGTAGGCGCGGTTGGGCAGGCCGGTGAGCCCGTCGTGGAAGGTCAGATGGGTGACCTGGCGGCGCAGGGCGGCCTGCTCGCTGAGATCTCGGGTCGTGATGAGAAGCCGCCCGCCGGCCTCCTCACTCGAGCCGGCGTACCGAGAGATCGTCGACTCCGTGGGGAGCCACGTGCCATCGGCGGCCCGCACCCGCCAGGCGACCCGGAGCGCGTCCTCGGTATAGGCCGCGATATGGGCCGCCGGAGCCTCTCCGGTCTCCCCCTCTTCCGGCCTCCCGGCGGCCTGGCCGCCGGGGGCGCCGGCGGCGCCGGTGATCCCATCGCCGTCGTCCCGGTCCTCACGGCCGACGTCACCGTGCTGGTCGCCCTCGCCGTCACGGTCTTTGCGATCGCGCTCGAGGAACTCGGCGAAGACCTCCTCGATCCTGGGCACGTCCTCGGGGTGGATGATCTCTTGCAGCGGCCGCCCGAGGAGTTCCCGCGGGCAGTAGCTGAAGGTCCGCCGCGCGCCGGCGCTGACGTACTCCACCGTGCCGTCCAGACCGCAGATCAGCACCACGTCGTTGATGCTCTCGGCGAGGGCCCGGAAGTGCTCCTCACCGGTGTCGAAGGACCGGCGCAACCAGTGGTTCTCCCGCAACAGGTCGGCCAGCCGGGCCAGCACCACGACCACGGCCGAGCCGGCGAGGACCTCCACCACGGAATCGAGGCCCTTGGATGTCGTGAAGGACCTTCCCCCCAGGAACACGGCGGCCGCGGCCGCGGTGGCCGCGGCGGCCACCGCGATGCCGAGGCCGCTCATGCGTCCTCGGACCTCCTCCGGTCCCCGAAGCGGCTCCTCGTCCCCGGCGAGGGCGTCGGCCGGGCCGGCCACAGCCGTCGCGATGCCGTCCCGCTGCGGAGAGCGGGATCTGTCCGCCCAGGGAACGACGGCGAGGAGGAGGAGCCCCACGAGGCGCAGCGCCTCGCCCGGGTATGCCGGGGTCATCCCCCCGCGCAGCCGTACCACCGTGGCGGCGATGTCCGCGGCGGCCACGGCGAGCAGCGCACCGTAGGCGACCGCCGTGGAACGGCGGCTCTCCCGCATGGCGGCGAGGGCGAACGGCAGAGCCGCGCACACGAGCACGACGTCGACGAGCGGATAGAGCAACTCCAGGACGAACTCCGGTGGCGCCTCTCCGGAATCGTGGTAGACCCGCCCGAACAGCGTGATCCAGCCGATGAGGAACACCGAACAGACGCACACGTAGGTGTCGGCGATGAAGCGCAGCCACTGCCGGACCGTGCCCGGAGGCCGGACCGTCACCACGAAACCGGTCGACAGCGACCCCACCGCCGCCAGGAGGAACAGATCCGACACCGAGATGGACACCACGGCGTCGGTCAGCACGATCGCGGAAACGGCGTCGATGACCGCGCCGGCGCACCAGCACAGCGCGGCGATGCCGAACCATCTCCACGACTCGGCCCGGCCCCGCACGGGCTCGTCCCCGGACGGCCGTCGTGCGGCGTGGAACAGTGAACCGGCGGCCGCGGCCGCCGTGAAGGCCGTGATCCAGGAGGCCACCGCGGAGCCGACCCCGCCGAGCAGAGCGCTCAGGACGAAGATCAACCCCACCGCGGCGACGGCACCGGCCGGCAGTGCTCCGCGCACCCGCCGCCTGGCGTCGTCCGCTGTCATCTCATGCTCGCTCTCTGGCCCGGATGGAGAAAACGGCCGCCGCCATGTCCCCGTGTGCGGCGCACAGGTCGCCTCCGCGTACGCATGGCACCGCGTCCCGCGGCCTGCTCCGGGTCGGACAGGCACCCACCGGCGCGAGCACGGCTTCGCCGGTCACGGGCGTGCGACGTCGTTTCGGTGCGGGGCGGTGTTCCACGGTTGCGGATCGCAGAGTCGGACGGTTGAGCTCCTGTGCAGGCGGGGGTCTTCCCGCGGCGCCCAGGGCACTCGAGCGGATGTGGCTTCGAGTCAATCTACGTTCCCTAGGTCACGGAGCGATTGAGGCTCAGCGTCCACCCGGCGACAACTCGCGGCGGCACGTGATCGGCGCCGAGCCGTGTCGCCGGTCGTTTCGACGTTATGCCGACGCCACTATGGGTTTGAGCACCTTACACGGCCAGTACTTACCCATGATCATGTTCGTCCTTTCCTCCAGGCGAGAAGGCCGGGGAACCAGACCGCCGGGGAAAGCGTAGGTAGGAGTGGGAGCGCGGCGACGAAGGGATGATCCCATGACAGAGCCGGAAGATCCCCCGTCACCGGTCCGAGGCGTCCGTGCGGCCAGGACCCCACGGCCGCCCGTCCAGGCCGGGCGGGCGATGAGACCGCGGCCGCTCACGGCCATGTGCGCCGCGGCGGCCGTCATCGTGGCCGGATGCGCGGCCGAGCCGGTGAGCGGCGCGAGGACTCCGGAGCCGCCGCCGTCCAGCGCCGCACCACCGGGGCCGGGACGGCCGGGCCCGCCACGTGAGCTCGCCACGGGGCTGAAAGCGCCCTGGGGCATCGCCTTCGTCCCGGGCGGTGACGCACTCGTGACCGAGCGGGACACCGCCCGCCTGCTGAGAGTCGGCCCCGCGGGCCGCGTCTCCGTGCTGGGCACGGTGCCGGGCGTGGAGCCGTCGGGCGAGGGCGGTCTGCTCGGGGTCGCGGTCTCGCCGACGTTCGGACGGGACCGGTATGTCTACCTCTACTTCACGGCCGCGTCCGACAACCGGGTCGTGCGCCTGCGCTACGGCCGGACACTCGGCCGGCCGGAGCCCATCCTCACCGGCATCCCCAAGGGCGGCAACCACAACGGCGGCAGGCTGGCGTTCGGGCCCGACGGACTGCTGTACGTCGCGACGGGCGAGACCGGCCGCCCAGAGCTGGCCCAGAACCGCGCCTCGCTCGGTGGCAAGATCCTGAGGATACGGCCCGACGGCTCCGCCGCCCCGGGCAACCCCTTCGGCACCCCGGTCTTCACCTACGGTCACCGCAACGTCCAGGGCCTCGCATGGGACGGCCAGGGCCGGATGTACGCCACGGAGTTCGGCCAGAACCGCTTCGACGAGATCAACCGGATCGAGCCGGGGCGCGACTACGGCTGGCCCGCGGTCGAGGGGACCGGGGGCGGCGGCCCGTACACCGACCCGCTGCTCACCTGGTCGACGGCGGAGGCCTCACCCTCCGGGCTGGCCTACGCCGGCGGCTCGCTGTGGGCGGCCGGACTGCGCGGTGAACGGCTGTGGGAGGTGCCGCTGAACCCTGACGGCACGGCCGGCCGGCCGGTCCCGCACTACGAGCGGAGGTACGGCCGGCTCCGCGCGGTCGCGCGGGCGCCGGACGGATCACTGTGGGTCATGACGAGCGACCGCGACGGCCGCGGACGGGTCGACCCCGGTGACGACAGGATCCTGGTGATTCCGCTGGGGTGAGCCCACGGCGGGCCCACCCCAGCGGAATCAGCCGGTCAGCCTGTCAGCTTCTCGAGGATGAGCTCCCTGGCCCGGCCCGCGTCGGCCTGACCACGGGTGGCCTTCATCACGGCGCCCACCAGGGCCCCCGCGGCGGCGACCTTGCCGCTTCGCACCTTGTCCGCCACACCGGCATTGTCGGCGATCACCTGATCGATGACCGAGGCGAGCGCGCCGTCGTCTCTGACGATCTTGAGCCCGCGGGCGGCGACGACCTCGTCCGGTGTGCCCTCTCCGGCCAGCACGCCCTCGAAGACCTGGCGGGCGAGCTTGTCGTTGAGCTCCCCGGCGGCCACCAGGGTCTGGACCCGGGCCACCTGCTCGGCCGTGATCGGCAGCTCCGCGAGCTCCACGGCCTGCTCGGTGGCCCGGCGGGACAGCTCGTTCATCCACCACTTGCGCGCGGCGGCCGGCTCGGCGCCGGCCGTGATGGTCTGCTCGATCAGGTCGAGGGCCCCTGCGTTGACGACGTCCTGCAGCTCCTTGTCGCTGAGCCCCCAGTCCGCCTTGACGCGGACCCGCCGGGCCGCCGGGAACTCCGGCAGCCCCGCTCGGAGCTTCTCGATCCAGGCACTGGAGGGCGCGACGGGGAGCAGGTCGGGCTCGGGGAAGTAGCGGTAGTCCTGCGCCTCCTCCTTGCTCCGGCCGCTCGTCGTGGAGCCGGTCTCCTCGTGGAAGTGCCTGGTCTCCTGGACGATCCTCCCGCCGGCCTCGAGGATCGCGGCCTGGCGCTCGATCTCGTGCCGTACGGACCGCTCCACCGACCGCAGCGAGTTGACGTTCTTGGTCTCGCTCCGGGTGCCCCACTGCGAGGAACCGCGTGGCATGAGCGAGACGTTGACGTCACAGCGCATGGAGCCCTGCTCCATGCGGACGTCCGAGACCCCGAGGGCGCGTATCAGCTCACGCAGCTCGGTGGCGTAGGCCCGGGCGACCAGCGGTGCCCTGTCCCCCGTGGCCTCGATCGGCTTGGTGACGATCTCCACCAGCGGGATGCCGGCCCGGTTGTAGTCGACGAGCGAGTGGTCGGCGCCGTGGATCCGGCCGGTGGCGCCGCCGACGTGCAGCGACTTGCCGGTGTCCTCCTCCATGTGCACGCGCTCGATGGCCACGCGATGGGTCTCGGGACCGTTCTCGCCCTCGATCTCGACGTCGAGGTAACCCTCCACGCACAGAGGCTCGTCATACTGCGAGATCTGGAAGTTCTTCGGCATGTCCGGATAGAAGTAGTTCTTCCGGGCAAATCGGCACCACTCCACGATCGAGCAGTTCAGCGCCAGGCCGATCTTGATCGTGCTCTCGATCGCGGCCCTGTTGACCACCGGCAGCGCGCCGGGGAAGCCCAGGCAGACCGGGCACACCTGCGTGTTGGGCGGCGCGCCGAAGGCGGTCGCGCAGCCGCAGAACATCTTCGATTCCGTGCCCAGCTCGATGTGGGTCTCGATCCCCAGCACCGGCTCGTAGCGCGTGAGCGCCTCGTCATAGGGCATCAGCGTCTCGGCGGTCACAGCCATCCCCATCCCTTCAATGCCCCGCTCGAATCCCTCACAGCTCCGGCGCCTTGGCCAGCAGCGAGCCGCCCCAGCGGTCCTCGAGGGCCTTCTCGACGGCCGCACCGACGCGGTAGACCCGGTCATCGCCCAGCACCGGCGCCATGATCTGCAGGCCCACCGGGAGCCCGTCCTCGTCGGCGAGCCCGCACGGCACGGAGATCGCCGCGTTGCCCGCGAGATTGGACGGGATGGTGCACAGGTCGGCGAGGTACATCGCCACCGGGTCGTCGGTGCGCTCTCCCAGTGCGAACGCGGAAGTCGGCGTCGTCGGCGAGACCAGGACGTCGACCTGCTCGAACGCCTGCTGGAAGTCCCGGCTGATCAGGGTGCGGACCTGCTGGGCCTTGCCGTAGTAGGCGTCGTAGTAACCGGAGGACAGGGCATAGGTGCCCAGCATCATGCGCCGCTTGACCTCGGGGCCGAAACCCTCCGCGCGGGTGAGCGCCATGACCTCCTCGGCCGACCGCGTGCCGTCGTCGCCGACCCGCAGGCCGTAACGCATGGCGTCGAAGCGGGCGAGGTTGGACGAGCACTCCGACGGCGCGATGAGGTAGTAAGCCGCGAGCGCGTAGGTGAAGTTGGGGCAGGAGACCTCGACGACCTTGGCGCCCAGGGACTCCAGCAGCTCCACGGCCTCGTGGAAGCGGGCCAGCACGCCCGGCTGGTAACCCTCACCGGCGAACTCCTTGACCACGCCGACGCGCAGGCCCTCCACGTCGGGCCGCCGGGCGGCGGCGACCACGGACGGCACGGGAGCGTCGATCGACGTCGAGTCCATCGGGTCGTGGCCGGAGAAGGCCTCGTGCAGCAGAGCCGCGTCCAGGACCGTACGGGCCAGCGGGCCGGGCGTGTCGAGCGAGGAGGCGAACGCGATCAGCCCGTAGCGCGACGATCCGCCGTAGGTCGGCTTCATCCCGACCAGGCCGGTGACCGAGGCGGGCTGACGGATCGATCCGCCCGTGTCCGTCCCCGTGGCCAGCGGCGCCTCATAGGCGGCCACGGCGGCCGAGGATCCTCCGGAGGAGCCGCCCGGGACGCGGTCGAGGTCCCATGGGTTGCGGGTCGGCCCGAAGGCGCTGTTCTCGGTGGAGGAGCCCATGGCGAACTCGTCCATGTTGGTCTTGCCCAGGATCACCATGCCGGCGGCCCGCAACCGGGCCGTCACGGTGGCGTCGTAGGGCGGTCGCCAGCCTTCCAGGATCTTGGAGGCCGCGGTCGTCGGCATGTCCCTGGTCGTGAAGACGTCCTTGTGCGCCACCGGCACCCCGGCCAGCGGGCCGAGCGGCTCCCCCGCCGCCCGCCGGGCGTCCACGGCGCGGGCCTGCTCCAGTGTGACCTCGGGGTCGACGTGAAGGAACGCGTTGACCCGGTCGTCGACGGCGGCGATGCGGTCCAGATGAGCCTGGGCCACCTCGACGGCGGAGGTCTCACCGGAGGCGATCAGCTCACCGAGCTCCGCGGCGGTCTTGCGAGTGAGGCTCATCTCGCTCATGCTTCCTCCTCGAGGATCCGAGGCACCCGGAACCGGTCCTCTTCGGCCGCGGGCGCGCCGGAGAGCGCCTGCTCGGCGGTGAGACCGGGGCGGACTTCGTCGGGACGGAAGACGTTCGTCAGCGGCAGGGCATGCGAGGTGGGCGGGATGTCGCCGGCCGCCACCTCCTGCACCCGCGCGACCGCGGAGACGATCGCGCCGAGCTGGACGGCGAAATGATCGAGGTCCTCGTCACTGAGCGCCAGCCGGGACAGCCGGGCGAGGTGAGCGACCTCGTCACGGGTTATGGACATAGTCGGAAACCGTTTCAGAGATCAATGGGTTCGAGGCCATCCTATGGGTCCCGCGCCTTTGCGGCCCACTTGTCAGCCTGGCCGCGCGCCGTCGCGGTCGTCGTTGTCCGACCCCGGCGTGGCGGCTCGTGATCAGGTCGGGCCGCGTGGCGGCCGAGGGTCCGGCCCGCGGCGCGTCGGCACACCCACCAGGCTAGGCGGCCGGCTCCGGTGCTCGCTCCATGCGACGACGCAGCCAGTCCGTGGCCTCGGAGGCTCCCATGGGCCGGCCGAAGTGCCAGCCCTGGGCCGCGTCGCAGCCCATGTCCCGCAGCAGCTGGGCCGTCTTCGGATCCTCGACCCCCTCCGCCACCGACCGCAGCCCGAGGGTCCGGACCAGATCCACGATCGACCGTACGATCACGGCGTCGTCGCAGGACTCCGTCAGCCGGTGGACGAACGAAGAGTCGATCTTGATTTCCTCGACCGGCAGCCTCTTCAGCCGTACGAGGGATGAATAGCCGGTCCCGAAATCGTCCAGGCTCAGAGGGATCCCGAGCTCCGCGAGCGCGTCGATGGTGTCGCCGGCGTAGGCGGGCTCGTTCATCAGGATCCGCTCGGTGATCTCGAGCTGGAGCATCGCGGCCGGGAGACCTCGCTCCCGCAGCCCCGACTCGATCGTCTCGGTGAGTGTGGAATCCAGCAGGTCCCGGCCGGAGAGGTTGACCGAGATCTGAACCGTCAGCCCCTCCCGCCACCACACGTCCGCCTGGGTGAGCACGCCGTCGACGACGTAGTGGGTGATCGGCCGCATCAGGTAGGTCTGCTCGGCGATGGGCAGGAACTGGGCCGGGCCGATGAGTCCCTGCTCGGGATGCCGCCAGCGCAGAAGCGCCTCCATCCCCACGAGCTGCCCATCGATGAGGCTCACCTTGGGCTGGAAGTGCAGCTCCAGCTCCTTGCGGTCGATCGCCCGCCGCAGATCTCCGAGCATCCCGAGCCTGGCAGGAGAGTTCCGGTCCTTGGCCTGCGAGTAGATCTCGACACCGCACCGGCTCTCCTTGGCGACGTACATCGCCACATCGGCCCGCTGCAGCAGCAGTTCGAAGTCGGGCGCGTGGTCGGGATGGAGCGCGATCCCGACGCTGCCCTCGAGATCGAACGACATCCCGTCCAGCCGTACGGGCTCGCTCAGCGCGGCCCGCAGCCGCACCGCGACCTCACGGGCGGCCTGGGCATCCCGCACCGAAGGCAGCAGCACCGCGAACTCGTCGCCGCCGAGCCGCGCGACCAGATCACCCGGGCGGACGCTGTGAGTCAGGCGATGGGCCACCATCTGCAGGAGGCGGTCCCCGGTGTGGTGGCCGAGCGTGTCGTTGACCTCCTTGAAGCGATCGAGATCGAGGAGGAACAGGCCGACCCGCTCGCGGCCTCCGTGGCCGCCGCCCCGGGGGGCCTGGTGGCGCGCCTCCGCGAGCGCCTCCTCGGTGCGCATGGTGAGCATCTTCCGGTTGGGCAGCCCGGTCAGCCCGTCGTGCAGTGCCTGGTGCTCCCGGCGCACCGCCCCGGAGGCGATGAGATAGACGGCGATGAACGGGAGCACGATCAGCGGCACGAACGCGGCCGACCGGTCCATGGCGACGACGACGAGGGGCGAGAGCCCGAGAAGCGCGAGGTTGACCAGTACCTGGTAGCCGATGTCCCGGCGCATCACCTTGAACAGCGAGACGCGTTCGTGCAACGCGACCGCGCCGCTGACGAGCGTGTCATTGCTGAGGAAATAGATGGCCGCGGCCAGGGTGATGGCGAGCAGGTCCGTCCCGCCGGGCACCCATGGCCGCGCCGCCGACGGCGTGACGCCGAAGACGGCCAGCACGAGCGTCGCCGCCCCGATGCTGAGGGCGTACTGAGCGACGTTGAACGCGGTGCGATGGGCCGCGCGACGCCGGAAGACGCCATAGGTGAACGCTGCCACGACCTGCAACAGGACCGCGACCGGCATCCCCGCGTAAAGGAGCGCGGCGAAGACGAAGGTGGTCGACGTCGTCGCGCCGCTGGTCTCCGTCGACCCCGGGGTGATGATCGGCCGGAGCTCGCCGAAGAGGACGAAACAGCCGAGGATCCAGAACACCGGGTTGCCGAAGAGTGCTTCGAACTCGTGGCGGATGAGTCCGCTGAGCGTCACGGCGACCACGACGGCGCCCGCGCTGATGACGCACATCAGATATATCCACAAGGGGGAGCCCCGCCGGGGCAGGGTGTCCCGCGTGTTGTTCGGGTCCTTCATCACTTCCCTCGGGGAAGGTTCCGGGGATCGCCCCCGCGTTCCGCAGTGGAGCACTGCACCGGAGGTCCATTTTCAGGTGATGAGGAGGAGACTACGACCTTCGGTCAACTTCGCGAAACCGATTGGGCACGTTCCGTTACGTCCTGTTTGCAGTCGTCATGGGATCTCTGCGTAATCAAGTCCTACCTCACGGTAACTTGTCGCCGGTCGAACGCACAACAACACGCACATGTCATTCGGGCACCGGGGGGGTTACGGCCTTGGCCGCTTCTGGCCCTTCGTTGAGGAGCACTTGGAACCCGTCCTCATTCAGGATAGAGACACCCAGTTTGAGGGCTTTGTCATATTTGGAGCCGGGATTGTCTCCTGCGACGACAAAGCCCGTTTTCTTCGACACGGAACCGATGACCTTGCCGCCGAGAGCCTGCACGGCCTCCGTGGCCGTGTCCCGGCTGAAACGCTCCAGCGAACCCGTGATCACCACGGTGACGCCCTCGAGCGGGCGAGGCCCTCCGGCCCCCTCGTCCGCCATCCGCACACCCGCCTCTCGCCACTTCTCGACGATCTCGCGGTGCCAGTCGACGGCGAACCAGCTCTTCAGCGACGCGGCGATGGCCGGTCCCACGCCCTCCACCGCGGCGAGCTCCTCCTCGGTGGCCTCCGCGATCGCGTCCATCGAGCGGAACTCACGGGCCAGGTCCTGCGCCGCGCGCGGCCCGACATGGCGGATGGACAGCGCGACCAGCACCCGCCACAGCGGCTGGCGCTTGGCCTTCTCCAGCTCCTCGAAGAGCTTCTCCACCGTCTTCTTCGGCTCGCCCTTCTTGTTGGCGAAGAAGGTCACGACCTTGGGCTCACCGGTCTTCTCATCGATCTTGGGCAACCCGGTGCGCTGCTCTCGTACGATGCTCTTGATGGGCAGCAGCTCGTCGACGGTGAGGTGGAACAGGTCCCCTTCGTTCCGCACGGGCGGATCCTCGGGCTCGAGCGGTTGGGTCAGTGCGGTCGCCGCCACATATCCGAGCGCCTCGATGTCCAGCGCGTTTCGGCTCGCCACGAAATAGAGCCGCTCCCGCAGCTGGCCCGGGCACAGCCGGGCGTTGGGACAGCGGATGTCGGCATCGCCCTCCTTCTCGTAGGCCAGTTCGGTGCCGCACTCCGGGCAGTGGGTGGGCATCTCGAACTCCCGCTCGGTGCCGTCCCGCAACCCCGTCACCGGGGCGACGATCTCGGGGATCACGTCTCCCGCCTTGCGGAGCACCACCATGTCACCGATGAGGACGCCCTTGCGCTTCACCTCCCTGGCGTTGTGGAGCGTGGCGTAGGCGACGGTGGAGCCGGCGACCTCGACGGGCTCCATGACGCCGTAGGGCGTGACACGGCCGGTGCGGCCCACGCCGACCTTGATGTCGAGGAGCTTGGTGTTGACCTCCTGCGGCGGATATTTGTAGGCGATGGCCCACCGCGGCGCCCGGCTGGTGGAGCCGAGCCTGCGCTGCAGGACCCGCTGGTCCACCTTGACCACGACACCGTCGATCTCGTACTCCGGATCATGGCGGTGCTGCCCGTAGAACCGGATGTATTCGCCGACGGCCTCGAGATCGTCCACCACCCGGTAGCGGTCGCTGACCGGTAGGCCGAAGTCGCCCATCCGCTCATAGGACTCCGACTGGCTCTCCGGCTCTCTTCCGCCCTCCCAGGCGCCATAGCCGTGCACGATCATGCTCAGCGGCCGCCGGGCCGTGACCCGCGGGTCCTTTTGCCGCAGGGAGCCCGCCGCCGCGTTGCGCGGGTTGGCGAACGGCTCCCGGCCGCTCTCGACCAGGGCCTCGTTGAGCTCCTCGAAGCTCTTGACGGGCAGATAGACCTCGCCCCGGACCTCCAGGCGCTCCGGGACGTCCTCGCCGGTGAGCCTGGTGGGAACGGCGGCGATCGTCCGGATGTTGTTGGTGATGTCCTCGCCCATACGGCCGTCCCCGCGGGTGGCACCGCGTACCAGCCGTCCGTGCTCGTACAACAGGGCCACGGCGAGACCGTCGATCTTCAGCTCGCACAGGTAGCGGGCGTCCGCGCCGACCTCCTTTTCGACCCGGTCCCCCCAGGCGGCCAGCTCGTCGACGTTCATCGCGTTGTCGAGGCTCAGCATGCGCTCGAGGTGGGGCACCGTCTCGAAGTCCGTCGTGATCGGAGCGCCGACCTTCTGTGTCGGCGAGTCGGGAGTGACGAGCTCTGGACGCTCCTCCTCGATGGCCCTGATCTCGCGCATCAGCCGGTCGTACTCGGCGTCGCTCAGCGTGGGGTCGTCGAGTACGTAGTAGCGGTAGTTGGCGTCGTCGATGTCCTGGCAGAGCTCGGTGTGCCGCCGGGCCTGCTCCGCGGGTGCGCCCTCACTCGAACTCATAGGCCCAGTCTCCACCGTGCCAGTGACACTTCGCCCGCGCCGTGCCATCGCCCGGCGGCGCGGAGAACTGCGAGATCACGGCTGGGAGGGGTCAGTCCAGGGGCTGGTCGCGGAGGACCTGCGCGGCCTCGCGGCACCGGGCGAGCGCGGCGCGGGCATAACCGGGCGATGCCCCGGCGAGCCCGCAGGAGGGCGTCACCACGACCTGCTCGGCCAGCAGGCCGGGCGGAAAGCCCAGGCGGCGCCACAGCTCCCGCACCGGGCGCACCAGTTCCAGCACCGGGCTCACCGGCTCCCGCCCCGGGCGCCCGGGCTCGGCGGCACCCGGAGGCCGGGCGTCCGTGCCCGGGACCACGCCCAGGAACAGGCCGATGCCGGCCTCCACCGCCTCGCCGATGGCCTCGTCGGCGCTTTGCGGGATCAGGCGGGCGTCCACTGAGATCGCCTTGGCCCCGGCGGCCCGCAGCAGGCCGTACGGCACCCCGGCGGCGCAGCAGTGCACGATCGGATAGGCGTTTCCGGCGGCCATGACCCGCGCCAGCGTGTCCTCCGCGACCGGGGCCTCGACGGCCCGGAGCCGGGAGAAGCCGCTCGCGGTCGGGATCGCGCCGGCCAGCACCGCGGGGAGGGCGGGCTCGTCCAGCTGCAGCAGGATCTCCGCCCCCGGCACCCTCCGGCGGACCTCGGCCACATGCGACGACACACCCTCGGCGAGCGAAGTGACCAGGTCCCGCACCGCGCCGGGGTCCTTGAGCGCGCGATCGCCGTGCTTGAGCTCGATCGAGGCCGCGAGCGTCCACGGCCCCGCCACCTGGATCTTGAAGGGACCTTCGTACTCCGACGCCTGTTCCTCGAGGGCGTCGAGGTCACGGGCCAGATGGTCGCGGGCCCTGCTCAGGTCCCGGCCCGGCCGGTCGGCGAATCTCCAGCCGGAGGGCTGCAGCGCCACCGGCAGCTCCACCAGGAGGGCGGCCGTACGACCGGTCAGGTCCGCGCCAGGACCACGGGCCGGCAGCTCCGGCAGGTGGGGCAGCGCCGGCAGCTCGCCGAGCACGACCCTCAGGGCCTCGGCCGGATCCTCGCCGGGGAAGGATCCGATCCCGGTCGCGCTCGCGGCCGGCCACGGGAAGCTCACAGGTTCTGACACATCCGGAAGCCTAGCCAGGCCACCGTGCGATCACGGCGCCGCCAGGCTCCCCGCGGTCTGAAGGATCAGGCGAAAACACTGTCGGTGGCGGCGATGGTGGCCGAGCCCAGCACGACGTCGCCGTCGTAGAGCACGGCGGCCTGCCCCTTGGCCACGCCCTTCGCCGGCTCCCGGAGCCGGATCCGGACCGTGTCTCCCCCGTCCCCCTCGACGAGGACCGTGCAGCCGAACACCTCGCCATGAGCCCGCAGCTGGACCTCGCAGTCACGGGGCCCGGAGAGCGGTTCGGTCAGCCAGAGCGGCCGCTCACCGGTGATCTCATGAACGTCCAGGGCCTCGCGGGGCCCCACGGTGACGGTGTTGGTCACCGGGGAGACGTCCAGCACATAGCGGGGCTTGCCGTCCGGGGCCGGATGACCGATGCGCAGGCCCTTGCGCTGACCGACGGTGTAGGCGTAGGCGCCCTCGTGCTCCCCCACGATCTCACCGGAGGGATCGACGATCGGGCCCGGTGCCGTTCCGAGGCGGCCGGCGAGGAACCCCCGCGTGTCGCCATCGGCGATGAAGCAGACGTCGTGGCTGTCCGGCTTGTCGGCGACCTGCAGCCCCCGCCGCTCCGCCTCGAGCCGGATCTCGGCCTTGGTGGTGTCCCCCAGCGGGAACATCGCATGGGCGAGCTGCTCGCGGCTGCACACCGCCAGAACGTAGGACTGGTCCTTGCCCTCGTCGACCCCGCGCCGCAGGACGCCGTCCTCGAGTCTGGCGTAATGGCCGGTGCACACGGCGTCGAAGCCGAGTGCCAGGGCCTTGTCCAGCAGGGCGGCGAACTTGATCTTCTCGTTGCAGCGCAGGCACGGGTTGGGCGTACGGCCGGCCGCGTATTCTCGCACGAAGTCCTGTACGACGTCGCGGTCGAACCGCTCGGCGAGGTCCCACACGTAGAAGGGGATCCCGATCACATCCGCGGCCCGCCGGGCGTCCCGGGAGTCCTCGAGCGTGCAGCAGCCCCGGGCCCCGGTGCGATAGGACTTGGGGTTACTGGACAGGGCCATGTGGACCCCTGTGACGTCGTGGCCGGCCTCGGCGGCCCGGGCCGCGGCCACGGCGGAGTCGACGCCCCCCGACATGGCGGCAAGTACTCGCAAAGTCATAACGCTACGAGGGTACGCGCACCGGGCGGACGCGTGGTCGGCGCCGCCGTACGACGCGGGTCCACATCCCGGAGCGGATCTCCGCACCTGTCGTGTCGCCCGCGGGTCGCGGACCCGGAGGACTACGATTGGGTGCCATATGGGAATCTTCCGCCGCCCTCGCGATGTGTCCTCCCCTTCGGCCCCGGCCATCGCCGAGTTCTGGGCCTGGTGGGGGCAGACCCGCCCGTCCATCGAGGCCACCCTGTCCGACGGCCTGTCGACGGAGACCGTCGAAGAGCTCGCCCGGCGCGTCCACAAGATCCATTCTGGTCTCCAGTGGGAGATCGGCGAAGAGGAGGACACGCCGGTGCTGACCGTCACCGGCGGTGGCGTGGCCGAGCTCAGGGGGCTCGCGGAGCGCTGGCGGCGGGCCGCTCCGCGGGACGACGGATGGGCCTACCACCCGGCGCGGCAGGCCGATCCGGAAATGCTCCGCCAGAAACTCACGCTGGCCGACCACGAGCTCGATCTCGGATATGTGCGGCTCGGCATGCGCGCGGACGAGAGCCGCGCCCGCGTGCACCTCACGGCCTATCACCCCGACTTCCTGTTCCTGCCGCAGGAGACGCAACTCCAGGTGGCGTTGCACATCCTGGACTGGGCCCTCGGCGAGGACGACGTGGCCCGCTGGGTCGGGGACGTCAAGATCACCACGGATCCGCTGGTCGACTCGCTGCCGCCCGCGATGCTGTCGGCGGTGATCGAGCAGATCGCCGAGCCCTACCTGGAGCCGAACTGGCTGACCGGCGAGGGCCGCACGCCCCGTGGCCATCCGGCCCGGCTCGGGATCCGCTTTCCGCTGCACCGGCAGGACCACCCGGTGTGCGACCTGCACGTGGCCGTCTCGATCCCCTATGCCCACAGCAACCCCGATCGCCTGCCGGTCGAGCCGTCCGCCTCGGCGCTGCGGGAGTTCGAGAAGCGGCTCACCGCCTTCGGCGACCGGGCCGTGCTGGCCGTGCACGAGACCGGCGACGGACTGCGGGTCTTCCACCTGTACGCCGACCCGGAATCCGCGGTCCTGGCCGACCTCGACCAGTTGGCCGCGGGCTGGACCGAAGGACGTGCCAAGGTGGCCTCGACCCCGGACCCCGGCTGGCGTGCTCTGGCGCCCTACCAGCCCTAGCCCGGGTCCACCCGGCGCCACCTGGCCTCGCAGAAGCAATAGACCGCGTAGGTCACGAGCCCCAGCGCGATGACGACCAGCAGCCAGGGGCCGGCCGGGGTCTTGGCGAACTCCCGCAGGGTCCCGTCGAGCCCCTTGGCCCTGTCGGGGTCGAAACGGATCGCGGCGTCGGCGAGGAAGACCCCCGCGCTGCCGAAGACCACGCCACGGGCGCTGCATCCGATGATGCCGAGCTTTTCGACCACCTTGCGCCCAGCCGGCGTCATCTCCCCGCGCTTGAGTCTTTTCAGGAACGTGCGCCGCACCGCGTTGACGACGCATGCGACGCCGTAACCGATGAGGCCCAGGCCGACGGCGAGCACGAGCCAGCGGCCTCCCGGCGCGCTCATGGCCTCGGCGGTGAAGTTCTTGGACTGCTTGTCGCCGGAGGCGCCCCCCTGACCCAGGACGAAGGAGGCGATGCTGATGAAGGCACCTGTGTAGACCACCGCCGCGCCGAGGCTGGAGAGCCTCTTCGTGGCTTTCTGCCCGTCCGGCCCCGTCGCACCCAGGGCCGCCTCGGCGAAGCGCCACAGGGCCAGCCCGAAGAACCCGAGCACGAGGAGCCAGAGGATGATCGTCCCCCCCGGCGTCTCCCCCACGGCCCGCAGGGCGCCCTGGCGATCGGCGTTCTTGTCGGTGTCACCGAAGGCGACCTCGACGGCCAGCGAGCCGACCAGGATGTAGATGACGCCCAGCGCGGTGAGTCCGGCGCGGGCGAGGAACTGCATTGCGTGCCCGGACGACGCTCTTCGTCCGGTCGTCTTGACCTGCTGGCCAACGGTCATTGAATCCTCCTTGTGCCGGAGAGGCCTTCCCCAGCACAAAGACGATCAAACCGGACGCCGTCCGGCCGGCGTCCGGGCACCCGTGGCGGTCAGGTCAGCCCGGCCCGCCGGGCCCGCTCGACCACCGGGCCGATGACCTCGGTGAGCGCGTCGACGTCGGTCACGGCCGAGGTGTGTCCCAGGGTGAACCGGAGTGACCCGCGGGCCCGGGCGGCGTCGGCTCCCATCGCCAGGAGCACGTGGCTCGGCTGCGACACCCCGGCCGAGCAGGCCGAACCGGTGGAGCAGGCGACGCCCCGCGCGTCGAGGAGCATGAGGAGCGCGTCTCCCTCGCAGCCGGGGAAGGAGAAGTGCGCGTTGCCGGGCAGACGCCGCCGAGGATCACCATTGAGGACGGCGTCCGGCACCGCGGTGAGCACGCCGCGGATCAGCCGGTCGCGCAGCTCCGTCAGTTTCGCGACGTGCCCGGCCCGGGCCGCGACGCTGACCTGCACGGCCGCCGCGAGACCTGCGATCGCCGGGGTGTCCAGAGTGCCGGACCGTACCTCCCGCTCCTGACCGCCGCCGTGCAGGACCGGCGTGGGGTCCACGCCCTTGGCGAGCATCAGCGCGCCCACGCCCAGAGGCCCACCGATCTTGTGCCCACTGATCGTGAGCGCGTCGGCACCACTGCCGGCGAAGTCGACCGGCAGCTGACCGGCCGCCTGAACCGCGTCGCTGTGGAAGGGGACACCATGCTCCCTGGCGATGGCCGCCAGTTCCTCGACCGGCTGCACCGTCCCCACCTCGTTGTTGGCCCACATCACGGTGACCAGGGCGACGTCATCGCCGATCAGGTCCCGGAGCGTGCCGGGATCCACGCGGCCGTGGGAGTCCACGGGAATCCAGTCCACCTTGGCCCCCTCGTGGTCGGCCAGCCATTGAACGGCGTCGAGGACGGCGTGGTGCTCGATGGCACTCGCCAGCACACGGGTCCGGCGCGGGTCGGCGGCACGGCGTGCCCAGAAGAGGCCCTTGACGGCGAGGTTGTCCGCCTCGGTCCCGCCACCGGTGAAGATCACCTCACTCGGGCGGGCGTTGAACGCCTCGGCGATGATCTCGCGGGACTCCTCCACGACCCGCCGGGCCCGGCGGCCGAGCCCGTGGAGCGATGAGGGGTTGCCGACCAGGCCGAGTTGCGCGGTCATGGCGGCGAGGGACTCTGCGACCATCGGGGTGGTCGCGGCGTGGTCGAGATAGGTCACCATGGCGGCTTCAGCCTAGCCGCGCGGACCTACCGGACCGCCGCCGGACCCGGTCCGGGGGTGCGTTGGCGACTGTACCGTCCAGACGGTACAGTCAGCTCACGTGAAACGCGAAGCCATCCTCGACGCCGCGGAACAGGTCCTGTGCCACAACGGCGCGCAGGCCCTGACACTGGCGGCCGTGGCCGAGCGTGCGGGCGTCAGCAAGGGCGGGCTCCTCTACCACTTCCCGAACAAGGAAGCCTTGCTCAAGGGACTGGTAGCTCGGGTCATCGAGGAGTTCGACGCGCGCGTGGCCTCCTATGACGACGGCGATCCCGGGTCCTACAGCCGGGCCTTCGTCGAGGCGACGTTCGCGATCCTCAGGGGGAGCGAGGCGGCGACGACCCGGCGCCGGTGGGCCGGCATCATGGCCGCCGCCGAGCCCGAGGTGACGGCCCCGCTGCGCGAGGCCATGACCCGATGGCATGGACGGGACCCCGGCGAGGACGCCGACCCCGTCGGCGCGACGGTCGTACGGCTGGCCGCCGAGGGCCTGTGGGAGGTCGTCGCCCACGACCCCGAGGTCTTCGACGCCGAACGGCTCACGGGGCTGCGCGAACGGCTGCTGAGCCTGCTCCGATCCTGAAAACCCCGACCCCACCGGACCGGACGCGCTGAAGGCGCGCCGGTACCTGCCTTCACGACGTCTCCATCTCTTCTCCATCTCTCCTCTTCTCTTCGCGCCGTCATCGCGCACGTCCCTCGCCAGGAGTCACTGACATGCTTTTCCGGGCCCGCATGGGCACCTTCGCGACCTACGCCCTCGGAGGCCTGCTCTGCGGCATGTGGGTCACGCGTATGCCGGCCCTGTCGGCCAAGTTCGGCATCGGGTCGGGTGAGGTGGGCATCGTCCTCCTCACCTGGGGAGTGGCGGCCCTCATCGCGATGCAGGGCCTGCGGGGGATCATGGGCCGCGCCGGAAGCCGCGTGGTCCTGCGCGTGTCGGCCCCGCTCGCCGCGAGCACGGCCGCGCTCGTGGCCGTGGCTCCCACCTACGAGCTCCTGCTGGTCGCCATCGCCCTGTTCGGCATGGCCTTCGGCGTGATGGACGTGTCCATGAACGCCCAGGCCAGCGTGGTGGAGCGCGCCTACGGACGGCCGCTGATGAGCGGCATGCACGCCGGATGGTGCGTGGGGGCGATGACCGGTGGCCTGCTGGGCTCGCTCACGGCCACGCTCGGCCTGTCTTTCACCCAGGCGGTCCTCGCGTCGGCGGTGGTCGGGCTCCCCGCCGCGCTGCTGACCGGACCGGCCTACCTGGCCGACCCGCCGGCGCCGGCCGTGGTCGCCGGAGCGCGTCGCGCGCGGCTCCCCATGACCGTGTATCTCATCGGCGCGCTGGCGTTCCTGGCCTTCATGGCCGAGGGCGCGATCGCCGACTGGAGCGGGTTGCTGCTGCACGACGAACTGAGCGCCTCCGAGGCCGTCGCCGCGCTGGGCTATCCGTTGTTCGAGTTCGCGATGCTGTGCGGGCGCCTGGTCGGCGACCGGGTGCGGCTGAGGCTCGGCACCAGGCGGCTGCTGGTCCTCGCCGGCCTGGGCACAGCCGGTTCCATGAGTGTCGTGCTCCTCGCGCCGTCCACTCCGGTGGCTCTCGCCGGGTTCTTCCTCACCGGCTCCGCGGTCTGCACGGTCATACCCACGATGGTGTCGCTGGCCGGCACCATCGCCCCAGGACGTTCGGCGGCCTCGGTGGCCCAGGTCGGCGCGATGGGCTACGGCGGGCTCCTGCTGGGGCCGATGGTGATCGGCTTCCTCGCCGACCGGACCTCACTTCGCCTCGGTCTCGGCCTCGTGCTCGTGCTCTCGCTGCTGGTCTCACTCGGGGTCCGTTTCCTCCCGGCGGACGATGAGACCGACATCGCCACCTCCGCACCGGAGTCCATCGGCACGCCGGCTCCCGAACTCATCGCCGCCTGATCACCCTCCGGGGATGAGCACCGGCCGTTGAGGCGCCGCGACCACGAAGCCCCGGCGATGGGAGTCCATCGCCGGGGCTTCGTGGTCGTGACCGCCGCGCCTCCGGCCCGGCGATGCCGCCGGGCCGGACCGCGCCGGCGTCACTTCCGCTTGCCGACCTCCTCGGTCAGCTGCGGCGCGACCTGGAAGAGGTCACCGACGATGCCGAAGTCCACGAGGTCGAAGATCGGCGCCTCGGAGTCCTTGTTGATCGCGATGATCGTCTTGGAGGTCTGCATACCGGCCCGGTGCTGGATGGCCCCGGAGATGCCGACCGCGATGTAGAGCTGCGGCGACACGGTCTTGCCGGTCTGACCGACCTGGAACTGGTGCGGATACCAGCCCGCGTCCGTCGCCGCGCGCGAGGCGCCGACGGCCGCGCCGAGCGAGTCGGCCAGCTGCTCGATGATCGTGAAGTTGTCCGCACCGCCGACTCCGCGGCCACCGGAGACGACGATGGCGGCCTCGGTCAGGTCCGGGCGCTCGCCCTTCTCCTGGACGACCCGCTCCACGATCTTCGCCGCCTTGGCGTTGTCGGAGAGGGTGACCGACACCTCCTCCTCGGCAGGCGAGGACGGAGCCGCCTCCACCGCGACGGCGTTCGGCCGTACGGCGATGATCGGGGTGCCGCTCTTGACCTTGGCGTGCGCGACCATCCCGCCACCGAAGATGGAGTGCTCGGTGACGAAGCCGTCGGCCACGTCCACGACATCGGTGAGCACACCGGAGTCGATCTTGACCGCCAGGCGGCCGGCGACCTCCTTGCCCTCCCCCGTCGCGGAGACGAGCACCGCCGCCGGGGACCTGTCGGCCACCAGCTGGGCGAGGACCTCGACCTTGGGGGCCCCGACGTAGGAGGTCAGCTCCTCGTCGGCGGCCACGTAGACCTTGGCCGGGCCGTACTCGGCGAGCTTTTCCCTGGCCCCGTCGTAACCCGGGCCGATCCATACCGCCGCGGCGTCACCGAAGCGGCGGGCGAGCGTCAGCAGCTCGAAGGTGACCTTCTTGACCTCACCGTCGAGGTGGTCGACGAGGACGAGAATCTCAGACATTTCCAGCCCTCCCCTAGACGAACTTCTTCGACGCGAGGAACTCGGCGATCTTCGTACCGCCGTCGCCCTCGTCCTTGACGATCTGACCCTGCTCCCGCGGCGGCGCCTCGGCGAAGTCGACGACCTCCGTGGCCGCGTTGGCCAGGCCGACCTTCGTGACGTCGATGCCGGCGTCGGCCGCCGACAGCGCCTCGACCGGCTTCTTCTTCGCCGCCATGATCCCCTTGAAGGAGGGGTAGCGGGGCTCGTTGATCTTCTCCACCACGCTCACGACGGCGGGCAGGCTGGCCTCGACCCGGTCGAAACCGTAGTCGGTCTGCCGCTGGATCTTGATGGCGGAGCCGTCGATCTCGACATTGTTGGCCATCGAGAGCTGCGGCACGCCCAGACGCTCGGCGAGCATCGCGGCCAGCACACCGGTCCGCGCGTCGGTGGACTCGGAGCCGAGGATCACCACGTCGAACCCGGTCCTGCCGAGCACCTGCTGGATCGCGTAGGAGGTCTGCAGCGCGTCCGAGCCGGCCAGGGCGTCATCTTTGAGATGCACGGCCTTGTCCACGCCCATCGCGAGGGCCTTGCGGACCGACGCCAGCGCCTTGTCCGGGCCCATGGTGAGAACGGTCACCTCACCCCCGTGGGCCTCCTTGATCCGCAGCGCCTCCTCGATGGCGTATTCATCAAGCTCGTTGATGACACCGTCGGCGGCGCCACGGTCGAGCGTTTTGTCCTCGGACTTCAACTTGCGCGGGCTCTCCGTATCGGGAACCTGCTTAACGCAGACGACGATGTTCATGGCCGGTGGCCGACCTCCCTGCACTCAGTTGGCCGCACGCGGACGCGTTGCGGCCAAAGGGGCGTCGCCCTGCCGGGTCGACGCGGGGCTATGCGTTTCGCACACAGCCTGCCAAAGACCCGAACATGCTTCGGCTTCGGGTCCTGCCTTCCCGTGTGCGACTCGATGTTACCCACGAGTAGCCACCGCGCAAACTCCGCCCCGAAGAGATTATCCAGGCCTTCGCCCCATACGGCACGTGAATGCTCTGCGACCCATCCGTGACCGGGACGTGACGGACATCACCCGGCCGCGGCGGCCCGGCCGGGCGTGCGGGGATCCCGCTAGGCCAGAAAGACCACCAGGGCGATGACGGAGATCGGCAGAGCGGAGACCAGAACGCCGAAGATCAGAGCGGATGCGGGAGCCGGGAAAAGAATCCGAGCCCCCCCGCGCTGAAGGACCAACAGCCCGGTGAACAGAACACCGGAGGCGATCATCCACAGGAGCAGGAACCGCCCCCCGCCCGCGTGCATGCCCGCCAGGAACAGCGCGAGGGCGCCGACCGTCCCCCTGACCTTGTATCTCGGCGACCACGGGGAATCCCCCACCGCTCCGGGGGAACGCTCTCCGGCCGGGCCCGGCGCAACCGTCTCACCGTCACGCGCAACCGTCTCACCGGCCCGCGCGACCGTCTCACCGTCACGCCGCGCATCCGGTCCCGCCGGCCGGCCAGGCCGGCCCGGCTCCGGCGCCATGTCCGCGTGGCCGGCCGCGGACTCGGGTCCGCGCCGGTCAGGTGATCGCGGGGCACTCAGCCGGGACAGCAGTTCCCCGGCACTCGGCCGGCCACCCGGATCGGGTGAGAGGGCCCTCTCCACAAGCGGCCGGAGCGATGGGGGAACGCCGTCCAGATCCGGTCTTCCCGCCAGCATCCGGAGGTGGACGGCCTGAGGCGTCGCCCCCCCGAACGTGTGCCGGCCGGTGGCCGCGAACACGACCGTCCCGGCCCACGCGAAGATGTCGGCGGAGGTCTCGACCGGCCCGCCCTCGAGAACCTCCGGCGCGATGTAACCGGGCGAGCCGGTCGCGCCCTGCTGGGTGACGCGGGTCGCGTCGACCGCGTGCGCGATCCCGAAGTCGATCAGCACCGGTTCCCCGTCCACGACCATCACGTTGGCCGGCTTGAGATCACGATGCACGCAACCGGCGGAGTGCACGACGGCGAGCGCCTCGGCCAGCCCGCGGGCCACCCGGGCCAGAGCCTCCCCGCGCAGCGGACCACGAGCCGCCACCACGTCCGCGAGCGACCGGCCCTGCACATAACGGGTCACGATGTACGGAGTGCCGCCCAGGTCGAAGTCGACCACCTCGGCCACCCGTTGGCTGCGGACCCGCTGCATCGTCTCCACCTCTCGACGCAGCCGCAACCTGCTCTCCGGAGCGGCCGCCAGGGCCGGATGCAGGGACTTCACCGCGACGGCCCGGCCCTCCCCGTCGAGCGCCAGGAACACGGCTCCCATGCCTCCGGACCCGAGCCGCTGCAGCGGCCGATAGGGCCCGATATGTCCCGGAAGTACAGTGTCGGGTACCCCAGCCGCGTCCATCTCCGAGTTCTCCGATTCGTGGATTCGTGGGTTCATGGGTTCATGACGGAGATCACCGCACGGCCATGACCGATATCACCGTATGGCCTCGGCCGAGAGAGCCTGCTGCAGCCGGTCCAGCGGCTTGGCCAGCATGTAGTCGAGACGGTCCACCGGTTCGAAACTCGGCATGACGGAGACCGCCCCGACCACGGCCGCGAACGCCAGCGTCCCCATCACCACGCTCACCAGTGCGATGCCCCGGGGCTCGGGGGCCACCTTCCCGAAGATTCGCGCCAGCTGCCGGCGTGGGCCCCGCACGCCGGGACCCGCCCACAGCACGTAGACCGAGGCCCCCACGCCCCATGCGCACGCCCCGAGGACGTTGGGCTGGAGCCCGGCCACGACCAGTGAGACGAGCCCGAGCGTCACCACCACGGCGCACACCCCCGCGTAGGGCACGGTCAGCGCCGTGATGGCGGCCCCGCGGGCGAGCGTCGCCGGTTTCGACAGCGGCTCCGTCAGGAGCCGCACCACTCCGGCGCCGTCCGCCGGTCGCCCCGCGGCGGCGTCACCGGCCTGCAGGACGAAGGCCCCGGCGAGCGCGAGTGCGAGGCCGACCACCGGCATCATGATCGCGATGCCCACCATCGTCGCCACCACCAGGTAGGAGAACAGGCGCGACCAGGCCGGTGCCACGGCGAGCTCACCGGCCGGCCCGTGAGCCTGGGAGGAGGTCCGCGGCGCGGCCGTCCATGGCGCGGCTGATCCGTGGGGTCCCGGCGGGGGCACGGTGGGCGGCGGCTGCGGCACCCCCATGGCCGGCGCCTGCGCGGTGTCCCGGGCCGGAGCGGCCTCGTGGCCCCGGCTCGCGGGGTCCGGCAGGTCGGGCGTAGTGACCTGGCCGGACCCGGCGTCCGGCTCCATGTCCAGAGCCGTGATCTCCTGGACCAGCGCGGCCGCACTCGGCCGCCTGCCCGGTTCGCGGGCGAGGGCGGAACGCACGACCCCGAGGAGCGGCTCCGGAACGCCCGCCAGCTGCGCACGTCCATTGATGATGTTGAAGAACACCACCTCGAGGCCGCCCTGGCCGAACGGCGGGCGGCCCGTGGCCGCGAAGGCCACGGTGGCCGCCCACGCGTGCACGTCCGAGGCCGAGGTCGCACGCTCCTCGTCGAAGACCTCCGGCGCCAGGTAACCGGGAGTCCCCGCCACCATGCCGGTCTGGGTGAGCCGCGTGGAGTCGAAGGCCTGGGCGATGCCAAAGTCGATCACGACCGGCTCACCGTCGACAAGCATCACATTGCTGGGCTTGAGGTCCCGGTGGACCACACCGGCCTCGTGAATGGCCATCAGGGCCTTGGCCAGGCCGAGGGCGAGCAACCGCAGGGCGCCGCCCCGCAGGTGCCCTCGGAACGCCACCACCTCGTCGAGCGGGCGTCCTGGGACGAACCGTGTCACCACGTACGGATGGTCCGCGGTGACGTCGCCGTCCAGGACGTCGGCCACGTGCGGGCTGCGCACGCGCCGCATCATGTCGACTTCGCGGGCGAGCCGGCGCAGCGCGGTGGGATCGTCGGCGATCTCCGGCTTGAGGACCTTGATGGCCACGTCCCGGCCGGCCGGATCGACTCCCCGGTAGACCACGCCCATGCCACCGGAGCCGAGGTGAGAGAGCCCGCGATAGGGGCCTATGTCCCCCACGAGCCCGTCCGGTCCGGACCGGCGGACCGGTGCGGCCCCGTCGCTCCGGCTGTGGCGGTCCCGTGTCATATCCCCATCGCTCATGGCACCGACACCCTATCGACAGCCGGATCGGCGGACGGGTCGCGGACCGGCCGCCGGAGGACCCGGCTCAGGAGGGCCCGCGACGCCCCATGGACCAGGCCGGAGGGCGGGCCCGGCGGTGCCGGACACGGATCGCCGCCGGCCTCTCCCACGCCCGGGCAGGCCGCCATTCCGCCTCGACCCGGCGGTCCGAGCGGGCGGTACGTGCCGAGCCGCTCCTGAGCGGCGTCCTGAACAGGCATCTCGGGCCTTCCGGGGCGTGCCAGGGTCAGGAGAGCAAGGCGCGGATGCGGATGCCCAGGTCATCGAGGTTGCCGCTCAAGGACGGGAAAGGGCTGGTGTCCGGCGCGCCGCCGGGCAGGACGAAGACCAGCAGGGCGAACAACGCCAGGCAGAGCGCCACGGCCATCGCGGCCTCCCGGCGGGGCAGCAGCACCCCCCACAGACGGGCGAGCTGCCGCCGCGGCGCGCGGCTGCCCGGGCCGAGGCAGTGCAGGCCGATGACGGTGAGCGCGCTGTAGGCCACGGCGCTCGCGGCTCCCATGGCCGGCTTCGTGGTCATGAGGACGGCCAGCAGCACCGCGCCCGCCAGCAGGCCCATGGGCGTGACCCACAGCGTCGTGAGCAGGGCCCTCGGTATGCCCAACGGTGACTTCAGGATCGCGCCGAAGACGTCACCGGACGTGGGGCCGGTCCGGGACCGCTTGGAGCTGAGGCTCTGACCGGCCCGGTCGCCCACCCGCAACAGGAACACGGCGACCAGAACGACGATCAAGGTCATGATCGGCAGCTCGAGGCCCAGCGCCGCGGTGGCGGCGAGGAGCATCAGGCTCGTGACGCGATACCAGCCGTACGGTTTGGGCGGTTTGGGTGGTTTGGGCGCGTCCGGCCTCTGACCCGTGTAGGGGTTCGGCTGCCCACCGGCATGGGGCTGCGGCTGCTGCCCCGCGTAGGGCTGCGGCGCCGGGGGCTCCTGGTGTCGGCGCGCCTCCCGCCGGGCCCGTCCGCTCGTCGGCTCCGGCACCGTCCGAGGCTGCTCGTACGGAGCGTAGGACAGCGGCCGGTACGGCCCGGGTGCCTGCGACGCGTAGGGCACGGGTGCCTGGGGCGGGAGGCCGGGAGGAGGCCCCGCGGGCGGCAGCAGGCCCTTGAAGTCCTTGGGCTGGGCCGGGACCGGGTCCGGGCGGACCGGCATGGGCAGCGGCGGTGTTCGCGACTCGGCGCGGTCGGCCATGGGGGACGGCGGCCGCTCGCCGTACAGCGGGAAGGTCCTGTCCATCCGGGTGTGGTCCGGAAGGGTGGCGTCCAGGTCGATCCGCTGCACCAGCTCGGTCAGCTTGGCCGCCGTGGGCCGCTCGGCCGGGTGCTGGGCCATGGCGCTCCGGATCAACGGCAGCAGAGCCTCCGGGACCCCGTCCAGATCCGGGGCGCCCTGCATGATCTTGTAGAAGATCGACTCAAAGGTCCCGGTGCCGAACGGCGGCCGGCCCGTAGCCCCGAACACGACGGTGCCGGCCCAGGAGTGCACGTCCGCGGCGGCGCCGGCCTCCTCGCCTTCGATGATCTCGGGTGCGAGATAGCCGGGCGTGCCGATGACCATCCCCGTGGCGGTCAGCCGGGTGGAGTCCACGACCTGCGCGATGCCGAAGTCGATCAGGATCGGTTCGCCGTCGAGGAACATGACGTTGCCGGGCTTGAGATCGCGATGGATCACTCCGGCGCCGTGGATGGCGGTCAGGGCCTTCGCCAGCCCGGCCGCCAGCCGCTGCAGGGGCCGGCCGCCGAGGGGTCCCGCATCCTCGAGGACGATCTGCTCCAGGGTGCGGCCCGGGACGTACTGAGTGACGATGTAGGGCCGTTCGGCCGTGACGTCGGCATCGATGATCTCCGCGACGTGCGGGCTGTGAACCCGGCGCATGGTGTCGACCTCACGAGCCAGCCTGCGCAGCGCTGTCGCGTCTCCGGCCACGGCGGGCCGGAGTACCTTGACGGCCACCTTGCGGCCCTCGGGATCGACCCCGAGGTGCACGACACCCATGCCGCCTTCCCCGAGAATGTCCAGCAGGCGGTATTGGCCGACGCGGTCCCCGGACGTAGCAACCCCCTTCATCGCACCGAACCCTAACGGTAGTGGGCCAAAAGCGGATCTATCCGACACTTCACCCTGTCCGGGCAAGAGCCGGTTCGACGCTCCACCGGGCCAGATCGCTCGCGAGCCGGGCCGCCGGCGGCCGCGCGCCCGGATCACGTCCCAGCGAAGGACGCAGCAGCGACGCCAGCGGCTCAGGGACCCCCTGAAGATCGGCCGCCCCCCGCAGGATACGGAAGCACACCCCGTGCAGCGACCCGATCCCGAACGGCGGGCGGCCCGTGGCCGCGAAAGCGACGGTGGCCGCCCAGGAGAACACGTCCACGGCCGGGGTGACCGCCCCACCCTCGATCAGCTCCGGCGCCAGGTAGGCGGGGGTGCCGATCAGGATGCCCGGCCGGGTCTCCTGACCGGCCCTGGCCTCGTACGCGACCCCGAAGTCGATCACGACCGGGGATCCGCCGAGGACCATCACGTTGCCCGGCGCCAGGTCCCGGTGCACGACGCCGGCCGCATGGACCGCGGCGGCCCCCTCCGCCAGCCGGCGCGCGAACCTGGTTCAGCGAGATCCCGCGCAGCGGCCCGCAGGTGTCGACGAGCTCACGGAGCGTCGTCCCGGGAACGTAGCGCGTGACGGTGTAGGGACGCTCGCCCCCGACCTCACCGTCGAGCAGCCGAGCCATATAAGGGCTGTGGACCTTCCCGAGGGCGAGGATCTCCCGGGCCAGCCTGCGCCGCGCGTCCGGGTCTCCGGCGAACTCCGGGCGCAGCTCCTTCAGCGCCACCTCGCGGCCACGCCCGTCCACGGCGAGGTGCACCATCGCGGTGCTGCCGGCTCCGATGCGTTCCAGCAGCCGATACTCGCCCAGTCGCGCGACCGTAGCCATGACCTTCCCATTGCGCCCCATTGCGCCCCGTCGTGTCCCTGCTCTGTGGCCTATTGGACGGGGCCTGGGCGGTATTGGTTCCGGCTCGGCCGGCGTGCGTCCCGGCCGCCTCGACGGGGTCAGCGGCGGGCCCTCTGGGCGCGGGTCATGCCCGGGCGGCCTGCCGGGCGCGGCGTGCGGCACGACGCTCCACGAACCGGCTGGCCGCGGTGTCGACCCCCTTCAGGAATTCCGACAGCTCCTCGCGCGCCTTCTCCCCCTCGCCGTCCAGCCCCTCCATCTCGAAGACTCCCCACTGGCGCAGCACCGGGGACAGCACGTCGTCGAGGTGCAGCCGGAGGTCGTAGATCCCGGCATTGGCGATGGCCACGGACTTGCGCATGAAGCCCTCGATCGTGTGTCCCGGCATCTGGAAGTTCTTGACGACGTCGGTCACCGCGCGCATGGTCTCTCCGGGCGCGAGCTCGAAGGCGGCGGCCAGCACGTTGCGGTAGAAGAGCATGTGGAGGTTCTCGTCCGCCGCCACCCGGGCCAGCAGCCGCTCGCATATCGGGTCGCCGGACGCCTTGCCGGTGTTGCGGTGCGAGACCCGGGTCGCCAGTTCCTGGAAGGACACGTAGGCGAGGCTGTGGAGCATCTTGTCCCCATGGTCGGCCTCGTAGCCGCCCTCCATGTGGATCATCCGCGCCCGCTCCAGCGCCACCGGGTCGACGGCGCGCGTCACGGTGAGGTAGTCGCGGATGACGATGCCGTGCCGGTTCTCCTCGGCCGTCCAGCGATTGACCCACGTCCCCCACGCGCCGTCGCGGCCGAAGAGGGTCGCGATCTCACGGTGGTAGCCGGGGAGGTTGTCCTCGGTGAGGAGATTGACCACCAACGCCGCACGGGCCTCGGGCGTGACCTTGGAGTCCTCGACCGACCACGCCTCACCGCCCAGCACGCCGTCGAAGTCACGGCCCTCGCTCCACGGCACGTATTCGTGCGGAAACCACTCCTTTGCCGTGGACAGATGACGATCGAGCTCCGTGGCGACCACCGGCTCGAGTTCCATCAAGAGCTCGGCCGTCGTCTTCGGGCGGGATGCGTGCGCCATTGGCGACTCCTCAGTGACCAGATAACGGATCTGTCACGGTCTAACCTACGGCTGCGTAGGTATCGGGGCCACGCGGCGACCGACAAAGATGAGCGCTTCTTGTTTGTGGTCGAACGCCTCTTCTTCGTGGTCGTACGCCGCGGCCGATCGCCGGCGCGCGGCCTGTCGCGGAGGGCGCACCGCCTCATGGCCAGGCCATGCCGCGACACGACGGCATCTCCTCCCCGGATCCGGATCCGGCATTGGATCCGGATCCGGGGCCCGCCGGAGTCAGCGGCCCACGAACTCGGCCTTGCCCGGCCCCTCCTCGACGAAGCTCCTCATCCCGATCTTCTGGTCCTCCGTGGCGAAGAGGGCGGAGAACTGCAACCTCTCGATCTCGAGGCCGGTGTCCAGATCCACCTCGAGCCCGGCGTCGATCGCCTGCTTGGCCGCCCGCAGCGCGATGGCCGGGCCGTTCTTGTACCGCTCGGCCAGCTTGAGCGCCTCGGTGTAGACCTCGGCATCGGGCACCACCTTGTCCACCAGGCCCATGGCCAGCGCCTCGTCGGCCCGGACATGCCGGCCGGAGAAGACCAGGTCCTTGGCCCTGGCCGGGCCGATCAGGCGGGCGAGCCGCTGGGTCCCGCCCGCGCCAGGGATGATGCCGAGCTGGATCTCCGGCTGGCCGACCCGGGCGCTCTCACCGGCCACCCGGAAGTCGGCGGCCAGGGCCACCTCCAGTCCCCCTCCGAGGGCATAGCCGGTGATCGCGGCCACGACCGGCTTGGGAATGGCCGCGAGCGCGGAGGTGAACTCCTGCAGCGTGTGCGAGTGGCCGGACATGGTGGCATAGGACATGTCCGCCATCTCCTTGATGTCGGCACCGGCGGCGAAGACCCTCTCCCCGCCGTACAGCACCACGGCGCGGATGTCGTCGTCCGCGCTCACCTGGCGGGCGGCCTCGGTGATCTCGCCCTGAACCTGGGCGTTCAGAGCGTTCATCTTCGGCCGGTCCAGCCTGATGGTCGCGACGCCGTCCTCTGTCTCCACGCGTACGAACTCGCCCACTTGACCTCCTTGATCCGGCGACCTGTGCCTGCGCGAGCCTACGCGGCACCGCTGGAAGAGCCGAGAGCGACCACATCCGCCCTGGTCACAAGGCCGCGGAGTCATACGAGGCCCGATACCGCCGAACCGGTCGCTCTCTTATCGGCAAATCCTGACATTTCCGCATAGATCCTTATTTGTCACTGTCCCTTCTTGTTCCGCTCATCCCGCCGTAGGGCGCGATAGTCACGCTCCCCCTGAGTGGATCAAGCAAGGAGGGCTTCATGGGCCGTAGTAAACGCATCAGAGGGCAAGGACTGCTCGGGTCGGCGCTCGTGGCGCTGGCCGTCGTGGTCGGCTTCGCCGGACCGGCGGCCGCGGCGCCGCCGACCCCGCCGGACGCCGCCACGTCCCGTACACACCTGTCGGCGCTCACCACGAGCGCGGAGGGCTCCTCGACCGGCTACAGCCGGGACCTGTTCCCGCACTGGATCACGACCTCCGGGTCGTGCAACACCCGCGAGACCGTGCTGAAGCGCGACGGCACCAACGTCACCGTGGGGTCGGACTGCTACCCGACCTCGGGCTCCTGGTACAGCCCCTATGACGGCGCCACCTGGACCAGCCCCTCGGACGTGGACATCGACCACATGGTCCCGCTCGCCCAGGCATGGCGTTCCGGCGCCAGCGGCTGGACCACGAGCCGGCGCCAGCAGTTCGCCAACGACCTGTCGTCGTCCCAGCTCTGGGCCGTCACCGACAACGTCAACCAGGCCAAGGGCGACAAGGACCCGGCCCAGTGGAAGCCGTCGCGGACCGCGATCTGGTGCCTGTACGCCCGGTCCTGGGTCGATGTGAAGTACCGCTACAGCCTCACCGCGGACAGCGCCGAGAAGTCCGCGCTGACCTCCATGCTCGGCTACTGCTGACCCGGACCCCGGGGCCGAGCGTGAACAACCGCAAGATCACCTCGTAAGGTCCGTGATCTTGCGGTTGTTCGCCGTGTCCGTCGGCACGGTCCGTCGGCACGGTCCGCCGGCAGGCCCGTGAGCACGGCCGGCGTGCCCACGGGTCCCTGCGTCATCGCCGCGGCGGCCTCAGCGGAGGTCGCCGTTGGTCATGCCGATGGGCGTGGCGGGCAGCGCGACCAGACCCATCTCGGTGCGGCCGGCCAGCATGTCCTGCCGTGGCACCACCCGGACGCTGTAGCCGAACGCGCCGGTGCGGTCGAGCGGGACCTCACCGACATAGCGCAGGCGACCGTTGTCCAGGACCTCCACGGCGGAGAGTTCCTCGTAGCCGGGCTCGACCAGCGAGTCGGTGTCGTCGACCCGGCCGTACACGACCTCGACCGCGACGTCGGCGGGCCGCAATTCTCCGATCTCCACCGTGGTGCGCACGGTCAGCCGCTCGCCGACGTGCGGGCTGTCGCCGACACCCGCCGACTCGACATGGCCGACGCTCACGCCCGGCCACGCCTTGACGACCCGCTGCTTCCACTCGGCCAGCTCCCGGGCCCCCGCCCAGTCGCCTGCCGTCATGGCCCGCGCCGACGCGGCCGCCGGACCATAGAGGTCGATGACATAGTCGCGCAGCATCCGGGTGGACAGCACCTTCGGGCCGAGCGAGGCCAGCGTGTGCTTGACCATCTCCAGCCAGCGGCGCGGCAGGCCGTCGCCGCCGCGATCGTAGAACATGACCGCCACGTGGTCCTCGATGAGTTCGTACAACGCACTCGCCTCGAGGTCGTCACGGCGATCGGGGTCATCGACCCCGTCGGCCGAGGGGATCGTCCAGCCGTTCTGGCCGTCGAACCACTCGTCCCACCAGCCGTCCCGGATGGAGAGGTTGAGCCCGCCGTTCAGGGCGGCCTTCATGCCCGAGGTGCCGCACGCCTCGAGCGGGCGGAGCGGGTTGTTCATCCAGACGTCACAGCCCTGGACCAGCATCTGCCCGAGCGCCATGTCGTAGTCGGGCAGGAACACGATGCGGTGCCGGACACCGGCGTCGTCGGCGAACCGGACGATGTCCTGGATGAGCCGCTTCCCGCCCTCGTCCGCGGGGTGGGCCTTGCCCGCGATGAGGATCTGCACCGGCCGGGTGGGGTCCAGGAGGATCGCGCGCAGGCGGTCCGGGTCCCGCATCATCAGGGTGAGCCGCTTGTACGACGGCACGCGGCGGGCGAACCCGATCGTCAGCACGTCCGGGTCGAGGGCCTCGTCGATCCAGGACAGCTCGGCCTCGGAGGCGCCTCTCTGCCTCCATGACTCCCGGAGCCGGCGCCTGGCGTCCTGGACGAGACGCGCGCGGAGCGTGCGCCGGACGCGCCAGATCTCCGCCTCGGGAAGACGCCGCACATCCTCCCACTCCCGGCCGGTGGTGACGGCCTCCGGGAGCTCACGGACGACCAGCTCGATCATCTCCGGCGCGACCCAGGTCTCCGCGTGCACGCCGTTGGTGATGGAACCGATCGGAACCTCGTCGACGTCGAAGCCGCCCCACAGGCCGCCGAACATCTCACGGCTCACCTGGCCGTGCAGGCGGCTGACGCCGTTGACCCGCTGGGCCAGCCGCATGCCCATGACCGCCATGTTGAAGACGCTCTGGTCGCCGTCGTCGTAGGTCTCCGCCCCCAGGCCCAGCACGCGCTCCAACGGCACGCTGGCGGTCTCACCGGGACCGCCGAAATATTTCTGGATCAGTTCCCGGGGGAACCGGTCGATGCCCGCCGGCACGGGGGTGTGGGTGGTGAAGACCGTGCCCGCCCGGGTGGCCTCGATCGCCTCGTCGAAGGACAGGTCCTGCTCGGTGACGAGCTCGCGGATCCGTTCGAGGCCGAGGAAGCCGGCATGCCCCTCATTGGTGTGGAAGACCTCGGGCGAAGGGTGCCCGGTGATCCGGCAGTACGCCCGGATCGCCCGCA
The DNA here is from genome assembly GCA_036008685.1 of Actinomadura sp. Classification (GTDB taxonomy): domain Bacteria; phylum Actinomycetota; class Actinomycetes; order Streptosporangiales; family Streptosporangiaceae; genus Actinomadura_C. Next base: position 4,840 of record DASYNF010000195.1, on the reverse strand, counting down.
CTCCGCCGATGCCGAGGAGCATCTCCTGGAGCAGCCGGTGATCGGTCCCGCCGCCGTACAACCGGTCGGTGACCTCTCGGGACTCGTGGTCGTTGTCTTCCACGTCGGAGTCGAGGAGAAGGAGCGGCACACGGCCGACGCTCGCCAGACAGACCTGGGCGCTGAGGTCCCTCCCCTCCGGAAGGCCCACCGTGATCCGCACCGGCGTGCCGTCGTCTTCGCGCAGCAGCGTGAGCGGGAGCCCGTTCGGCGCGAGCGGAGGATAGCGCTCCAGCTGCCAGCCGTCGGGCGACAGCGACTGGGAGAAGTAACCGTGGTGATAGAGCAGCCCGACGCCGATGATCGGTACGCCGAGGTCGCTCGCCGTCTTGAGGTGGTCACCGGCGAGGATGCCGAGCCCGCCCGAATACTGCGGCAGCGCCGCGGTGATGCCGTATTCCGGTGAGAAGTAGGCGATGGCGCTCGGCGGCGCGTCCTCCAGGGACTGATACCAGCGCGGTCGGCTCAGATAGTCCCGCAGGTCGTCGGCGGCATCCTGCAGGCGCCGCAGGAAGCGGCGGTCGGCCGCCAGGCTCGCGAGCCGGTCGGCGGACACCTCCCCCAGCAACCTCACGGGATCGTGCCGCACGGTTTCCCACAACTCAGGGTCCACCGACCGGAACAGGTCGAGCGTCTCGTTATGCCATGACCAGCGCAGGTTGAGAACGAGTTCCTCGAGCTGTCGCAGTGGTTCGGGCAGGACGGTACGTACGGTGAATCGTCGGATGGCCTTCACGCTCGGTAACGTTATGCGGGAGCCCCGGGTCCTCGCGACCCGAACCGATAGACAAGATCCCTTGAGGTTGGTCAAGTCTCTCCACACGACTCCACCCCTTCACGGGGCCGGCGGTGACACGCGCACCTCCGGACCCGAGCCCTCCGAAAGGTCATGGAACATTCCCGCGCGTCCTCCCACCCGTTCCGCCCCCCGCGTCACCCGGAACCAGGGCCCTTCCGTGCCCGAGCCGTTACCGAAAGTTAAGAGGCTGTACCGGGGAGTAAGACGCCGATGCTGGGCATGAAGACGCTTGAATAAACACGCGGAGTGGACATTCCACCCGTTCGGATCGACTAAGGATGGGCTCGTACAGACGAGCATGAGGTGGGGTATGCAAGTTGAGCCGGATACGACCCGGGACACGGGCGATCGGCACCTGATCGAAGACCGCGTCGCGTCACGGACACCGCAGGTGCCGTTTCCGCCGATGATCGAACGCATCCCCATCCTCGACGTGGAACCCGTGGTCGACGGAGGGCGCTGGCCCGCCAAGGCCGCGGTCGGTGAGTCCTTCCAGGTGAGCGCGACGGTCTTCCGTGAAGGCCATGAGACGCTGGGCGCCGGCGTGGTGGTGCGCGCGCCCGACGGCACCACGAGGCCCCTCGTGCGCATGAGCGAGCCCATCCCGGGAACCGACCGGCTCACGGCCGAGGTGGCCATGACCGAGACGGGCACATGGCACTTCCGCGTCGAGGCCTGGGGCGACCCGGTCGCGCACTGGTGGCACGACGCCGAGATCAAGGTGCCACGCGGCCAGGACGTCGAGCTGATGTTCGAAGAGGGCGCGGCGCTGTTCTCCCGGGCCGCGGAGGGCGTGCCGACGGCGGAGCGCCCCATGCTGACCACGCTGGCACGGGACCTCCTCGACCCGGCCATCCCGGCCCTCGACCGGCTCGCCGCGGCCGTCGGACCGCGGGTGCGCGATCTCCTGCACGCTCATTCACTGCGCGAACTCGACTCCGCCTCCCCGTGGTATCCCGTCATCGTGCACCGGGAGCGCGCGCTCTACGGCTCCTGGTACGAGCTCTTCCCCCGATCCGAGGGCGTCTCCTTCGATCCGCTGGGACACAAGGCTCCGATGTCCGGGACGTTCCGCACCGCGATGAAGCGGCTCCCCGCCGTCGCGGACATGGGTTTCGACGTCGTCTACCTTCCTCCGATCCACCCGATCGGGACGGCGTTCCGGAAGGGCCCCAACAACACCCTGACCCCGGGCCCGTACGACCCCGGCTCGCCGTGGGCGATCGGCTCCGCGGACGGCGGGCATGACGCCGTCCACCCGGACCTGGGCACGATCGCCGACTTCGACGCGTTCGTGGCCTATGCCGGAGACCTCGGGATGGAGGTCGCCCTGGACCTGGCCCTGCAGTGCGCGCCCGACCATCCCTGGGTGAAGGAACACCCGGACTGGTTCACCACCCGCGCCGACGGCGCGATCGCCTATGCCGAGAATCCGCCGAAGAAGTACCAGGACATCTATCCGCTCAACTTCGACAACGACCCCCAAGGCATCTACGAGGAGATCGAGCTCGTCGTACGCCACTGGATGGAGCATGGAGTCCGGATCTTCCGGGTGGACAACCCCCACACCAAACCGGTCGCGTTCTGGGAACGGCTGCTCGGCGAGATCCACCGCACCGACCCTGATGTGATCTTCCTGGCCGAGGCGTTCACCCGGCCGGCGATGATGCACACCCTCGGGAAGATCGGCTTCCACCAGTCCTACACCTACTTCACCTGGCGCAACACCAAGGAAGAGCTCGAGGACTACTTCAAGGAACTGTCCGGCGACGCCGCCAAGTACATGCGGCCCAACCTGTTCGTCAACACCCCCGACATCCTGCACGAATACCTGGTGCACGGTGGCCGACCGGCCTTCGAGATCCGCGCGATCCTCGCCGCGCTGCTCTCCCCGACCTGGGGCGTCTACTCCGGCTACGAGCTGGTCGAGAACACGCCCGTACGACCGGGCAGCGAGGAATACCGGGACTCGGAGAAATACCAGTACCGCCCGCGGGACTGGGAGCGGTCCGAGCGGGAGGGGCGCAGCATCGCCCCTCTGATCACCCGGCTGAACACGCTCCGCAAGGCCCACCCGGCCCTGCACCTACTGCGCAACCTACGATTTCATCACGTGGACCAGCCGGATCTGATCTGCTTCTCCAAGCGGCGGCCCGGCCCGGCCGTGCCCACCGGCGACGCCGGTGATCTCGGCGATGTCGTCCTCGCCGTCGTCAACCTCGATCCGCATCAGGTTCGCGAGGCGACCGTACATCTGGACCTTCCCGCCCTCGGTATGGACTGGTCGGAGGAGTTCGCCGTCACCGACGAACTCACCGGTCAGACCTACCACTGGAAGGACGCCAACTACGTACGGCTCGACCCGCACACTCAACCCGCCCACATCTTCACGCTCCGGAGAAAAGAGAGTTGACGACCCCGCCTTCCCCCGGCGCGCTGCCGGAGGCCGACACCGCCGCGCTCGATACCGCCGCAGAACCGGTGCCCGACACTTTCACGCACGAGAAGCCCCGCGACCCGCACTGGTACAAGCGGGCGGTTTTCTACGAGGTGGCCATCCGTGGTTTCAGCGACTCCAACGGCGATGGCACCGGTGACATCCGCGGGCTGATCGACAGGCTCGACTACCTGCAGTGGCTCGGCATCGACTGCATCTGGCTGCTGCCGATGTACCAGTCCCCGCTGCGCGACGGCGGCTACGACATCAGCGAATACACCAAGATCCTGCCGGAGTTCGGCGACCTCGGTGACTTCGTCGAACTCATCGAGGAAGCGCACGCCCGGGGCATCCGGGTCATCGCGGACCTGGTGATGAACCACACCAGCGACCAGCACCCCTGGTTCCAGGCGTCGCGGTCGGACCCCGAGGGCCCGTACGGCGACTTCTACATGTGGTCGGACACCGACGACCGATACCCCGACGCACGCGTCATCTTCGTCGACACCGAGGCGTCGAACTGGACCTACGACCCGGTGCGCGGCCAGTACTTCTGGCACCGGTTCTTCCACCATCAGCCGGACCTCAACTTCGACAACCCGGACGTCCAAGAGGCGATGATCGAGGTCCTGCGGTTCTGGCTGGACCTCGGCATCGACGGATTCCGGCTCGACGCGGTGCCCTACCTCTACGCGCGCGAGGGGACCAACTCCGAGAACCTGCCGGAGACCCACGTCTATCTCAAGCGGGTCCGCGCGGAGATCGACCGGCTCTATCCGGACCGGGTCATGCTCGCGGAGGCGAACCAGTGGCCCGCCGACGTGGTGGAGTACTTCGGTGACCCGGCGACGGGCGGGGACGAATGCCACATGGCGTTTCACTTCCCGGTGATGCCGCGCATCTTCATGGCCGTACGGCGGGAGCAGCGCTACCCGATCTCCGAGATCATGGCGCAGACGCCGAAGATCCCGGAGAACTGCCAGTGGGGCATCTTCCTGCGCAACCACGACGAGCTGACGCTCGAGATGGTCACCGACGAAGAGCGCGACTACATGTACGCCGAGTACGCCAAGGATCCACGGATGAAGGCCAACGTCGGCATCCGCCGACGGCTCGCCCCGCTGCTGGAGAACGACCGCAACCAGATCGAACTGTTCACCGCGCTGCTGCTGTCGCTGCCCGGGTCGCCGGTGCTGTACTACGGCGACGAGATCGGCATGGGCGACAACATCTGGCTCGGCGACCGCGACGGCGTCCGCACCCCGATGCAGTGGACCCCCGACCGCAACGCCGGGTTCTCCCGGGCCAACCCGGGGCGGCTCTACCTGCCGATCAACCAGGACCCGATCTACGGCCACCAGGCGGTCAACGTCGAGGCGCAGCGCGACAACTCGACGTCGGTGCTCAACTGGACCCGCACGATGCTGGCGGTGCGGCGCCGGCACGAGGCGTTCCCCCTCGGTACGTTCCACGACCTCGGCGGCTCGAACCCGAGCGTGCTCGCGTTCATCCGCGAGCACGACCACGACGTGGTGCTGTGCGTGAACAACCTGTCCCGCTTCCCG
>DASYNF010000194.1:0-8698 GCA_036008685.1 Actinomadura sp. | reverse complement strand
GCCCCGGCCGCCGGCTCGTCGAGAGCCGCGAGAGGGCAATGCCCGATCGTCAGTCCGAGGACTCCAGCGCGGGGAGGTAACCGCTGCGCTGTCCCAGGGCCGTCGGGTGGTAGGAGTCGCCGATCGGCCACGTCACCGCGTTGAGCCACCCGTCGCCGGTGCACAGTTCGTGGCCGGAGAACTCGTCACGAACGTCGGACCAGACGAAGCCGGCCCGCGAGGTGGCGCTCGCGATCACGGAGTCCAGCAGGTCCGCCGCGCCGTTGAGGGCGTTGCGCTTGGTGTTGCTGAGCCCCACGCAGACGCTCACGATCTTGTAGAGGCGGGGGTAGCCGAGGACCACGACGCGCGCCGAGGGCGCCCGGGAGTCGATGTCGCGGTAGATCGAGTCGAGCTTGCCGGGGAGGGTGTTCTGCATGTAGCTCTTCGCGTTGTTGACCGCGTTGATGCAGGTCGAGTCCGAGCTGATGACACAGGTCTCCATGACGCCGGCGAACCCGGCGTCATTGCCGCCGACGGAGACGCTCGCGAGCGTGGTGCTGGAGCTGAGCGCGCTGAGCTGGCCGCTCCTGACCGTGTCCGTGGTGGCACCCCCACAGGCGACGAACTTGAACGACGAGGGCGCGTGCGCGTTCGCCCACAACTTCGGATAGGCGTTGTTGCTGCGCTTGCAGTTACCGCTCGCGGAGTCATAGCTGCCGGCACCCTGGCCGGACGAGTAGGAATCACCGAGCGCGACATAGCTCACGGCTGCAGAAGCGGATTCGGCGGTGACCGCGAAGCCGACGGTGAAAGCTACCGCAGAGGCGGTAAGCGCGAGGAGGCGGGGAACGCGCATGACTCTCCCAAAGGGGGGAATTGGAGTGTACGGACTTACTTATACACTGGAATTCCAATTTGCGGAGTAGCCGAGTTCTCGCATCGTTTTGGCAGTTATTGCCATTGACGCGGCGCAATATTCATGTCGGTTCTACAGTCCGACGCGGAACGGAGGCCGAACCATCGAACGGCCGTTCCGGATTAATCAATTGGACGCCTGAGCGTTATCGAAAAAAGATCCATGGCCCGGACGGGCCACGGGGCCGCGACCCACCGCCCGCCCGCCGGGTCAGGGCACACGGGCGAGTCCTCCGACCAGATGGATGCCGCGGCTGTCCGCGGCCGCCACACCCGCTGGAAAAGCGACGTCGACGACACCTGGCGGGCACAGATCCAGCCCCTCGAAGAAACGCTGGATCTGATCCCGGCCGCGCAGCCTCTCCGTCCCGGGCCCGTCGCCCGCCGGCGCCACGACCTCCAGGCCGCCGTCGCCGAGGCTGCCCGGCGCCACGTGCGAGATGACGATGAAGGAGCCCGGCGGGAGGTTCGTGGCGAACCCCACCACGGTCGCGGCCGCTTCGTCGTCGGAGACATGACCGAGCACCCGGGTGAACAGCACGGCCAAGGGCCGGTCGAGCCGGATGAGCCCGCTGGCCCGGGCCGCCCAGAAGACGGAGGCCGGATGCCGCATGTCGGCCTGGATCACTTTTGTTCTGCCGGCCTCGGTGAGCAACGCCTGACCCTGTGCCACGGCGTCCGAGGCGCTGTCGACATAGACCACCCGGGCCCTGGGGGCCATCTCGTGCACGCTGTCCGACCCGGGGATCCCGGTCCCGACGTCGATGAACTGGTCCACGCCCTCGTCGACGAGCCGCCGGACCATGCGGCCGACGTACTCCCGGTTCACCCGGTCGAGCTCCCGGGCGGGTGTCCGGCCGTCCATGACGCGCTCTATCTCCCGCAACAGCGCCGTGGCCTCGCCGGGCCGGGCCGGATCCGCGCGTTCCGTGGTGTCACGGGACCCGGCCAGGCCCGCGATGTAGGCGTCGATGCTCCGAGCCTCGGTCCTCGTATGGCCGTTGTGCTCCAGTGAACGCTCGAGGTCCACATCGGCCACGATGGCCGCCGGGGCGTTCCATCGCCTGGACTGCGGAAGAGCCACGCAGTGCCGGTAGAGCAGCGTCAGCTTGGGGAGCCGGTAGTGCCAGAGTCTCCGCGGCCGCTCGGTCAGGAGGAGCGCCCGCAGGGTCCACTCCTCGACGTCCTTGGCCAGCCGTTGGATGTCCTCGGCCGGCAGGCGGGCGTCTCCGACGGGGACCGGCCGTCCCGCGGTCGCCTCGTCCCACAGTGCCGCCAGGGACTCCGCGAGCTCACCGTCGAGCTCCGACCAGCGCCGCAGGTCGTCGGGACTGAGGTCAGCGGTCGCCACGGTCAGCATGTCCAGCTCCCGGGTGGAGCAGGCGCGCAGGTAGGTGAGGACCTTCTCGTAGCGGTCCCGGAATTCTGGCGAGCTGATGTCACGTGCGTGCCGCACCATCCGGACGGCCCTGATCCCGGCGTCGGCGAGGAAGACGGCGAGCGCCGCGGCGACCAGTCCGGCGAGCAGGTTCCAGGGAGCGGGCAGGGGCCGTGCGCTCTTGATGTTCAGGACGAAGTCGAGGATGGTGACCATCGTGGTCATCCCGAAGGCCAGGCTGAGATAGAAGCCAACGCGCTGGAGCACGTCGACCTCACGGACCCGCCGCTCGTCGAAGGCGTGTGCGATCGAGGCGAGCATGTCCTTGTACTGCTCGTTCACCCGTCGGGCATCGGCGGCGACGGCCGAGCTGAGGCGCCGCAGCCTGTTGAACTGGCCCATCTGCGCCAGTGAGGTCCCGATGCTCCGGCGCGACGTCGAGAGCGGACGCTCGGCGATGCGCTCGTCCACCAGATCCGAGAGCCGCTCCTCGAGCTCGTCCACCTCGGTGATGAGCGACTCCACCTGGCTGACCAGGTCGGCCAGGTCGGCGACTCCCTGCAGGAGCGTCTGGTGGACCAGCGCGATGGGCCGGTGGGCGTCCTCGAGGAGCTTGCCGCTGCGGACCGGGAGATGCAGGGCCAGCACGTCCCAGAGCCTGGCGGCCTGGCGGGCGATCCTGTCATAGACCTGTACGTGGGTGCGCCACACCTCGAGGGCGTCGTCGATATCGTGCATGTCCGTGGCGGCACGGGCCTCGAACTCGGTCAGCGACGTGATGACCTGCCGGTAAGAGTCGTCCTTCGGCGTGATCCCGTTCTCTGAGTGCAGACCCGGCAGCAGCAGATAGGCCGGGCGGATCGCGAGCTGCTCCTTGAAGCGCTCGTCCCTCTCCTGCCGGAACAGCCGCAGTGCCAGCACGTTGCCGTTGAGGATCCCGGCGGCGACACCACTGTCGCCGGGTCCGCGGCCCAGCAGCGGGCGGACGAGCCGCTCGGCGACGTCGGTGCGCTCGAGGTATTTCGGGGTGTCGTGCTGCCCCTTCGCCAGGGTGGCCACCCAGAAGACCGGGGGCGCGTACTCCCGCCCCCAGACGAGCGTGGTGGCCGGCCCGAAGTGCTTGTCGACGAGATTGCGCGTCGCCTTCACCGCATATCCCTCGAAGGCCGTACGCAGATCGGTGACCCGGTCCAACCCGATCACCGGTGTTTCACTGTCGGCCTCCGGCGGACGCCACGGAGGCCGTACGGCCCAGAACGTGAAGCCGAGATGGGCGCGGAACCCACCGGCGTACGGCAGGAACCGCACGTCCAGGGCCGTCCACGGCGGAGCCTCCTGGCCGGGAGGCCCGGGGAGCACGGCCCGCGTACGGACCGGATCGCACAGCACCCGGAGCCGCCGGGAACCGAGCGTCTCCGCCCGGCCGGACAGGTCGTCGGCGAGCTCCCCGGCCGTGGCCAGCCGCCCGATGAAGGCCTTCAGCTCCTCGCGTGCCGGCGCTCCGCTGAGCCACTGCCCGGGGCGGACCGATCCGTCCCCGGTCTCCGCGAGCCAGGCCCGGCCGTCGATGCCCTCCGCCGGCCCGAGGAGGCCGCGCACGACCCGGTCGAACGCCCGGCAGGAGTCCTCACCGAGGCGCCATTCCCGCCAGGCGGTCGACACCAGCACCAGCTGGCGCAGCGACGACCTGCCGAACCGCGTCACCGCGGGGTCGATACGCGGACGGGGATTCCGTGTGTCCGAGGTCCGCGGTCGTGCACCCGGAGCATCATGGCCTCCAACCTCCGCGAGGCGCGGCATACGGATCGGTCCGTGATTCTTCTCCATGAGACGACGCCATCGCCGCATTCGTTCACGACCGGCCCACCCTGGCCGTCATCGGCCGGTAGGACGACGCGATGATCGTGTCGTCCTACCGGCCGGCCGAAGGACCGCTTCCGCCGGCGGCCGGCGGGGTGCCGGGCCGGCCGCCGATGCGGGACACCGCCCGCGCGCCCGTACGGCAGCCGGCCGCCACCGCCTCGCGGTCGCCGGCCCCGCCCAGGCAGGCGGTGAGGAAGCCGGCGGCGAAGGCGTCGCCGGCCCCGGTGGAGTCGATGGCCCGCACCGGCGCGCCGGCCTCCCACATGGGCTTCCCACCCCGGCGCGCGGCGACGGCGCCCTCACGTCCGAGCTTCACCACGGCGCGTCCGTAGACCCCGGCCAGCTCGACGGCGGCCGCACCCGGATCGGTGGTGCCGGCCAGCAGCCGGGCCTCATCCCGGTTCGGGAGCACGGTGCCCGCGCCCGCGGTCGCCTCGAGGAAGCGACGCGGTCCGAAGGCCCGGAGGAACCCGGTCGAGGCAGGGTCCACGCTGATCGTGACGCCGCATCGCCGCGCTGTGCTCATGACCAGGCCGGCCAGCTGCGCGCCGGTCTCGGTGAAGAGCGTGTAGCCCGAGACATGCACGTGGGCGACGCCGTCCAGCAGCGCGTCGTCCCAGTCGTCCGGCCCGAGGAACGCACCGGCGCCGCGGTCGGTCACCATGGTCCGCTCCCCGGCCGGGTCGACCATGACGACGATGACCGCGGTCGGCCGCTCGGGGTCGATCCGCAGACACGGCCGTACGCCCGCGTCCGCCAGGCAGGCACGGTGCCAGGATCCGGAGTCCCGGCCGACCCGGGCCAGCATCCGTACGTCGGTGCCGAGCGAGGCGGCCCAGGCGGCGGTGTTGGCGCCCGATCCCCCGGGCCGGAGGGTGATGTGGGCCGGGGTGTCGGTCTCCCCGGCCGGCGCCCCATCGCCGTGCGTGCCCTTGCCCGGTCCACTGTGACCGTGCAGGGCGAGCACGTCGGTGACGACGTCACCGACGACCAGAAGCCCTCGTCCGCTCAGCCGCGCGTCCAGCATGTGGCGATCTCCGCACCGAGGCGCACGTTGCCGCGGACGGCCGCCAGGTTGGCCTCGAGTGACGCGCCGTCGGTGTGCCGCGCGAGATAGTCCAGCAGGAAGGGCGTGATCGCCTGTCCGGTGACCTGCTCCCGCTCGGCGGCTTCGAGCGCCCCGGCGAGGACGCGATCGTGCAGAGCGGGGTCCAGCTGCTCGCTCTCGGGCACCGGATTGGCCACGATGAGGGCCGTGTCCGGACCGCCGAGCGCGTCCTGTGCGCGCATGACGTCGGCCACCTCCTCCGGCGTCCGCAGGGTCCAGTCCACCGGCTCCCCGGAACTGTGCAGGTAGAAGCCGGGGAACAGGCCGGTGCGGTAGCCGGCCACGCTCACGTTGAGCGTCTCCAGCCGCTGAAGCGTCGCCGGGACGTCGAGGATCGACTTCACACCGGCGCAGACCACCGTGATCCGGGTACGGCTCAGCAGGGCCAGGTCGGCCGACTCGTCCCAGCTGGACACCCACCCGCGGTGCACGCCGCCGAGGCCCCCCGTGGCGAACACCCGGATGCCGGCCCGCGCCGCCAGGGCCGCGGTGCCCGACACGGTCGTGGCGCCGCTCGCGCCGGTGGCGAGCGCGGCCGGCAGGTCGCGATAGCCGAGCTTGCGCAGGCCGGGGTCGGAGGCGACGCGATCGAGCGCCTTCTCGTCCAGCCCGATGTGCCCGGCGCCGTCGAGCACGGCGATCGTCGCGGGCACCGCGCCGGCGTCCCGTACGAGCTGTTCCAGCTCGCCCGCGACCTCGAGGTTGCGGGGACGTGGCAGGCCGTGAGAGATGATCGTGGACTCGAGCGCCACGACGGGCAGGCCGCCCGACAGGGCTTCACGGACCTCCACGGAGAACCGCAGGTCAGATATCGCGGACATGGGCCGACCGTATGGCAACGGACGGCGCGATGTCGAAATCGACCGGCACAGATCACCGCCGCCCAGGATCGGCCGACGCATCGCCACGAGGTCCCTGGCTGCTGCAGCGCTTCGACCCGCCCTACCAGGGGTAGAGGCCGCGGACCCTGGCGTTGAGGCGGGTGAGCCCGAGAAGCGCGTCGATCTGCGGCGTCGGCTCGCCGATCGCCTGGCCGATCTCCCGTACGGAGCTCAGGATCGCGTCGATCTCCAGCGACTTGCCGGCCTCGGCGTCCTGCAGCATCGAGGTGCGCATGGCTCCGAGCCGGCGGGTGATCGCGTTGCGGTCGGCCGGGCTCTGCTCGATCGGGCAGCCGATCCGCGTTCCGATCGCGGCCGCCTCCGTCATCACCGACCGGCAGAACCCATCGACGAGGTCGTCGTCGAGCATCAGGTCCGTCGTGGCCCCGGTGAGCACGGACACCGGGTTCATCGTCATGTTGCCCCAGAGCTTGTACCAGATGTCGGTACGGATGGCCGTGGAGACGGTCGGGTCGAGCCCGGCCGAGCCGAACAGGTCCGTGAGCCCGGTCAGCCGGTCGGAGACGGTCCCGTCCGGCTCCCCCAGGATGAACGACCGGCCGGCTCCGTGCCGGACGACTCCGGGCTCGGGGACGCTACAGGCCGCGTGCACCACACAGCCGATCACCCGCCGGGTCGGCACGGCCTTGGCCACCACACCGTCCGGGTCGGCCGAGGTCAGCCGGAGCCCCTCGTGCTCGCCGCCGAAGCCGTCGAAGAACCACCAGGGCACGCCGTTCATGGCCGTCACGACCACGGTGTCCGGACCGAGCAGGGGCGCGAGGCGAGCGGCCACGGCGCTCAGCGCCGGCGCCTTGACGGCGATGAGGACGACGTCCTGAGGACCGAGCTCAGCCGGATCGTCACTGGCGCGCACAGGTGCGGTGATCTCTCCCTCGGCGGTGCGCAGCCGCCAGCCGTGCCGGCGGAGCGCCGCGAGCGTGCCTCCCCGGGCGAGCGCGCTGGTGGTGCACCCCGCCGCGGCGAGCCGGGTCCCGACATAGCCGCCGATCGCGCCCGCTCCGACCACGCACAGTCGATCCATGTCCCCCCGCATCCGCCGGCGATCTGATGACCTTCGGCCGTCATTGTGCCGGATCGCCCGGACCGTCCGTACCACGCCGGCCGCTCATGGCGCCGCGGAGGTCACGCTCGAGAACCCACGGTCATGTAATGATGGCGAAACAGGCTGACCACTGCGTTTCAGGGGGCGTCATGGCACAGCTGTCCGAGAACGCCAAGGAACTGCTCCAGCGGCCGATCCACGCCTGGATCACGACCCTCCGGCCCGACGGCACACCGCACAACACGGTCGTGTGGGTGGACGTCGAGGACGACGAGGTCATCGTCAACACCGCCATCGGCCGGGCCAAGGAGCGGCACCTGCGCCGGGACCCCCGGACGGCCGTGAGCGTGCTGGACCCGGACGACCCGTTCCACTACGTGAGCGTCTCGGGCACCGCACGGCTCGAGACCGAGGGCGCCGACTCGGTGATCGACCGGCTCGCCGAGAAGTATCTCGGCGTGGACGTCTACCCCTACCGGCAGCCCGGGGAACGCCGGATCACCGTGAGGATCACCCCCCAGGAGATCATCTACAGCGCCGGGGGCTGAGCACCGCGGGGGTGGAGCGGCCCGGGTGAGGACTCTCGTGCCGCCGGTCCCCACCGTGCGGGTTCGGACGCCGCCGGCTCCCGCTGTGACGGCTGACGCGCCAGCTCCCGGGACAGGGCGCGCGCCGCCGTCCGTAGGGCCGGGGCGAGACGGTCGAGATCCAGCCGGCCGGCCTGTCCGGTGATGGAGATGGCGGCGATGACCTGGCGCCGGCCGTCGAGCACCGGGGCCGCCACGGCCGAGACCCCGGCCTCCGACTCCTCCCGGTTGATCCCATACCCGCGATCGACCGTACGGGCGAGTTCGCGCCGGAGCAGTCCCGGCATGATGATCGTGTGGGGCGTGTGGCGGACCAGCCCCGCCTCCACGACCCGGTCGAGGTGGGCGGGCGGGTTGAGGGCCAGGAACAACTTTCCCGTGGCCGTGCAGTAGGTCGGCAGACGTCCGCCGACGCGGGACATGATCGGCGTGGACCTGCGTCCGGTGACCTTCTCCAGGAACAGGGTGTCGATCCCGTCCGGCACCGCCAGGTGGATGTTCTCGTGGGTGGCCTCGTAGAGGTCCTCGAGATAGGGCAGCGCGGCCTCCCGCAGCCCGCGCGGGCGGGGCACCCGCTGGCCGAGCACGAACAGCCGCATGCCGAGGCGGTAGCCGGCCGGCGTCCGTTCCAGCCCGCCCCAGGCGACGAGTTCCGCCAGCAGCCGGTGGGCCGTGGGCTTGGGCAGTCCGGTCCGCTCCGACAGCTGCGACAACGTCAGGTGCACGTCACTGGGCCCGAAGGCGTCGAGCAGCCGGAGCCCGCGCGGGAGCACGGACTTGGGGACCTCGCCGGCCGGGCCGGGCGTGGCAGCGCTCATGGAGAGATCGTGGCCATGCGCGGCCGGCGGGGCAAGGGGCCGGCCGGAAACAAGGATCATCGCGACCCGCCCCGGTGGTGGTCCGGAGACATCAGGCTCC
>DASYNF010000193.1:0-20343 GCA_036008685.1 Actinomadura sp. | reverse complement strand
TCGACCAGCCAGCCGCCCAGGATCGGCCCGCAGATCGGCCCGAGCAACATCGGGATTCCGACGACGCTCATCACCTGGCCGACCCGCTTCGGGCCGGCGGCCTGGGTGAGGATCGTCATGCCGGCCGGCATGATCATGCCGCCGCCGAAGCCCTGCAGGATGCGGAAGAAGATCAGCGACTCGGCCGACCATGCGGCACCCGCGAGCGCCGAGCCGCCCATGAAGAGGGCGATGGAGATCATGTAGAGCCGCTTCGTGCCGAAGCGATCAGCCGCCCAGCCGGTGAGCGGGATCACCGTGGCGAGGGCGAGCGTATAGCCGGTGGCCATCCACTGGATGGTGGACAGCGGAGCCTTGAACTCCGCGGCGAGATGGCTGAGGGCGACGTTGACGACGGTCACGTCCAGGATCGACATGATCGAGCCGAGGACGACGACCATGGCGACTGCGAGCACGCCCCGATCAAGCCCTCCCGGCGATCCGGGCGCCTCCGGCGGGTCATCCGCCACCTGGGGTGGTGAGAGAGCACTCAATGCTGTGTCCTAATCGTTAAAAAACCGCCCAACTGGGCGGTTATCTGTTGATTTCGACTTGCTCCGCCCATCATGACTGGAAGCACCGCCACTTTGGCAACCCAATAACTCTTTGCACGGCGAGTCATCGTTGCGTAGCGGTCGCGTTCCCTTGTTCAGCGGGTGAGGTCGCGGTTCCGCAGGTGGGGTCTACGTCATTGTCATTCCCCGCCAACCGCCGATCGGTCACAAGCGCGCGCCGTGGGCTCCAGCGCGCGCGGACCAAGATCCGCCACTGTCAGTGCCTGTCGCTACGGTCCTCCTCCAGCAGCGGACATGAACGAAAGGGACAGCCGATGGGGGCGTGGGATGACGCACCGTTCGAGGCGGAGCCGGCGGACGAGGCGGGTCACCGGATCGTGACCGGCCGGTCGGGTGGCCGTCGGGCCGGAGGTCAGGGGGCGTGAACGCGGACGATCCCGCATGGGAGCAGCGCAGCGTGGTGCGGGTGGTGCCGCCCGTCAAACCTCGCAAGCTGGCGAAGGTCCCTTTCGTCGAGCTGGCGGACGGGCGGCTGCAGGGGGTCGTGTCGAGCGGTTCGGACATCGCCCGGGTCTACGTCTCGTCGATCACCGCCGGGACCCACGGCTTCAACTGCAGCACCAACAACAACCGGCCATGTGGTGGGCTGGGCGGCTCATCACCGTGCAAACACCTGCGGGCGCTCGTCGATGAGGCCGTGCTGCAGTACGGTCTCGACCGCGTCGCCCGCTACCTGCGTGTCGAGGTCGGCGACGGCGAGGACCTGGTGAGCTGCCTGCGGGGTTCACGTGAAACCGCCCCGGCGGCCGTCGTCTTCAGCCGTTTCCTGCGGCATCTGGCCTATCTGGAGCTGCCCGACACCACGGCGCCCATTCCCGAGCTGCACTGGTTCCCGGCCATGGGGGCGGTCCGCTGATGCTCGGCGCACAGCTTGCCCAACTGCTCGACGCGGCCCCGCCGGGAGTCGACGAGGCACTCGAACTGGTGACGGGGTTCGACGACGCCCTCGTCCACGGATTCGCCCGGCTCGGAGAGGAGCGCGCCGCGGCGCTGACCGCCCTGGCCGGCGCCATGGGGGCCACACCGCTCGGACCGGTGATGGGCGAAGCGGCCGGGAAGGTCGCCGCCGGTTCGATCGCGGACGAACATCTGACGGCGCTGGCCGCCGGCCGTACGGCACTTCTCGGTGCGGTCCACGATGCCCGGCTCGCCCGTTTCGACACCGCGGTCGGACGCACCAGGGCCTCCTGGGAGGAGGCGCCGTCCACGACGGCACCGGAGCGGGCGGAGGCGGGCAACCTCCTCGCCGGGTCCCGGTCCTGGCTCCGCGAGCTGGCCATCACCGGATGGCGAGGTGTCGACCACGACCTCGTCTCCGCGTCCGACCAGACGCTCGAGGCCCTGCTGGCCGAGCCCGGTCTGCGGCGCCTGGCGGTGCTGCTCGACGGTCTCGCGGCGGAGCTGCGGGCGTCGTGCCCGGTCGCGACGATGGAGCGGCTCCCCGTCCGGCGCTGGGCCGACCTGTGGACGCGGGCCCTGCTGCTGTCGCAACCGGGCGGCCTGTCCGGCGGCGGCTGTGAATCGGTGTCGGGACGGCTGCTGATCCTCGGCGTCGACGTGCACGAGCACGGCACCGCCGTACAGGCGCAGGTCCACGGGATCCTGGAGCCCGCCGGCGGCGGGGATCCCCGCCTGGTGCGCACGAGCGTCGCGGCGGCGAAGGTCGACACGATCGTCGGTCCGGCTCTCTGGCGACTGCTGCAGGGCCACCCCGTGCTGCTGACCGCGCTCGCCGAGCGCCGGAGCCTCGAGGTCACGGACCTGCCGCTGCTGGGCGGCGGCGACCTGGTCTGGCAGGACGACCGGGCCGAGGCCGGCGAGCCGGCCGACCCGTTCGCCACCGCCCGGATCCGGCTCGCCGGCGCGCTCGCACCGCCGGTACCGCCCCTGGACCGCCATCCGGTGCGCATCTCCGAACCCGTACTGCTGGAGGGTTATTCGACGGACGGCCACACCGTGGACCTGGACGGCAACACCCTCGCCGTCGACACCGGCCGCCTGCCCGCCTGCGGCCCCCTCACCCCTGAGCTGGTGGCCGCCTCCACGGCCTGCATCGGCCTGGTCCGCTGGGACGGCGGCCGGTGGACGCTGCAGCCGCTCGCGGTCCAGGCGACGGTCAAGCGCAAGGCGGTCGAGGCGCATGGCGGCGACTGGGCCCTCGGCCCCACGGACCCCAAGGTCGTGAAGGCCGAGGCCCGGTCCGGTGACGCGGTGGCCGTGCTGCGCGAGCGTGCGGGGCGGTTGCTGCGGAAATGAGTGATTCGGACGAGAAGATCAGTGACGCCGGCGAGAACCGGCGCCAGGTCCTCTACTGGCGCCTGCTGGCGCGCGTGTTCGACACCGAGGAACACCCCACGCTGGAGACCTCCAGCCTGGCCATCGTCGAAGACCTCGGGTTGCCAGCGGCGCTCCTCGATCCGTCGGTGTCGGTGGACAACCTGGTGCAGCGCTTCCCCGACCTGGGCCCCGAGCTCCGGGACCTGATGTCGCCCGGGGACGGCGATGACGATGGTGAGGACGATCCGCGGGAGCGGGTGCGCCGGGCGGCCCTGGTGTCCAAGCTCCTGCTCAACGTGTTCTCGACCGGAACGGGCAGCGTGACCGCCACGCGGCTCGCCGGCTGGCAGCAGGACGCGGGCTGGCTCAAGCAGGCGCTCGGGGAGGAGTGCGCGGGCGAACTGGCCGGAGCCCTGTCCGGTCTGGAGGGCGACCTCGTCAGCCGCATGCGCCTGCGCGAGGTGCTGGCCGACCCGGTGCTGGCCAGGCAGCTGACACCGAGCATGTCGCTCATCGAGCAGCTGCTGCGCGACAAGGCCAACCTCTCGGGGGTCGCGCTCGCCAACGCCAAGGCGTTGATCCGCAGGTACGTCGACGAGGTCGCCGAGGTGCTGCGCACGCAGGTCGAGCAGACGAGCGCGGGCACCGTCGACCGGTCGGTGCCGCCGAAGCGGGTGTTCCGCAACCTCGACCTCGACCGCACGATCTGGAAGAACCTCACCAACTGGAGCCCGGAGGACGAGCGGCTCTACGTGGACCGGCTGTTCTACCGGCACACCGCCAAGCGGACCACGCCCGCGCGGCTGATCGTGGTCGTCGACCAGTCGGGGTCGATGGTCGACTCGATGGTGAACTGCACGATCCTGGCGTCGATCTTCGCCGGCCTGCCCAAGGTGGACGTCCACCTGATCGCCTACGACACCCGCGCGCTCGACCTGACCCCCTGGGTGCACGACCCGTTCGAGGTGCTGCTGCGTACGAAACTCGGCGGCGGCAACGACGGCCCCGTCGCCATGGCCATGGCCCGGCCGAAGATCACCGACCCGCGCAACACCGTGATGGTGTGGATCTCCGACTTCTACGAGTTCGACCGGTCCCAGCCGCTGTTCGACGGCATCCAGGCGGTGCACCGGTCGGGGGTGAAGTTCATCCCGGTCGGCTCGGTGAACAGCTCGGGACACCAGAGCGTGAACCCGTGGTTCCGGCAGCGGTTCAAGAACCTCGGCACACCCGTGATCTCGGGCCACATCCGCAAGCTCGTGTTCGAGCTCAAGAACTTCCTCGATTAGGAGAACAGAAAGAATGACCGACGGAATGCTGCGCGCCCCGGCCGAGGCGAAGTACGCCGAGGAGCTCGACTGGCTGGAGTCCGTCGACGACGGGCCCAAGCCGTTCTCATGGCGGCTCAGCCCCCGGATGGTGCGGCTGTTCGTACTCGGATCCGAGCGGGCCGACGGGCTCGACCGCGAGATCCCGCAGAAGTGGTTCGGCGACCGCAGCTTGGTCGAGCGCAGCATCGTGACGCTCGCGTCGGACCGCGGCCTGCTGCTCATCGGCGACCCGGGCACCGGCAAGAGCTGGCTCGCCGAGCTGCTCTCGGCCGCCATCTGCCGGAACTCGACCCTGGTCGTCCAGGGAACGGCGGGCACCACCGAGGACCACATCAAGTATTCGTGGAACGTCTCCATGGTGATCGCCAAGGGCCAGTCGCGCGAGTCGATGATCCCTTCGCCGATCATGACGGCGATGGAACAGGGCATGATCGGCCGCTTCGAGGAGCTGACCAGATCCACCAGCGACGTGCAGGACGCGCTCATCTCCATCCTGTCCGAGAAGTACGTGTCCGTCCCCGAGCTCGACGACGACAACATCGTGTTCGCCCAGCCCGGATTCTCGATCATCGCCACGGCCAACAGCCGTGACCGCGGGGTCAACGATCTGTCGTCGGCCCTGAAGCGGCGGTTCAACTTCGTTCGCATCCCGGTGGTGACGAACAAGCGCAGCGAGGCGGAGATCGTACGGTTCCGCACCACCGAACTCCTGCGCCGGCACCGGATCGAGCTCGAGGTGCCGCCCACGCTGCTGGACATCCTGCTGCAGAGCTTCGCCGACCTGCGGGCGGCGGCGGCGTCGGCCACCAGCGACGACGAGAAGCTCGAGTCCGCGCTGTCCACGGCCGAGCAGATCGGCGTGCTGGAGGACGCCATCCTGCACAGCCAGTTCTTCGGCGACCGCACCCTGCGGGCGGGGACGCTCGCCGGCTCGCTGGTGGGCTCGCTGGCCCGTCGCAGCCCCGAGGACCTGGCCATCCTGAACAAGTTCTGGCACGGCGTCATCGAGCCGCGCGCCAAGAAGGACGAGGGCGGTCCGTGGCAGGACTTCCTCGAAGGTGGCCGCCAGGCGATCGCGACGCTCTCATGAGTCCCTTCGGCGCACTCCGCGGGCAGCTGCTCGACGCCGCCGAGGCCTTCGCCGAAGGTCCCAGTGCCGTGCCCGACATCCTGGCGGGCATGGTCGACGACGTCGACCGGGCACTGCGCGAGGAGCTCGAGATCTTCCCGGTGTGCCACCACTCGCCGGCCTCGGCGGTGGCCATGGTGCGACGCCTGCGAGAGAAGCAGCCCAAGGTCATCTACCTCGAGCTGTGCGAGGACCTGCGGCCGGTGCTCGACGAGCTGCGCAACTGCCGCCTGCCCGTCGCGTTGCAGGCGTTCTCGACCGAGCTCGACGGCTTCCCGCCCGCCTGGGCGCCGCTCAGCGTCGTGGCGCCCATCACCGAGGCATCGGCCGAGTACCAGGCCATCTCCTACGCCCTCGACACACCGGGCGTCGAGCTGGTGCTCGTGGATCGCTCCACCGACCACGTCTTCCAGTGGGAGCCCCGCGAGCCGGCCGAGCCCACGGAGACCGAGCCCAGCGAGACCGGGCCCGCGGCGACCGGGCCCGCGGCGACCGACGAGGACGCGGCCCTGCACGGCGACGCCGTCGGCATCGAGATCGGCGACCTGCGACCCCGCTTCGCCGAACTCGAAGCGCACCTGCTCCACCACGGAAAGGTCAGGCACTGGTCCGAGTGGTGGGACCAGTACGTGGAGCAGCCACTGGTCGGTGCGGACTATGAGACCTACCGGCAGGTCATGGTCCTGATCGGCAGCCTGTTCCGGCGTCTGGGCTCGGACAGGAGGGACCGGGACGAGGACCGCGAGCGCTACATGTGGACCCGGATGCGCGAACATCTCGCCACGTCCGGCACCGACCCGTCGCAGTGCCTGTACGTGTGCGGCGCCTTCCACGCGGCCAGCCGGGTCGAGCAGTTCGGGCTGGCGTCACAGGCCGAGCCGTTCGACATCACCCCTCGTACGGCCACGCGCTGGCGGTACGGGCTCATCCCGTCCAGCCACTCCGCCATCGAGGCCCAGTTCGGGCTGGCCTCCGGCTCGGTCTCGATCGCCGCGGCGACCTGGACCAAGGCGGTGACGCGCAGCGGTGTCACGCCCTTCCTGCTCGCGGGCCAGAAGGGAGCACGCAAGCGGCCGGGCCGCGCGCGCCCGGCGGTGACCGGCCCGCGCGGGCCGGTCACCGACCGGCTGTCCGGCTTCCTGTCGAAACCGCCCGCGCTCGACGACCTCGACGAGGCCGAGCTGCTCGGGTGGTGCGTCGACATCGTCAGGCTGGCCCGCCGCAACGGCTACCTGGCCAGCACGGCCGACGCCATCGCCGTGTTCGAGACGTCCGTCCTGCTCGCCGGCCTGCGCGACCGTGCCCGTCCCACGCCGTACGACTTCCAGGACGCCGCGGTCACGTGCATCGAGAAGGAGACCGTGCCGGGCCGCCGCGACGTGCGCCGCCTGTGCGAGATCCTCCTCGGCGGTGACCGGATCGGCCAGGTCGGCTACGAGGCGCTCCCGCCGCTGGCCCGTGACGTGCTCGACCGGCTGAAGCCGCTCGGGCTCGACCTGGAGAAGCGCACCATCCAGCGGGCTCTGCTCGACCTCTCCGCGGACCCGGAGCTGGCGCCCTGCTCCCACCTGCTGTGGATACTGCGTCGCCTCCTGCCGGACGACGCCGTACGTCCCATCATGGGCGCTCGGAGGCTGGGCGAACGGCCGATCCAGGAGAGCTGGGACCTGGCGATCGGCCGCAACCAGCGGTCGATCGTCGAGCTCGGCTACGAGGGCGTCACCGTCGAGCAGGTGCTGGAACGGCGGCTTCGCCGCAGCGTGCGGGCACCCCAGGCCACTGCCGCGATCGCGCTCGAGGCCGTCGAGGACTCCATCCTCTACCTGGGCGGCCGGCGGTTCACCGACGAGCTCGGGGCACGGGCCGTGGAACTGCTGGCCGCGGAACGCACCGTCGACGACGCCCCCGAGGTGCTGCGCCGGATCCGCCGGCTGCTGACCCACTACCGCGCCACGGAGCCGGAGCTGCCGAAGTGGTGCGAAGCGTTCGTCACCGCGGGCTACGCGCATTACTGCACGCTCCTGCCGACGGCCTTCGTGGACGAGCACTCCGGGGTTCGCCAGGTGGCGGCGATGCTCGGATTTCTGTTCAGCATGGAGAGCCTCGCGCTGTCCCTCGGATGTGATCACGCCCAGCTCGAACTGGCCGTACGGCAGTCGCATCCCGAGGCGCCCGCCAAGGTGGCGCTCCTGTGGGCGGCCAAGTCGCAGCTGGGCCTGCTGCCACTGGCCGAGCTGCGCTCGAAGTGCGACGAGCTGCTCGCCAACCCGCTGGTCGTCCCGGCGTTCCCGCAGTACATGAGCGGATTCGTGCAGGCCCTGGAACCGGCTCCGGCGCTGGCGCCCCTCGTGGTCGAGGTGATGTCCAAGGCCTTCGCGCGGTTGCCCGACGCCGTCCTGCTCCCGTGGCTGCCCAAACTGATCACGACGCTGCGAGATCAGGCGCATGAACTGGTGCCCGTGCTCGTCCGCGAAGCGGGCCGCACGTTCCCGGCGGGCCTGGCCGCCGTCGACGCGTGGGTGCCGCCCTGGAAGGCACAGCCGGTGCGGGGGGAGACCACGCCGCGATCGGCGCCCGCGCCGGCCGGACCGGTGGCGGAGCTGCTGGCCGCCCAGCCGATGACGTGCGACGCCGTGGCCGCACTGCTCGGCCACGACGCCGGATGGCGCCCGGCCGCGCACGCCGCCGGAGCGGCCGATCAGCCGGAGGCGGTGGTGGCATTGCTGGCCCGGCATCCCGAGACCACCGGCGCCGTCGCGGAACTACTACGTGGGCCCCGAGACCGGATAGCCGGGTAACCGCAACGGGATGCTGCGTGCCCGTGCCGGCATGCTCGGCCCCGGAGAGCAGTTCGTCCTCGTTCCCGAACGGAAGAAGACCTCTTCCACCGGTGGCTAGAGTGCCGGTATGGGCGAGATCTTCACGCACCGGATCCGGGTCCGGTATGCGGAGTGCGATGCGCAGGGCGTGGTGTTCAACGGGCAGTACCTCTTCCTGTACGACGTCGCGGTGACCGAGTTGTGGCGGGCGATAGACAGCACCTGGGCGGACATGGTCGACGCCGGGCATGATCTGGTGGTGGCCGAGGCGCGGCTCCGCTTCCGGGAGGGCGCCCGGTTCGACGAGCTCATCGACGTCCGGCTGCCGATCGCCCACCTCGGCACCACCAGCATGGTGATCCGGCCGGCCTTCACGGTGGACGACCGTCTCATCGCCGACGGCGAGGTGCGCCACGTCTTCGTCGACCCCGCCACCAAGCGCAAGAAGGAGATGCCCGCCGGAATCCGCGCCGCGCTCCAGCCGTACCTGATGGTCGAAGGCTGATCCACGACAACCGGCCGTACGCCGCAGTCGCCGCAATCCGGGACGCGCGGCTCGGCTGAGTGCCGCGGAGTCAGGGTCCCGAGGAAACAGCCGCGGGCTGGAGGAGAGCCAGTACGGCGTTGTCGAGGTCGAGTGGGGTGCCGTCCCAGCCAGGGATGATGGTGTCGGGCGTGATGGTGGCTTGGTGCTGGTCCCGGATGTCGCCGGTCACGGGTGCCGGAGCCGGGACAGCTGGGATGGGGACTCCGGCCGGAGTGGCGAAGCGCAGGTCGCCACCGGAAGTGAGCCACATGCGGTAGCCGCCGTCGTGGACGAGCCAGTGGTGGGCGGTGCACAGCGAGGCGAGATTGTCCAGGTTGGTCGGCCCACCGTGACTCCAGTGCACGACGTGGTGGGCATGCAGGTCCAGACGGCGCTGGCAGCCGGGGAATCGACAACGTCCCTGGTCGCGGACGCGCAGGGCACGGCGTAGGCGCACCCCGATCCTGCGGGTTCGGCGGCCGGCGTCCAGGACACTGCCGTCGGCGCGGTGGATGAGCATGACTGTGGTGGCGTCACAGGCGAGCCGCCGAACGGTGTCGGGATGCAGGGCGGGACCGCCGTCGAGGTGACCGCCGGGTCTGCCGGTGTCCTCGCATGGCTCGAGGTCTTTTCCGGATGCGGCTGGAGAGTCGCCAGGGCTCGCGGCGGCCAGAGTGTCCGCGTCGGCATGGACGACGACCTGGAAGAGCTCCGGATCGCTCGCATTGCGGGCCTTCTCGGCCAGATAGGCGCTGAAGATGGCCGTGAGAGCATCGGGTAGCGCCAAGGGCTCGGCCTTGCCGGCGGGAGGCGTTTCCGCGGAAACGTTCTCGGCATCGCCGGCCGGGACGGAACCGCCATCGCAGCCGCGGGCTTGAGCGGCACGCAGCGCCGCCAGGGCCACGGCGCCCTCCTCGGGATCCAGGCGGACGGTCATGATGAACGAGCCATCCTCGTCGTGGTGCCAGCCGACCTTTCGGCGGGCATGGCGCTCGACCACCTCGTCACGGGTGGCCTTGCGCAGGCCTGCGACGATCCGCTCCAGTTGAGCGGCGGTGGACACCAGCGCGGTCTCGACCAGCTCGGCCTCGCTGCCCAATGTGGCGACACGGGTGAGAGCGCGAACCTTGGAGTACGACAACCGCCCCGCCGAGAACGTCTGGGTGATCACCGGCAACCCGTCGAGCGCACGTGCCACCCGTACCTGCTCACGGGCGGTGGCCGGACTGATGCCGCACTTCCATGACAACCACTGGGCACAGGAGCGGATGCCCCAGCCACTCCAGCCATCACGGCGGTCGAACTCCGCCAGCAGTAACAGGTAGCGGCAGGTGGCCGCCGCCAGATGTCCCGCCAGCTCACAGATCTCGGCCTCCAAGCGCTCGGCCGCGACGACCGTCTCGCACTGGATCGGACTGAACACCGCCATCAGAGACCCCTCCATCAATAGAACTAATGTTCGAATTCTATGAGGGCGAAGTGACAGTCGAGGCGACATCGCACATGTCGGTGAGGCCAGGACGTACTCGGGGGAGGAGCTCCGCTCAGTGGTATCCGAGGTGGTCCTTGTGGCGGTAGAGGTCTCGCAGGACACCGACCTCCGCGGCGACCGATGGGGCGCCACCACCGTTCTTCCTCGAGCGTTTCGATCGGCTTTCGCCAGTGGTTCCGATAGCCGTCCCCATCGATCCGCCACCGCCCGTCATCGCCCGGGCGCACCGACCAGCCGCCCGGCACGGGCTCCCAGAAATACTCCTGGTCTCCGAGACCGTCGAGGCGGCCGAGGAAACGACCCCACACCCCGTCGAAGGCGGACGTGAGGGAATGCGCGATGTCTGCCATGGTTCAGTCTCCACACCCGCCTGCTGCTCCTGCTGCCGGCACTGGGCGACGATCTCCCCGGCGACGCCTGCGATCCTGGCCGCCGTGCTGACCGCCCGTACCGCCGGTTGGGGTGCTCGTTCACATGAGCCGGGCCAGGTCCTCATAGAAGAGCTTCGCACCGGTACGGCTTGCTATCCGTACTATCTCCCCTTGTGTGGAGGCTGCCTGCTTACAGCGAGGTGCGCGAGCTCGGCTCCGGCGCGCAGGGGCGCTTGGTGCTGGCGCGTCACGACGAGTCCGGCTCACCCGCGGCCATCAAGTAGGTCTCGGCTTCAGACGAGGGCGCGCTGCGGCGGTTATGCGCCCGGCGGCCGGCAGGTCACGCTGACGGGAGAGTCTTGATCGTCAGGCGCATCTCCCGGAATATGAGGTTGTACCCCCACGAATGGGACAACCGGAGGGAGCCGGATGCGACGACCGGTCAGTGTCCAGCGGAAGAGCACACCTACGAGACTCAGGGCACTCGGCGCGGTGGGCGTCCTTGTCCTGGCGGGGTTTCTCGTGCCGGGATCCGGCCCCGCGGCCGCGAAGGCGGCTCCGTCGGAGTGTTCGTACACCTCGCGCAAGGACGTCCCCGCCCGGATGCGGGACGGAACCGTCCTCCGCGCCAATGTGTTCACGCCGGCCGGACCGGGCGATCATCCCGTCATCTTGATGCGGCTGCCTTACAACAAAGACACCGCCCAGACCTATGTCTATGCGCAACCCGACTTCTATGCCGCCCACTGCTATGTGGTCGTCATCCAGGACGTGCGCGGCCAGTACAAGTCGGACGGATCCTTCTATACATTCCGCAACGAGGCGGCCGACGGCTACGACACCATCGAGTGGGCGGCCCGCCTGCCGCACGCCAACGGCAGAGTGGGGATGTACGGCTTCTCCTATCCGGGAGCGACCCAATGGCTGCCGGCCACTCTGCGGCCGCCGCACCTCGTCACCATCGTCCCGGCGATGACCTCTTCGGACTACCACGACGGCTGGACCTACGAAGGCGGCGCCCTGGACCTGTCGTTCGCGGAGGACTGGCCGCTCACCACCATCGCCAACAGCGCGGTCCGGCGTTATCCCGATGGCGCGGCCCTCGACGCGAGCATGAACAAGGCCGCCAAGGAAGAATTCAGCAAGTGGTACTGGCACCTGCCGCTGAAGAACTATCCCCCACTGCGCCCGGACGACCCGCGCGTGGCGCCCTATTTCTTCGACTGGCTCAAGCATCCGGACAACGACGCCTACTGGCAGCAGTGGAGTATCCGCCGGCGATACGGGCAGGTGACGGTCCCTACCCTCAACTTCGACGGCTGGTACGACATCTTCGTCAACGGCGCGCTCGAGAACTTCGAGGGCATGCGCCGGCAGGGCGGCTCCCAGGCCGGCCGGGAAGGTACGAAACTCGTCGTCGGCCCCTGGGTGCACATGCCGTGGTCGCGCAAGGTCGGCCAGATCGACTTTGGACCGCAGGCGGTCAACCCCATCGACGCCCTGCAGCTCCGGTGGTTCGACTATTGGCTCAAGGGCGTGCGCAACGGTATCGATACCGATCCGGCGGTCCGGGTCTTCGTCATGGGGGCCGACAAATGGCGTAGTGCCGACGCGTGGCCCATCCCCGGCACGGCGTACCGCAGCTACTACCTGCACAGTCAGGGAGACGCCAACACCCTGACCGGTACCGGCACGCTCAGTACCAGCCCGCCCGCGTCCGGAGAGACGGCAACGGACCGGTACAAGTACGACCCTTCGAACCCGGTGCCGAGCTTCGGCGGCCGCTTCCAGGCCTCCGTCCCGGGCGGACCGTACGACCAACGGCTGATCGAGCAGCGCCCCGACGTCCTCGTCTACAGCACCCCTGCCCTGGCCCAGGATGTCGAGGTCACCGGCCCGATAACCATGACGCTCTATGCGGCTTCGTCGGCACCCGACACGGACTGGACCGCAAAGCTGACCGACGTCCACCCCGACGGCACCTCGATGCTGATCCAGTACGGCATTCAGCGTGCGCGCTACCGCGTCTCGGAGACGCATCCGACACCGATAAAGCCGGGAAAGATTTACAAATACACGATCCAGGTCTGGCCGACCAGCAATCTCTTCAAGGCCGGCCATCAGATCCGCCTGGAGATCTCCAGCAGCAACTTCCCCATGTACGACCGGAACCCCAACACCGGTCACCCCTTCGGCCAGGATGCCGACCTCCGGGTCGCGCGCCAGACCATCTACCACGACGTTGAGCACCCCTCGGCGATCACCCTTCCGGTCATGCCGCATCCCCTGCACTAGATGGCGGTGCGTCTACCGCCACCCGGCCGGGCACGTCGGCCGGCGGATGGCCTGCCGCCGTCCCGGATGCCGGGTTTCCACACCCTGTGGATGACGGCCGACACGCCTGTGGGTGGACTGTCGGCATGTTCCGGCCACCGACCTGGGCGGCACCAGCCGGCCGCGTCCACCGGCGGGCAGGCCGAGTACGGCGCCGACGCCATCACCGCTCGGGGTGATGGCGTCGGCGCCGTATTACCGTAACTTCGGATAAAGGTGGGATTGCCGTAACTTCGGATGAAGGTGGGCAGAAATGGAAATCTCCCGGCGTGATGCACTGTGTGCGGGAGCGGTGGTCACAGGGGCTTCCTTGGCCGGGCCGGCGTTCGCCACCACGGCATCCGCCGCCCCGCCGGCCGAGCCGTCGCGTGCGGATGGGGGACGAGTGCGCGCCCGAGAATTCGGAGTCACTCCCGGTGTCTTCGGCACCGGACGGCTCAACGCGATCACGGACGTGGCCGAGGTGCGAGTCGGTCAGGTGACTCTCATCCGCGGCGAGAACGTACGTACCGGGGTGACGGCGATCCTCCCGCACCCGGGCAACCTGTTCCAGGAGAAAGTGCCCGGTGCGGTCTTCGTGGGCAACGCGTTCGGGAAGCTGGCCGGTTCCACCCAGGTCAACGAGCTGGGCACGATCGAGACGCCTGTCGTGCTGACCAACACGCTGAGCGTGGGGCGTGCCGTGGACGCCGTGGTCGGCTGGACGCTGCAGCAGCCGGGCAACGAAGAGGTCCGCTCGGTCAACGCGCTGGTCGGAGAGACCAACGACGGGCGCCTGAACGACATCCGGGGCCGTCATGTCACCGACCAGGACGTCGTACGGGCGATCAAGAGCGCCACCCACGGTCCGGTGACCGAAGGAGTGGTCGGTGCGGGCACCGGGACGGTCTGCTTCGACTGGAAGGGGGGCATCGGCACCTCGTCACGCCTGCTCCCCGCCTCCAACGGCGGCTACACCGTCGGCGTCCTGGTCCAGACGAACTACGGCGGGGTGCTGACGGTCGAAGGGGTGCCGGTCGGCGAGGAGCTCGGGCATGTCCCGTTCGCCGGCCGTACCGCCGCCTCGGCCACGCCGGGCGACGGTTCCTCGGCGGATGGTTCCTGCATGATCGTTGTCGCCACCGACGCACCCCTGGGTGAGCGCAACCTGAAGCGGCTGGCCGCACGAGCCGCCTTCGGGCTCGGCCGGACCGGATCGTCGTACTCGAACGGCAGCGGCGACTACGCCATCGCGTTCTCCACCTCCCCAGGGCTACGCGTACGGCACGGGGAGCAGGCCCCGCGCCCTTACACGCTGCTGCCGAACGACGCGATGTCCCCCCTCTTCCAGGCGGCGCTGGAGGCGACCGAGGAAGCCGTGTACAACGCGCTCTTCATGGCGACCACGACGACGGGCAGCGGGGCGACCGTCGAGGCCCTGCCCCTCGACGAGGTCCGCAGGCTGTTCAGGAAGTACGGCAGGCACCCCAAGGGGTGACCTGTGCGGCGCGCCGATTCGTCCGCCGCGCCTTCCCCGACCGGCCGATGACCGGCATCTCCCAAGCAGTCGAGGGCCCTGGCGGCACAATGGAGGACGCCCCCCCGGGCTCTTCCCCCCCACCTGTATCGAGATTTCGACACAAGTAGATGATCAGGGGGAATCTCTTCCATGTACCGCTGGATCCCGTCACCCGTGGCCGACATCGTCCTTCTGTTCGCACGGACGGCCATCGGCGTCGTCTTCGTCGCTCACGGCTGGCACAAGCTGCACACTGCGGGCATCGACCGTACTCAGCACATGTTCAAGGCGATGGGGATTCCCGCCCCTTCGATATCAGCGTTGTACGCGACCTTCGCGGAGCTGGTCGGCGGGGCGATGCTCATAGCCGGCGTGCTCGTTCCCCTTGCCGGTGTGTTGCTGTTCCTCACCATGGCCGGAGCTTTCCTCTTCGTCCACATGGACAAAGGGATCTTCGTCAGCGAGGGCGGCTACGAGTACGTGCTGACTCTCGGCGCAGCCACCCTGATGCTCGCCGTGGTGGGTGGTGGACGCTACGGAGCCGACGGACTGTTCGCCGTACGCAGATCGACCAGTGCCCTCCCAACGCCGGCCGGCCGCGACGTGAACCGGCCCACTCGGGGGTGGGAGCCGGCGACCAGTCCGATTGACCGCGAGTGACGCCCGCACCCAGGTGCGGCACCCCATCGGTCATCTCACCCCTGCCTTGATCGAGGTCTACGCGTCCACGCGGACCATGACCCCGGCCTGGTCGTACAAGTGGTGCAACTCGTCCTACAACGCCAGGAATGTCACCTCGACGGCTTCGTAGATGCTGGTCATCGGCTGTCCCGGCCTCGGCCTGAGCAGAGGACGCCCGGCGAAGTCGTCGGCGGCGCGGCCGGCTTCGCTGTTCGCCACGTAGAACGTGGACACCCGTACTCGCAGGCCCTCGGTCGGCCCGAGAACCCCGAGATCGAACAGAGCATGATGTAACACGCAGAGCGCGAGAGCGTTCGCGATCTCGGGCCGCCCTGGCCGTGCCAGCGCACATGCGCGGCCTGAATGGCCGCCGGATGGCGGCCGAGCCGCTCGTCGAAGCCGCACATCGCGCAGGCGTACGCATACGCCGGCAACACCTCTTCGGTGAATCCGCCCTGGCGACGGCTCCGTGCCGACGTCACCTCATGCACCACTGCGGCCTGAGAGGTCCGGATCCCCAGCCGACGACAGCCTGAGTCGACGACTTATGGGTCATCGCTTTCGCGCCCTAAACATGTCCTTATTGCGGCGTTACTTACATAAAGTCCCGTACAGGGTTAAATTGCCATCAACAATCTCAAGTCGTCGCAACAAGCTAAAAGGACACCATTGGACATCAGTGCGGTCCTGACCGTCGCCACCGAAGTGGCAAGCGCCACAGGTCTGGTGACCGTCTCGTCCAGGGCCGCCTCCTGGATGAGGGAGAAGGCGACTTTTCGCCAGCGAGCCGATGTCACGAAGGAGATACTCGGCCTCGACCAGGGCAGGATGGTCGCGTATCGCCACGATTCACGGCATGTGCTTTACAGAGGGACCGAGGATCTCCATCCGGACAATCTCCATGGCCTGGTGGCCGCGAGCGGCAATGACTATGTCAGGGCGCAACAGTCGGGCAGGGTGCGCGTCGAAGAGGAGATACGGACGCGTTCGACCCATGACCTGGTGCTGATCGGAAGCCCTACGGCCGAAGGACTGTCACGCATGCTCTTCGGCTACTCGCCGGATGGCGATCCCGACTCCCTGGCCCTGGACCGGCCGCCGGTGGACCTCCCCTTCCGATGGATCATCTCAAAGAACGAGGTGGACGAACTCGCGGTGGCCCGCCGCTTCGTGGCCGGACGGGGCCTGATCGAACGCCCCAACTGGCGCATCGCAGGTCCGGACCGAATCTATGTCCCCCGGGTCGACGAGGACGGAATGCTCCTCGACGACTACCTGCTGGTCACCAAACTGCGGAACTATCTGTCCCGGAGCGCCCTCGATGAGGGCCGCTCCGTGATCAGCTTCGGCGGGAGCCACGGAACCGGGACCCGAGCCCTTGAACTGATATTTCGGGACAAGGCCATCCTGTACGAGATCGCAACTCAGCTCCGCGCAAGACCGGCCGCCTTTCAGATGCTCTTCCGGGTGAGCGATATCGAGCACAACAGATCGGCAGGGAGCCGCGCTCGCGGGATAGAACCCATCCAGGACGCTATCGTTCTCCCCGACAATGACCAGGTCTGGCGAACCGCTGTGCAGAACGTGGAAGTGAACCGGCCATGACGACCCCGAAGCGCCCAGAGCTCAAGTTCGCTCCCCGCCCGGTATTCGAGAACATCCTCGAATACGGCGTCATCCCCACCTTCGACCTGGTGATCGAGCTGCCCCAGGGCGGAGTGGTCCTCGTGCGGCGGATCATCCCACCGTACGAGAACCGGTGGGCGCTGCCCGGACTGCGGATGTTCAAGCCGGAGAGCATCGACGACACCATCGCCCGCATCGCCGAGGACGAGCTGGGCCTGCGGGCCGACGTCGACGACAGGCGCTTCCTCGGCCAGTACGTCGGCCGGTTCAAGACCGAACACGAGAGACAGGATCTCTCCACCGGCTATGCCGTCAAAGCCCTGACCGAGGACATCCGGCTCAACCGCGACCACTTCTCCGGCCACCAGCTCATCGAGAAGCCGGATGACGTCCCCGCGAACACCGGAGCCATGTACCGGTTCTACCTGTCCCGATACTTCGAACAACCGGCCGATCCCGACGGCGAGATCGAGCCGACCGGGTAGCCGGTGCCGGACTCGCTCTTGGTCACGTTTTTCGCCGCCCTGCTCACCCGACACCACGGCCACAACTCACCGCAGTCCCTGCCGACGACCCGCCAGACCGGCTCACCTTCGGCGGGAGCCATGGAACCGGGACCCGGGCCCTCGAGCTGATATTTGGGGACAAGGCCATATCCCACCTTCGACCTGGTGATCGAGATGCCCTCGCAGGGCAGAGTGCTCCTCGTACGGCGGATCATCCCGCCGTACGAGAACCGGTGGGCGCTGCCCGGACTGCGGATGTTCAAGCCGGAGAGCATCGACGACACCATCGCCCGCATCGCCGAGGACGAACTGGGCCTGCGGGCCGACGTCCATGACAGGCGCTTCCTCGGCCCGGTTGAACCGAGCCTGCTGTGATGATCAAGGGTTCTGATCATTCAGTTGACAGAACCCTTGATCCTTTGATCTCTCGATTCCTTTGAATCCCGCCCGCATTTGTGAACCTGCCGAGCGAAAGGCGCGTCCCACGTAGGGAAGCCGAATAGGGAGCGGCGCCTCATCCTTGGGATCAGCCCCTCGCCAGAGCCATATATCCGACATAAACTCACGATCACTGGCTGTGGATTTCCAGGACCCGGCGCCCTCGGGGACCGCGACCCGCGTGTCGCATGGGGTAGGAGGTGGCAGCGATGGAACAACATCCCAAGGCCTCTACATCCGGCCGGCGGTCATCGGCTCACCGCCGGAAAAAGCTCTTCACCTACACCCTCGAGGCCGTAGCGATTTCGCTCCTCATCGGATCGGCGACCGTGGGCCCGATCGACCGGCAGTTGAATGACCACCAAGACCTCATCGAGGGTGTGGTGGGTACGGTCTCACTGGTCTTTGCGGCAGAGGGGATGACCCGGGGGCTCTTGCTCATATCCGCGCTCAGCCTGGGCTTCTGGGCCCTTACCCGTGCGCGGGGAGTAGTGGCGAGCGAACACCGAGTCGATGATCCGATCTTCCGCCCCGGCCTGCTTTGGCTCGACGAGTTACAGCGCAGCACATCGTTGACCTTCTCCGAACGCGACGACGGCGCGGTGCTCTCATTCATCGAGTTGCTCACCAGCCCTGGCCGCTATCGGTCTCGCGTGGCCGAGGCCATTGACCTCGATGGCAGAGACATCAAGCAGCGCGTCAGCGTAGAGTTCACCCTCCCGAGAGAGGCCCTCACCAGCAAGTCGCTGTACCTTCCGGTGCTACAGCCGCTCAAGGGCGAGCTGATCGACAACTTTCAGCTCACCGACGGGAAGGGGAACTCCCTGACGAACCTCTCGTACGAGGAGACCACCAAGCTCGCGTCCACCGCGCTGATGAGCATGCTTATGAAGGCCTTGGGACAACCGAGCATCAGCACGGGAGAACGACAGACTGTCCTCATGAGGATGCTCACGAAGGCCTTCGGAGACCCGAGCACCGATACAGGGAAACGGCCGCCCCTCGACCTCGACGAGAACACGCGCCTGGCGGCGCTCCAGTTGCTTGAGATCATCGCGAAACGCGGGCGAATCCAGTCGGTCCACGTAGCCTGCAAAGTCGACTACATCCTTGGACAGCTCACCGCGCTCAAACCCGATGATCGCGACAGGCTTCGTAGATACGCACTCTCGCTGAGTGCCTCTTATCCGATCGTTGCCGTGCTCCCTGCTGAGTTGGCGGTGGGCAACAGGGTCCTCGTCAAGTACGAGCGAACGTTCATCCCCTCTTCGGAGAACAAAGGAAAACCCTTCAAGGGCGAATTCCGGCTGGGGTTCGGACTGCGGCCCAATCAAATCGCCGTGCCCACCGAACTGGCCCTCAGCGCGTCAAGTTATCATCTGCGCATCAACGGTCCTGCCGACAAATACGTACTGGGACAATATTTTGAGTGTCGCAACTGCGGGCGCCTGGCAACACGAGGACTTCGGGGGACAAAGGAAGCGGTCAAGGGGTGCTTCCACGACTCTGGCGAAAATCCGCAGGGCAGCCCGAACGGCGACTACCACT
Source organism: Actinomadura sp. (assembly GCA_036008685.1). Taxonomy (GTDB): domain Bacteria; phylum Actinomycetota; class Actinomycetes; order Streptosporangiales; family Streptosporangiaceae; genus Actinomadura_C. Next base: position 1,153 of record DASYNF010000193.1, on the reverse strand, counting down.
TCCGGTTGCGTCGAAAGCGCGGCCAGAATTACGTTCACCTTTACATGCGCGGATACGCCGACGCGGCTCACCCGCTACGTGGTTTCCAGGTTCGGGTTCGTTTCAAGGAGACCCCTCCGGGCTCAAGGGCCAACGCAGCCGTCACCGCTCTGGCGACCACTGTCCTGATCGGCGTCGTCGGGCATCTGCTCAGCCGGCCCCCAACGAGCGTCACGCTCACCGCCTTCCCTGCACTCGCCCTTGCCCTCCCCGCCATCGCGGCTTCGTGGTTCGGCTTCGCGGCCGACAACGCGAAGCTGATGGGCTCGTCATTGCTGGCACGTTTGTCGCTGATATGCAGTGGTGTCCTAGCGCTGTCCGCACTTGCGTTCTATCTCCTCCGCAGCCCTGCGGCGACCGCTACGCCCCCGGGGACCACGGCCGGGCACATGGGCGATCCAGCGAGCACCCTCGGACTCCCCCTGAGCATTCTCGGCATTACAGGTAACCTCTGGCCCATACTCTTCTGTTTGTCCGCAACAAACTTTATCTATGTCTCGTGGAGATACGCGCTCAAGGTGTACTACTACAAGTTCCTGATACAGAAGGAGGACATCGAGAGCCGGGAGTACTCGCTACCGTTCTGATCAAGGAGAACCTCCGTGTTAAGACGATCAAGTTCTGAAGGCCGACGTACGGATGGAGTCCCCACAGGTGACGCCTGCTGGGTCATCCGTCCCATCGAATACATCGGAGAGACTCCCTCTCTGCGAACAAGCCTGTTCGACGGAGACCCAGAGCGACGGAAGCTGGCGTGGATCTCCGCATTGTCCCTCATGGGGCGAGATGAGGACCAAGCAGTGATTAACGGGCGAGTCGAAAAAGCACGACAGCTCATCGCCGACCTCAACAAGCGGTATCCCGATTCCTAAGACCACGAAAAGCGACATTGACCCGCCGGCCGGCGCCCACACGGACGGCAAGGTGTCACCGGCGCGAGAGGCGACGGTCGCCGGGCGGGGCAGGCCCGGGCGACCGGTGCGCGTCGGCTACCAGGTGACCATGAGTTTGCGGATGCCCTAGTTGGTGCCGTAGGCGCCCACCACGACCGATCCAACGAGCATCCACAAACAAGACACGGTCTAAAGACTGCGGTAGGGGTCGAAGGGATCAC
>DASYNF010000192.1:0-4086 GCA_036008685.1 Actinomadura sp. | reverse complement strand
GTTGACCCCGAGCGACCAGCCCACGACCGTCGGCGAGCGCATCTCGTAGGCATCGAGCACCGCACGTGCATCGTCGGCGTGGTCCTCGACGCGTATGCGGGCGCGGTCGGCCGGCCGCTCGGAGCCGCCGAGTCCGCGCTGATACCAGGTGACCACCCGGTAGCCGCTGTCCGGGGCGGCGACCCCCGGCCAGGCCTCGGGCGGGGCGCCCAGTCCGTTGCACAGCAGGACCGGCTCCCCCGCCGCATCGTTGCACCACGCACGGATGCCGGTCCCGTCCGCACTGCGCACGAGACGGGTACTCATGGGGGCACCGACAACGGCACGGCCGGTGTCCGCGAACTCGAGCGGGTCAGCCGAACGCCTCCCGGACCTCGTCCGACGCGGGCAAGGGCTCTGTGGGAGCGAGGGCAGCGTGGTCTGATGCTCCGGCGCCGCGAGCGGACGGCGCCTGGACCTCGACGACAGCGGGATCGAGCCGCATGACGGCGTAGCCGGCCACGGCCCCCGCGCCGAATCCCGGCGCGAAGATCCGGATGGGCTCGGTGATGACGCCGTCGCGCACTGCGTCGTGCATGGCCAGGGGGATGCTCGCAGACGAGGCGTTGCCGACCTTCTGGATGTTGAAGTACAGGCGGTCGGCACTGAGGCCGGCCCGCTCCGCCAACTGCGTCACCATCGTCATGTTGGCCTGGTGCGGCACGATGAGGTCGATGCTGTCGAGAAGGGAGCCGGCCTTGCCGTCCGGGTCCGGCAGCGCTCCGATCTCCTCGATCATCTGCGCCAGATAGCGGCCCGCCAGCGCCTTCACCTGGGGGCCGAAGACGGTGATGTTGTTGTCGAACTCCGGATTGGGCCAGATGATCGAGTTGACCTCACTGGCCGGCCCACTGGCGTAGGTCTGCAGGTAGTCGATGTCGGGGCTCTCCCCCTTCGGCGCGGGCCCCAGCACCATCGCTGCCGCGCCGTCCGCGAACAGCATGCGTGAAGGGCGGACGTTGCCGATCTTGTCGGAAAACTTCTCGGCACACACCACGAGCACCGGCCGCTGGACCTCCTGGAGCAGCCGCGTGGCCTCGGCCACCCCGTAGGGCATGCCGGCGCAGGCCGCGACGATGTCGTAGGCCGCGTGCGCCTGGTAGATCCCGAGCTGACCGCAGAGGTAGGTGGCCAGCGACGGGATCAGCCGGGAACTGGTACAGGTGCAGACCAGGAGGGCGCCGATCTCCTCCGGCTCCCGCCCCGCCTTCGCCAGCGCCGCCTCCGCGGCCTGGAGTGCCAGCTCCTCCAGGCTCAGCGAGCTGTAGCGGCGCTCCTCCACCCCTGTCTTCTCGCGAATCTCGTCGGCACCCATCGGCGACCAGTTGTAGGCCGAGTTGCGGACCAGGTCGTCGTTCGTGATCACCTGGTCCCCGTGTACCGCAGTCAGAGACTCGAGACGCGGCATGACGGTGAACTGCCGTCGCACGTCGATCGCCGGATACGGCCGAACGGGCGGCCGTGACTCCCGGCCGGGCGCAACCGGCCGGCTCGTGGCACCACTGCGCAGACGCCGCAGGAAGTCACGGACGATCTTGTCGCGGGGGTGGAACACGACCACGTAGTCGTCGTCCTTGAGCTGGCCGGCCTCCGCCAGCTCGACCTCGGCCCGGTCCCACGGGTACTGGTTGTGCAGGACCATCGCCCAGCGGTGCAGCGCCTCGAGCTCGGGCACGTCCTCGTCGCAGTCGAGGATGTCCTCGTAGTCGTGGACGGGGTAGTCGGGGTCGTAGTGCGGCAGCCGGAAGGTGAGGTTTCCCGGCCTCTCGAGGAACTGGGCGACGGTCGGCTTGACAGCGGGCAGCGTGGCCGCATGGTGCTTGCGATTGGCGAAGACGTCGAACAGGACCCCGAAGATCCGGTCCTCGACGGCCTCGTCCCACTGGGCCGGCAACGTCGGATACGCCGTCCGGACGGCGGCCACCTTGGTCTCGCCGTCCTCCCACGGCTCGAGGACGGGCAGGAAGACGTCGGGCCGCGTGCGCGGCACGTCCGCCCAGCGCGTCGGCCGCTTGTCATACATGGTGATCGAGAAGCGGTTGGTCCAGAACAGGTTCAGCGCGAGATCACGCATCAGGGCGTACCGACTGGTGTAGGCGCCGCTCCGGACCTTCTCGAGGATCTCGGTCCCGCTGGGGGCCTTCGTCTCGAAATCCCGCTGGATGACGTTGTCCAGCTGCTCCAGGGACTCCATGGCGGAGAAGTCCAGCTCCGGCATGACGTTCGAAGGGAACACCACGCGACCGTGTCGATTGAGGACGAACGCATTCATGCTGGTCCTTTCTGACCGTTCCACGTTGCCGAGTAGCTAGGCGGGGGTAGCGCCCCCAGCCGACCCAGGCGGCATCGGCGCGGCTCGCACGCAGCACACGGCCCAGCTCGTCCTGGTCGAGGTACGGGCTACCCGCACCGGTCTCACGGAGCAGGAGTGCCTCATCGGCGGAGCGCACGAACGTCGCCCGGCGCGGATGAGGCGCACGGCAGGCTCGCCCCTGTTGATCACAGCGATACGGCTCAACACGCGTGCCCCTCTCCCTTGTGGTGAGTCGACGTCAGAGGGCCGCGCGTCCGACTACATGTCCAGACCGCCGTTGACACCCCACACCTGGCCGGTGATGTACGCGGAGGCGTCCGCGGCCAGGAAGTGGACGACGCGGGCGATCTCCTCCGGCTCGCCGAGCCGCCCGAGCGGGATCTTCGCCCTGAGCCCGTCCAGGACCTTCTCCGGGACACTGTCCAGCATCTCGGTCGCGGTGTAGCCGGGGGTGACGGCGTTGACGGTCACCCCGATCCCGTCGGTGTTGCCCGCGCGCTGCAGTTGCATCGCGGCCTCCCGGGCGAGGGTCTTGGTCAGCCCGAACAGCCCCGACTTGGCCGACGCATAGTTGACCTGCCCGATACCCCCCGTCTCACCGATGACCGAGGAGATCATCACGATGCGCCCGCTGCCGCGCTCGAGCATGTGCTTGAGCGCGGCCTGGGAGAGGTAGAAGGCCCCGGACAGGTTGACATCGATGACCCGTCCCCAGTCGGCGTCCGTCATCTTGAGCACGGTCCGGTCCGCGGTGATGCCGGCGTTGTTCACCAGGATGTCCAGCCGACCGTGCCGCTCGATGACCTCCGCGACGGTCCGGCGGCAGTCGTCCGGGTTCCCGATGTCCCCGCGGTGGACGCTCACGCTTCTCTCCGGGTAGGAGCCGGCAAAGTCCTGGGCGAACATCTCGGCCCGCTCCTGGTTGCCGCTGTACCCCGCCGCGACGTCGGCGCCCTGCTTGGCGAGACTCCGGCAGATGGCGGCGCCGATCCCCCGGGTACCGCCCGTCACGAAGGCCACTCTGCCGAGCAGCTTCTCGCCAGTCCTCGTCGTGCGTGCCTGCGTGGCTGTCATGGTGTCCTCCCCGGCGCGGCGCGCCTCACCGTCGCCCGGGGGTTGGAGCCGCCGCCGTTGGCGGCTCAACGTGCTCCGGCACCGGGCACGTGCGCAGCATGCTGCGACCGAGCCACCACCGTCAACGGAGTCGGAACTGAACGGACGCATTCGTTTCCCGGATGCGCATGCAGCCCTCTCGTCGTTCGCGGGCCTCCCCGGGGGAACGGAACATGCATCTCTAGGAGAGCACCCTCGAACTGGCCGAGAATCTGGACCTCGCCATGCAACGCGGGCGTGCTCCCGGACGCTGAACGCGGTTCGTCGGCCTCGGGTCGATCGTCCGCTTCTCCTGCTCAACATCCCTGGGGCCACTGAGCCGGTTACTGTCCCGCCTCGCTTGCAGGCGCTCAGGTCGATGGCGCAGCGGCCTGCCCCCTCATGGCGTCCCACGTACTGTCGATCGCTTCGCCCGCGATCTCGCGGAGATGGCTCTTCCCTGGCAGGCCGAGGAGGCTCCCGACCCGCGGCTGCTCGTGCTCAACGAGTCGCTGGCCACCGAACTCCGCCTCGACCCCGCCTGGCTGCGGAGCTCCGACGGGCTGCGCCTGCTCGTCGGCAACGCGGTCCCCAGCGGTGCCACCCCGGTGGCGCAGGCCTACGCCGGGCACCAGTTCGGC
>DASYNF010000191.1:0-5013 GCA_036008685.1 Actinomadura sp. | reverse complement strand
ACGATCGTCGGCTTCGAGGACGAGAACGGCAGACCGCTCGCCGGGATGAGCGGAGCGGCCGGGATCAAGCAGGGCGACTGCATCCGGGTCCAGACGGGCGCCTCCGGTGGCAAGGCCCCCGACACCGCACGTTCGGCCAAGCTGTCCGACCTGCCCGGGACGGCGCAGTATGCCGCCCGCCGCTGGGCCAACGCCGGCTACACCCCCAAGAACGGCCGTGCGCCGGCCGTACGGCTGAGCCGCCCGGTGCCGGTCACGCTCGGGAGCATGAAGGGCTACCACGTCACCGCCAAGGTGACCGTCAACGGGACCCGCGGCCCCTGCGACCCACCACAGGCCGTGGTGCACGCGGTCGCGTTCCCCTCGACACAGGGCGACCCGGTCGTCTTCATCGCCTACGCCGACCGAGGCGTGTCGGGTGAGGTCGCGGACCAGGACATCGCAAAGGCGATCTCGAGCATTCGCCCACTGGACTGAAGCTCCCAGGCGGCTCACACCCCCTCGCCGGCGCCCGCCGGGGCGACACGGGGTTTCCGCGACGGCAGCGGCGGGTCCCATGACCGGGGCTCCCGCCGCGGGCCCGGCCGGGGCTCCGGTTGAGCACCGCCGAGTGCGCCGAGGATCCGGACGGCCACAGGCGCCGTGGGCGGGATCCCACCGGCTTCGCAGCGGACGACGGCGGATTCACTGGTCCCGGCGGCCGAGGCCAGCGCCGGAACGCTCCAGTCGCGGCGCAGGCGCGCGAGGCGCACGGTCCGGCCGAGTTCGTACGACAGCCTGGCGATCTCGTACAGCTCGGCGGCGACCGGACGGCGCATGCGGACGTCGCTCAGCCCCGTCCACAGGAGGTGGTCCCCCTCTCCGTGCCCCGCCGCGCAGCGGAGCATCGCCTCACGGGCCCGCTGCACCTCGTACCTGCGTTGTACGTGCGCGTCCCGGAAGACCGTCAGCAGCACCAGCTCGTGCCGCGGCCCGAACCAGTACGTGATCCCTGCGGGGTCGAGCCCCACGACGAAGCGGAGCTCATAGAGCCTGCTCAGCTTGCCGCCGAGCTGCACGGCGTGCGGCCGTGACAGCAGTGCTCCCTGCAGGGACAGCAGGCCGATGAAGAACGCCGCCGTGGTGAAGGAGGGCATGGACAGCTGGTCCAGCCAGTCGATCACCTCGGCCTCGAGCTCGATCCTGCGCTTGCTCATGGCGCCTGATGGTAGGACTCGTCGGGATAGGCCGGACTCCCCCGCAACGTGAGCTTTACGCTACCAACAGTGATGGGCGTGATGCCGGCGCGGCGGGTCCTCCCCGGTTCACGCGCCGGCCGTGCACCGGACCCCGGCCGACACATGACCCCACTGAGTTACGAATGCTCCACTAAACGTAACCGCGAATGGGCACCTTCATGGGAGAAGGCCTCCAACTCGCCACAGGAGCACGACATGTCGACCGAGACACAGACGGACCGCCAATCACTGGACGCACTCGCCACCGAACTCGGTGCACGGATCGGCATGCTCGCCCAGGTCTGCGTCCCCGAGGGCGGGAGCCCCTTCCTCAAGGCCACGAACCTGCAGACCCCGTTGCTCACAGAGCGGATCACTGTGTCCGACGACCACTACAGGTGGTCGTGGGGGGACTCCATCGGCCCTATCTCCGACCCCGGGTCGGCGGCGACCCAGGTCGTCCGGGTGATCCGCGACCAATAGCCGAGCCGGACCGGGCACGGCGCCGTACGACTGGGCTCAGCGGCGCCGTTCCCCATTATCAAATGGCGTCGGCCGGGAAATCCCCTCATGCTCGTCCATCGCCACCATGAAGTGCCTGTAGGCCGGATACCGTAGAGTCCTTCATCATCAATCCCCAAGATCTGTGAGACTGCCGTCCGCCGCTCAATGCGGGAGGACCATTCCCCAGCGCGCCTGCGCTCGGCGCCGGCCGCCTCCGCAGGCCGTGGCGCCGCAGGAATGAGGCGGTCCGGCACCGGGGGCGACGGAGAGGATCGCGTGTCCGACCGCGCCGACGACAGAGCAGATCCACATCTCCACCCTCCCGGAGGATCAGCGCCGGCCCTCCCTGGGCATGAGCGGCCACGACGTCGGCGGCTGTGGATGACCATGGTCCTCGGCCTCGCGGCTGTGGGAGCGCTCGGCGCGACGGCATGGGGGGCCGGAGGCCTCGAGCCGGCCCCGAGACCGAAACCGGCCAAGCCAGGCGAGGCCGTCGATCAGGGCAGATTCCGCTCCCAGGTCCTCAGGGCCACCGCCGGCTGGGGACAGATGGACATCGTGCTCAGGGTGACCAACCTGGACCGAAAGACCGTTCCGGTCTCGGACTACGTCCTCAACGCGGTCAGCCTCGATGTTCCCCTCGACGAACGCATCGGATTCGTGCCCACGTTCACCGAGGACGAGTCCAAGCTCCTCTATCCCGGGGCCACGAAGACGGTGGTCCTGCGCGGCACCATCGCCAAGACGCCGCGCACCTCCTTCCGGGTCCTCCTGCACGCCTTCGTCCTCCGTGAGGACTTCTTCTACGGCTTCAAGGAGTGGAAGAGTGAGAAGGACGGGCGGAACCCCCGGGAAAGCGCCATCGCCGAGGTGACGCTCCCCGTCCATCGGAAGGCCTGACCGGATGGATCACGAGGCGTCCCCGGTGCCGCCCTCCACCTGGGGGCCGCGCGCCCGCCGGCTATGGATCATCGCGACGGGTGTGGCGCTGGCCGCTGCGGCGACCGTCCTCCAGGCCCTGAGTCCCGGCTCCTACGAAGAGCAGTACGCCCCGCTGGCCGCGACCGGCGGCCTGCGGCAGGTCGTCGACGCGGGCCCCTTCGAGGTGAGGGCCGACAAGGTCGACATCGCACGGACGCTCACCGGGGTGGGAAAGACCGTCACACCGGACGGTGTCTTCGTGGTGGTAACGGTCAGCGCCCGTACGGACACCGAGATCCTCACGCTGAGCACCGCGACACTCCGGACCGCGGACGGACGGGAGTTCACCGAGACCGACACGTGGGTGATCGGAAGCATGTCGGGTTGGCACATTCAGCCTGAGGTGTGGCGGCGGGGCGAGTTCCTCTTCGAGGTTCCCGCCCTGGCCGTGCCCGGTGCGACGCTCCAACTGTCCGACCGTACGTCCAAAGATCCGCGGTCAGGCCCCTGGGAGTGGCCTCGCGTCGGCTATGAACTCGCAGCGCAGGCCGACATCGATCTGGCGATCACCGGCCGGATGGCGGCGTCCCCCCTGGAATCGTTCGCGCCCACCATCGGCGAACCGGCGTGACCCCGCTCCGGGACCGGCCCGTGCCGCGTACCGCGTTCATGGTCGCGGCGCTCGTCATCGCCGTGCCCCTCGCGGTGGCCCTCCCTCTGCGCGCGGAGCTGAGGACCTACGACCGGCACCGTTCCCGTGAGCTCCTCGTCGAGGTTCAGCCGGGACAGACCGGGCGGCTCGCCGGCATGCGGTGGGCCCTGACCCGCACGGCGACGACGACCGACACCGGCGGCCTCACGCTCCCTCCTGGGGCCACAGCGGTCCGTTTCGACGTGGAGGCGACCGCGGACGGCGGACGTCCCGGAATGCCGGAACTCCGGTTCGAGGGGAGGGACCGCCGCGGGCGTACGTGGATGGCCCGTGAGGTCCTGAAGACGAACCCACAGGGGAGGCGGCCGGCCCTTCGCCTCTCCCTCATCGCGGCAGTGCCGGGCCGGGTGGCCGATGAGGTGGAGCTGGTCGCGCTCTTTCGGGAGAGCCCTCGGCGGGAGCGGGCTCTGCTCTTTCACCGCTGACCCCGTCCTGGCCGGTAGGGGAGGCGACGAGGTCGAAGACCGCGGCCAGCAGGGCGAGGTGAAGCACCTCACGGACCAGGTCGGCGGCGAACTCCACGGGTACGAGGATGGACGGCCACGCGGCCGTGGGCGGCTCCGGGCCGATCAGATGCAGGACACCGCGGGTCCCCGATGCGACGGCGACGTCGACCGCCGCCCAGCAGAGGACGAACATCCCGTACACCGGCGCGCCCGCACCGGCCATCGACCGGACCGCGTGGACGAACGGAACCCACCTCTCGCGGAACCCCACGGTGGCCGCCGCGGCCAGGTGCCTGCCTCTCGCCCCCACACCATCGAGCCGCTCCGCGCTCCTCTCCAGCCTCGTGCCCGCCACGGCGGCGCGGTGATCGTCCGGCCGGACGTCCGCGCCGTAGGCCATGCAGGCGATGGTGAACCAGATCATGGGCAGGACCAGGGCGTTCAGCAACACCGGGAGACCATCTGTAACGGCGTGCCAGGCGGCCATGAGTCCCGGGGCATGAGTGGTGAGCGCCTCGGTGGCGTTCACCCACAGAACACGGCCCTTCAGCCGGCTGTACGTCCCGGCCAGGAGCCCGGCGAAGGCGCTCACCGTGAAGAAGGCGAAGGCCGCCTCGAAGAACGCGGTGACCATGCCCACGGCGACCTGGGACGAGCGGTGATACCACCGCTCGAAGACGAACTTGAGCAGCCAGGCCACCACGGTCGCGACCAGCGCGACCCACCACACGTCGATGATGAGAGCCGTGCCCGCGACCCTGGACGCGCCGGGCTCGAGGAGATGCCGTTCCAGGTCCACGCGCTGGAACTCGCGGAGGTCGTCGGCGTACAGGCTCCACGCCAAGTAAATGATCACGAAGGGGAAGAGCGCCCGGCCGAGCAGATCCGGAAACCGTTCCGCCTCCGCCTCCCGGCCGTGCCGGAGCCCGTCACGCATGGCCACCAGCATCGCCATGGTGACGGTCAGGGAGACCAGCAGGAGCACGGCGAAGTCGACCAGGGCGGCCACCCGCCTGAGCTCCTCGAAGGAGCCGTGGCTGATGGTGGTGCCGCCTTGGATCAGCAGATGACGTACGAGCCGGCCCGCACTGAACAACAGGCCCAGCGCGACGATGTACCGGCCCGCGAGTCGGAGGGTGTGTACGGGGAGCAACGCCGGCGCGGGGAGCATTTGCCGCATGCTAGCGAGCCGCGACCGAACTCCACACGATCG
>DASYNF010000190.1:0-37084 GCA_036008685.1 Actinomadura sp. | reverse complement strand
GTGGCCGGCCGCGCCCGCGGCCGGCCACGACCCTCCAGGTCAGGCGCGTGCGTCCAGGACGTCGACGGCGAGCTCGCGCACCACCGTCTCGTCCACCTCGACGCCGAGCCCGGGCCCGTCGGGCACCCGGGCGACGCCGTTCTCGATCCGTACGGTCGGCCCCGCGTAGGTCGACTCGATGAACTGACGGCCGTTGAGGTCCACGGGCGTGTCGATCCCGTACGCGGAGAACAGGTGCAGCGAGGCCGCCAGCCCCAGGTCGGAGTCGGTGAGGCCGGACCCCATGAGCTGCACGCCGCTGTCCTCGGCCAGCGCGCACAGCCGCCGCGACAGCGTCAGCCCGCCGCTGCGCTGGACCTTGGCGATGGCGATGTCGACCGCCTCCAGCCGTACGAACGTCGCCAGGTCGCTGGGATGGCGCAGGCTCTCGTCCAGCGCGACCGGGATGGGCGAGGCGTCGCGGAGCCTGCGCAGCCCCGCGATGTCGTTGGCGGGCAGCGGCTGTTCGAAGGCGGTGACCCCGAGCTCCTCCATCCGCCGGGCCATGCGGAGCGCGGCGGGCACCGTGTATCCCTGGTTGGCGTCGACCCACAGCGGCGCTCCCGGAGCGTGCTCGCGGACCGCCGCCACGACCGCCGTGTCGGTGTCCTCGTCGTGGAGGCCGATCTTGACCTTGAACGCCCGGTGGCCGAGCTCGCGTCCCTCGGCGACGCTGTCGCCGACCTCTCCGGGGGACTGGCCGGACACGATCCAGCCGAGCTCTATCTCCTCGGTCCGGCGCTGTCCCCAGAGCGCGCCGACCGGCACTCCCGCGGCCCGGCCGAGGAGGTCGTGGAGCGCGACGTCGACCGCGCTCTTGGCCAGTGGGGCGCCGATCGTGAAACCGCGGTTGATGGCCCGGTCGAACACCGCGTCCACGCCGTCGAGGTTCCAGGCGGGCCGGCCGACGACGGCGGGGGCGAGGTAGCGGTCGATGGTCGTGACGATCGACTCCGCGGTCTCGTAGGTCCAGGCCGGGATGGGGGTCGCCTCTCCCCAGCCGTGCACCCCGTCGGCGCTGACCTTCACCAGCACCCGCAGGCTCGGCCGCCCGGCGACGGCCACGGCGCCCCCGGAGACGCCGAAGGACCTGCGGGTGGGCAGCGCGACGGCGAAGGTCTCGATCCGGTCGATGGTCAGGTCGGTGAGGGCGATGGTCATACGCTGGCCTCCGAGAAGACGTACGGGCGGGACGGCGCGGTGCCGCGATCAGGGTGGGGCGGTGCTCGAGCGCAGCACGACGTCCCCGCCGAGGCGCTCCACCCGTGACCGCTGCCCTCTGGGCTCGCGGAGCGCGAGCGCCACGGCCGTCCGGCCCATCCGTGCGAGCGGCAGCGCGACCGTGGTCAGCGGCGGGGTGAGGTCCCGGACGATGGGGATGTCGTCGAAGCCGGCGAGGGAGACGTCCTCGGGGACCCGGAGCCCGCGGTCGCGCAGGGCCGCGAGGGCTCCGATCGCCATCACGTCGGTGAGCGCGAAGACGCAGCTGGCCCGCAGCCCGCGGGCGAGCAGCTCGGCACAGGCCCGATAGCCGCCGTCGCGGCTGAAGGACCCCTCGACCACCTGCTCGGGTGCGAGCTCGACCCCCGCCTCGGCGAGCCCCTGACGGAACCCGCCCAGCCGTTCGGACACGGTGGTGAGCGCGCGCGGCCCGGTCAGCACCGCGAAGTCCCGGTGGCCGAGGGACAGCATGGCGCGGGCGAGTGCCGCTCCTCCCGCGTGGTTCTCCGGCGAGACCGTGTCGACGCGCAGGGTCCGGTGGCGGCTCACGACGGCGACCCGGCCACCGCCGCGGAGGTAGGGCTCCAGCTCGTCCTTCATCGCCCGCTCCCAGGCGCGGTCCTCGAACCCGGACCCGATGAGCAGGATGGCACGGGCCCGCTGGGCTCGGAGCGTGGAGACGTAGGCGATCTCCCGGGCCGGGTCCCGGAAGGTGCTGGCCAGCATCATGAGCAGGCCACGGTCGGAGGCCGCCCCCATCACGCCGCTGGCGATCGCGGCGAAGTAGGGGTCGCTGACGTCGTGGCAGATCACACCGACGACCCGGCTGGAGGCGCTGGCGAGCGCCTGCGCGTGGGCGTTGGGGATGTATCCGAGCCGGTCCGCGGCGGCCACCACGCGGGCCCGCAGCTCCTCACGTACGCGAGAGGTGCCGTTGAGGGCGCGTGACGCGGTCGCGGGGGAGACGCCGGCCGACCGGGCCACGCCCTCGAGGGTGACGTGGGATCGTGCAGGCCGCTCGCTCACGGTGCGCCCCCGTTCAGGCAGTGCCACACTCTCGAGACATCGCACCCACCTATTGACCAGACCCGATGTGGTCTTTACGGTATCAGAAAGCGCTTTCAGAATGCGCTTTCCGGCTACCTGGCAGTGACCGCCCGCGATGACGGCGAGCGGCGAAGGCCCCCGGCCGGAACGGACGGTGTCCGGCGGGGATTCCGCCGGAAGGGCAGGACTACGGGGCCATGGCGCCTCGCGGGTCAGAGGAGTACGACGTGGGGCAGGGCAGCACAGCCGAGACGCCGGTCGCGGTGGCGGGCGTGGCCGAGCGGGATCGGCCGGGCGTGGGCGAAAGAGTCCTGGACGCGCTCGAACGGTCATGGCGGCCGGTCGCGCTACTCGTGGCCTCCTTGGCCGCATGGTGGGCGATCACCGTGACCGGGCTGGTGAAGCCCTATCTCGTGCCCTCGCCGGGGGCGACCCTCGGGGTGATGGGCGACAAGGCCGGCTATATCTGGCACCACAGCTGGATCACGACGTACGAGACCCTGCTGGGCTTCGTCATCGCGGTGGTCATCGGGATCCTCGCGGCCGTGATCATGGTCTACTCCACCACCGTGGAGAGGACGCTTTACCCCGTCCTGCTGTTCGCGCAGGTGGTGCCTAAAATCGCGATCGCGCCGCTGTTCGTCGTCTGGATGGGCTTCGGCATCGCACCGAAGATCGTCGTCGCCGTTCTGATCGCTTTCTTCCCGGTGGTGATCTCCATGGTGACCGGGCTGAAGGCGGTCGATCCCGAGATGATCCAGCTGTCCGCCACGATGGGCGCGCGGCCGCTGCAGACCTTCGCCAAGATCCGGTTCCCCGCCTCCCTGCCGCATCTGTTCTCGGGCCTCAAGGTCGCGGTCACCCTCGCCGTCACCGGTGCGGTCGTCGGCGAGTTCGTCGGCGCGAACAGGGGCCTGGGCTATGTGATCCTGCAGGCCAACGGCAACTTCGACACCCCTATGCTCTTCGCCGGACTGCTGGTCATGTCACTGATCGGCGTGGTCCTCTTCGTGCTCGTCGAGATCGCCGAGAAGCTCCTGCTGCCCTGGCACGCCAGCCGCCGGGGCGAGGCCGTGACCACGGCGGCCTACTGATGCCCGCACCGAGACCGGCACCGAGACCGGCACCGGCTCCCGCAGAGTCGCAATCCCCTGACCGCCACCCCGCTTCGAAGAGGGCCACATCATGAAACTGCGCAGACTAGTCGCCGGGTTCGTCCCCCTGCTCCTGCTCACCGCCGCGTGCGGCGGGGGTGGCGCGGAGAAGACCAAGAGCGCGTCGGGCAAGGAGCTCGACAGGGTGACGCTCACGCTCAACTGGTATCCCTACGGGGAACACGCGCCGTTCTACTACGGCAAGAAGCAGGGCATCTACGAAAAGCACGGCATCGACCTGCAGATCCAGGCCGGCCAGGGCTCGCAGAAGACCGTTCAGGCCACCGGGGCCGGACAGACCCTGTTCGGCTGGGCCGACACGCCGGCGGTGCTCGCCGGGGTCGGCCAGGGCATCCCGGTGAAGAGCCTCGGAGTGTTCCTGCAGACCACCCCGGCCTCCGTGCAGTTCTTCACGGCCCAGGGCATCAAGACGCCCGCCGACCTCAAGGGCAAGAAGATCGCGGGTACGGCCGGTGACGCGCTGTCGAAGACCTTCCCGGCCTTCCTGCAGAAGAACGGGCTCAAGGAGTCCGACGTCCAGATCCAGAACACCGACCCGGCGGGCAAGATGGCCGCGGTGGTGTCGGGACGGGCGGACGCGCTTCTCGGCTATGCCAGCGACCAGGGCCCCACGATCCAGAACAAGGCCGGCAAGCCGGTGTCCTACCTGCGGTTCTCCGAGCTGGGCCTGAACTTCTACTCCAACGGCCTGATCGCCGGAGAGCGGATCCGCAAGAGCGACCCCGCGCTCGTCAAGCGGATGGTCGAGGCGACCAGTGAGGCATGGGCGGAGGCCGAGAAGAACCCGCAGCCGGCGGTCGACAGCATGCAGGGGGCCTCGGCGCAGCTGCCTCCCGCGCAGGTGCTGTCCGACCAGTTCAAGACGACGCTCACGCTGCTGCACACCGACGCCACCAAGGGCAAGGCGCCCGGCGTCAACACCGAGGCGGACTGGAAGCAGACCATCGACGTGTTCCACCAGGCCGGCATGGTCAACGACCCCAAGCCCTCGGCGGACTACTGGGACACCAGTGCGGCGCTGAAGGGATGAGCATGGCAGAGGAGACCCTCGAGGGGCCGGCCGGCGTCCCGGCCGGCCGCGCGGGCGGGGCCGTGGACCTGGACGACGTGGCCGTCCGGTTCCGTACCAAGAAGAAGGACGTCACGGCGCTGCGGGACGTGTCGCTCAGCGTGGGGATGGGCGAGTTCGTCGCGATCGTCGGACCGTCGGGCTGCGGCAAGTCGACCCTGCTGAAGCTCGTGGCCGGGCTGCTCCGGCCGTCGTCCGGCGGTGTGCGGCTGAACGGTGACACCGTCAGCGGCCCGCGGCCCGACATCGGCTACGTCTTCCAGCGTGCCGCGCTGCTGGAATGGCGCAGCGCCCGCCGCAACATCCTGCTGCAGGCGGAGATACGGCACATGCCGAAGGCCGAGGCCCGCGAGCGGGCCGACGAGCTCATCGACATGACCGGGCTCCGTGGCTTCGAGGACGCCTTGCCCCATGAGCTCTCGGGCGGCATGCAGCAGCGGGTGGCGCTGTGCCGGGCGCTGCTGCACAAGCCTCCGGTCCTGCTCATGGACGAGCCGTTCGGTGCGCTGGACGCACTCACCCGCGAGCAGATGAACATCGAGCTCAACCGGATCTGGCGCGAGACCGGCACCACCGTGCTCCTGGTGACCCACTCCATCGCGGAGGCGGTCTACCTGGCCGACCGGGTCGTCGTGATGAGCGCCCGCCCGGGCACGATCACCGAGATCATCGATGCGGGGTTGCCGCCCGAGCGGGACTACGCCGAGACGCTGGCACGTCCGGAGTTCGCCGACGCGACCGGGCGGATCCGCCGGCTGCTCGGCGCGACCTCGGACGCTGAGTGACCGGCTCCTCCCTCACCCCTGCCCAGGACACGCCGCGGCGGACCTGGCGGGACTCGGCCGGAGCCTTTCTCGGGCTCGGTGCGGCGCCGGGGGCCCTGGTCCTCGGCGCCCAGATCGGCGGGCGGCATCACGGTGTGCTGCCGGTCCACGTCCTGGTGGCCGGCGGCGTCGCGATGGCGGTGCTGCTGGCCGCGCAGGGCCTGCTCGGCCTGCGCGCGCCGATGGGGGAGAACGCGGCGCTGTCAGAGCTCTCCCCCCGCTACCTGCCCCGGGCGGCCGACCGGGCCGTCACCGGGCTGCTCGCGGTGTCCATGGTCGGCTGGTTCGGCTTCAACGTCGGGCTCGGCGGCAGCGCCTTCGCGGCCCTGCTGGAGATCCCCGCTCCGGCGGGGATCGTCCTCCTCGGCGTCCCCATCGCCACGGTGCTGCTGGCGGGCGACGGCCGGTGGAACGGGCTCGCGGTCGCCGCCACCCTCAGCGCCATCGTCCTCATCGCGATCGTGGCCGTACGGCTCGCGCCGCCGGGCCCGGTCCTCACCACGACGTACGGCGGCACGAGCCGGTTCGCCGCGGACGTCGCCGGTTACATCGGCTATGTCGCGGTCTTCGCGATCCGGGCTCCTGACTTCACCGTGGGCCTGCCCGGCCGGCGCGACCTCGCCTGGTGCGTCGGGCTGCTGGTCGGCTCGGCGCTGGCGGCCACCGTGGTGGGTGCGGGCCTCGCGGCCGCGAGCGGGTCCACCGACGTGGTGGCGGTGCTCGCCGGCCCGGGCGGGCTGCCGGTCGCGAACCTGTTCGTCGCCGTCTCCGTGGTCGCCCCCACACTGACGACCATGCATTCGGGCGCGCTGGCCGTACGCCGGTTCGGCGGGGTGCCGCGCCGGGTCGCGGTGCTCGCCATCGCCGTCCCGGGCATGGTGCTGGCCCTGTCACGGATGGACCGGCTGATGTTCGGCTGGCTCGCGCTGCTGGCGGCCGTCCTGCCCGCGCTCGTCCTCCCGATGGCCTTCGAGGCGGCCCGGCGCCGGCGCGGCCATGCGCCCCGGCCGGTGCCCACGTGGACCTGGGCGCCCGCCTCCGCCGTCGCGCTCGCTCTCACCTTCGCCGGATATCCGGCCGCCGCGATCGCCGGTCTCGGCGCCGCCGCACTGGCCACCGCGGCGCACGCGTACGGCGGGGTACGGGCGCGCCCGGCCTAGCGGTGGCCGCGGCGGCTCCTGGGCGTGGACCTCGGGGAGGCGGCCGTGGCTCGCGCCTCCCCGAGGTCCGGTCTCATGGCCTGGCCCGTGGCCTTTACGTCGGCCTTCCGCGGTGGCCGCCCCGGCGGCCACCGCGGGTGACCTCCCTCAGCCGAGGCCGCCGCGCATGGCGGTGATCAGCTCACCTCCGGAGGTGTCGCCGCTGAGCTCCCAGAAGAACGCGCCGCCCAGTCCCTGGCTCTTCGCGTAGCCCATCTTCGAGCCGATGGTGGCCGGTGTGTCATAGCTCCACCACTGCCCGCCGCAGTAGGCGTACGCCGTCCCGCCGACGGTCCCGGTGGCGGGGCACCTGGTCTTGAGGACCTTGTAGTCCTCGATCCCGGCCTCGTACGTGCCCGGGGCCGCGCCCGTGGCCGTACCCCCCGGCGCGCTCTGGGTGACGCCGGTCCAGCCGCGGCCGTAGAAGCCGATGCCGAGCAGCAGCTTGCTCGCCGGGATCCCCTTGCCCTTGAGCTTCTGGATCGTGGCGTCCGAGTAGAACCCGGGCTTGGGGATGCCGGAGTAGGAGGTCAGAGCCGAATGCGGGGCCGTGGGCCCCGCGGCGTCCCAGGCCCCGAAGAAGTCGTAGGTCATGGGGTTGTACCAGTCGACGTACTGCGCCGCACCGGCGTAATCCGCGGCGTCGATCTTGCCTCCCGAGGTGCCGTCGGCCGTGATCGCGGCGGTCACCAGGTTGCCGGATCCGAACCGGCCGCGCAGCGCGGACATCAGGTTCTTGTAGGAGGAGAACCCGCTCGTGTCGCAGGACAGGCCGCAGGCGTTGGGATATTCCCAGTCGATGTCGATGCCGTCGAACACGTCGGCCCAGCGCGGGTCCTCGACCAGCTTGTGACAGGAGTCCGCGAAGGCGGCCGGGTTCGCGGCGGCCTGGGTGAAGCCGCCGGACCACGTCCAGCCGCCGAACGACCAGATCACCTTGAGGTTCGGGTACTTCTTCTTGAGCTTGCGCAGCTGGTTGAAGCTGCCGCGCAGCGCGCCCGCGTCCCAGGTGTCGGCCACCCCGTCGACGCTCTCGGCCGCGCTGTAGGCGCGGTCGTAGTCGGCGTAGCTGTCGCCGATCGTGCACTGGCCGTTCTGCACGTTCCCGAAGGCGTAGTTGATGTGGGTCAGCTTGGCGGCCGAGCCGCTCGTGTCGATGTTCTTGACGTGATAGCCGCGCTGGTAGACGCCCCACTGGGCGAAATACCCGATGACCTTGCCGCCACCGCCACCGCCACCGCCACCGCCGGTGGTGTCGGTGGTCACGCTCACGGCATTGGAGGCGGCCGAGGTGTTCCCGGCGGCGTCGCGGGCCTTGACGGTGAAGGTGTAGGCGGTGCTCGCCGACAGGCCCGCGACGGTCGCGGTGGTCCCGGTGACGGTGTCGGCCTTCGTCGTGCCCTGATAGATGTCGTAGCCGGTCACGCCCACGTTGTCCGTTGAGGCGTTCCAGGCCAGCGACACACTGCTCGAGGTCTTGCTCGTAGAGCGCAGGCTCGCCGGCGCGGCCGGGGCCTGAGCGTCGCCACCGCCCCCACCACCGCCGCCCGAGCCGTCACAGGCGGCGCCGTTGATCCGGCAGCCCGTGATCCAGCCGCCGCCGGATCCGTTGAAGCCGAACGCGGCGGTCCCTCCCGGGTCGACCGTGCCGTTCCACGAGGCGTTGGCGAAGGTGTAGTGATTTCCCGAGGAGGTACGGGTCGCGTCCCAGGACGATCCGATCGTCGTCCCGGACGGCAGGTCGAACTCCACCTGCCAGCCGGCGATGGCCGACCCCGTCCCGTTGGTGACCGTGCACTTGCCCTCGAAACCGGTGCCCCAGTCCGAGGTCTTGACGCACGAGGCGGTCACCGCGGCCGCCGAGGCGGGGGGCGCCGCGACCACCGTGCCGATGAGCGGCAGGACAAGTGCCCCGAACAGCGCGACACCTCTTCGTCTGCCGCCGCTACCGCGTTTGCGCAGCTTCACCATCGTTCTCCCATGACTCGATCCCCCGAACCAATAGGAAACTTTCTTTAAAATAAAGGAAGTAGCCACTTCTGACCAGATGTGAGCGGGCGGAGTCCGCCGGGGGATCGGCAGGACGGGCATCCTGTCCTACGGTGATCTCGTGACGGACGAGGATGAGCTGGCGCGGCGCTGCGCGGCGGCGATGTACGAACGGGACAAGGCATCACGGCACCTCGGCATCGAGATCGGTGATGTCGGCCCCGGCCGGGCCCGCGCCCGCATGCGGGTGACGGCCGAAATGGTGAACGGCCATGACATCGTCCATGGCGGATACGTCTTCCTGCTCGCGGACAACGCGTTCGCGTTCGCCTGCAACACCTACGGTCAGGTCACCGTGGCGGCCGCGGCGGAGGTGGTCTTCGTCGCCCCCGGGCGCCTCGGGGACGAGCTCACGGCCGAGGCGGTGGAGCGCACCCGGTTCGGGCGCAGCGGCATCTACGACGTGACCGTACGGCGGAGCGGGGACGACGCCGTCATCGCCGAGTTCCGCGGACACAGCCGGGGCCTGGCCGAACCGCTCCTGCGCGATGGGGTGCGCGATGGGGACTGAGAGCCGTGACTCTTCATAACCGGGGTGCCGGAGTGGCAGGATCTGTTCCATGATCAACTCTGTCACCGTGGTGGAGCGGCAGATCGCCGCCTACAACGCCCATGACCTCGAAGGCTTCGCCGCGACCTACGCCCGGCACGTGGAGATCGACCGGCGCGACGGCACCTCCCTGCGCGGGCGTGACGAGGTGCGCACCGCTTATGCACCGCAGTTCGCGGCGGGGCGGTGCCGTGCGGAGATCCTCGGCCGCCTCGTCCAGGGGGAGTGGGTCGTCGACCACGAAATCGCCCACGGACTGTCCGATGACCCCGTCCGGGTGCTCGTGGCCTATCGCATCCGTGACCGCCTGATCGACAAGGTCCGCTTCCTCGCTTAGCCCCGGCCGCCCGTCGCGATCGCGTAAGCCACATCGAAGGTGCGCACCCGTCGCGATCCCGCGCCGTCGCCACCGTTGTCGAGATAGCCCTGGATGGCGGCCGGCTGTCCCTTGGCGGGCATCTGACCGGCGATGAACAGCGGGAGGCGACCGGCAGCGCGGCACCATGTGCGCCAGGAAGCGCTGCGGCACCCGGGCCATGGCCGCCCCAGTGGTTTTCCGGTCATTGCGGGCGGCTGAACGTCCGCGTCACTTCGGGTGGACGTGTCGAGGGTGCGCGTCACCTGGCGACAGGTTCGGACCGGCCCGGATGGTCCAAGAGGGTGAAGGCGCCGAACGTTTCAGCAGGAACCTTACAGTGTCAAGGTCGTGGGCTGTGGCTGCGACCTTGTAGCCGGCCTGAGGAGAGCGTCTGCCAGGCCTGGTTCCGTTGGTCACGGTGCTGAGACGACCGGCGTTGCCGCCTGTCAGGCGGCTTTGAGCGGCGGGTCTCCGGGTGGGTGGTGTTCGTGGAGGGTGCGTCCGTCTGGGCCGATGGCCGTCACGGTGGCGTCGGGGTTGAGTTGTACGGTCCAGCCCCAGGTGTGGACGGCGATGAGGTGGTGGAAGCCGCAGAGGGTGAGCAGGTTCCACAGTTCGGTGGGTCCGCTTCGGGATCGGGGCACGATGTGGTGGACCTGCGATAACTCGGGTGGGTGGTGGCAGCCGGGGAAGCGGCAGCGGCGGTCCCGGATCCGGCCAGCCGGCGCATCGCCTCGGCGAAGGCGTCATGGCGACGCTGCCGTCTGGTGCGGGTGTCTTCGGGGCCGGCCTTGACCGCCAACGCCTCGATGGCGGTGTCGGCCAGGGCGGTCGCGTCGGCGGTCAGGTCCTCGTTCACCCGTCCGACACCGTCGAGGGTCTTCGACACCGTCAGGCCGCGTTCGGCGTGCCGCTGTGCCTCGTCCTTTTCGATCCCGCCGGGGCGGAGCCTGCGTAAGGCGGCCGTCGCGATCGCCACCAGGTCCTCCAGCACCGCGCCAGAGGACGCGGCCTGCACCAGGATCTCCTCGACCGCGTCCTGGTCCTCCGGGTAGAAGCTCTTGGTCACCTCGCTGATCCACCGGCCATACGACACCGAGATCGCTCCGTCCGCCTGTGCTGCCCGCACGTGGGGGTGGCGGCGGATCCGAAACGAGGCCGCCACCTGGCCGCACACGACGGCGAAGGAACAGGCGAACGGCCGAAAGCCACGACCAACCCCGCTTTTCCTCGGCGGACGAAAAACAACCCGATCCCGCTATATCGCGCAACGGATAGGACCCGCTGCGGACAGTTACCAAGCTATCGTACACACGTTCGATCCACAATGGCGGTTACCGGTTTGGTCAAGATTGTTGCGCGGGCCTCCCGGCTAAAACCATTGGCACTAGAGGTCTGTCCGCAAGACACTGGCGGTCATGGCCGATAACGAATGCTCTGCTTCCGAACTGCGACGGGATCCCTTTCCCCTGCGCGGCCGGGTGGCCCTCGTCACGGGTGTGAGCCGACGGGCCGGGATCGGTTATGCCATCGCTCGCCGGCTCGCCTCCTACGGTGCGGGCCTCTTCCTGCACCACCACATCCCGCATGACCGGGAGCAGCCGTGGGGCGCCGATCCCGGAGGGGCGGAAGGGATCGCCGCGGGAGTCGCGGAGGCGGCGTCCGGCGGAGCGCGTGTGGAGCACCTCGGTCTCGATCTGTCCGTACCGGACGCGCCGATGGAACTGGCCGATGCCGCCGTCCGGGCGTTCGGGCACGTGGACATCCTGGTCTGCAACCATGCGCGCAGCGGCGGCGATGGGCCGCTGCCGGCCATGACCGCCGAGATGCTGGACGGGCACTGGGCCGTCAACACCCGGTCCACGATCCTGCTGACCAAGGCGTTCGCCGCCCAGCACGACGGACGGCCGGGCGGCCGTGTGGTCTACATGACCTCCGGACAGGACCTCGGCCCGATGCGGGACGAGGTCGCCTACGCCGCCAGCAAAGGCGCTCTGGCCTCCATAACCCGCACTTTGGCCGACCAGCTCGCGGATCATGCGATCACGCTGAACACCGTCAATCCCGGTCCCGTCGACACCGGTTACGCCTCGCCGGAGTTCGTCCGGCGCCTGGCCGAACGCCATTTCCCGGGACAAAGATGGGGGCGGCCTGATGATCCTGCCCGGCTCATAGCCTGGCTGGCCACTGACGAGGCAGGCTGGATCACCGGGCAGGTCATCAGCACCGAAGGAGGCTACCGGCGCTGGTGCTGACGCTAGGCGACTGAAGTGGCCGGTCGGTGAAGTATTGGCATCGTCTCGCTTTCGGGTCTTCCTTCATTGGCATGGGTACGTGATCCTTGGGCGCGTGCCGAATTTCAAGCGTCGTGAGTTCCTCTTTGCCACCGGTGCCGGAGTGGCCGGGGTCACCGCGGTGGGACTGCTGCCCCGCAGCGCGGCCGCGCAGCCGCAGTTCTTCGAGCACGGCGTCGCGTCAGGGGATCCGCTTCCGGATTCCGTGATCCTGTGGACCAGGGTGACTCCGACCGCGGACGCCGTACCCGGATCCGGGCAGGGACCCGCCGTCGATGTGGGCTGGCAGGTGGCCGGGGACGCCGGCTTCACCGGTGTCCTCGCCTCGGGTTCGGTGCGTACGGGCGCGGAGCGGGATCACACCCTCAAGGTCGAGGTGACCGGTCTGAGCCCGGCCACGACCTACTACTACCGATTCGTGCTCGACGGGGTCGTCTCACCCGTCGGCCGGACCAGAACGGCACCCGCGCTCCGTGCCGACATCGCGGCTCTGCGGTTCGGCGTCGTGTCCTGCGCGAACTGGGAAGCGGGCTACTTCGCCGCCTACCGCCACCTCGCCGCACGGGACGACCTGTTCGGCGTCGTCCACCTCGGTGACTATCTCTATGAGTACAAATCCGGAGACTTCGCCGCCGGTGGCCGGGTCGTGCGCCCCAACGTTCCCGCGAACGAGACGATCTCGCTGGCGGACTACCGGATGCGGCACGCCCTGTACAAGACGGACCCCGACCTCCAGGAGCTGCACGCCCGTTATCCCTGGATGATCGTTTGGGATGACCATGAGGTGGCCAACGACGCGTGGTCCGGTGGGGCCGAGAACCACGACCCCGCGACCGAAGGCCCATGGGCGAGCCGGCTCGCGGTGTCCCGGCAGGCCTATCACGAGTGGATGCCGGTCCGGACACGGGCCGACGGCGGCATCTACCGGCGGCTCCGGTTCGGGCGTCTGGCCGAGTTCACCCTGCTGGACCTGCGCAGCTACCGCTCACAGCAGGTACAGGGAGCCGCCGTGGACGATCCCGCCCGTACGATCACCGGGGATGCCCAGATGGGCTGGCTCAAGGCCGGCCTCGCCGGGAGCGAGACCCGCTGGCGGCTCGTCGGCAACTCAGTGATGATCAGCCCGGTGGCCATCGGCGCGCTGCCCGCCCATCTGCTGGGTCCGGTCGCCAAGCTCCTCGGCATTCCGGCCGAAGGGGTGGCGGTCAACGCGGACCAGTGGGACGGCTATACCGCCGACCGGCGTGAACTGCTCGACCACCTGCACGGCAACCGCATCACCAACACGGTGTTCCTGACCGGTGACATCCACACCACCTGGGCCAACGATGTGCCGCTGGCCGCGGCCACCTACCCGCTCTCCCCCTCGGTGGCGAGTGAGTTCGTGGTCCCGTCGGTGACCAGTGACAACATCGACGACATCCTCAAAGTGCCCCCGCGGTCGCTGTCGCCGGTGGCCGAGAGCGTGCTCCAGGTGACGAACCGCCATGTCCGGCGGGTCGAGCTCGACTCACACGGCTACGGGGTCCTGGACATCCGGCCGGCGCGCGTGCGGATGGACTGGTACGTCCTGTCCGACCGGACCCGCCGGGACGCCACCTCGTCTCTGCTCATGTCCTTCGAGACCGCGAGCGGGTCTCAGCGGATCACCCCGTAGGGAGCCTGAAGAGGCGATGTCCCCGGGCCCGGGCAGGTCTATCCCGTCAGGCCGCGGGTTCCGATGGGCAGGACATGGATGGCCGCCCGGGTGATGGCCTCGATCTGCTCGACGGAGTATCGGGCGACGTGCCGGTTGTGGATCCAGCGCGGTACGCGCGGTCCCCGGAGCACGGAGACTCCGCCGGCGGCGAGCCCCCGGCGGAGCCTGCCGCCGTGCACGGCCACGATCGCGGTCGCGGTGACGTCGGTCTCCAGCCGTGCGGACAGGAGCTCGGCGACCGTACGGGCCTTGGCGTGCGATTTCTCGGTGATGACCCGTCCCGGCTTGCCGTCGATGAACAGCTTGCCGCCGTGCCCCTCGATCTCGGTGTCCGGATGCCAGGCCTGGTTGTCGATGAGCCATACCCCGCTGGGCCCGATCACGAGCTGGTCCACCTTGCCGTGTCCCGGGATGGCCCGTGAGTGCAGGACGCGGTAGCCGCGGCGCTCGAGGGCGAAACGCAGCAGCCGGCGCATCCGCTCCTCGCCGGTCAGGCCCCTGCGCCACAGGCCGGCCGAGGTGCGTTTCCACCAGTGGTGCGCCACGTCCGCCGCGGCCACGGCGAGGGCGAGTCCCACGCCGAACTGCACGGACACCAGCTTGCCGCCGAGGAGGAGGGCCGCACCCGCGAGGATGGCGCGGAGCCGGAGACGTTCCTTGCGGCCCTGCGCCCACAGCTCCTCGTACACCGCCTGGGGGGATCCGCCGGTGAAGGCGGGCCGATCCCTGAGATAGATGGACTTGCCAATCATTCCCGCCCCCCAGAGGCCGTGGGTGATTATTTACCTCCCTCTGGTGAATATCACGTAATGCCACGATCGTGAACATCACGGATCGAGCAAAGTTCCGAGGTGGTCGGCATGTCCGCGCTCATCCGGGGCGGGCATCGCCGATGAGGGGTGAAACTGCTGATCGTTGACTTGCGGAGGCCTGGTTTCCTAGGGTGGTGGCATACCGACCAGTCGGTATGCCACTCCGAACCCACCCTTGGCCCGGAGGTCGCCATCGTGAGCGCAGCCCCCCTCGACGCGGACGAACTCCGCCGTCGCGTCCGCGAGTTCCTCGCCACCCATGATCCCGGATCGACCGGGCGGCTCGAGTTCCTGCGGGCCCGGTTCGACGCCGGACTGGCCTGGGTGCACTTCCCGGCCGGGCTCGGTGGGCTCGACGGACCGAGGGCCCTCCAGCCCGTCGTCGACGAGGCGTTCGCCGCGGCGGGAGCCCCGGCCAACCAGCCCGAACGCAACGTCATCGGCCTGGGCATGGCCGCCCCGACCATCCTGCGGTTCGGCACCGACGAACAGAAGAACAGGTTCCTGCGGCCGCTCTGGACGGGCGAGGAGATCTGGTGCCAGCTGTTCAGCGAGCCCGGAGCCGGCTCCGACCTCGCCGCGCTCGGAACCCGGGCGGTACGGGACGGCGACCACTGGACCGTCACCGGCCAGAAGGTGTGGACCTCCATCGCCCACGAGGCCCGGTGGGCGATCCTGGTCACCCGTACCGACCCGGACCTTCCCAAGCACCGGGGGATGACCTACTTCATCTGCGACATGACCGCTCCCGGCGTCGAGGTCCGGCCACTGCGCCAGATCACCGGTGAGGCCGAGTTCAACGAGGTCTTCCTCACCGACGTACGGATCCCCGACGAGCACCGCCTCGGTGACGTCGGAGCCGGGTGGGCGGTCGCGCAGACCACGCTGATGAACGAGCGGGTCGCCATCGGCGGCGCGGCGGCCCCCCGCGAGGGCGGCATGATCGGTGTCGTCGCGCGGACCTGGCGGGAACGGCCCGAGCTCCGCACCCCGGGCCTGCACGACGCGCTGCTGCGGCTCTGGGTGGAGACCGAGGCCTCCAGGCTCACCGGCGAACGGCTGCGGCAGCAGCTGGCCCTGGGCCAGCCCGGACCGGAGGGCTCGGCCGTCAAGCTGGCCTACGCCCGCCTCAACCAGGAGGTCTCCGGCCTGGAACTCGAGCTGCTCGGCGAAGAGGGACTGCGCTACGACGACTGGACCATGCGCCGCCCGGCGGGAGTGGACTTCACCCGCCGCTCGCCCGGCTACCGCTACCTGCGGGCGAAGGGCAACTCGATCGAGGGGGGCACCTCCGAGATCCTGCGCAACATCATCGCCGAGCGGGTGCTCGGCCTCCCCGGTGAGATCCGGGTCGACAAGGACGTCGCGTGGAAGGACCTGCCGAGATGACGGACCTGCTCTACAGCGACGTCGAGGACGAGCTGCGCCGCTCCGTGCGGTCCGTACTGCGGGATCAGGCGCCGTGGGGCGAGGTCCTGGCGGGCACCGAGAAGGACGAGGCCTGGGACGCCGGGCTCTGGCGGACCCTCGCCGTCGACCTCGGCTGCGCCGGCCTGGCCGTGCCCGAGGAGCTCGGCGGCGCCGGTGCCTCCTTCCGTGAGGCGGCGGTGGTCCTCGAGGAGCTCGGCCGTGCGGTCGCTCCCGTGCCCTACCTCGGCAGCGCCGTGCTCGCCACGGCCGCGCTGCTGGAGTGCGGTGACAACGAGCTCTTGACCCGGCTCGCCGAGGGGCGCGCCCGCGCGGCCCTCGCCGTCCCCTTCTCCACGTTCCCCGGCGCGCCCCTGCCCGCGACGGTACGGGCGGAGGCGGCCGACGGCGGGGGTGGCACCGGCGGCGCGGCCCGGCTCACCGGCACCGTGGGCAACGTGGCCGACGGCCTCGCGGCGGACGTGCTCCTGGTGCCGGCCGGAGACGACCTCTACGCGGTGGACGCCGCGGACCTGCGGCGGACCGCGGTCACCTCGCTCGACATGACCCGGCGGCTCTGCGACGTGACGCTGTCGTCCGCGCCGGCCCGGCGCGTCGCCACGGGCGAGCAGGCCCGGCGGGCCGTGGCCGCGGCGCTGTCGGCCGGTGCCGCGCTCCTCGCCTCGGAACAGCTCGGCCTGGCCGAGCAGTGCCTGGAGACCACGGTCGGCTATCTCAAGACCCGGCACCAGTTCGGCCGTCCGGTGGGTTCGTTCCAGGGGCTCAAGCACAGGCTCGCGGACCTGTGGGCGGCCATCTCGCAGGCCCGGGCCGTGGCCCGCTACGCGGCCGGTTGCGTGGCCGACGGCGACCCGGACACCGACGTGGCCGTCGCGGTCGCGCAGGCGCACTGCTCGGCGGTGGCGGTGCGGGCCGCGGAGGAGTGCGTGCAGCTGCACGGGGGGATCGGCTTCACCTGGGAGCACCCGGCGCATCTCTATCTCAAGCGCGCCAAGAGCGCGTCGATCGCCCTCGGCACCCCGGATCGGCACCGCGCGGCCCTCGCGGGCCTGGTGGATCTCAGGCTCTGACCGGCCCGGTCGCGATCTTGCGGTTGTCCGCGGGGGATCCGCGAACAACCGCAAGATCACGGCGGGGGCAGGCTGGGTCAGCCGGCCGGGATGCCGTTGGCCGGGGCCTGAGGCTGGGGAGCGGTGTTGGGCAGGATCGCGCCGTCGGCGGCGTCGGTGGTCAACGGGCTGCCCTCGACCACCACGCTCTCGCCCTTGATCCGGCCGACCTGCGCGCCCGTGTAGCCGGCGTGGGAGTCCTTGCCGTAGGCGAAGGGCACCAGGCCGGGGCCGGTGAAGCGGGACCGTTCGAGGGCGTCGACCAGGCCCTTGCGCGTCGGGTCGGGCCCGGCCGCCTGCAGGGCCTGCGCGAACGTGTAGGCCGCCGACATGCCATAGATGATGTTGCCGTTGAAGGGCAGGTTGGGGAGGTACTTGGCGTGGATCTTCTTGTACAGCTGGATCCAGCTGTTGGACTCACTGCCGGGCGCGGGCAGGTAGATGTCGGTGATCATGCCCTGGATCAGGGGGCTGCCCTTGAGGTTCGTGCCGCCCTTCTTGGCGAAGTTCTCCAGCAGCCCGCTGAGCGTGATCGGGTCGGAGCCGACGTTGCTCACCATGAACTGCGGCTTGTAGTCGAGCTTGAGTGAGGCCAGCCTGAACAGTGCCGTGTAGGTCGGGATGGTCAGGAGGACCACCACATCGGCCTTGGACTGCGCGATCGCCTGCGCCTGCGCGCCCACGTCCGTGGTCCCCGGCTGGTAGGACTGGCGGCTGACCACCTGGCTCGCCGGGACGTACTTCGCCAGGCCCTTCAGGCCGTCCTGGCCGAAGTCGTCGTTCTGGTAGAAGTAGGCGACCTTCTTGCCCGCGAACGTGTTCTTGATGTACTGGCCGAGGATCTTGCCTTCGCGGATGTAGTCCGGCTGCCAGCCGAAGGTGTAGCGGTTCTTGCCCGGCTGGTCCCAGCAGCCGCAGCCGGAGGCGACGAAGAGGTCGGGGACGCGCTGCGCGTTCAGATAGTCCAGGACCTTGGTGTGCGTGGGCGTGCCGAGACCGTTGAAGACCGCGAAGACCTTGTCCTGCAGCACGAGACGGTGCACGACGTCCACGGTCTGGGTGGGGTTGTAGACGTCGTCGGCCACCTTGAGGACGATCTTGCGTCCGTTGATCCCGCCGTTTTCGTTGATGTAGTCGAAGTAGGCCTTGGACGCGGCCGAGTTGGCGCTGTAGCCGGGAGCCGCGGGGCCGGTCAGGGGCTGGTGGCTGCCGATCGTCACGGTCGTGGCGGTGACGCCCGGCGCCGAGGCCCCTTTGCCGCCGCCGTCCTGGCCGCCGCCACCGGATCCGCAGGCGGCCGCCGCGACGGCCGTCGCGACGACCACGGCGAGAGTGCGTAGCGTTCGGGGGGCTCTGGCTCGTTTCATGTACTCCTCCTCGAGGATTCACCCCACCCCGCTGTGATCTCGCGGTTGTTCGCGGCGGGGACGGCGAACAACCGCGAGATCACGGCTGTGGGGGGACAGGTGACCGGTTGGTCACCTTGGTGGCGATCCGCCGGAGCCCGCCTTGGAGCCCGCGCGGAAACAGGAGCGTGACGATGATCAGGACGGTCCCGAAGATGGCCGCGGGCAGGTTGGACTCGACGTTGTGCGGGAGCCCGGCCGAGGTCGCGAGGTCGCTGGCCCAGCCGGGCACGAGGACGAGGATCACCGAGCCCCACACCGCGCCGGCCAGGCTGCCGAGGCCGCCCAGCACCACCGCCGCGATCAGTTGCATCGACAGTGTGAGCGGGAAGGCCCCGGGCGCGGCGAGGGTCGAGACCACGGCCATGAGGCCGCCGCCGAGCCCGGCACAGGCCGCGGCGACCACGGACGTGGCGATCCGTACCCGGGAGACGTGGATCCCGCTCAGCGCCGCGGCGATCTCGTCGTCACGCGTGGCCGGCAGCGAGCGCCCGAACCGGCTCCGGGTGAGGTTGGCCAGCAGCCACAGCGTCACCACGGCGGCGAGGCACGACACCCAGGCCTGCCAGCGTTCGAGCGGAAACTCCTCACCGAGCGCGAGCGGCGGGGGAGAGGGCGTCACGCTCAGCCCGTTGTGGCCGCCGAGGAGTCCGGCCAGGGGCTCATAGCTCGCCAGCCCGGGCAGCCCGACCGCCAGCGCCAGTGTGGCGCCGGCGAGGTAGGGACCGTGCAGCCGTGCCGCCGCGATCCCGACGACGAGGCCGGCCACCGCGGTGACCGCGACGGCCGCGGCCAGTACGGCGGCGAGCGGCCAGTGCCGGTGGTTCAGCAGCAGTGCCGTCGCGTAGGCGCCCACCGCCATGAAGGCCCCGTGGCCCAGGGAGATCTGACCGGCCAGCCCGGTCAGGACGGTGAGTCCCGCGGCGGCGCAGACGATGTAGGCCATCTGCGCCACCTGCAGATCACGGTAGGGGCTCAGCGCGCCCGTCAGGATCGCCAGCCCCGCGATCGCCGCCGCCGCGCCGAGGGTGTGCCGCACCAGGGTCCGCCGGTGCAGCCGGTGCGCCAGGGTGACCCTGCGCCGGGGCGCGAGCCGTACGGACCTGCGCGTGGACCCGGTCTCGGGTTCGGGGTTCATACGCGTCTCCCGGTCGAGGCGGTGAACAGGCCGTTCGGACGCACCATCAGGACCGCGATGAGAGCCGCCAGGGCGCCGAGGGTGATGAGGTCGGAGCTGATGTAGCCGGAGACGTAGCTGAGCGCGCAGCCGAGCACGAGCCCGCCGACCACCGCCCCGACGGGGCTGTCGAGGCCGCCGATGACCGCGGCGGTGAAGCCGAAGACCAGGACCGCGTCGAACTGGCTCGGCCCGACGAACACCGAGGGGGCGATGAGGACCCCGGCCAGTGAGCCCACGAGCGCCGCGAGCGCCCAGCCGAGCGTGAGCATCCGGCCCACCCGTACCCCGAGGAGCCGCGCCACCTCGGGGGCGAACGCGGCCGCGCGCAGGGTCAGGCCGAGGTTCGTACGACGGAACAGCACCGTCAGCGCGATCATCACCACGGCGACCGCACCGATGACGAACAGGTCGAAGGGGGAGAGCAGCAGCCGGGTGCCGCCGAGGGCGAAGCCCCGGATCGTGAACGCCGGGGGATAGGAGTGCGGAGACCCGCCCCAGACCATGCCGGCGCCCGCCTGCAGCACCACGAGCAGGCCGAGCGTCACGATGACGGCGTTGAGCGGCGGCTTGTTCTCGACCGGCCGGATGACGACCCGCTCCACGACCGCCCCCAGCACGAGACCCGCGGTCAGCGCGACCGCGAGGGCGAGCCAGTACGAGCCGCCGTGGTCGATCACGGTCCAGGCCAGGAAGGTCGTCAGCATGAGCATGCCGCCCTGGGCGAAGTTGACGATCCGCGTCGCGCGCCAGATGAGGACGAGGGCCAGGGCGACCGCGGCGAAGACCATGCCGCTGGTGATCCCGGCCAGGGTGAGGTTGAGAAAGCGCACCATTAGAACCCCAGGTAGGCGTGTCGGAGCCGGTCGTCGATCTCCTGGCCGTGCTCGAACTCGGCCGCGACCGTTCCGAGGCTGAGCACCACCGCGCGGTCGGCCACGGACAGGGCGCTGCGGGCGTTCTGCTCGACCAGGACGACCGTCAGCCCGTGCCGCTCGCGTTGCCGGCGCAGCACGGCCATGATCTGGGCGGCCACGCGGGGCGCCAGCCCGAGCGACGGCTCGTCCATGAGGAGCAGGCGCGGCCGGGACGCCAGCGCGCGGCCCAGCGCGAGCATCTGCCGCTCGCCTCCGGACAGCGTCGCCGCGACCTTGCCGCGGCGCTCCCGCAGCGGCGGGAAGAGCTCGTAGACCTCGGTGATCCGCCGCCGGAGGGCGACGGCGTCCCGCCGCCAGAGCCCGCCGAGACGCAGGTTGTCCTCGACGGTGAGCTCCATGATCACCCCGCCGCTCTCGGGTACGTGGGCGACGCCGAGCCGGGCGATGTCCTCGGCCGGGCGCCGGGTGATGTCCCGGCCGTCGAGCAGCACCGTGCCGGCACGCGGCCGCAGCAGCCCGCTGACCGTCCGCAGGAGTGTGGTCTTGCCGGCTCCGTTGGCGCCGAGGACCGCGGTGATGCCGCCCTCGGCGGCGCTGAGGGACACCCGGTCCAGCGCCCGCACCGCGCCGTAGCCGGCGACGAGATCGCGGACCTCGAGCCTCGCTCCTCCGGACGCGCCTCCGGACAATGCGACTTCAGGCACTGTGCGCCTCCACCCCGTCATCGCCGTTGACGCCGTTGAGGCCGTCGGTCTCCGGCACCTCGTCGCCGAGGTAGGCGGCGACGACCAGAGGATCGTCTCGGACCCGGGCGGGATCGCCCCGGGCGATGAGCCGGCCGAAGTCCAGCACGACCACGTCGTCGCAGACGTCCATCACCAGGTCCATGTGGTGTTCGACGAGGACCACGGACATGTCCTCGCGCAGCCGGCGGATCAGGGCGGCGAGCTCGCCGATCTCCGTCGCGGACAGTCCCGCCGCCGGCTCGTCCAGCAGCAGCAGATCCGGCTCGGCGGCGAGCGCGCGGGCCAGCGCCACGCGTTTCTGCACGCCGTAGGGGAGCTCGCCGGGAAGCCGGCCGGCCACCTCGGCGACGCCGAGCTCGGCCAGCAGCCCCAGCGCCCGCTCCCGCAGCGCCGCCTCGTCACGGTCGGACCGGGGAAGCGCCAGGAGGGCGGACACGAATCCGGCACGGGCATGCCGTTCGGCGCCGACCATCACGTTCTGGAGGGCGGTCAGGCCGGGGAACAGCCCGAGGCCCTGCAGGGTGCGGGCGATCCCGAGACGGGCCAGGTCGTGCGGGCGGTGGCGGCCCAGCGGCTCACCGCGCCAGGAGAGCTCACCGGCCGCGGGCCGGACGAACCCGCAGATCACATTGAAGACCGTGGTCTTGCCGGCGCCGTTCGGGCCGATCACTCCGGTCACGCGCCCTTGCGGGACGTCGAAGGAGACCGAGTCGAGAGCGGTCAGTCCGCCGAAGCGGACGGTCACATCCCGAAGTTGCAGGAGCAGGGGAGGGGGCATCGGTCCTCGTCTCGCATTCCCGAGCTGCGCTGTCCGGAGGCAGATCCTTTCCGCGGTCCTTAGGGCCCTCCATACCGTCCAGTCGGTATGGACACCATAGGGTGCCCGCCTTAGGGCGTCAATGGTGACGGCTAATGTCTTCGCGCCGGAAATATCGACGTGGATTTCCGGCATTGGAAATCCCTTTTCGGGGCACAATGAGCAGGGTGGCCGGCGATGTCGCGGAGCCGCCGGTGCGTGATGGGGCTCCGTCGGCCCGTGAACGGGAGCGGGTCGGTAGGGTTTCGATGGGGGACGATGATCGTGGAGGGCCGGCCCGCCGGATCCCAGGAGGACATCGTGGAAGGCGGAGTCATGGCAGGTGTGTCACAGGACAAGGCGCCGTCCGGCTCCCCCGTGCTGACCGGCCCGCTGCCGGAGCGGCTCCTCACCGTCGCGACGAGGCTCTTCGCGGAGAAGGGGTTCGAGGGCACGTCGGTGCAGGAGATCGTGGCCGCGGCCGGAGTCACCAAGGGCGCGATGTACCACTACTTCACCGCCAAGGACGATCTGCTCTACGAGATCTACCACCGGCTGCTGATGATGCAGACCGGCCGGCTCGAGCGGATCGCCGGGGGAGAGGGGAGCGCCGAGGACAGGCTCCGGGCGGCGGCCGTCGACGTCATCGAGACGAGTTTCCTGCATCTGGACGAGCTGACGGTCTTCTTCCGGTCGATGCACCTGCTCCCGGAGAACAAAAGAAAGGCGGTGCGGGCCGAGCGCCGTGCCTATCACGAGCGGTTCCGGACGCTCGTCCAAGAAGGGCAGCGCGAAGGCCTGTTCCGGTCGGACGTCCCGGCGGATATCGTCGTGCATTTCTTCTTCGGCACCGTGCACCAGCTCAGCACCTGGTATCACACCGGTGGCTCGCTCGGGGCGCGCGCCGTGAGCCGCTACTACGTCGGCCTGCTCCTGGACGGTCTGCGCCCCACCTCCTCCTAGACCCGCGGAGGCCTGAGCGGCGCCCGGGGCGGCCGGAGTCCCCGGCCGCCCGATGCCGTCCGGCCGGTCAGAGCCGCTCGACGCCCAGCTCGCCGCCGCGGAACAGTGCCCGGAGCGGCTTCTTGTCGTATTTGCCGACGGTCGTCTTCGGCACCTCCTCGATGAAGGTCCAGTTCTCCGGGACCTGCCACTTGGCGACCTTGCCGCCCAGGAACGCGGCCAGCTCCGCCGCCGACACGGTGGCGCCGGGGCGCCGGACGACGCAGGCCAGCGGCCGCTCGTCCCAGCGCGCGTCCGGGATCCCGATCACCGCGGCCTCGAGCACCTCGGGGTGGGCGACGAGGTGGTTCTCCAGCTCCACCGAGGAGATCCACTCTCCGCCGGACTTGATGACGTCCTTGACGCGGTCGGTGATCTGGAAGAAGCCCCGGTCGTCGATCGTGCCGATGTCCCCGGTCCGCAGCCACCCGTCACGGAACTTCTCCGGCGCCGGATCCCGGTAGTAGGACGCGGTGATCCAGGGCCCGCGGACCTCGATCTCACCGACGCTCACGCCGTCCCAGGGGAGCTCGGCGCCGAGGTCGTCGACGATGCGCATCTCCACCCCGGGCGCGATCCGGCCGGACTTGAGCCGCCAGTCCAGGTCCTCGGGCGAACCCGGCTTCACGCCCGCCGGCGGGAAGGACATGCCGCCGACCGGGCTGGTCTCGGTCATGCCCCAGCCCTGGATGATCCGCAGGCCGTAGCGCTCCTCGAACTGCTCCAGCAGGGCGCGCGGCGCGGCGGCGCCACCCGAGGTGCCGTTGCGCAGTGAGGACAGGTCGATCTCGTGCTCGGCGCCGTAGTTGAGGATGGCGCTCCAGATCGTCGGCACCGCGGAGGCGACGGTGGTCCGCTCGGAGGCGATGAACCGGGTGAGAGGCTCGGCCTGCAGGAAGGGCCCCGGCATGTGGAGGGTCGCGCCGGACAGGAACGCGCTGTAGGGCAGGCCCCACGCGTTGACGTGGAACATCGGCACGATCGCCAGCACCCGGTCGGCCTCGGTGATGCCGGACAGGCTCGCCGACAGCAGCGACTGGGCGTGCAGGTAGGTCGAGCGGTGGGAATAGACCACGCCCTTCGGGTCGCCCGTGGTGCCGCTCGTGTAGCACATGGACGCGGCGGTGCGCTCGTCGAGCTCCGGCCAGGGATAGTCGGGCTCCTCGGCCGCCAGCAGCTCGTGGTAGCGCAGGACGGGGGCGTTGCCGGCCGCCTCCAGAGGAGCCGTGTCACCCTCGCCGACCACGATGAAGGCCTCGACCGTGCCGAGCGCTCCGGCGACCCGGGCCAGCAGCGGGACGATGCTGTCGTCGACAATGATGATCTTGTCTTCGGCGTGGTTCACGATGTGGGTGAGCTGCTCGGGGGGCAGCCGCAGGTTCAGCGTGTGCAGCACCGCGCCCATGCCGGGGATGGCGAAGTAGGCCTGCAGATGCTCCTGGTTGTTCCAGGCGAAGGTCGCGACCCGGTCGCCGGCGCGGACGCCGAGCCGGCGCAGGGCCGAGGCCAGGCGCGCGGCGTTGCCGGCGATCTGGGCGTACGTCGTCCGGCGGGCGCCCGTGCCGGTCCAGGTGACGCACTCGCTCCCGCCATAGATCCGCGCGCCGTGCCGCATGATCGCGGTGACGGTGAGCGGGAAGTCCTGCATCGTGCTCGAGATCATGAAGACCTCTCCTCGTACGGCGGTTCGGGGGTATGGGGGTGTGAGCCGGGCTACATACCGACCAGTCGGTATTACCGTAGAGTTGCGGCGATGTGTCCGTCAACGATCCGTTCTGGAGCGTCCACATGACCCCCGACCAGGACACGGGTGAGGCCCTCGGCCGGGTTCCGGGCCTGGACCTGGAACGGCTGCGCGCCTTCCTCGACCGCGGCGACCCCGGTCTGGTGACCGGCTCCCTCAGGGCCGAGCTCATCGCCGGCGGCCGCTCCAACCTCACGTACGTGGTCGGCGACGGCTCCCGTGAATGGGTCGTGCGGCGGCCGCCGCTGGGCCATGTCCTCGCGACCGCACACGACATGGCCCGGGAGCACCGGGTGATGAGCGCGCTGGCGGGCACGCCGGTGCCGGTGCCGCGCACGTACGGGCTGTGCGAGGACGTCCAGGTCCTGGGCGCGCCCTTCTATCTCATGGAGAGGGTGGACGGCGTCGTCTATCGTGACGCCGCCCAGACCGGCGCGCTCGGCCCCGAGCGGGCGCGGGCGATCTCGCTCGACCTGATCTCGGTGCTGGCCCGGCTGCACGCCATCGATCCGGCCGAGGTCGGCCTCACCGGCTTCGGCCGCCCGGAGGGCTATCTCGAACGGCAGGTCGGGCGATGGGGCAAGCAGCTCGCGGCCTCCCGCAGCCGGGAGATCGAGGGTGCGGAGGAGCTCGGCTCGATGCTCGCCGGGTCGATCCCCGTGACCCAGCGCCATGCGATCGTTCATGGGGACTACAAGCTCGACAACGTCATCGTGGGCCCGGGTGACACCGGCGACGCCGTCGCCGCGGTGGTCGACTGGGAGATGGCCACGCTGGGCGATCCGCTCAGCGACCTCGGACTGCTGCGGCTCTACTGGGACGGTTTCGACGAGCTGGTGGACCGGCCGGTCAGGCCCGAGTTCGGCTTCCCGCCCGGCGCGGAACTGCTGCGGCACTACGAGAAGCTGAGCGGCCTGGACCTGTCGCCACTGCCCTGGTACGAGGCGTTCGCCTGCTTCAAGCTCGCCGTGATCAGTGAGGGCATCTACTTCCGGCACCGGCAGGGCAAGACCGTGGGCGAGGGGTTCGGCGAGATCGGCGACATGGTCGCGCCGCTCATGGCCCGTGGTCTCGCCACGCTCGAACGGTCGTGACCGCCGGCGGGTGAGCGGCGGCGGCTGCGCGGTGGGGTGAGCCGCGGCCTGTGCCGGCCGCCGTGGGGTGCTTTGCCATGGCGACATAGACGACGCATCGAATGCCTCCTCTATGTCGCCATGGCAAAGCGCTAAGGCATAGGGGTCCGGGTGGCGGCGCGGGGCCGGGCCCGAGATCGTCAGAGAGCCGTCCGGGCCCAGGTCGCCGGCCTCCTGCGCCGGCCTCCTGCGCTGGCCGCACGCGCCGGCCCGCCGAGGCCGTGATCCCCGGATCGTGATCGCCATGGCCTCGCGCCCCCGGCCGTGGTGGCAGAGCACGGAGAAAACCGGTCCGCTCCGTCCTCCGGGAGCGCCTCGCCTCCACCAAAGCCGTCTATATGGTTGACACTGACTAATTCAGGCTGGATATTCGATCCTGACTAAGGAATGAGGGTGTCGTGGCGAAGCGGCGCAAGGTGGCCAACCCCTTGGCGTTGGCGGTGCTGGCCGAACTGCTGATGGGGCCGATGCACCCGTACGAGATCGGCCGGCGGCTCAAGGAGCACGACAAGGACCGCAACATCAAGTACAACCGGGGCTCGCTCTACATGGTGGTGGAGCAGCTCGAGAGGGCCGGCTTCATCACCGAGCAGGAGACCGTGCGTGACACCCAGCGGCCCGAGCGGACCGTCTACGCGCTCACCGGCGAGGGCCGGGGCGAGCTCTACGACTGGCTGCGTGAACTGGTCGCGCAGCCGCGGCACGAATACCCGCAGTTCGGGGTCGCCCTGTCGTTGATGAGCGTGCTCGCGCCGGCCGAGGCGGTCGAGCTGCTGGGCCGCCGGCTGACGGCGTTGGCCGAGGAGATCGACGAGATCCGCGCCATCGTGCGGGCCGCCGTCGAAGGCGGGGTCGCCTGGGTGTTCCTGGTGGAGGAGGAGTACCGGCTCGCGGTGCTGGAGGCGGAATGCCGCTTCGTCACGAGGCTCATCGAGTCGCTGGAGCAGCCGGACTATGTCCGGGCATGGCAGGAGATCTTCGGGAGAGGGACATGACCGAAATCAGGACAGCACTGGTCATCGGGGGCGGTCTCGCCGGACCGGTGACGGCGTTGGCGCTGGCCAAGGCAGGCATCGAGCCGACCGTCTACGAGGCCTACGGGAGCACGGCGGACGGCATCGGTGGCACGCTGACGGTCGCGCCGAACGGGCTCGACGCACTGCGGATCGTCGGAGCGGAGGAGGCCGTGCGGGCCATCGGCCAGCCCATGGCCCACACGGTCATGGCCGACGGCCGTGGCAGGCGGATGGGAGAGTTCTCCGGCCTGCCCGACCTGCCGCCGAGCCAGGCCATGTGGCGCTCCGAGCTCTACCGCGCACTGCACGACCACGCCCTGGCGCAGGGCATCCGGATCGAGTACGGCAAACGCCTCGTCGGTGTCGACGACACACCGACCGGCATCACCGCGCGGTTCGCCGACGGCGGCACCGCCAGCGGGGACGTGCTCATCGGCGCCGACGGTATCCGCTCCACGGTCCGCACACTGATCGATCCGGACGCACCCGATCCGGACGACGTTCCCCTTCTGAATTTCGGCGCCGCGGCCGACATCGCGGTGCCGGCCAAGCCCGACGCCACCTACTTCGTCTTCGGCAGGCGAGCGTTCCTGGGCTACTGGGTGCAGCCCGACGGCCGGACCGCGTGGTACGGCAACCTCCCGCACGACAAGCCGATGACCTCCGCTCAGGCCCGCGAGGTGCCGGCGGCCGACTGGCTCCACCGGCTGCGTGAGGTCTACGCCGACGATGTGCCCGGCCGGGATCTGCTCCAGCACACCAGCGCCGACCAGCTGGTCGCCCTCGGCTCGATAGAGATCATGCCGAAGCTGCCGCACTGGCACCGTGGCCGGATGGTCCTGGTCGGCGAC
The DNA here is from genome assembly GCA_036008685.1 of Actinomadura sp. GTDB lineage: Bacteria > Actinomycetota > Actinomycetes > Streptosporangiales > Streptosporangiaceae > Actinomadura_C. Next base: position 9,462 of record DASYNF010000190.1, on the reverse strand, counting down.
TCCGCGCACGCGCCGTCCCCCAGCTCCGGCCAGGGCGCGTCACTGGCCGCCGAAAGCGCGGTCCAGCTGGCCCGTTGCCTGCGCGACCTGCCCGACCTGCCGAGCGCTTTCGCCGCCTACGAACGGCTACGCCGTCCCAGGGTCGAGAAGGTCGCCGCACGCGCCGCCAAGACCAACAACAGCAAGTCGTTCGGGCCCGTGGCGACCACGCTGATGGGTCTGCTGATGCCCATCGCGATGAAGACCTTCCTCACACCGGAGAAGATGCTCGGTCCCGAACAGCGCCACCGGATCGGCTGGGACGAAGTCGTCACCGCCTAGGCCGGCCACCCCATCGACGCGCTCGGCCCCGATGGGCGCCGCACCTGTTCCGCCCGTGTCGCCGTCACCGGTGTCCGTGAGCAGTACGACCAGGAGGGTCACAGGTACTTTTCGTCGCCCATCTCGGATGTCCCCTCAGCCGGCACCGAAGGCACTCGATCGTGCTGGTGCTGTCGGGAGCTTGTCCGGCCGGTCGCCGTGGTCGTGGTCGTGGTCGGCGAACAGGGTCAGGAGCCCATCGACGCAATGGTCGGCGTTGGCCGGGTGGCGGAACGGGCGGCTGGATTCGACGGTGTAGTGGGTGCGGCGGCCGACCCGGGTGCGCGTGATGTAGCCGGCCTCTTCCAGGTCGCTGACGATGGCCTGGGCGGCGCGTTCGGTGATACCGATCCCGGCGGCGATGTCCCGCAACCGCGTTTCAGGGTCGCGCGCTATCTCGATCAGCACCCGGGCATGGCTGGTCAGAAACGTCCAGGGCTTGACGTCGGGTGTGTTGCCGGGAGAGCCCACTGATCCACCTCTCAGATCGCACGACCCCGGCAGGAGGGGGACCGGTGTACGAACAGCATTTACGGAATGATATTTCATGTGTTCGTTGACCGGTATCGCGGGGGCGGGCCATCCTGAGGGAACGCCCCCGGCCGTGCAACGACCCGCCGCCCGCCACATGCCCGCCTGGGGAATCCACCATGAACGGCACCGCCCTATCGATCACCAGCGAGGTCCGCGCCGAACAGGTGACCGTGCACCTGGACGGAGAGGTCGACGCCACCAACGCCGACCATCTGCGTGTCGTCCTGCTGGAGCACATCCGCTGCGGCCGCACCGCTGTCGCCATCGACATCAGCGCACTGACCTTCATCGACTGCGCCGGTCTGACCGTACTCTTGCTGGCCCTCACGCACGCTCGCGAGCACGGCGCGCGGGTCCAGACGGAGGGCACCGTCCACCCCCGCGTCCGGCGGATCGTGGACCTGACCGGGGCCGGAGCATGGGCCTGACCGGGTCATGGAGACCTTCGACCCTGCAATCTTTGGAAGATCGTTGGAGACACCGATCAAGGCGACATGGTCGGCCTCGGCTCCTGCGGGCCGTCGCCGATGTGGGGGTCGCCCAGTCCCAAGCGCCGGCTGTAGGCGGTGATGGCGTGCCGGACCGCTAGTTCGGCCGGCTCCATCGGCCGCGCCGTGCCCTGCTCGCCGTGTGGCTCATCCTCCCGCTGGTTGTGCATCGCCCGCCCCCCGGTGTGGAATCCTCCGGTCTGGGATCCTTCCCCGAAGTGGCGGCCGGACCCGAGCGCCGCTCCGCGCTACGCCGTTCGCGACGAGCGAAGTTTCAGAAATCGGCGGTCATCCGAGGCCGTCCTACCGGTGGGTAGCTTGCGGGAAACTCCGCATCTCGGCGGTGGCCGCGGCGCGCAGCCGCTCGGACAGGTCGCTGGTGCCGGTGCGGGCTCGTGTACGCCGTTGGCCGCCGCCCACACCGCCCGGGCACGGAGGTTGAGACAAGGAGCAACGGAACTGTCTCGCGTCACGAAGCGGCGGGCGGGCGCTGGCGGACTGGCTCAACAATCACCGTTCCGGTGCGCCTGGAGGTTAGAGGTATTGGCCTGTGGCGGCGCTGCCTTTGCTGGACACGCGGACTGAGACCACGTTGGCCAGGTTGATGACCACCGCGGTGGTGTTGGGCTCGAGGTTGTAGCGGGCCTGGGTCAGGGGCAGGCTGAGGTGTTCGTCCAGGGCGTGGGCGATGGCCTCCAGTGCTTGTGCTGGTTCGTCGAAGTCGGTAGTAGCGACGGTGACGTCGTCGCCTCCGACTGGGTGGAAGCGGATGATCAGTTCACTGTTGTCTGGCGTGTTCTCTGGCGTGACGTTGTCTGGCATGGCGGGCCTCTTGGTGGAAGTCGGGTCAGCGACCTCTCCGGTTGGTGTGATCGGGTCATTCGTCGACGGTGAGTCGTTCGATGGCTTTCTGGCGGTCGTGGTGGCTGGGCAGGCTGTAGCGGCGGGCGGTTTCGACGGAGTGGCCGAGGAGTTCGGCAACGATGACGATGTCGGTGCCTTGGCGGGTCATGGTGGTGCCTGCGGTGTGCCGCAGGACGTGCGGGGTGAAGATGCCGTCGCGGCCCAGCGGCAGGTTGGCGGCGTCGGCGATGGCGCGTAGCACGGTGTAGGCCGAGCGGGCCGACAGGCGGCCGCCGCGGCGGTTGAGGAACAGTGCGGGGCTGGTGTCGGCGGCCTTCCAGCCGGCGCGTTCGCGGAGCCATTCCTCCAGGACGGCACGGAGTTTGGGGTGCAGGGGGATCTGCCGGTATTTGCCGTTCTTGCCGTAGCGGACGATCAAGTGGCCTTTGCGGGCCGAGGTGTGGATGTCGTCGATGTCCAGCCTGGTGGTCTCGCTGATGCGGGTGCCGGCGTAGAAGGCGGTGAAGGCGATCGCCTTGTCGCGCAGCGGGGCGCGGTCGGCTTGGCGGAGCAGGCGGATCTGGTCGCGTTTGTCCAGTGCCCGGGGGGCTGCCGGGGGGATGTCGGCGCGTTTGGCGGCGGCGGGACCGAGCCCGCGGCGGCGGTAGAAGTCATCGACGGCGGTCAGGTGCGCGTTGATGGTGGCGGGCTTGCGTTTGAGCACGGTCTGCAGGTGGGTGCGGTAGTCCCGGGCGGCCCAGTCGCGGGCGTCGGGGTCGATGAGCGGGTCGCCCTCGACCATCCCGTCTGCGAGGGCGGCGGCCAGCCAGGCCAGGTACTGGCGGACCCGGGAGACATAGACGCGGACCGTATCGGCACCCAGCGGGCCACCAGGGTTGGCGATGCTGCGCTCGTAGGCTGCGAACACCGTCTGAAAGCCCTCGGGCAGCGGGGTCGGGCGGGCGCCGGGACGCCGCCCGCTTCGACGTCCGGCCTGCGGTGTCGCGCCGCCCGGCGGGGGCTCTGAAATATCGGCAGCCGTATGCGGGGGTTGCGGCCCCGCCGAGGGCCAAGTATCGGAAGCCACAACCGAAGTCTACTTCAGATACTTTAAGATATCGGAAGTTCGTGAAGTAGAGTGAAGACATCCGGCAGCGACGACATCCCCATCCTGAGGCTGACCCGCCACACCGGCTCACCCCCGAAAGGGGGGGACGTCCATGCCGATCTTGAATCGCGGCGACCGACCCGCTCACTGGCCTGCACGGCCTGTACGGACTGCGGCGGCCCCGCAGGCTTCCCGGAGCAACCGGGCCTGGCCCGCCGTCATCGGGTTGACCGCGGTGATCGTGTTCACCGTGTTCCTGATGCAGACCACGCCGCTGCTGGCACTGGTCATGGCGCTGGCGACCTTGGTGGCCGGGGGAATCCTGCTCACGCTGGTGTCCGGCACCGCCTGGCTCACCCAGCTCCGCCACCTCATCACGGATCTGCGGCGCTGATCGGATCCTCGAATTCCGGCAACCATCCCGCGGGCGCCCCACCGGCGGCCTGGGGGGAGAGGGGCAACGGCCATGAGGAGTACCGCTGAACGCGCAACAATGATCAGTCTGTCACCGCTCTCACAGCCGCGGCTGCGTCTGCAACCGCCACGCCCTTCCGACTCGCCTCGGACGCCGCTGGACGGCGGCTGGTGGCCCCGCTCGGCCGACCCGGTCGCGGAACTGCCCGGGCTGATCCTGGCCCTGCAAGCCCACGACCCCGCCGGCGATCACGGCCCCATCACCCACATCATGCTGCGAGTGGCCGACTGGGACAGCCGGCCCCGCCGGCTACGCGTCGACGGCCCGGCCGACACCCGCGTGGTGCACCTGAGCTGGTTCGACACCCTGCCCGCAGGGCTACTCACCGCGATCTGCGCCGACGGCCGACGTCTCGACCTGCTCACCGTCCCGGTCTCCACCCACCGCGCGGCAGCCTGGGCGGCCATGGAACTGGCCGCCCACACCTCCAACCACCTCCACACCCCAGGCCTGCTGGCCGCGCTCACCGCACCGACCGGCCCGGCGGACGAGCCCGGAGACGAGGCAGCATCACAGAGCGCCTGGGAATCTGAGGGCGGGCGGCTGCGGGAACATCTGGCAGCACGTTGACCCGGCCCGCTACCCGGCCGGCTCGGCCAGAACCGCCCACCCGCGATCGGAGTTGGATGACGCGGCCGGCGCTGCGTTGTTGTCGGGCCTTGGACAGGTACGCCTGTGCGGCCGGGAGGTTCTGTTTCCGCGATCGGTCACCGGTCGCTCTCCGGATCGGCGCGTCGGTGCTCGGCGGCGGCCCGCTCCCCGTGGCGGCGCAGCTCGATCATGTGCTCTTTCGAGCACGCCACCGTGAAGCGCTGGCTGTTCCACTCCGGTCGGCGGCTCGGTCGGAGTGGTGGGCGTATCCGAGGGTGGTGGGTGTGCGGGTGCTGCTGGCTCAGTCGGCAGCGGGAGCGTAGTGAGGTCCGTGCGGGTCATCGCAGTGCGCAGCGGTGAGTGCGGTGCCGTCCGTCAGCACTGTGGGGTGAGTGTGGTCGACCTGCAGGGTGATGTGGTCGATGTGGTGCCGTTGGGCGAGCAGGTTTTCGATGTCGCGGCGGACGGCGTGGCAGTCGCCGCCGGGCCCGACCAGGACGTGGGCTGACAGGGCAGGGTAGCCGGAGGTGACTTCCCATACGTGCAGGTCGTGGATTTCAACGACGCCCGGGCGGGCGGCCATTTCTGCGCCGAGCTCGCTGGGGTCCAGGCCGGCGGGTGCGGCTTCCATGAAGACTCGGCTGGAGTCGCGGACGAGCTGGTAGCCGGCTTTGATCATCAGGGTGGCGACGGTGAGGGCGGCGATGGCGTCGGCGCGGGTGAAGCCGGTAAGGATGACGACCAGGCCGGCGATGGCGGCGGCGATGAAGGCGAACAGGTCGTTGAGGATGTGCTGGTAGGCGCCCTCGATGTTGAGGCTGGTCCGGTTGGCCTTGCCGATGAGCCAGGTGGCGGCCAGGTTGACGACGATGCCGGTCAGCGCCGTCGCCAGCACCAGTCCGCCCTGGACGTGCGGGGGATCGATCAGCCGGCCGATCCCCTGGTAGAGGAAGTAGGCCGCTAACAGGAGCAGGGTGGCTCCGTTGAGTTGGGCGGCCATGATCTCGGCGCGTTTGAGGCCGAAGGTGTATCCGCCTGTGGGAGGACGGGCCGACAGGCGCATCGCGATGAGGGCGAAGGCGATCGCCGCCGCGTCGGTGAGCATGTGTGCGGCATCTGTGATCAGCGCCAGGGAGTGGGCGAGTACGCCGACGACGACCTCGGCGGACATGAAGGCGATGATCAGCGCCATGGCGGCGGTGAGGTAGCGCCGGTCCGCATCGGCCGAAACCTCGTGGCTGTGCCCGGCATGCCCGTTGGCGCGATCACCGTCGTGCTGCTGGCCTGGCCCGTGGGGGACCCCGGGCCGCGCCGAACCTTCACCCATCCCGTGCTCCTTTCGGGTGCATGGCTTTATTCGCCCGGTTGTGTTGAGCGGGATGCGTCCCCGCCGTGGGCGATGTGGGTCAGGGCGAGATCCAGGAGCATGCGGACGTGGGAGTCGGCGAGCCGGTAGTAGGCCATCCGGCCGGACCGGCGGACGCCCACCACCTGGTGGGCCCGCAGCAACCGCAGCGCGTGGGAGACCGCCGGCTCCTTCTGGCCCGTGGTCGCGGCCAGGTCGCACACGCACATCTCTCCGGCCTCGAGCAGGGCCGCCATCAGCCGTAGCCGCCCGCGATCGCCCAGCAGGCCGAAGACCACTGACAGTTCCTCCACGGTGTCCTCCTGGGGCATGGCCGCCGACACCGCGGCGACCCGTTGCGGATCGACCATCCGGACCGAGCACTCCCCGAGGGCCAGCGGGCCCCCGGAGGCGGCATCTGGCTGCTCGTTCATACGGGGGGTATCCGGCCAGGTCATCGGGGGCTCTGGACGACGCCGGGCGTGGCCGTCTGCGAAGGGGCGAGGCTGGGTGATGCGGAGGGGGGTTGGCCGGCGAAGTCGGTGAGGAGCTGGCGACGCTGGCGCTGGGTGAGTGCGCCTACGTGGCGCTTTGTGTCGATGTTTCTGGTCTCCAGGAGGGTTGTGACCTGGGCGGGGTCGTGCTGGGGGAGCGCGCGCAGGAGTTGGCGCACACGCAGGCGCCGGGCGGTGTCGTCATCGCGCTGGAGTACGTCGGCCAGGCTGGTGCGTCCGGATCTCACCGCCGCGAGGATCTGGGCCCGCTCCCGCCGGGCCTGCTCCTTGCCCGCCGGTGAGGGCCGGGGCCGTTCAGGTGGGGGCTGTGGCGGGGCTTTGGAGGTGCCATTGGCCTGGGCGGCCTTGGGACCCGGGCGTTGGGTGGGGGCAGGCGAGAAGGCGCCATGGCCGGCGGAGTCGACCGAAGGGGTCGTTCGCCTGGTTCCCACGGGCTTTTGTCCTGTGTGCTGTTCTGTGCCCTCGCCCGCGTGGGCCATCGCCAGCAGCACCGCGGCCGTGACCGCGGCGGCCGAGGCGACCACGACATGTTGAGTGGACAGTCGTCCGCTCGCCTGTTTGCTGGCCGCGAGTCTCATGCCGACGATGGCGGTGCGCAGCAGCACACCAGTGATCATCCCGATCAGCACCGGGATCACCCGGCCCGGCAGCGGGCTGAAGGTGGCGTACAGGACGCCGGCCGCCGGGCTGACGCAGGCGACCACCAGCCATGGGTACAGGCGCTGGTGGGCCATGTCCAGCAACGCGGCCAGTGCCAGCCCCTCACTGGCCGAATGCACCATCAGCGCGATGACCACCACCGCCGAGGCGGTGAACGCCAGCGTCGCACCCTCGATCGCCCGGTGGGTGGTCATCGCGGCCGCGGTTCCCATGCCGCCGAACACGGCGGCTTCGACCGCCTCCTTCAGGCGGCGGTGACGGCCGGGCGCATGCCGGCCGGCGACCTGATGGCCCGATTCCGATCCGTGCTGGTGCCCACACCCCTTGCGGGTGAAATAGGTGATCACCGAGAATCCGACGGCGGCGGCAAGACCGACCACCCATAACGGCACTCCGGTCTCGGCCGCCTCCCGCCAGGCGTCCGGCAGCAGGTCGGTGACGGCGATCGCCAGCATCGTGGCGGAGGCGACCGCCAGCCATCCCACCATGCGCTTGGAGTCCCGCCGGGCCAGCCATGCTCCCGCCAGCGTCGCCACCGACACCAGTACGACCGCCACCCATGCCCCGCGGCCGGGAGGCTGTCCTTGCTCGAGGACCGGTTGCATCGCCTGTATCCAGTGCGTCGGCTGCATGTGTCAGCACCTCCTCGTCGAGCCGGGGCCACGCCGGGGAAATGCCCGTGGCCCGGCCAGAGGCCGGCAGAGCTCAACTCGCCGGCGACAAGATCATTGGAGTTGGGTGGGGTCCGCCGGTCTGCTCGCAGGGGCGGTCTGTTGTGGCGGCGTCAGGTGTTGTGGTCGCTCAGCACAGGAAAGTCAGCGGCGTGGCCGCCCTGCTCATCCAGTTCGGCAAGCAGGGTCCGTAGCTGGTGGATCTGAGCTTCCAGGCCTTCTCGCATGCGTTGGCCGTAGTCGAGGGCCTCGCGCTTGAGGTCCTGGGCTTGGCTGCGGGCCTCGGCCACGATGTCGCGGGCCTGTTCTTGGGCCATGGCGATCGCCTCGGCGCCGGTGTGGTGGGCCAGCGCAACGATGTGTGTTGCGTTCTTGCCCGCCGGCGCGGATCCCGGAGCGGAGAGGGTCAGTCGCGCCGCAAGCGCGGCGTTCTCCCGCAGCACGCTGCTCAAGGTGCGCTCGACCAGATCCAGGAAGGTATCCACCTGCGCCAGGTCATAGCCTTCGCGCAGGCGGACGGTCGAAAAGACCTTGCTGTGCACGTCGGCCGGGGTCAACAGCCCTGCGCCACCGCCGAGGCCCGGTTCGAGCTCAATGACCGATGTGCTCTCACCCAGGCTTGTGTGAGGGTGCTCATGACCTTGATGTCCTTGGGACATGGCTTGTCCCACCCAACCTTTCACGTGCTGAAAGTTGCCGAAGACCCATTGCCTACTTACCGTAATTGTTTGATTACCAAACGTATGAACAGTTGCTCAATCGTTCGGCCGCGCTTGACCGGCGCAAGATCTCAAGCGCCTTCAGCCGCGGGGAGGGTGGTTGATGCCACGACCGGCGAGCCCGAGATCCTTGATCGATCGCTAGTGTGGGCTATCATCACGATATGGCGATTGATTCTGATTGTAGAATGATTTCCTTGGACGGGCTGGCGCCGGCCGCGGCCCTGTTCCACTCCCTGGCCGACCCGGTGCGGCTGGCCATCGTTCAGCGGCTGGCGCGCGGTGAGGCGCGGGTGGTCGACCTGACCCGTGAACTGCAGCTGGGACAGTCGACGGTGTCCAAGCACCTGGGGTGCCTGCGCGGGTGCCGGCTGGTGGACTACCGCGCCGAGGGCCGCCAGTCGTTCTACTTCATCGCCGCCCCCGAACTGCTGGACCTGCTGCGCTCGGCCGAGCGGCTGCTGACCGCGACCAACCGGGCCGTCGCGCTGTGCCCCACCTACGGAACCGGCCAGACCGGCCAGGCTGCCGGGCAGGCGGCGTCATGACGGCGCTGACGCTCGGCCCCTCCCCACAGCGCCGGGACGCACTGCGGCGGCGGATCCGGTGGCTGGTCGCGGCCACCATCACCTACAACATCATCGAGGCGATCGTCGCCATCACCGCCGGAACGGTCGCGTCCTCGGGGGCGCTGGTGGCCTTCGGCCTGGACTCGGTCATCGAGGTCGCCTCCGCGACCGCGGTCGCCTGGCAGTTCTCAGCCGCCGACCCCGAAAAACGCGAGCGCACCGCGCTACGGATCATCGCGGTCTCGTTCTTCGCACTGGCCGCCTACGTCTCCGTCGACGCCGTGCGCGCGCTGGCCGGCACCGGTGAGGCCGAGCACTCCACGGCCGGACTGGTACTGGCCGCCCTCAGCTTGGTGATCATGCCAGGTCTGTCGTATGCGCAACGCCGGGCCGGCCGCGAGTTCGGATCGGCCAGCGCGGTCGCCGACTCCAAACAGACCCTGCTGTGCACCTACCTGTCCGGCGTGCTACTGGTCGGCCTGGCCGTCAACAGCCTGCTCGGCTGGTCATGGGCGGACCCGATCGCCGCCCTGGTCATCGCCGCCGTCGCCGTCAAGGAAGGACGCGAAGCCTGGCGCGGGGAC
>DASYNF010000189.1:0-21223 GCA_036008685.1 Actinomadura sp. | reverse complement strand
CGCGGCCCTGTGACCGATGGTCACAGGGCCGCGGCGCTGGGGGGTGCCGAATGATCCGCTTCGTCAGCGGCACCCCTCGCCGGGGACCGCCCGGGGCCGGATCGTCCAGTGCCTCCTTGGGGACGGTCGAACGGCCGAGCGGGAGGGGACGAGCATGGGGTGGTCGGTCGCGCTTGCCTGCGCGAGCGTCGGGGAGCCCGCGGCGGTCTTCCGCCCGGGGCTGACTTCGGACGCCCGCGCCGCCGCCGAACTCGCACGCCGGCTCTATCCGGCGGCCACGATCGTGGAGACCGGCGACACCATGCTGGACTTCGCGATGTGGCCCTACGAAGACGAGTTGTTCGTCGGCGCCTACGACGGTGCGTTGATCGTGTGCGACCGCAGGTTGTTCCAGCTGGACGACGACGCCCGGAGGGTCGCCGACACCGTGGCGGCCGTGCTCCCCGGCGCCCGGTGCGGCGTGCTGGTCCTGCACAGTGTCCTGCCCGGCTGCTGGTTCCGGTGGTACGAGGGCGGACGGCCGATCCGGGACGTCTTCGTGACCGCTGACGACGGTGTGGTGGTCGACCAGGGCGAGCGCCTCCCGGCCGAGGAGCCCTACTGGGCCGTGATCGACGGCGGCGCGGGAGACGTGCCGCTGCCGTTCGACCATGAGGAGTTCGGCCTGAGGCTCGCGCAGACGATGCTCTTCGGGCGGGGGATCGCCGAACGGGGTGAAGACGGCTTCCTTCCCCTCGAGCTCTCGCTCCGGCGCTTCAAACTGCACTGACCCGCCTTCCGGGAAGACCTGGGGGCGCGTCCGCTGTTCTATGAAGGACTAGTCTCAAGGGTTGCAAGCCGCGTCTGGGTGAAGGGCTGGTATCACTGTGCCGACGATCGGGGTGCTCGCACTGCAGGGCGACGTGGCCGAGCACATGCGCGCGCTCGCGGCCTGCGACGCGTCGGCCGTGGCCGTACGCCGTCCCGAGGAGCTGGAGCATGTGGACGCGCTGGTGATCCCGGGCGGCGAGTCCACCACGATGTGGAAGCTCGCCCGGACCTTCGACCTCCTCGGCCCTCTCCGCAAGCGGATCGAGGCGGGCATGCCGGCCTACGGCTCCTGTGCCGGCATGATCATGCTGGCCGACCGCATCCTCGGCGGAATCGAGGGCCAGGAGACCATCGGCGGCATCGACATGGTCGTACGACGCAACGCCTTCGGCCGGCAGGTCGACTCGTTCGAGAGCGATGTGGCCTTCGGTGGACCGGACCGCCCACCAGGGGAGTCCCCGCTGCGTGCCGTCTTCATCCGCGCCCCCTGGGTCGAGGCCGTCGGCGACGGCGTCGAGATCCTCGGCCGCGCCGAGACAGGGGACGCCGCCGGTAGGATCGTCGCGGTCCGTCAGGGGCGCCTCATGGCGACGGCGTTCCACCCAGAACTGACGGGCGACTATCGCGTGCATCGCTATTTCGCAGATCTCGTGCGCGGAGTCATCACGCCCCGCGATTGAGCAGGAGGATTGACAGATGTCCGGCCATTCCAAGTGGGCGACGACCAAGCACAAGAAAGCCGTCGTCGACGCCAAACGGGGCAAGCTGTTCGCCAAGCTGATCAAGAACATCGAGGTGGCGGCGCGCACCGGCGGCGGCGACCCCGACGGCAACCCCACCCTCTACGACGCCGTCCAGAAGGCCCGTAAGAGCTCCGTGCCGTTGGACAACATCGAGCGCGCGCGTAAGCGCGGCGCCGGTGAGGAGGCCGGTGGCGCGGAGTGGCAGAACATCACCTATGAGGGTTATGGCCCCGGTGGTGTCGCCGTGCTGGTGGAGTGCCTGACCGACAACCGCAACCGGGCCGCCTCCGAGGTCCGTACGGCCATGACCCGCAACGGTGGCTCGATGGCCGACCCCGGCTCGGTGTCCTACTTGTTCAACCGCAAGGGCGTCGTCATCGTCCCCAAGGACGGCACTTCCGAGGACGAGGTCATGATGGCGGTCCTGGACGCCGGAGCCGAAGAGGTCAACGATCTCGGTGACTCGTTCGAGGTCGTCAGCGAGGCCGGGGACATGGTGGGGGTTCGCAGCGCGCTGCAGGAGGCCGGCATCGACTACGAGTCGGCCGACGCCAACTGGCTGCCCAGCGTGACCGTCCCGCTCGAGGAGGAGAACGCCAAGAAGGTGTTCAGGCTCCTCGAGGCACTGGAGGACAGCGACGACGTCCAGGACGTCTTCGCCAACTTCGACGTCTCCGACGAGGTCATGGAGAAGATCGGCTGAGCGGGCCTCGCCGCGCGGGACTCCGCCCTGCGGGACCTCATGGGCGCACACCCATGCCGTACGGTCGTGAGCCGTGGAGATCCGTGACGTCGCACCCGACGACCTCGACGCACTCTTCGATCTGAGCGGGCGCGCCTTCGGGCCGCTGCCCCCCGGCGAACGCGCGCGGGCCGTCCCGCCGGCCCGGGAGGCGATCGAGGCCGGCCGGGTCCTCGGCTGCTACGACGGCGGCCGGCTGATCGGGTCGGGCCGCTACCACCCCATGGAGCAGTGGTGGTCCGGTACCGCCGTGCCGATGGGCGGGGTGGCGAGTGTGTTCGTCTCCCCGGAAGAGCGGGGCCGCGGCGTGGGGGCCAGGCTCGCGCGCGGGCTCATCGAGCTGATCGCGGCACGCGGCATGCCGCTGTCGGTCCTCTATCCGGCCACCGCCCCCGTCTACCGGCGGGTGGGGTACGAGCACGCCGGCGTGCAGCACTGGGTGACCTTGCCGGCGGAGGCGCTTCGCCCCCTGGCCGTGGACCCGGTGGAGATCCGCCGCGCCGGGCCGGAGGACGCCGCACAGGTCGTCGGCGTCCTTGCCGGAGTCCACCGGACGGCCCGCGACAGCGGGCCGTTCGAACGGGGCGTCGACCACACCCGCTGGGTCCTGTCCGGACCGGACGTCTACGCCTATCTGGCCGAGGACGGTTTCCTGCTGTACCGCTGGAACGGTGACGGCACCGGGCTGGTGGTCGAGCGCGCCGTGGCGGCTTCGGAGCGGACCGCGCGGGCCCTGTGGTCGGTCGTGGGCTCGGGGTCCTCGACGGCCAAGACCGTCCGTGCGTGCATCTCGCCGCACGACCCCCTCCTGTGGCAACTGCGCGACCGCTCCGCCGAGGACGTCCACCGCCGGTCGTGGATGTTGCGGATCGTGGACGCTCCCGCCGCCATCGCCACGCGGGGTTTCCCCCCGCACGTGACCGGCGGGATCACCCTTGCCGTCGACGACGAACTACGGCCGTCCAACGCGGGGACCTGGCGGCTGTCGGTCCGTGACGGCCGGGGGACCCTGACCCGTACCGCCGGCGATCCCGCGGCGGTACGGCTGCCGGCCCGCGGGCTGGCGGCGCTCTTCGCCGGCGTCCCGGTCAGCACGCTGCGTCGCTGCGGGCTCTTGGCCGGCGGTGACGACGCCACGGTCCTCACGGCCGCCTTCGCCACCACGCCCTTCGCGCTGGACGACTTCTGACTCATCCGGTCCGTGTCGGACGGCCCTTGCCACTCCGGCCCTGGGACACCACTCGGGTGGCCCTGGGCCCGGCGCCGGCTCCGGGCCCAGGGCCCAGGGCCGACGCGACACGCGCGGGAGTGTGCGAGACGATGACACAGCGGCCCGATAGCCTCGTGCCGAACAAATGAGCGAAAGGTGACGGCGTGCGGGTGCTGGGAGTCGATCCCGGGCTGACCAGATGCGGCGTGGGGGTGGTCGACGGAGCTCCGGGCTCCCGTCTGAAGCTCGTGACCGTCGACGTGGTCCGCACGAGCCCGGACGCCGAGATCGCGATCCGGCTGCTCGGCATCGAAGAGGGCATCGAGGCCGTCCTCGACGCCTTCAAGCCCGATGCGGTGGCAGTGGAGCGGGTGTTCAGCCAGCACAATGTCAGTACGGTCATGGGGACGGCCCAGGCCGGCGCGGTCGCGATCGTGTGCGCCGCCCGGCGCGGGCTCCCGGTCGCGCTCCATACGCCGAGCGAGGTCAAGGCCGCGGTGACCGGCAACGGGCGGGCGGACAAGAGCCAGATCACCATGATGGTGACCCGGCTGCTGCGCCTGGATACCCCTCCCAAGCCGGCCGACGCGGCCGACGCACTGGCACTGGCCATCTGCCACATCTGGCGCGGCGGCGCGCAGGCCCGGCTGGCGGCCGCCGCCGCACGTACGACAACACCCCCTACGGCAACACGGAGAGGAAGCGGCAATTGATCGCGTTCGTCAGCGGCCGGGTCGCGGCCTCGGGGCCTGACAGCGCCGTCGTCGAGGTGGGCGGGGTGGGCCTGTCGGTTCACTGCACGCCGGCCACACTCGCCAGGCTGCAGGTCGGCGACGAGGCGCACGTCCCCACGTCACTGGTCGTACGAGAGGATTCGCTCACCCTGTACGGCTTCGCCGACGACGATGAGCGATCGGCCTTCGAGCTGCTGCAGACCGCCAGCGGGGTCGGCCCGCGGCTCGCGCTCGCCATGCTCTCCGTGCACACTCCCAACGCCCTGCGCCGTGCGATGGCCGCCGAGGACCTCGGCGCGCTCACGAAGGTGCCGGGAATCGGCAAGAAGGGCGCACAGCGCCTCGTGCTGGAGCTGAAGGACCGGCTCGGCCGTCCTCTCCAGGACGGCCCGGACGCCCTCCCCGGCGCGCAGGCCCGCCCGCAGCCGTGGCGCGATCAGGTGCACGCCGGCCTGGTCAACCTGGGGTGGCCCGGCAAGGAGGCCGACGCCGCAGTGGAAGCCGTGGCCGCCGACCTGGACGGTGACGAGATCCCGCCGGTCGCGACTCTGCTCAAGTCCGCGCTCAAACGGCTGAGCAGCCGATGAGCCGCGGACGCACGGTCGCCGGGGCACGCCGATGAACGGCGAGGACCGGGTGGTCTCCGCGGCCGCGGACGGCCAGGAGCAGATCATCGAGGCCGCGCTCCGGCCCAAGCGGCTGGATGACTTCATCGGCCAGGAGCGCGTGCGCGAGCAGTTGTCCCTGGTACTGCAGAGCGCGGTCCGGCGTGGCCGGCCACCGGACCACATCATGCTCAGCGGTCCCCCCGGCCTCGGCAAGACCACCCTTTCGATGATCATCGCCGCGGAGCTGGGGCAGCCACTGCGGATCTCCTCCGGGCCGGCGATCGAGCGGGCCGGTGACCTCGCCGCCGTGCTGTCGACGCTGTCCGAGGGCGAGGTCCTGTTCCTTGACGAGATCCACCGGACGGCCCGGCCCGCCGAGGAGATGCTCTATGTCGCGATGGAGGACTTCCGGGTCGACGTGGTGGTAGGAAAGGGCCCCGGGGCCACGGCGATTCCGCTCGACATCTCGCCGTTCACGCTCGTCGGGGCGACGACACGGGCGGGCCTGCTGCCCGCGCCGCTGCGGGACCGGTTCGGCTTCGTCGCCCACATGGACTTCTACGAACCGTCCGAACTGGAGATCATCATCCGCAGGTCGGCGGGGTTGCTCGGTGTGGAGGTCGAGGCCGAAGGGGCCATTGAGATCGCCCGCCGCTCCCGGGGCACGCCCCGGATCGCCAACCGGCTGCTGCGCCGGGTCCGCGACTATGCAGAGGTGCGGGCCGACGGCGTGATCACTCGTGATCTCGCCCGCGTGGCCCTGGCGCTCTACGAGGTGGACGAGCGGGGACTCGACCGGCTGGACCGGGCGGTGCTCGGGGCCGTGCTGCGCAGGTTCGGTGGCGGGCCGGTCGGGCTGTCGACGCTCGCCGTCTCGGTCGGTGAGGAGCCGGAGACGGTCGAGGTCGTCGCGGAACCCTTCCTGGTCAGGCACGGACTGCTGGCCCGCACGCCACGCGGCCGCATCGCGACCCCGGCGGGATGGGAGCACATGGGGCTGACCCCACCCCCGGGAGTGCCCGGAGCGATCACTGCGAGCACTTTGTTCGATGCGTCCGAGGACGAACCGGAGTAGGGTTTTTGAGGAACTCCGGGACACGTCTGATCACGATGTCGTTGCCGGGGTTCCACATAGCTCTCTACACTCCGGGACTTGGCTAGACTCCGGGACTTGGCATCGTCCCCAGCCGCCGGTCTCTTGTGACAAATCCGGCGGAAAGCTGGATCAACCACATCGGAAGGATGCCCCTGTGAAGGGCAACATAGAGTTTCTCGCGGCGCAGCAGCAGACCAACCCGCTGGTGCAGTTCCTGCCGCTGGTCGTCATTGTGGCGGCCTTCTATTTCTTCCTCATCAGGCCGCAGACGAAGCGCCGTCGCGAGCAGGCGCAGATGCAGGGAGCGGTGCGCCCGGGCACCCGCGTGCTGACCACGAGCGGAATGCAGGGGACCGTCGTCACCGTTGATGATGACGGAATGGTTCTCGAGATCGCCCCGGGTGTGCAGGTGCGCTTCGTCAAGCAGGCCGTCATGCAGGTGCTGACCGACGACGCCGACGAGGCACCCGCGGGCGACGGCGTTGCCGCCGTCGAGGACGGCGTGGCCTCCGGCGAGCCGGTCCGGGCGGAGGAGGCCACCGACCTGACCAAGGACGCTACCTCCGACGACGCCAAGGCGGCCGAGGAGGCCAAGGGCTCTACGGGGTCCGATAAGAAGACTCCGGGCAAGCCCTCGGCCTGACGCCGAGCCGGCTTTCAGTTCAGACGGGAAGTTAGACGACCAGTGGCCTCGCCGCGCAGAAACACGCCAAAGCCGGGACGGGCGATCATCGCCCTGCTCATCGTCATGGCCGCACTCAGCGGCGTGATGTTCTGGCAGAAGGCTCACAGCCCCAAGCTCGCCCTCGATCTCGCCGGCGGCACGACCGTGACGCTGACCGCGGTGACCGAGAGCGGAAAGACCGCACCGCCGGCCCAGATGAGCCAGGCCCTGCAGATCATGCGGGACCGGGTGAACGGCCTGGGCGTGTCCGAGGCGGAGGTCACCAAGCAGGGCGCCAACGTCATCATCATCCAGGTGCCCGGACGCGAGGGGCAGCAGCGGATCGTCAAGCTGATCGGCACGACGGCCCAGCTGCAGTTCCGCCAGGTCTTCGCGGCCGAGGCGGCCAGAGCGACGCCCCCGACGGCACCGCCCACGACGCCGAGCCCGACCACCACGCCCAAGGGCAAGAGCGACAAGGCGGCCAAGACCCCGAGCCCGGCGGCCACGGGCGGCTCCACGCCGTCCTCCACGCCGCGGGGCCGGGCGCTCTCCTACGCGCTGACGGCGCCGACACCGAACCCGTCGCCCCAGCCCTCGGACTCCAAGCCCGGGACCAAGTCCCCCAAGCCGGGGACCTCGCCCTCGACGCCGCCGCCCCCGCCATCGGCCCAGGGGCTGGCCGGCGTCGACGATCCCGCAGTGATCAAGCAGTTCCAGCAGCTCAACTGCTCCGGCCCCAACAAGCAGACCCCGGGCGCCGACGACCCCAAGCGCAAGTGGGTCGCCGCGTGCGACCAGGACGGCTCGACGAAGTACATCCTCGGCCCGGTGCGGGTCGAGGGCCGTCAGGTCGCCTCGGCCAACGCGGTGCCGCCGGACCCGACGCAGGGCCAGGCCAGCTGGTCGGTCAGCCTGAACTTCAAATCCCAGGGCGCCAAGGACTTCGGGGCCGTCACCACCGATGCCTCGAACGCGACCGCGGGCACGCCCCAGCGGCAGGTGGCGATCGTGCTCGACGGCACCGTCGTCTCCGCGCCGAGCATCGACCGCGGCGCGATCATGGGCGGACAGGCCAGCATCGATGGGCCCCCCGCGAGCTTCACGCAGCAGTACGCCACCGACCTCGCGAGCGTGCTGAAGTACGGCGCGCTGCCGCTGAAGTTCCAGCAGAGCTCGATCGAGACGGTCTCGCCCACCCTCGGCAAGGACCAGCTCAACGCGGGCCTGCTGGCGGGAGCGATCGGCATGGGGCTGGTCGCGTTGTACTCGCTGTTCTACTACCGCGGGCTCGGGTTGGTGTCGATCTCCAGCCTGGTGATCGCGGGGCTTTTGACCTACGAGAGCGTCGCTCTGCTCGGGAAGTTCATCGACTTCCGGCTCTCACTGGCGGGCATCGCCGGCCTGATCGTCGCGATCGGCATCACGGCGGACTCGTTCGTGGTCTATTTCGAGCGACTGCGGGACGAGGTCCGTGAGGGCCGGAGCCTGCGCAGTGCGGTCGAGCGCGGCTGGGAACGGGCCCGGCGGACGATCCTGGTGGCGGACGCGGTGTCCTTCCTCGCCGCCGCCGTGCTGTACATGGTGTCCATCGGTAGCGTGAAGGGGTTCGCGTTCACCCTCGGTCTCACGACCTTGATTGATGTCGCAGTGGTGTTCCTGTTCACCAAGCCGATGATCAGCTGGCTGGCCAGCATGCCCTTCTTCGGCAAGGGACACCCGATGTCCGGTCTCGACCCGCGCCGCCTCGGCGGCAAGACCAAGGTCACCGCCCGTCCGGTGACGAAGGAGGCCTGATGTCGCGCCTGGGTAACCTCGGGGGCCGGCTCTATCGCGGCGAGGTCTCGATCGACTTCGTCGGCAAGCAGAAGTTCTGGTACCTCGTCTCCGGATTCATCCTGATCGTGAGCATCATCTCCTTGGCCACCCTGGGACTCAACCGGGGCATCGAGTTCAAGGGCGGGTCGGTCTTCCAGTTCAAGGCCTCGAGCGCCTCCACGGCGGAGGTCCGCTCGACCGTGAAGGACTCCGGCGTCCACATCGGCGAGCCCATCGTGCAGTCCACCAGCGCGGGCTGGCGGGTCCAGACCGAGAGCCTCGACTCCGGCGAGGTCGCCAAGGTCCAGCAGACGGTGGCACAGAAGTACGGCCTCAAGTCCTCCGACGACGTGGCCGTGCAGACCGTCGGCGCCAGCTGGGGCGCCGATGTGTCCAAAAAGGCGCTGCAGGGGCTCGTGATCTTCGTGCTCCTGGTGATGGTCTACCTCTGGGTGACCTTCGAGGCCAAGATGGCCCTCGCGGCGATCATCGCCCTGGCGCACGACATCCTCATCACCGTGGGTGTCTATTCGCTGGTTCAGTTCGAGGTCACGCCGGGGTCGGTGGTCGGCCTTCTCACCATCCTGGGCTATTCGCTGTACGACACGGTCGTCGTCTTCGACAAGGTCCGGGAGAACACCCGCGGTCTCGGGAGCGGGACCGGGCCCATGCGGACCTACAGCCAGGCGGCCAACCTGGCGGTCAACCAGACGCTCGTCCGGTCCATCAACACCTCGCTCATCGCGCTGCTCCCGGTGGCCGGTCTGCTGTTCATCGGGGCCGGGCTGCTCCAGGCGGGCACCCTCAAGGACCTGTCGCTGGTGCTCTTCGTCGGCATGCTGGCCGGGACCTACTCCTCCATCTGCATCGCGACTCCTCTCCTCGCGGACTTCAAGGAGCGCGAGCCGAAGATGAAGGAGCTCCGCGAGCGTCTCGCCGCCCGTCAGTCGAGTGCCAAGCGGCAGGCGCGCAGCGAGAAGAGCGGCCGTCAGGGGCAGAGCCTGCGGGCCGACGGCGCCGAGCACGGCGGCACGCTCACGGAGGTTTTCGAGGACGACGAGGCGTCCCCGGCCGGGGATACGGCCACGCCGCGCAAGGTCGTGCAGCGCGGGCCGAGACAGCAGCCCGTCCGCGGGACGCGGCGCAGCCGCGGTGGACAGAAATAGCCGTGGCGGGACCTGGAGCCCCACGACCCATGGACATAGAGAAGCTGATCCTGGAGCGGATCCGCGACATCCAGGACTATCCGAAACCCGGCGTCGTCTTCAAGGACATCACCCCGCTCCTGGCCGATCCCACGGCCTTCGCCGGGGTCGTGGACGCCATCGTCTCCCATTACGGACGGGGCACGATCGACAAGGTCGTAGGCCTTGAGGCGCGTGGGTTCATCCTGGCCGGCCCGGTGGCCTACCATTTCGGCGCGGGCCTCGTACCGATCCGGAAAAAGGGCAAGTTGCCCTGGCGGACCTATGAGAAGTCCTATGATCTGGAGTACGGCGCCGAGACGATCGAGGTCCACCGGGACGCGTTCGAGCCGGGCGAGCGGGTATTGATCGTTGATGACGTGCTCGCCACGGGGGGCACCGCCCAGGCCGCCGCGGATCTCGTCCGGCAGGGCGGCGGCGACATCGTCGGCCTTTCGGTTCTGATGGAGCTGGGTTTTCTCGGCGGCCGTGCGCGGCTGGGGAATTTGGACATCCACGCCCTGGTTACGGTCTAGTACGAAATAGGCGCTCGATACACTGGCGTCACCGAGGAGCCGCGCTCGCGGCGAAGGAGGTGCCGGACAATCCGTCGGGTCCGCAGCGTCTGATCGCCTATGGCCCCGGGTTCGTTCGTCACTCAGATGAGGAGGCTGCGTGCCCGGTGAGGTGGCCTCGACCGATGCGGTAGAGGACGCGGCGGCGACGGAGGCCGCGGTCCGCGAAGACGCACGGCGGAAAACCGCGCCCGCCACGCCCCGGGCGGCCACTGGCGCGCGCGCCGAGCCGACGCGACCCGCACACGCATCCGCATCTTCGTCGGGGCAGGCGCCGGCCCCGATTCCACCTTCGGCGGCCCGCGTGGTCCGCCGACGGCTCGCCCGGCTGGGCGCCCAGCGTGGTGTCACTATGAACCCGGTTCTCGAACCTCTGATCAAGACTGTCCGCAACACCCATCCCAAGGCGGAGTTGCGGCTCATCGAGCGCGCCTATGACGTGGCCGCCCACCACCACCGTGATCAGAAGCGCAAGAGCGGCGACCCGTACATCACGCATCCGCTCGCCGTCACCACCATCCTGGCCGAACTGGGCATGAACCAGGAGACCCTGTGCGCGGCCCTCCTGCACGACACGGTCGAGGACACCTCCTACACCCTGGACCAGCTGCGGCAGGACTTCGGCGACGAGATCGCCGCGCTGGTCGACGGGGTCACCAAGCTCGACAAGGTCAAGTACGGTGAGGCGGCCGAGGCCGAGACCGTGCGCAAGATGGTCGTGGCGATGTCGCGCGACATCCGCGTTCTGGTGATCAAGCTTGCCGACCGGCTTCACAACATGCGGACCCTGCGCTACCTGCCGCGGCACAAACAGGAACGCAAGGCGCGCGAGACGCTGGAGATCTTCGCTCCGCTGGCACACCGCCTGGGCATGAACACCCTGAAGTGGGAGCTCGAGGACCTCGCGTTCGCGACGATGTATCCCAAGCGCTTCGACGAGATCGCACGGCTGGTCTCGGAGCGCGCGCCACGCCGGGACGACTATCTCCAGGCCGTGATCGAGTACGTGTCGGGTGACCTGCGCGAGGCCAAGATCAAGGCCACCGTGACCGGGCGGCCGAAGCACTATTACTCCGTCTACCAGAAAATGATCGCCAGGGACGTCGGCTTCGACGACATCTATGACCTGGTGGGCATCAGGGTCCTGGTCGACTCGGTCCGTGACTGCTACGCCGCCCTCGGCTCGATCCATGCGCGATGGAACCCGGTCCCCGGCCGGTTCAAGGACTACATCGCCATGCCCAAGTTCAACATGTACCAGTCGCTGCACACCACGGTGATCGGCCCCGAGGGCAAGCCGGTGGAGCTGCAGATCCGCACGTGGGGCATGCACCGGCGGGCGGAGTACGGCGTCGCCGCGCACTGGAAGTACAAGGAGGAGACGGTCGCCGGCCGTAAGGCCGCCGACATGCAGTGGCTGCGGCAGCTCCTCGACTGGCAGAAGGAGACGGCCGATCCGGCCGAGTTCCTGGAGTCCCTTCGCTTCGACCTTTCGGTGTCGGAGGTGTTCGTCTTCACCCCCAAGGGAGACGTCATCGCCCTGCCGCAGGGGGCGACCCCGGTCGACTTCGCCTACGCCATCCACACCGAGGTCGGCCACCGCTGTATCGGCGCCCGCGTCAACGGCCGGCTGGTTCCGCTGGAGTCGGCGCTCGACAACGGCGACACCATCGAGATCTTCACGACCAAGTCACAGGACGCCGGTCCCAGCCGGGACTGGCTCAACTTCGTCAAGAGCCCCCGCGCCCGCAACAAGATCAAGCACTGGTTCTCCAAGGAGCGCCGGGAGACCGCCATCGAGGCGGGCAAGGACTCCATCGCCCGGGCCATGCGCAAGCAGAACCTGCCGCTGCAGCGGATGATGTCCGGTGAGGCGCTCCTGGCCCTCGCTCGTGACCTTCGCTATCCGGACGTGTCGGCCCTCTACGCGGCCGTGGGGGAGGGCCACGTCGGGGCCCAGTCGGTGGTCCAGAAGCTGGTGGAGGCCCTCGGCGGTGCGGAGAGCGCCGAGGAGGACCTGGCCGAGACCGCGATCCCGACCCGCCGCAAGCGCAGCCGCCCGGCCGGTGATCCCGGAGTGATGGTGGCCGGTGACCCTGATGTCTGGGTCCGCCTGTCGCGCTGCTGCACACCGGTGCCGGGCGACGACATCGTCGGATTCGTCACCAGGGGAAGCGGCGTCTCGGTGCACCGCGTCGACTGCGTCAACGTCGCTCACCTGAAGACCCAGCCGGACCGGCTCGTCGACGTGAAGTGGTCTCCGGGTGAGGACTCGGTGTTCCTCGTGGCGATCCAGGTGGAGGCCCTCGACCGGCCACGGCTGCTCTCCGACGTGACCCGGGTCCTGTCGGACCAGCACGTCAACATACTGTCGGCCTCGGTGACGACGACGCGCGACCGGGTGGCCGTGAGCCGCTTCACCTTCGAGATGGGCGATCCCAAGCACCTCGGCCATGTGCTCAGGGCGGTGCGCTCCATCGACGGCGTCTACGACGTCTACCGCGTCACCAGCGGCGCCGCAGCCGCCCACTGACCTCATCATCCCGGCCGGATCCCGGCACCGCGTGCCACGCGGCGACGGGAGGGTGCCATGACGGACGGGGTGCGGCGTGCCGCTAAGCTCGTCGCCCATGCCGGACATAGTGCGGGACGCCAGGGAAGGCGATAGGGAGATGATCCGCCAGTGGCGCAATCACCCCAAGGTTCGGCAGGCCAGTCACACGACCCACGAGATCGATGAGCGCGAGCACGCGCGGTGGTGGTCGGGCGTCGAGGCCGACCCGGCTCGCCTGGTCCTGATCTATGAGCTGGACGGCATCCCCTGCGGCGTGGTGACGTTCGAACATGACCGGACCGCGGCCGCGGCGCTCTGGGGGTTCTACTTCGACCTCGAGGGACTGTGGCAGCGCGGAGACATGCCGCGGGCCCGCGCCGGGCTCGGGCCGGCCGCGCTCGGCCATGCCTTCGACGCCCTGGATCTGGCCGTGGTCCGCGCTGAGGTCCTGGCGAACAACGCTGGGTCGCTGCGGCTCCATCGGGAGTACGGCTTCGTCGAGACCGGCCGCCGGCTGCGTGAGGCCGACGCCGGGGCATATGAAGTCGTTCAGGTCGAATGCGTCGCGGCGGGCTTTCGGAGCGACCCCGCGCGGCCGGTAAGAAGGGTGAGTGATCAGTGAAGACGGTGACCATCGGAAAGCATCAGGTCGGCTCGGAGCATCGCCCGCTGATCGTCGCCGAGATGTCCGGCAATCATGACGGCGATCTCGACCGCGCACTGGCGATCGTCGATGCCGTCGCCGCCTCGGGCGCGCAGGCACTCAAGCTGCAGACCTACCGCGCGGACACCATGACGGTGGATGTGGACCATCCCCGATTCCAGGTCGGTGCCGGCCACGACCTGTGGGGCGGTGAGAGTCTCTACGCCCTGTACGAGCGGGCCCACACCCCCTGGGATTGGCACGAGCCGATCTTCGCACGGGCGCGGGAGCACGGCTTGGTCGCCTTCTCCAGCCCCTTCGATCCGACGGCCGTGGACTTCCTGGAGTCGCTGGACGTCCCCGCGTACAAGATCGCGTCCTGTGAGATCGTCGACCTGCCCCTGATCAGATACGTGGCGCGCACCGGCAAGCCACTGATCGTGTCAACCGGCATGGCGAGTGTCGGGGAGATCGACGCGGCGGTCCGGACGGCGCGCGAGGCCGGCTGCGAGCAGCTGGTCGTGCTGGGTTGCACGGCGTCGTACCCGGCGGATCCCGCCGACACCAACCTGCGGGCGTTGCCGCTGATCGAGAGCATGTTCGACGTCCCGGTCGGGTACTCCGACCACACGATGGGCATCGGCGTCCCGGTCGCCGCGGTGGCGCTCGGCGCCTGTCTCATCGAGAAGCACGTCACGCTCGACCGGGCCGGAGGTGGTGTGGACGCCGCCTTCTCGGCCGAGCCCGCGGAGCTGTCGGCCCTGGTGGCCGAGACCGAGCGCGCTTGGCAGGCACTCGGAAGGCCGCGGATCGGCGCTCGGCCGGCCGAGGCGGAGGTTCTGCGACTCCGCCGGTCCCTCTACGTCGTGGCGGACGTGGCCGCGGGCGAGTCGGCCACCGAGCGCAACGTGCGCTCGATCCGGCCTGCCGGCGGTCTCTCCCCGGACGCGATCGACGCGGTCATCGGCCGCGTGTTCAAAGCCGACGTCCCACGAGGCACACCGCTCACCTGGGACCTGTTCTGACCAGGCAGGTTCTAGGCCGGGCGGGGTGTCAGGTGCGAGAGAAGTTCGTCCGCCACCCGCTCCCGGCCGCGGCCGTCGACGACGGTGAACCCCCGGGCGGCCAGGTCGGTACGTGCCGCCGGGTTGGTGAGCAGGCCCTTCAGCGTCGCCTCCGCGTCGCCGCCCAGGCCGGTGACCGCGCCGAGCCCGGCGGCCAGGCCGCGAGAGACGAGTGCGTCGTAGCCCTGTCGTTGATTGTCGGCCACCCAGATCAGCGCCGCCGGGACGCCCAGGCACAGTAGTTCCCAGGTCGAGGTGCCCCCCGCGCTGACCACGAGGTCGGCGGCCGCGGCGAGGTGCGGAAGCCGATCGGTTGGGGCGACCGCTGTGACGGATTGGCCGGGCGCCAACGCGATGGCCGCCAGCGCGTCGGCGGTTGAATCCCGCGCCGCGATGACGGTGGCCGCGAACGGCGCCCCGGTCGCCGCCGCCAGCTCGATCACCCGTGGTGCGGCATCTGCGGTATCGGTGCCGCCGAAGAAGCAGAGCACCCCAGGCACGCCGTCGCCCGGCCGTCGTGGACCGGCCGGGCGCAACGCGCGTACGGAGTCTCGCAGCAGCGCGAAGCCCGACCCGGCCAGCCGGACGGTCCCGGCGGGCAGGTTCACCGGAGAGTGCTCGGCACCGAGATTCTGGTCCAGATAGAGATCGGCGTCCTGGCCCCGTGTGTCCCCGTCGACGATGGCCAAGACGGTCATGCCAGCCTGCCGGAGGGCGCCGGCACAGTGCGGGTCGAGCTCATAGGAGTCCAGGACCATGGCGTCGAGCCGGAGCCGTCGCGCCGCCGTGATGAGCCCCTCCGGGCTCAGGGGCCCCGGCAGCAGCGGCAGACCCCGTGCCCGGAGCTGATCTCGGATCCACTCGAGGCCACCGAGACCCCCCAGAAACGACACCTCGGCGCCCCGCCCGAGAAGCTCCTCGGCCAGGGCCAGGCAGCGCATGACGTGTCCGACGCCGATGAGTGGTCCGGCGTCACAGCGAATCCCGACCCGAGGGGTCATGCCTCCTCGAGCACCTTCTGCCGGACGTCCTCATTCAGCACGCCCACCTCGGGGTGGCCTTCGAGCCATTCGATGATCGTCCGCAGGGACGCGGGCACGTCCCCGAGCGCGGTCACGATCGCGGTGATGACGTCCCAGTCCGCCGCCGTGTCCAGGGTGACGCGCAGCCGTTCGGCGCCCGGCGGGAAGGTCAGGCCCATGACGTTGAACGCGGCCGGATGGGTGTAGACGTACGACGTCACGTGCGCCCGGTGATGATCGCGGGCGAGTGCGTCGGCGCGGTGCAAGGCGGCGGTACCGATGATCTCGACGTCCATGCCGCGGGGCAGCGTGCGCGGCAGCATCGTGCCGAGGTAGTCAAGCGCCGGAACCGCGCGGAACGTGCCGACCGCTGCGCTGATCAGGGCCGGGTCCAGCAGCGGGCAGTCGGCGGTGAAGCGGGCGACGGCGTCGGCGGGGTGGTCGCGAAGCGCGCCGACGAACCGCGACAGCACGTCGTCCACCGGACCGCGGTGCCAGGCGACGCCGAGCCGTTGGCACTCTGTGACGATCGCGTCGTCAGCGGGCTCCCGCGTCGTGGCGACGACGAGATCGTCAAGGGCTCCGCTCTCCCGGGCCGCGCGCACGACCCAGCCGAGCACGCTACGTCCGGTCAGCGGGCGGAGCACTTTGCCGGGGAGGCGGGAGGACCCCATGCGTGCCTGAATGACCCCTACCGTACGAATGGACACAATTCTCCAGCTAAATGAGCTAGGAGGGGCAGATGAACGGATAGGGTACAGCAGTTGTCATTGTTACGGCCTAGACGTTGGAGGGTCACCGACGTGGATTTGGCGGGATCATCGATCCTGATCACGGGTGGTACCGGGTCATTCGGCAAGGCGTTCGTGTCCCGGGTACTGCGAGATTTCGATCCGCGTCGGGTCGTGGTGTTCTCTCGCGACGAGCTCAAGCAGTACGAACTGCGCCAGGTCTTCGGCGATGACCCGCGGCTGCGATGGTTCATCGGGGACATTCGCGATCGCGATCGGCTCCGTCGCGCCATGCACGGGATCGATCACGTCGTGCACGCGGCCGCGCTCAAACAGGTCGACACGGCGGAGTACAACCCGTTCGAGTACGTCCAGACCAACGTCTCCGGCTCGCAGAACGTGATCGAGGCCGCCATCGACTGCGGAGTGCGCAAGGTCGTGGCGCTTTCGACCGACAAGGCGTCCAGCCCGATCAACCTCTATGGCGCCACCAAACTCGTCGCGGACAAGCTCTTCGTCTCGGCCAACCACTACGCCGCCCACCACGAGACCCGACTTTCCGTGGTCCGCTACGGCAACGTGATGGGCAGCCGGGGTTCGGTGATCCCGTTCTTCGCCAGGCTGGCGGCCGAGGGCCGCAGCCTGCCGATCACCGACAAGCGCATGACGCGCTTCTGGATCACGCTGGACCAGGCCGTTGGTTTCGTCCTCGACTCCTTCGGCCTCATGCACGGCGGCGAGCTGTACGTCCCGCGGATTCCGAGCATGCGTATCGTCGATCTGGCCC
Organism: Actinomadura sp.; assembly: GCA_036008685.1. GTDB lineage: Bacteria > Actinomycetota > Actinomycetes > Streptosporangiales > Streptosporangiaceae > Actinomadura_C. Next base: position 4,238 of record DASYNF010000189.1, on the reverse strand, counting down.
AGGCCGTGGCGCCCGACTCCCCGGTCCACGAGATCGGCATCCGGCCTGGGGAAAAGCTGCACGAGGAGATGATCGCTCCCGACGACAGCCACCGCACCGTACGGCTCGCCGATCGGTATGTCGTGATGCCTACCATCGCCACCTGGGGCTACACGCCGCCGGAGGGTGGCCAGCCGGTGAGCGAGGGGTTCTCCTACCGCTCGGAGACCAACGACCTGTGGCTGACCGTCGACGACCTGCGGGCGATGCTCGCGTCCTTCGAGTGAGCCGGCGTGCTGCCCTACGGACGACAGTCCGTTGACGAGAGCGACATCGCCGCGGTCACCGAAGTGCTACGCGGCGATTGGCTGACGACGGGACCCGCGGTCGACCGGTTCGAGGCGGCGCTGGCCGAGTGGACCGGCGGAGTGCCCTGCGTCAGCGTCACGTCGGGCACGGCGGCGCTGCACGTCGCCTATGCCGCCTCGGGTGTCGGCCCCGGCACCGAAGTGATCACGTCGCCGATGACCTTCGTCGCCACGGCCGCGACCGCGGCGCAGCTGGGCGCCACGGTGGTGTTCGCCGATGTCGAGGACGACACTGCCACGCTGGACCCGGAGGCCGCCGACGCCGCCGTCTCCACCCGTACCCGGGCCGTCACGGCCGTGGACTACGCCGGTCATCCGGCCGAGTACGACGCGCTCCGCAAGGTCGCGGACGGCGCCGGCGCGGTGCTCGTCGCCGACGCCGCCCACTCGATCGGATCCCGCTACCGGGGCGTCCCCACGGGGGCCCTCGCCGATCTCACCACGTTCTCGTTCTTCCCCACCAAGACGGTCACGACGGCGGAGGGCGGTGCCGTCGCGGTACGCGACCCAGCCACCCTGGAGTCGGCGCGCCGCTTCCGCAACCATGGCCTGGTCCGGGATCCAGAGCTGCAACGGTCGCCGGACGAAGGCGGCTGGCACCAGGAGGTGCACGCCTTCGGCCTCAACTATCGGCTGCCCGATGTGCTGTGCGCGCTCGGCGCCAGCCAGCTTCGGCGGCTCGCCGGCTTCATCGCCCGCCGCGCCGCCCTGGTGCGGCGCTATGACGAGCTGCTCGCCGGTGTCGAAGGTCTGCGGCTGCCGGCCCGGCGCCCGCACGTGGAGCCGGCCTGGCATCTGTACGCGGTGCGGGTCCTCGGCGGCCGGCGTCGCGAGGTGTACGAGCGGATGCGGGCGGCGGGCATCGGCGTGCAGGTCAACTACATCCCGGCCCACTGGCATCCGGTCTTCACGGATCTGGGCTATCGGCGGGGGATGTGCCCGGTGGCGGAGGGATTCTATGCCGAGCAGCTGTCGCTGCCGCTGTTTCCGGACCTCACCGAGGCCGACCAGGATCGGGTGATCGATGTCCTGCGCGAAACCTTGAGCTGAGGAGCGGATGTGGATCACGGCAACCACTGGTACGGACACGCGCATATCCTCGCCCGGTACTGCGGACTCGATCCGGCCAGGCCGCCGCGCATACCGGGTGTCGTGCAACATGGCTGGAACGTCCTGGACGGTTACGGCCCGAAGCAGCCATTCGAGCCGGGCTGGGTGAAGTTCGTCTGGTCGGACGTGTGCCGCCGGCGGGGATGGGCGATGGGACGGCGCGGCTATCACTCGCTCGGCGCCCCCTGGAACTATCTGCTGGCGATGGAGCCGGATGACGGCGGCGCCGAGGAGCGTACGGGCACGATTTGGTACCCCTTCCACGGCTGGGAATTCCAGGAGGTGACCGGCGATCACCTGCGCCTCATCGAGACCATCAAAGAGGTCGAGACGGGTCCGGTGACGGTCTGCCTCTATTGGCTGGAGTACCGCAACGAGACAGTCCGGCGGCTGTACGAGTCGGCGGGCTTTCGCGTGATCTCGCACGGAGTGCGCGGCTGGCGCTGGCGGAACACGGACACGGAGTTCCTCTACAAGCAGCTGGCAGAGCTGCGCCGCCATCGGCGGGTGGCCTCCAACCGGCTGAGCACGGCGATCCTCTACGGGGCGTCGGTCGGTTGTGCGGCCGCGGTCTATGGCGACCCGATGGTCCTGCAGGAAGCGAACCCCGCCTTCGGCGGTGTGACCCGGCTGGAGCGGCTCTGGCCGGAACTGCACGGCACGTCGATCGATCCGGCCGTCGCGAGAGAGTTCGCCGCGGCGGAACTCGGTGTTCCCTATGTCGTCTCTCCCGAGGAACTCCGGGAGATCTTCGGTTGGCCGTTGGAGACCACATGACCGAGCAGTACGGCGTCCATCTCATCGGCGGGGAGATGTTCGACTGGTCGGACGCCGACGCCAGTCGGCCCGGCGGCGGCGCCCTGGAGACGCTCCTCCTGCGGGTCGTCCCCGCCTCGGGCCACGTGCTCCTCGCAGGCCCCCACCGAGACGGCCTGGTCGATCGGCTGATCGCGCACTGCGCCCGGGTGACGTGCCTGGTGCGGTCATTGCCCGACGCCCAGGAGCTCGGCCGGCGGCAGGCCGGCTCCGGACGGCTGACGGTCCTGTGCGGTGGTCTCGACAAGCTGGGCGACGAGGGCCCCTACGACGCCATCGTCGCCGCGGGAGGGTTTCATTCGCTCGCCGCCCCGGACAGCAGCGCCCTGACCTGGTCCGAGAGCCTGGACCGGCTGTCCGCGCTGCTCGCCCCGGCGGGCGCGCTCGTGATCGGGGTCGAGAACGAGCTCGGCGTGCACCGCCTGGTCGATCCGGGCGGAGCGGCGCCGGACGGCGAATGGCTGCCGAGGCACGGCGTCGACGGCACCGTCCCCGTCGGCCCGGCCGAGCTCGTGGCCCGGCTACGTGAGCGGGGCGCGTCGGTCGAGCGGTGCTATGCCGCCTATCCCGGTCTCGTGCCCCCGGCCGTGCTGATCACGGCCGATCGGCTCGAGGAGCGCCTTGGCCCCGACGGAGCGGCGGCCACGCTGATCTCGGCGGCGCTCGCGCACGAGTTCACCGGACGGCATGTGCTCGCCGACCCCTGCCGTCTCGCCCGGTCCGCGCTGTCCCACGGACTGGGCGCCCGGCTCGCTCCGGCATGGATCGCCGTCGTGCGCCCCGCGGGAGAACTACCCGCCGGATTGATCACCGACGGCTCGCCGGGCCACTGGGCGGCCACCTACGAACTGCGCGACGACGACGGCCGGTGGGTACGAGGCGACGTGCAGCCGCCAGGGCCGCGCGACGCCGGCCGGGTCCTGCGCGAGCCGGCCCGGCTGGCCGGGCCGGTGCCGGCCGGGTACACGCTGGAGGAGTCGCTGCGCACGGCCTGCGCGCTGTCGGACGTCCCGGCCGTACGCCGGCTGCTGCGGTCGTACGCGCGCTGGCTGGCCGGGCAGGCGCCCGGGATCATGGCCTTCGCGACGCCCGGCAACGTGATCGTGGACGGGGAGTGGTTCGCCGTCCTCGACCCGAGCTGGGAACTGGCCGGGGAGTTGCCATTCGAACTCGCGCTGGCGCGTGCCCTGCGGCAGTTCGCCGCCGGGCTCGTCTCGGGCGGATACCGGCACCCGTGGCCCACCACGCTCGACCTGGACGGGGTGACGGTCACGCTGCTGGCGATGGCCGGGCACCCGGGCGACCGGGCTCTGCTCGGCCAGGCCGTCGAGCTGGAGGCGGAGCTCGAGGCCGCGGTGCGAGGGCTGTCCGCCGCCGACCACGCCCGGCTGCTCGCCGAGCTGCAGTCCGGCATGGTCCGTGAGCCGCTCGGCTATCGCGAGGCCCTGGTGGCTCAGCACCGGCTCACTGAGGAACTCGCCGACGCGCGTGCCCGGGCGGCCTGGCTGGACACGGCTCTGAAGGCCAAGGAGACCGAGCTCGTCCGGGCCGCGGAGACCGCGCAGGGCAAGCTCGACGATCTCAATCAGAAACGCCGGCAGGACCAGGCGGAGCTCAAGCGCCTCCAGCAGGAGCTCAAGGCCAGAACGGCCCAGATCACCGCGCTTCGCAACTCGCTCAGCCATCGCGTGGGCCGCCTGGTCACCGCGCCACTGCGAGCGTTCCGCGCCCTCGTCCGGAGAGCGCGATAGGACGACCGCGCGGCGGCGGGCGGTCCCGGGACCGGGACCGCCCACCGCCTGGTCCTAGCCGCGCTTCTCGTCGGGGCGGACGATGCGGCCGGGCTCGTTGCCGGGCACTGTCGGCTCGTCCGGTTTCACGTCGATCCCCGCCTCTTTGCGCTGCTGCTCGGTGATGACGGTCGGCGCGGCCGTGAGCGGGTCGTAGCCGGAGGCGGCCTTGGGG
>DASYNF010000188.1:0-9822 GCA_036008685.1 Actinomadura sp. | reverse complement strand
CGGACGACCGCGAGATCACGGCTGTGGGTCAGGCCTTGGGGGTGTCCTGGCCCTTCTTCACGATGCCGAGCTTGGAGCCGAGCCAGACCACCGGGTCGTAACGGCGGCCCGCGACACGCTCCTTCATCGGGATGAGGGCGTTGTCAGTGATCTTGATGTGCTCCGGGCACACCTCGGTGCAGCACTTGGTGATGTTGCACAGCCCGAGCCCGAAGTCCTCCTGTGCGATCTCCCGCCGGTCGGCGACGTCGGCCGGGTGCATCTCCAGCTCGGCCACCCGCATCAGGAACCGCGGTCCGGCGAACTGCGGCTTGTTCTCCTCGTGGTCGCGGATGACGTGGCAGACGTTGTTGCACAGGAAGCACTCGATGCACTTGCGGAACTCCTGCGAGCGCTCCACGTCCTGCTGCCGCATCCGGAACTCACCCGGCTTGACATCGCCGGGGTCGAACGAGGGGACCTGCCGCGCCTTCTCGTAGTTGAAGCTGACGTCCGTGACCAGGTCGCGGATGACCGGGAAGGTACGGATGGGCGTCACCGTGATCGTCTCGTCCTCGGCGAACGTGGACATCCGGGTCATGCACAGCAGCCGGGGCATGCCGTTGATCTCGGCCGAGCAGGAGCCGCACTTGCCCGCCTTGCAGTTCCACCGGACCGCGAGGTCGGGGACCTGCGTCGCCTGGAGCCGGTGGATGATGTCGAGAACGACCTCGCCCTCGTTGACCTCGACGCCGAAGTCCTGCAGCGAGCCCTCGCCCGCGTCGCCGCGCCAGACCCGGAACTTCGCCTCGTAACTCATGCGTCCTTCTCCTCGGAAAGCTCGTCCTCGGTGAGGTATTTCTTCAGCTCGTCGTTGTCGAAGAGGGCGAGGAGGTCCTCGCGCATCGGCTCGGCCGCCTGGCGCTTCAGCTCGACGCTGTCATCGGCCAGCCGGCAGACCAGGTTGACCTTGCGCCACTCCGCGGACATCCCGGGGTGGTCCTCGCGGGTGTGACCGCCGCGGCTCTCCTGGCGCTCCAGCGCCGCCTTGGCGATGCACTCGGAGACCAGGAGCATGTTGCGCAGGTCCAGGGCCAGGTGCCACCCGGGGTGATAGCCGCGGCCGCCCTGCACCGACACGTCCGCGACCCGCTGCCGGAGCTTGACGAGGGCCTCGAGGGCCTCCTTGAGTTCCTCCTCGGTGCGGATGATGCCGACGAGATCGTTCATCATCTGCTGCAGTTCGGCGTGGACGGTGTAGGGATTCTCCCCGCCCTCGCGCTCGAACGGCGCGAGCGCTTCGGCGGACGCCTCCGCGATCTCGGCCTCCGGCACCGCGGGCCGGTCGTCGCCGAGGGAGTCGACGTACTCCGCCGCCCCCAGGCCCGCCCGTCGTCCGAAGACCAGCAGATCGGTCAGGGAGTTGCCGCCCAGCCGGTTGGAGCCGTGCATGCCGCCCGAGCACTCGCCCACGGCGAACAGCCCGGGAACGAGGGCCGCGCCGGTGTCGGCGTCGACCTCCACTCCGCCCATGACGTAGTGGCAGGTCGGGCCCACCTCCATGGGGTCGGCGGTGATGTCGACGTCGGCCAGCTCCTTGAACTGGTGGTGCATCGACGGCAGCCTGCGCTTGATCTCCTCGGCCGGCATCCGGGTGGACACGTCCAGGAAGACACCGCCGTGCGGGGAACCACGCCCGGCCTTGACCTCGGAGTTGATCGCCCGGGCCACCTCGTCACGCGGCAGCAGCTCCGGCGGCCGCCGGTTGTTGTCCGCGTCGGTGTACCAGCGGTCACCCTCCTCCTCCGTGGTGGCGTACTGCTCCTTGAACACCTCGGGGATGTACTCGAACATGAAGCGCTTGCCGTCGGAGTTGCGGAGCACCCCACCGTCACCGCGTACGGACTCGGTGACGAGGAGGCCCTTCACCGACGGCGGCCAGACCATGCCGGTCGGGTGGAACTGCACGAACTCCATGTTCAGGAGCGTCGCCCCGGACAGCAGCGCGAGCGCGTGGCCGTCGCCGGTGTATTCCCACGAGTTCGAGGTGACCTTGAAGGTCTTCCCGATGCCGCCCGTGGCGAGGACGACGGCCGGGGCCTCCATGACCACGAACGTGCCGGTCTCCCGGACATAGGCGAAGACGCCCGCGATCTTGTCGCCGTTCTTGAGCAGCCTGGTGACGGTCGTCTCGGCCCACACCTTGATGCGGGCGTCGTAGTCGCCGGACTCGGCGTGGTCCTCCTGCTGGAGCGCGACGACCTTCTGCTGGGCCGTCCGGATCAGCTCCAGGCCCGTACGGTCCCCCACATGCGCGAGACGGGGGTATTCGTGCCCGCCGAAGTTGCGCTGGCTGATCTTGCCGTCCTTCGTACGGTCGAACAGCGCGCCCCAGGCCTCGAGCTCCCAGACCCGGTCCGGCGCCTCCTTGGCGTGCAGCTCGGCCATCCGCCAGTTGTTGAGGAACTTCCCTCCGCGCATCGTGTCGCGAAAGTGGACCTGCCAGTTGTCCTTGGAGTTGACGTTGCCCATGGCCGCCGCGGCGCCGCCCTCGGCCATGACCGTGTGCGCCTTGCCGAACAGCGACTTGGAGATGATCGCGGTCTTCTTGCCCTGCAGCCGGGCCTCGATCGCCGCCCGCATCCCGGCGCCGCCGGCGCCGATGACGACGACGTCGTACTGATGCCTCTCGATGTCGGTCATCCTGGCCCCTAGTTGAAGATTCGCAGATCGGAGATGGCGCCGCCGGACACGAGCGCGACGTACAGGTCCGCGGCCACCAGCGAGCCGAGCGTGATCAGCGCGAACTGGCCATGCCGCTCATTGAGCTTGGATACCTGCGTCCACGCCCAGTAGCGGACCGGATGCTTGGAAAAGTTCTTCAGCCGCCCGCCGACCAGATGCCGGCAGGAGTGGCACGACAGCGTGTAACCCCACAGCAGGATCACGTTGGTGAGCAGGATCAGCGAGCCCAGGCCGATGCCGAATCCGCCGTCCTTGCCATGGAACGCCTTGATCGCGTCCCAGGTGTTGACCAGGGAGATGAGGAACGCGGCGGCCCAGAAGTAGCGGTGCAGGTTCTGCGCGACGAGCGGGAACCGCCGCTCACCGGTGTATTTCCCGTGCGGCTCGCGTACGGCGCAGCCCGGGGGCGACATCCAGAACGAGCGGTAGTAGGCCTTCCGGTAGTAGTAGCACGTCAGCCGGAAGAGCAGCAGGAACGGCAGCGAGATCGCCGCGAAGGGCACGAAGAACGGCAGCTTGGGCAGGAACGTGCCGAACTCGGCCGCCCCGGGAGCACATCCTTCACTCACGCACGGTGAATAGAACGGCGTCAGATAGTGGTACTCCTCTACCCAGTACCACTTCCCCATCATCGCTCGTACGGTCGCGTACAGCACCCAGCTCGTGAAGATCACGAACGTGATGAGCGGCGTCCTGCGCCAGTTGTCCGTGCGAAGTGTGCGTTCCTTGATCTGCGCGCGACTCTTGGAGATCGGCGCTTCGACCGTGCTCATCTCTCGCGCTCCTGTGCCTGGGTCATCGGGGACCTCTCCACCTCCCGCAGGGGCAGGCCGAATCGGCTCCGCCCTGGGCCTGTCAAGGTGACGCGTCAGTATGCCGCCGCCGTCATTCCGCGGCTACAAGCTGTACATGCACCGTGTGATACCGGCCACGTTAGGGCACCAGCCTGTCACTGTGACATGGGTAACAGGAGGCCGAGGGTGTGAACCTGGCCACACCCTTGATCCGGGTCTGGAGCGCACCAGGTCAGGCCGTGTAAGGGAGATCCGGCAGCGGCACCGGACTGGCATGATCACACCTGCCACACCGGATAACGGCCGGATCGATCGGAGCGAGCCGGCGATCCCGGGTCGTACGGCGGGCGCCGCGGTCGTACGGGTCGTCACCCCTGGAATCGGTGTGACCCGTCACGATCAGAGGGCGTTCGAGCCAGCCCCAGCAGCTCTTCCGACACATGGAACATCTCGCCGGCCAGCTCCACCAGAGTGTCGAGCAGTGGCGTCGAAGCGCCGGGGGCCGGCGGCGAGGTGCCGGCCAGCTCCTCGATGCGTTCGCACAGGGCGGCGGCGCGGACCGCTCCGATCGTCGCGCAACTGCTCTTGAGCCGGTGCGCCAGCCGATCGGCCTGGGTGAGATCCCCGGTCTCCACGGCCTCCTCCAGCCGGCGCAGCGTGTCCGGGGCGGTGGACACGAACGCATCGGCGATCTCGGCGACGTCCTGCGCGGGCAGGCTCGCCAGCTCCGCGACGACGTCGGGGTCGAACAGCGCCGGATCCAGGCGAAGGGGACCGCTGTGGTGTTCCGTCCCTTCCCCGTCGTGATCTTGCAGTTGTTCGCGATCCGCGTCCTCCGGCCGTCCGGAGCCATCGGGGTCCGCGGTGTCATGCGGCACAGGACGGTGACCGGCCCCAGAGCCGCGGGCCTCGGTCCAGGCGGGGATGCGGGTGAGCACCTGCTTCCAGTCCACCGGCTTGGTGAGGTAGTCGTCCATGCCCGCGTCCAGGCATCGGTCACGGTCGTCCGGCATGGCCGCGGCGGTCATCGCGACGATCCGGACGGCATCGTGGACGTCCTGGTTGCGTCTGATCTCGGTCGTGGCGGCGAGGCCGTCGAGTACCGGTAGCTGACAATCCATGAACACGAGGTCATAGCCGCCGGAAAGCACTTCCCGCACCGCCTGTGCCCCGTCGCAGGCCATCTCGACCTCGTGGCCGGCCTTCTGCAGGACCAGCGTGGCGACCTGGCGGCTGACCTCATCGTCTTCGACCACCAGAATGCGGGCCGTCACCTCGGGCCGGGCCGGGCCGGCGGACGTCTCAGGCGTCTCGTACCGCTGAGCCGCCACCGCCCCGTCATCGGCTCCGGCCGGGCGGAGAGTGTTCTCCACGGCCGCGAGCAGACGGCGAGAGCTCGCCGGCCGGGTGACCGACTGGACGATCTGCTCGCGGGTGCCCGACGCGTTCGGCCATGCGCTCCCCGTACGGCCGGGCGTGATCAGCATGACGACGCCGATGCCTCGTAGCAGCGGATCGGAGAGGATGGCCTCGGCCAGGGATGGGGACTCCACGCCGGCTTCTTCCGTGTTCGCGGTGTTCCCACCCGTACCGATGTCCGCGGTGGTGTCCCCCACGGCGTCCGCCGCCGCGACCGTCAGGTCGAGGTCGATGACGGCCAGGTCGAAGGGCCATGGCCCCGCCGCAGCGGCTCGCAGCGTCGCGAGCGCGGCACCGGCGTCCGAGATCTCTTCTACCGCGAGTCCGGCGCCGGCCAGGATCCGGCTGACCAGCGCACGGTCCTTCTGCCGCACGTCGGCGACGAGTGCCCGCCGGCCCCGCAGCGTCCCCGCGGCCGGAGCGGACCAGCTGAGGACGGTCACCGGAAGGGTGACCCAGAACCGGCTGCCGACTCCCTCCACGCTGTCCAGCCCGATCCGGCCGCCCATCAACTCGGTCAGCTGCCGGCTGATGGCCAGGCCCAGACCGCTGCCGCCGGTGCGGCGGGTGATCGCAGAGTCCAGTTGACGGAAGGTCTGGAAGACCCGTTCTCGATCTTCGGGGCCGACGCCCACGCCGGTATCGGTGACGGTGAACCGGAGCGTGGCCTGATCAGCGTCCGGGCCGCCGCCCAAGCCGTCTCCCGGAGCGGCGGCGGGCGCGTCGCCGCCCTGCTCTCCGTCCGGCCCGCCGGTGGGCTCCTCCAGCGTGACCTCCAGGTCGATCCCACCCTGGAGCGTGAACTTCAGCGCGTTGCCCATCAGATTGGTCAGAACCTGCTGTAGCCGCTCCGGATCTCCGACGATCTGCTGTGGCAGGTCGTCGCCGAGGCGGAGGTTGAGCCACAGCCCCTGCGCGTAGGCCTGGGGAGCGAGCGGGGCGACCACCTCGTCGCACAGCCGGGGCAGGTCGAAGGGCACCGCCTGGACCTGGAGGTGACCGACTTCGATCTTGGACAGGTCGAGAAAGTCGTCGAGCAGGCGCAGGAGGTTCTGCGCGGACCCCCGGACCGTACTCGCGTAGTGCCGCTGCTCGTCATCGAGGTCAGTGCGCAGCAGCAGCGAGTTCATGCCCAGCACACCGTTGATCGGGGTGCGGATCTCGTGGCTGACCTTTCCCAGGAACTCCGACTTGGCCGTCGATGCCCTTACCGCTTCGTCGCGCGCCGCGGCGAGCGCCTTCGCGTAGCTCGCGAGGGTGCGCTGCGCCCTGCGACGACCCCGGCTGGCATGCAGCTGAAGTACCAGGCCGACAAGGATGAGGACGGCGAGCAGACCGGCGATGGACAGCAGACGCGTTCGCAACCGTCCGGCCGAGGTCAGCGCCTCAGCGGCTGGGACCTCGGCGGTGACCGTCCACCCGACGAGGGGGATGGGCTTGGACGCCGACAGCACCATCTCGTCGAAACTTCGCTGGCGGGTGAACAGGCTCCGGCCCGCCAGCGCCGCGTCCACCCGAGGGTCCTCCCGCAGCGATGTAAGGGCGTCGAACGCCCGTCCCGGATCGGCGACGAGCACACCCGTCTGATCGGTGATGAGCAGGCGGATCCCCTGCGCGTCCGCGGCCTCCCGCGCGAAGGTCTGGATGGCTTCCAGGCTGTAGACGACCGCCATGACACCGCGCACCCGGCCGCTCTGCTCATCGAGGACCGGCGCCGCCACGGCGACGGCCCGGGACACGTCGCCCATGTTGGGGGTGTACGCCTGGGACACGTACGTCCGTTCGCCGCGATCGACCTCGCTGTACCAGTCGGTCGCGCTCACGTCCTGGGACAGATCGCTCGGCTGATCGGCACTGATCCAGCGTCCCTTGGGCTCGGCACCGATCAGCCGTCCGTCCGAGCCGGTCAGGATGACGCCGCTGACGCCGTCCCGCATCCCCTGCAGCTCCGCCAGATATCCGGCGAGGCCGGACCGGTCGCCGGAGGCCACCGCTCGCCGGATCTCCGGCCGCTTGGCATAGGCGTCGACCAGTTGTTTGAGCGAGCCCATCTGCTGTTCCACCACGACCCGGCTCACCGATGCCGTGGTCTCCACCCGGTCCTGTACCTCGGTCCGGACCGCGCGGTCGGCCAGCGTCACGCTGGAGGAGGTCAGCAGTGCGAGCGGGAGCAGACCGAGCACGGTCCAGAGTGCGGCGACGGTGAGCAGCCATCCGCGGTCGCTCTGGCCGACCGAACGGGAAGGCCGTCGCGGGGCCGATCCGCCCGCACCGGCTCTTCGCCATCCCAGTGTCGCCACCTCCCCGTGCGGCCGTCGTCGCCGCCCGAAGAGATGCGTCAAGACGAACGGAACGTGTTGTCGCCGGAATGCCGTCGTAGCGCGGCCTCCGCTGCCTTGATGGTAGACAAACCGGACTCGCATGGTGAGTCGCGCTGATCAGAAGAAGCAGAACCCCGGCCGCATGACCCGAGATACCTACCGTTATCCCGATATCAGCGGAAATCCTGTATAACTTCCCCGGGCAGGTGGGTCCGCTCAGCACCGCGGCGGTACACAGCGGACGGATCGCCGGAAGAGGAGCGTGGCGATGGCCGGACGTCGACTCACCGGCTCCGAGCCGGCCACGCTGGTCCCTGAGCCGGCGGCATCTCGGCCCGGCACGTGGACATATCGCGGTGCCGGCCGACAGGACGTGGCGGGGCAGATGGACATCACGGTTCTCATCGTGGATGACGATCCGGTCATCACGACGACCTTGCGCGCGCAGGTGAACCGAATCTCCGGCTTCAAGGTCGTGGGGATCGCCCACACCGGCTACGCGGCCCTCGCCGCGGCGCGCCGTTTCGCCCCACGTCTGGTCCTCCTCGACCTGTACCTGCCGGACCTGCCGGGCCTGGAGGTGGCACACCGGCTGCGCGCGCCCGATCAGCCGCCTACGGATGTCATCGTGATCACAGGCCGGAAGGAGTCGGCCACGCTACGAGCCGCGATGCAGCACGGAGCCCTGTACTACCTGGTCAAACCGGCTCGCCTGGGAGTTCTCGAGCGGACGTTGCAGCGGTACGCCGCCACCACCGCGCGCCTCGCGGCCGACAGTGGGGTCGTGGAGCAACAGGAGATCGACCGGATCTTCCGCACGTTGCACCTGGACGAGGCAGGCCATCCGAAGAACATCTCCGCGGCGACGGCACAGTCGGTGCTCGACGCGCTGGCCGGGGCCGGAACCGACCTGTCGGCACATGAGACCGCGGAGGCCCTCGGCATCAGCAGGGCCACCGCGAGACGGTACCTGGAGTACCTCAGCGAGCGCGGGCAGGTCGAGGCGAGCCTCCGGTACGGCCCGACAGGCCGTCCTCAGCACAGGTACCGGATATGGCGGCCATGACCACCGTCCGTCCGGCGCTGGCCGTGCTGGCCTGCGTAACGCTCGCCGGCTGCGGCCTGGCCGGGTCGAACCGGCAGACCACGTTCCCGAAGGGCTCCTCGATGGCCCGCATCCAGGAACGGGACATGCTGACCGTGGGGATCAAGTTCGACCAGCCGGTATTCGGGTACAAGGACCCGTCCACCGGGTGGATCATCGGGTTCGACGCGGAGATCGCCCGCCTGGTGGCCCGGGACATCACCGGGAGTGAGCGGAAGATCCGGTTCATCGAGACCGTGTCCCGCAACCGTGAGGAATTCCTACGCCGCGGTGTGGTCGACATGGTCGTAGCCACCTACTCCATCACGGCCGAGCGGCGCAGGCAGGTCGACTTCGCGGGTCCCTATTACTACGCGGGACAGGACATGCTGGTCCGGGCCGACAACCAGGACATCCACGACGTGACCGACCTGGCGGGGAAGAAAGTGTGCACCGTGAGCGGGTCCACCTCCATGGAGCGGCTGCGGTCCCGCGTCCGTGCCCGGCTGGTGATCGTCGATACCTACAGCGAATGTGTGCCCGCCCTCCGGAACGGGCGTATCGACGCGGTCAGCACCGATGACACGATCCTGCTCGGACTGATGAGCCGGAATCCCGGAGCGATGCGGCTCGTCGGGAAGCCGTTCGGCAAGGAGCCGTATGGGATCGGTGTCCGTAGCGGTGACGCCGTCTTCCGCCGCTACCTCGACGGGCTGATCCGCCGCTCCCTGCGGGACGGCAGCTGGGACCGCGCCTACCGCGACACGGTCGGTGCCGTGGCCACGTCGACCGGGGCGCCGACCAGGCCGACGGTCGGCGCCACGGACGTCTCGAATGCGCCGGCGGCGGGAGACGCACCCCGGGCTCGGTGAGCCCGGACCACGGAGACAACGGCCCCACGGCGTCGCGTCCGCCGGCCGTAGAGCGGCCGTTCCCTGACCGAGACCGGCAGCGCCACGCGGCGCCGCCCGTGAACTCTCGCCTGCTCACAGGCCGCATCGCGCTGCCCTCCACACACCCGGCGGCGGGCCCGCGGACCCACCCGCCGGCATTGCACTGATCACAAGGCGCAGAACCCCTTGGCCGCCCTCAACGGCTCCTACGGTTACGCCAACGCCACCGGAAGTGCCCGCACAGCGTCTTCTCACGCAGCCGCGAACGAGCACCACAAGGCATCCCCGGGGGCCAGTCACCAAGGGAGGTGGGTGTCATGACGAGCCAAGGATTGGTCGTCATAGAAAAGGTCAACAAACACTTCGGCGACCTGCATGTCCTCAAGGACATCGACCTGACCATTCAGCGTGGCGAGGTCGTCGTCGTGATCGGCCCCTCGGGCAGTGGCAAATCGACACTGTGCCGGTCGATCAACCGGCTGGAACCGATCGACGACGGCACCATCCTGGTGGACGGCAAGACCCTCCCGGCCGAGGGCAGGCAGCTGGCCGAGCACCGCGCCGACGTGGGCATGGTGTTCCAGTCG
>DASYNF010000187.1:0-3779 GCA_036008685.1 Actinomadura sp. | reverse complement strand
GAGCGCGACTCGTCGGTGTTCAGCTCCGGGGGCCGGACCACGTTCCGCAGGGCATCCAGCAGCCGACCCGCCGCCGCTCGGTCCGCCACGTCGCCCGCCCCGCCCCGCCCCGGTCAGCCGCGGCCGGCCCGCACGAGCCTTCGGATGCCGAGGAACGCGACGCCGGCGGCGGCCAGCCAGGGCCCGCCCACGATGATCGGGTCCAGCGGCTGATGGGCCAGGTCGGCGCGCGTGCGGCCCAGCCGCGACCGCAGACCGTGCCGGGAGAACTCGCCGAGCACGCCGGTGGCGGTGATCGGGTCGTCCGGTCGCAGCGTCACCAACGACCGGAGGTGGCTCCCCGCCGCGTCGACCCGGTCGGCCGCGATCAGGAGCAGCCAGTGCGCGGCCCGGCCCTCGCTGTACCTGGCGTAGGAGAGCTTGCGGATCGCTCCCGCGACGCCCCGCGGCGGCTGCGCGGTACCGAAGACCGGGGTCAGGAAGGCGTGCTCGATGGACCTCTCCCGCGGCCACTTCTCGGGCTGTCGCGCGGGGAACTCCCAGTGCGCGCCGGAGAGGTCGTCCTGGAACTGGAGCTTCGGCACCGACGGCCGGTCCGCGGGGTCGAGGTCGGCACCCCAGCCGGGGATGCGGGCGCGCAGTTGCTCCGAGGTCTCGACCGGAGCCGGGGTCCGGCTCGGCACGTAGGCCCGAGGCAGGTCGGACGGGGAGGTGGTCATCGTCGTCAGCTCCTGCGATCAGGCGGCGTCGGGAACGACGAGCGGCTTGATGCAGTCGTCGAGCTTGGCCGAGAAGAGGTGGTACCCCTCGGCAATGTGCTCCAGCGGGAGCCGATGGGTCACCATCGCGCTGGGCTCGAGGAAGCCGTTGCGCACGTGCTCGAAGAGCCGCGGCCACTGCCGCTTCACCGGGCACTGGTTCATCCGCAGCGTGAGCCCCTTGTTGAGCGCGTCGCCGAACTTGACCGCGCTGAAGATCGGACCGTAGGCGCCCATCACCGAGACGGTCGCCCCTTTCCGGACCGAGTCGATGGCCCAGTTCAGCGCGACCGGTGAACCGCCCTGCATCTTCAGCTTGGCGGAGGTGATGTGCATGAGCAGATTGCCGTCCGCCTCCGCCCCCACGGCGTCGATGGCGACGTCGGCCCCGAGGTAGTCGGTCTGCTTCTTCATCTCGACCACGATGTCGTCGTACTCGGTGAAGTTGAACGTCTCGGCGTGGGCGAAGGTCCGCGCCTTCTCCAGCCGGTACTCCAGGTGGTCGATCACGATCACCCGCCCGGCCCCCATGAGCCACGACGACCGGGCGGCGACCAGGCCCACCGGCCCGGCGCCGAAGACCACCACCGTGTCGCCCTCGGTGATGTCGCCCAGCTGCGCGCCGAAGTAGCCGGTGGGCACGGCGTCGGTCATCAGGACGGCGTCCTCGTCGGACATCCACTCGGGGATGAGCGCGGGACCGACGTCGGCGAAGGGAACCCGCACGTACTCGGCCTGGCCGCCGTCATAACCGCCCGTGGTGTGCGAGTAGCCGTAGATGCCACCCACCGCCGTGGCATTGGGGTTCACGTTGTGGCAGTTGGAGTACAGGCCCCGAGCGCAGTACCAGCAGGAGCCGCAGAAGATGTTGAACGGCACCATCACCCGGTCGCCGACCGTCAGGTTCTGCACCGACGGACCGACCTCGTGGACCACGCCGATGAACTCGTGGCCGAAGGTGTGCCCGACGCGGGTGTCCGGCATCAGCCCGTGGTAGAGGTGCAGGTCGGAGCCGCAGATCGCCGCCAGAGCGACCCGCACGATCGCATCGTTGGGATGCTCGATGGCCGGGATGTCCTTCTCCTCGACCCTGACCTTGTAGGGCCCTCGATACACCATCGCTCGCATCGGATCTCCCTCGCCGACCAGCTGCGGGGAGGCTCCACCGCGCAGCGTCCTGGTCCGCCCCCGGGGCTGAGGGGCACACCACGACCTTGCGGCACCGGGCGCCGGTCGGCCAGCCGGGAACACCGCGACCGGATCCGGTCGGCGAGCGCGGCCACGATCGCCCGCGGCCTTGATCTCCGACCCCGGCGGGAAGAAGATCATCCGACGAGACATCAAGTTGGTGACGGCAACGACCTGGACGGCGCAGCCCGGCCCCGCCCTTCCCCGGCCGAAGGAGAGGTCTGGACATGGCACAGCGAGCGGGCGTGGCCACCCGACTGGCCCGCGCACTGAGCACCGTCCTCGGAGCCGCGGAGATCCCCGTGCGCATCCGCGCCTGGGACGGGTCCGAGGCCGGGCCCCGGAACGCCCCGACGTTGGTGGTGCACTCGCGGCGCGCACTGCGCCGACTGGTGTGGGCGCCGGGCCAGCTGGGGCTGGGACGCGCGTACGTCGCCGGGGAGATCGACATCGACGGTGACGTGTTCGCCGTCGTCGCCGCGTTGAGCTCGGTCGGCCGACTGGCGCAGACCGGCCATCCGCCCGGCCCGACCGCCGGGGAGCGGCTCGCGCTGCTGGGGACCGCGGCCCGGCTGGGCGCGCTCGGCCCCGAGCCGCTCGCGCCGCCGGAGGAGGCCGACCTCGGGGCCCACGGCAGGCGGCACTCCCGTGGCCGCGACGCCGCCGCCGTGAGCCATCACTACGACGTCGGCAACGACTTCTACGCCCTGGTGCTCGGGCCGACGATGGTGTACTCCTGCGCCGTCTGGGACGACGAGCAGACCGGCCTCGACGCCGCGCAGCACGCCAAGCTCGACCTCGTCTGCCGCAAGCTCGGTCTCGCGCCGGGCATGCGACTGCTCGACGTGGGTTGCGGCTGGGGCAGCCTCGCCCTGCACGCCGCCGAGACCTACGGTGTCGACGTCGTCGGCATCACGCTCTCCGCGGAGCAGGCGGCACTGGCCCGCAAGCGGGTGGCCGAGGCCGGACTGACCGACCGGATCGACATCCGCGTACAGGACTACCGGGCGATCGACGACGGCCCCTTCGATGCGATCAGCTCCATCGGGATGGCGGAACACGTGGGCTACGGACGGACGCCGGAGTACGTGTCCCGCCTCTCCGCCCTCCTGCGCCCAGGAGGGCGGCTGCTCAACCACGCCATCGCCTGGAGCGGCGGCCAGACCCGCTGGGACGCCGACACGTTCATCGCCCGCTACGTCTTCCCCGACGGGGAGCTGCTGCGGCTCGCCGAGACCATCGGCGCACTGGAGGCCGGCGGCCTGGAGGTGCTGGACGTGGAGGCGCTGCGCCGGCACTACCCGTTGACCCTCCGGGCCTGGGTGCGGCGGCTGGAGGAGCACTGGAACGAGGCGGTCGCCGCATCAACGGACGGGCGGGCCCGGGTCTGGCGGCTCTACATGGCTGCCTGCGCGCTGGCGTTCGAGGCGGGCACCCTCGGCGTGAACCAGGTGCTCGCGCAACGACCCGGCGGGGCCGGGCCGCCCATGCGCCGGTCGGCGTGGCTCTGACCCTTCCCGGATAGCGGAGCGTCGGGCCGGTCCGCTACACCCTCCGGGAGCCGAAAAGATGGCATACCTCACGGACTGGACATACCTCACACCTGTCAGGGCACGTGGATCGGCCGAAAACGACCGAACATGAGGGGTGCGCCTCTGGCGCATCCAGTGAACCGCCAGAGAGGCAGCCGTGAGTTCGGACCCGAGGGCAGTGCCCGACAGTGCCAACCCCGATGTAGTACTCATCGGCGGCGGCATCATGAGCGCCACGCTCGCCGCGCTGTTCGGCGTCGTCGCTCCCGACTGGGACGTCGCTGTCTTCGAGTCCGGCCCC
>DASYNF010000186.1:0-7637 GCA_036008685.1 Actinomadura sp. | reverse complement strand
CGTGTGAGGGTCGGCCGCAAGCCCGATCAGGAAGGGCAAGGCCACCGGCATCGCCGGGTTCAGATGAAAGATGTCGTCGGTCAGCACGATGCCGAGAACGCGCAGGGACTCTTTGCCGGCGGGGGTGAGCAGACCTCTGATTACGGCCGGTATCGCGGCCGGGCAGCCAGGGATCTGCGACCAGGCGATGGCATCGATGTCCTGGAGCGCAGGATGATCCTGACCTGCCTGGGATGTCTGCGGATGTTCCCGGAGGAACTCGGAGACCACGGCCTCTTTGAGTGCCTGGTCATGCACGCACATCTACCTGATCCCTTCGCGGTTCAGATCATGCTCTCAAGCAACCGCGCAGCCTGACCAGCCCGTCGGGTCGGTCAGCGCCATGGCCGACTACCTTCAGGTCTCCACCACAGCAGACAGCCGAGACGTTGCGATGGACCTTCTCAGGTCCGCTGTCCAGGCTCGGCTGGCGGCATCTGGGCAGGTCTTCGGTCCAGCGGCGTCGGTGTTCTGGCATGAAGGTGAGCTTGGTGAGGGCGAGGAGTGGCAGGTCTTCCTGCGGACCACCACCGACCGCTACCCCCGAGCTGGAGGCACACCTCAAATCCCGGCACCCGTGGGAAAACCCAGAGGTCTCGTTCACGGTGATTGAAGGCGGGGCGGCCCCATACCTGGAGTGGCTGACCCGAGCGACTCGGTAGCCACATGACCGAGAAGCCCGGCGACCGGCCATATCGGTTGATCGATCCGAGGGCTCCTTCGTGTCTAACATCGAGCAGTGAGTGCAGATGACCGCCAGAGCCGATCATCCGTTGGGACGGTCGTCCCCATCCATAGCCCGCGCCCCATCCCACCGCCGGAGATCACGTGGACGGACGCGCAATGGCAGCGCATCCGGCAGGGTCTCCAGGCCGACTCCATGGAGGAGAGGTGGATCGCCTTCGTCGAGGACACGCGGCTTTTCCTCCACAGAAGCTGGACCGGCTACGGCACCTACGAGGCGGACTTCCAGCAGGCCGGTGGCGGCTGGAAGATCGTGCACGCGGTCGTCGAATCCGATCCGGAGCGATACAAACGCAGCGGTGACGAGCAGGAGACAACGCTCCTGGAGTGCTGGATACAAGGACTTCTTCTCGGTGAAGGAGATCCAGAGCTCGGCAACGCATTATGGCCGCTCTCGTCTCACGCCGACGGGCAACTGATGATCCGTCATGACCCAGGGCGTCGTCCCGATTTCCCAATGGGCAACACCAGAGTTCGCGCTCGCATCGAACCGAAGGATGGTCAGGCCTCCGGGAAGTGCGCCTCTACGGCTTGGACCGTCAGGTGCCACGGGTAGGTCCTGAGACGCTCGTCGCCCGTTCCGGCCGGGTGCGGCTCATAGGCCTCCGGGCCGGTCAACACCGTGACGCCGGCCTTCTCCAAGGTCTCCAGCGCAGGCACGTAGGCCGGATGCCGCGCGAGGGCCTTGTTCACGAACGGCAGTAGTACGACAGGAAGGCCCAGCCCGGGGGCTTCGGCGATGATGCCGAGTGCGAGATTGTCCGTGATGCCGAGTGCCCACTTGTTCACGGTGTTGAAGCTCGCGCCGGCCACGATCACGGCGTCGGCCTTCGGGAGGACATCAGGGGTGCCGGGCTCTTTGTATTCGCTCCGGACCGGATAACCGGTCCGCTCCTCCAGCGCCGCCCTGTCGATGAACTTGAGGGCCTTCGGCGTCACGATGACGCAGGTCTCCCAGCCACGACCCTGTGTCAGCTCCACCAGCGTGCCGATCTCAGACGCGGCAAGGGTCGCACAGGTGATGATGTAGACGACTGGCCTGTCCTTCATACCTCTATGCCGATCTCCCTGGCGAGACGAGTGAGGGGCACGCCGGGCTTGCTGCCACGCGGATGGCTACGGACGAGTTCCATGACCAGCGTGCGGGTCGTCGGACGGCACCGGACCTCCTCGCGAGCCAACGCGTCCGCTTGGAGGACGAGCGTAACGGCTTGATCCCGCTTGCCCCACTGGCAATAACCCCGGGCCACGTCAATGGTGTGGTTGGCCCGTCGTTCCCGCGGCAGGGTGGAAAGCTGCTCTTCGGTCAACCGCCCGGCGTACTCCACGACGCGGCCTCCCTCGTGCAGATTCGCAAGGGCCGCCACCCGGTGGACGCCGACGTTGGTAGGGCCGAAGGCACTCCAGTGCTCGTTACGGTCTCCGCCCAAGAGCCGACCGACGGTCGCGGCCTCGCCCTGGAGGTCTCGGGACAGCGCGGCATCTCCCAATCTGGTGGCGGCGATCGAACCTTTGAGGAGCAGCATCCCGTACGCCGAGAGATAGGCCGGCGAGGCGCTGCCGATACCCGGCTCGAGCCGGCCGGCGGTAGCGCGAACCAGCGTGATGGCCCGCTGGCGGCTGGCGCTGTCAGGCGCCGACATCATGGCGTGGACCAGGCGCCTGGTCGTGGCCCCGATGAGCGTCAGGTCCCCGGTCGCTTCGGCGATCGCGATCCCGCGATCCGCGGCGACCCATCCGAGCTCCACCCGGCCGAACTTGAACGAGACCTCGGCCGCGAGCCAGTACGTCTGTGTGAGGAGTGCAGCAGCAGCGTTCCTCGGATCACCGTCCAGTGCTCTGTACAAGCTCTGCAAGCGCACCAGCAGGTTCGGCAGCATCCGCGTGACGACCCGGTAGTTCGACGCCTGGAACGACATCCAGCCATAGTCCACCTGACGGCGCAGGCTCCCAAGGTCCCGCCCGGTGTCCCGTGCCGGCTCACCGCACAGGCCGTCATAGCGCTGAAGAGCCGCCCGAAGCTCCATGATCTCAAGCTCGTCGGCACATCCATCAGCCCAGGCCGCTTCGACTGGATCGATGAGCGTACGGAGGGAGACCCCGAGGACACCGGCGATCTGTTCGAGCACGGACAGTCGATCGAGTTGACGGTCTCCTCGCTTGATCTTGTCGACCCAGCTGACCGACTTGCCCATGCGGTCGGCGAAGACCTTGCGGGTGAGTCCTCGTCTGCGCACCCAGTAGTCGACTCTCGCGCCGATGTCCTTGCGGCGATCGTCATCCCCATCAGCCATATGGACACGTTCCCGGATCGTCGGGGTGGCAGGGCTGGACAAACTGTACCGCCTCAACGGGTGACCACTTCTTAACGTTGCGTGCCCGACGACGTCATGAACCGCGGGATCGGCGTGGGGGCGGCAGGGCGCGGACGCGTCCGCACTTCCCACCGGTCCCGCTTCCGCAAAGGAGTGGTCCGAATGTCGAACGGCAGGGCTGATCCCGACAGGGAACTGCGGCTTCTGAGTGAGCTGTGCCGGTCACTGGCCAGGCTGGGCTTAGGTGTGCAGATCCGTGACGCCCGGCCAGGGCTCACCGTCACCCGAAGCCGGGACGCCGCTGAAGGCTCTACGGCCTATGTGACGCTCAGCCCGTCCGGAACGCGCTTCGTCTGGCGGCGGGTGGACGACAACCACCCCGCGTCCGACATCGAGGGCACGGCACGACAGATCGCGGTATTCGTCCGCGAGCAGGCCACGGGACCGGATGCGCAAGGAGCGGGTTCGTGAGCACCCACGCCATCGCTCCGGCTCAGTTCAATGACGCGAAGGCCGAGCTTGCGCGGTACTTTCCGCACGCGGTCGTCTGGTACGGCCACAGCACCCGGAACTGGTGGGCCATGGTGTGGTGCGGCAGGTGGCGGCTGATCGAGGCGTCCAGCCCGTACGAGCTCGCCCAAGCGATCAATGGAGCTGCCATCTGGCCTTGGCCACGCGCCTAATTGCACATTGATTGCACGGCCAGGCTCTGAGCTCTAAAAATGATCAAGGCCCAGGTTGGGGATCATGTCCCTGGCCTGGGCCTTCGTGGTGGAGCGGGTGACGGGAATCGAACCCGCGCTATTAGCTTGGGAAGTCACTTCCAGCGTCCGCCGCTCACCTGCGGTGCCGCTGACCTGCGCCCAGACGACGCCGTCCCCATGAGTGACTGTACGTGTCCCTGATTGCCCGCTCTGACGGGCACGCAACGGGCACGGCCACGAGGAGCCGAGGGCTAACCGCGGGCCTGCTTCATACGCGCTCTGTGGAAGCTCTGGCATCGCTCGTCGGAGCCGCAGCCAGGCAGAAACAAGCGCGCTCCTCGCCCAGGGGATGGCACGATCGGTTCCATGTTGATCATCCAACGGGTTCGCACCGTCTGGACTGCGCGTGGCAGGGGCGCGGCTGAGGCGACCGTACGCGGCCGGCTCCCGAACGCATTCCCGATCCCGTGCAGCGGGAGCGGGGAGGTGCTAGTGCACGAGGTCTCGATGCATGCCGCCGACGGGTATGCGCGATCCGAAGAGACCCACATCCACAGCAACCTTTCCGATGTGGACTGGCTGCATCTGAGGCGCGAACCGAGCGGCGGGGTCCGGGTTGAACGGCAGCCGGTCTGGGCGTCCTACCCGATCAGCAGACGCAGGGTCCACCTCTGCACCCTTGAACCGGGCCAAAGCGCGCGCTACCACGCGAACTTCCGACTTTCTGGCTACTCGATGACGTGGACCTACTACGACTGGACAGTCAACATCGCTCACAAGCCGCCTCGAGACGACCTGTTCCTCGGGCGGAAATACGACTTCGAGCGCGACGACAGGGTCTCCCTCTACGGCAAGCCGGCCCGCCGATGACCTCTTGATCCGTAGAAGAATCACGACCGTCCACAGCCGTCCACGATCACCCAGATGACCAGCTCGTACGCTCCCCCAACCGGTCTATGCGTCCAGATCCGTCCAAGGTCATCCAAGGTCGTTGTTAGCACCCGCGTTAGCAACGCCTCGGCTACGCCAACCGTGCCCTGACCAGGCGGCCTCATCCTAATCAGTTCGATCTTGCCCAAGGCGATCAAGCTTCGCCCGAGATCGGCGCATACGTCCGTGACCCGCGATCATCCGGCGAGTCTGCGGGTGTTGCTGTCACCGTTGCTGTCACTGATGCCGCGCAAACGGCTCCGGAGGGCGTTGATCCAAGCTGGCGTGACCATGCCCTGACCTCGGTACGGAAGGTGCTCGGGCTACCCTGCGATGCTCTTCATTCCTTGAATGTTCCGGATCTTGCTCTCGATCTGGATGCCATGCTGCTGGGCATGAAGAATGCTTCGGCGCGCAGGATCCTGGCTGTCAAGCGGGGCGGTCCGTGGCTGGTGGTTGTCGACGGGGTGGTATGGTCCGCGCCGTGTTTGGTGATTCGATGCTGAAGCGTGTCAGGAACAGCGCAGTGGCGGTCGATCTGCTGGCTGGAGTGTTCGAGTTCGACTTGTCGCGCACAGATCCGGTGGAGCCTGTGCGATTGGCATCGGGCGCGGAGCTCGAGGTGATTGCCGGAGAGGGTGCTGGGGGCTCGTTCTTCCTGTGCGGAGAAGGCCATCGCCGTCCGGTCCTGTATGCGACTTCTGAGGGCCAGGCCGGTCTGATCGCGGCCGACCTGACTGCCGCGATGGAGCTGATTACCGGTGCGCCATTCTGGCCGGACTACTTGAAGTTCTCGGCGGGAGGCAGCCTGGAAGAGATGCGGTCCGCGGCGTCGCGGCTTGGACCGGAGTTGGTGGAGGACTTCCCCGAAGTCGATGATCAGAGTGCGCAGGTGCGTACGGCTTTGGGTCTTGGGCAGCCGTCGGTGGACGAGTTGCTGGCGAGGTTGCATGCGTCGGTGACGAGCACGGTGCCCGACTTCGTGCTGCTCGGCCCCGAAGGTTACGAGTATGCGCCGCTGTTCAACACCTTCCGGGTGAGCGATAACCCGGCCTGGCGCTAGCGGTTTTCAAGAGGGCTAGTCATCATGCTCCCTTGCCCCTTTTCACCTGGGCGGGTGTCGGGCCGCACTGAAGATTGCAGTGGGCACGGCTGTGACCTGAGCACTGAAATCCTCCGTGCGGTGCTCCGGGTCTCGATCACCGCACGGAAGATTTCAGCTCGTCGGAGGATCGGCACGCCGAACGGCTACCAGATCAACTCACAGAGGATCGCCGGCGGGGGTGAGGAAAAACGTGCTCGCAGTTGTCGTCACTGCACTCGCCAGTCTCTCTTGAAGCCGGGCCGGCCAGCGAAGATCTCGGCGGCCATGCGGAGCAGCGGCTCGCACTCCGCTCCGTCGATGGGACAGGCCTCCATGGGGATTGTCTCGCCGTCCTTCTCCGCGGCCACGAGAGCGGGCTTGTGCTGCTTGACAGTCCATCGCAGGTAGTCGAGGAAGCTGAGTACGCGGACCGGGTCATTCAGTACGACAAAGGCGGCTCTCTCCGGGGTACCCGCGTCGAAGTCGGGGCCTTCCGGCCCCGCGAGGATGAGAGTCGAGAAGTCCGGTCCAGCGCCCTGCCACCACGACGCCGGCCATTCGCTGTCTAGGTTCGCTTGCACTGCGTGGGCGATCTTCCCCTCTTCGAGAATGCACTTGACGACGAAGTCGTGCACTTCTTGCAGCGAAACCACCGCCGCCCCCTTCTGGCTATGTCGCCGAGATGCGACAGCGAGTGTTGACGAGTTTGAGCAACACTCGGTGATCGACGGGCTGACCCGTGTCGATGAGTTTTGACAGCGCTTGGCTCTGGTTACTCGATCCCGGCTTCGAGAAGCGCTGGCGTGAAGCCGTCGGGTCGGTCCTGGACAGGCAACGGGTCGACGTAGAACGTGCGTATACCTGCGGTTTCGGCGCCGCCGTCTGCGGGGCGGCTGTCGCCGACCATGAGGGTGTGCCGGGGGTGGACGTTCAGGCGGATGCAGGCGGTGATGAACAGGGCGGGGTCGGGTTTGCAGCGTCCTTCCTCGTAGGACAGCACGACTTCGTCGAGGAGGTCGGCCAGGGCGTGGGCTTCCAGCACCGGCCGCGGGTCCCAGCCGATGTTGCTGATGACCGCAGTGCGGATTCCGCGCGCGGCCAGGGCGGCCAGGGTGGAGTGCGCGTCGGGGTAGGGGTCCCATGCGTGCGGGTGAGTCGACCGTTGGTAGAGAGCGTCAGTGAGCTCGGGCCACTTCCATCCGGCGTGGGTCATCAGCCCGGTGTAGGCGGCGTAATGGGCCGCGGGTTCGAGGTCTCGCTGTTCCCAGGCGGACTGGAGCTGATCCGGCAAGAGTTGAGGAGCACGTCCGCCGGGCAGACCGCCGGCCTGTTCCAGGCGAATCGCCCAGGTCTGGACCTCGGTTTCTGGCAAGGTGATGCCCGCATCAGCCAGTACGGTGGCCACCCAGCGTTCAGCCGGCTCCGCCCGCATCAACGTTCCTGAGAAGTCGAACAGGACAGCGTGTACTGATTCGGACATGACCGAGGACCCTATCGTTGATCGTCCTCGGGGAGGCGTCGGGTCGCCGTCAGCCTGCGGCGCTGTTCTGATCGGCGTGTGCGCGGGCTTGGGCGAGGCGGTAGGAGTCGGTGCCGGTCTCGATGATGTTGCCGCCGAAGGTCAGCCGGTCGACGATTGCGGCGCAGAGACGAGGGTCGGTGAAGGTTTTGGTCCAGCCGTCGCCGAACTCGTGGCCGGGAGCGCGGGCTTCCTCGTAGCCTGGGGCGCGGGCTTCGCCGCAGTCTCCTCGTGGCCCTTCCCTGCGCAACCGGCGACGGCCAGGACCACGAGGCCGACAACGAGTGGAAGGCAGGCTCTCT
>DASYNF010000185.1:0-2689 GCA_036008685.1 Actinomadura sp. | reverse complement strand
ATCCTGCTGGTCCTCAGCGCGGTGAACGGCGCGCTCGCCGCGATCTCGCTGCCGGCCGCGGCCGCGTTGACCCCGCAGACCGTGCCGGCCGGTGAGGTCCGCCAGGCCAATGCGCTGGCCAGGATGGCCATGAACGTGGGGGTCATCGCGGGGGCTTCGGCCGGGGGGCTGCTGGTGTCGCTCGTGGGATCCGGCTGGGCGCTGGCCACCAACGCGGGTGCGTTCTCGATGGCGGGCTTCTGCTATCTCGGGGTCCGGGTGGCTCGTGCCGGCGGGCCGGACCCGCGTCCCGGATCCCCTCTGCGGGAGCTGCGCGAGGGCTGGTCGGAGTTCGCGTCCCGGACGTGGGTGTGGGCGGTGGTGCTGCAGTTCATGGTCGTCAACGCCGTGGTGGCGGGAGGCGTACAGGTCCTCGGGCCGGGCATCGCCGATGCGACGGTCGGCCGGACGGTGTGGGGATTCGTGCTCGCCGCGCAGATGGCCGGTGCGCTCGCCGGGGGAGTGGTCGTGGTCCGTCCCGGGTCCGCCACGCGCTGCTGGTCGGCGTCGCGGTGGTCGTCTTCGAGGCGGTTCCGCTGGTGGCCCTGGCCGAGGCTCCGTGGGTGTGGGTTCTGATCTCGGCGATGTTCCTCAGTGGCATCGCCATGGAGCAGTTCGGCATCGCCTGGGACGTCTCGCTGCAGCAGAACATTCCTCCGGAGCGCCTGGCCCGCGTGTACTCCTACGACGCTCTCGGCTCCTTCATGGCCCTTCCGCTCGGAGAGATGGCCGCGGGCCCCCTGGCCGAGCGGATCGGCACCCGCGCGACACTGCTCGCGGGTGCCGCCGTCCTCGTGGTCGCGACGGCCGCGACTTTGTGCAGCCGAGGTGTCCGTGTCCGTACCCTCACCGCCTTCGCCCCGGAAGCGGGTGGCACGGCCCTCGGAGGCGCACAGCCGAGCCCGGATCCACCGCCGGAGCCCCGGGCGTCTTCGGACGGACGGGTCAGCCGAGCAGACGGGAGCGCATGGCCTTGGTATCGGCGTCGGTCCAGCCGTGGAGGGCGAGCCAGCCGGGTACGCCGCCGAAGCGCTCGTCCACCACGGTCAGGAACTTCTCCATGATGTAGGCGTGCGGGACGTGGCTGTCGGCCGGCCGTGAGTCGAGATCCGCGGCGTAGGTGGGGCTGGTCCGCAGCCGGGCCAGCAGTTTCTCGATGTGCTCCCCGGTCTTGGCGTAGTCGGCCACGATGGCCTCGCGTGTCACGCCGACCGTCTCCAGGGCCAGGGCGCACACCACGCCCGTACGGTCCTTTCCCGCGGCACAGTGCACCAGCGCCGTCCCGTCGCCGTGCGTCATGACCCGGAGGGCGGCGACGATGGAGTCGGGACGGTCGTTCAGGTAGCCCAGGTAGTGCCCGACGGACCGATCGTTCTCCGGGCCACTGTCCTGCCGGGTCTGCCAGGGCAGGACCTTGGCGGCGTCGATGGAGTCGGCGGCGACGTCGGTGTAGAGGCCACCCTCGGAGAACAGCGACAGATGATGGACCGTGACCGTGGATTCGAGGGTCAGAGGGCCGCGGCCTTCGAGCCGGACCTCGGGGTCGCTTCGGAGGTCGATCACGTGGCGCAGGCCGAGCTCTCCGACGAGACGCCGGACGTCCGCCGGGGTGAGGTCCTGCAGGTTGTCGGAGCGCAGCACCCGGCCGAAGCGCGTGATCGCGCCTTCTGTCGTGATCAGTCCTCCCAGATCACGAACGTTGACCGCGCCATCGAGTTCGATCCACCGGCTCTGAGCATCCATTTATCCGAGGTTATATGCCAGAAGTGCCGCTTCCCACCTACATGAGATGAATCTCATGTAGGTGGGAAGCGGGCGCAGGTGCTGAGCGAGCGGCGGGTACTGCTGCCCGGTGTGTCGACGCCGGCCCGGCTGGGTCGCCTCGGTGCGGGAGACGGCGAACCACTCGATCGGAAGGTTGAAGGCGCCGAACTCCGGCACGGCGTCCTCGGCCTGGCGATCGATTCTGTGAAGTCCACGGCTGGGTGCCGCAGTGCTGGGGTTATTGGGCGCCGGCGGCCGGGCGGACGACGATCTCGTTCACGTCGACCTGCGGGGGCTGGGCGACGGCGAAGGCGATGGCGTCCGCGATCGCGGAGGCGGGAAGGGCGACGGAGCGGTAGGTATTCATGGCCTGCCGGGCCTCGGGGTCCGAGATGCCGTCGGCGAGCTCGGACTCGGTGACGCCCGGGGAGATGACGGTGACGCGGATGTCTCCGTGCGACTCCTGGCGGAGGCCCTCGGAGATCGCACGTACCGCGAACTTGGTGGCGCAGTAGACCGCGGCGGTGGGTGAGACTTCGTGGGCGCCGACCGAAGCGAGGTTGACGAAGTGTCCCCCGCCCTGCTCGCGCATCGAGGGCAGGGCGGCGGCGATTCCGTGCAGCACGCCGCGCACGTTCACGTCGATCATGCGGTCCCACTCATCGACCTTCAGCGCTTCGAGAGGAGACAGAGGCATCACTCCGGCGTTGTTGACGACGACGTCGACCCGGCCGAACTCGGATCGCGCGGCGTCGATGAAAGATCGCATATCAGCGGCGTCGGTGACGTCCAGCCGCCGGAACGCTGCGGTGCCGCCGGCCTTGGTGATCTCCTGGGCCAGGAGCTCCAACCGGTCGGTACGGCGCGCGCCGAGGAAGACGCGGTA
>DASYNF010000184.1:0-8644 GCA_036008685.1 Actinomadura sp. | reverse complement strand
ACCATCCGCTCGGCCATCTTGGGGCCGATCCCCTTGATCAGCCCTGAGCCCAGGTAGCGGCGGATGCCCTGGATCGTGGCGGGCAGCACGGTGGTGTAGGAGTGCACCTCGAACTGCTGGCCGTATTTCGGATGGGACGTCCAGCGGCCGGTCAGCCGCAGGCTCTCGCCGACCTGTGCCCCGAGGAGCGCGCCGACCACGGTCAGCAGGTCGCTGCCGGAGCGTTCGGTGGCGACCCGTGCGATGGTGTAGCCGGTCTCCTCGTTGACGAAGGTGAACCGCTCGAGTACCGCCTCCAGTCGGCGCAGCTCCGGTGGCGCCGCCGGTTGAGATCCCGTCACGACTGACATCTTGCCCGTACGTTCGGACGACCTCGGCCGCGGCCCAGAGCACAAAGATCGTCCGCCGTCGGCCGGCCTGCGGCCCGAAGGGCCGGTTCCGGCTGCGAACGGGGCTTGCCCGGCCCCCGCCGGCACGGCACAGTGACGGTATCCGTGAGCCGTCAGATGTGAGTCGCTGTGGACATGCAGGACAGCACCAACGCTTCTCCCAACGGGTGGAACCCCTCAGGACGCTGTGCCCTCTTCGTCTGCGACATCGTCTCGTTCGGGGACCAGGGCCGGCATGACCGCATCCAGCGGAGGCTGCGCGACGCCCTGTACGAGGGGTTGAGCCGAAGTTTCGACGACTCCGGTGTGCCCTTCGCCGGCTGCTACCAGGAGGACCGTGGGGACGGGGTCATCGTCGTGCCTCCTCCGCACGTCGACATGAGCCTCCTGGTGTCTCCGCTGGTCGACCGGCTGCGCGCGGAGCTCCGGCGACACAACGAGGTCTCCAGTGATCTGGCGAAGATCCGGCTGAGGATCTCGATGCACAGCGGTGAGGTCCAGGCCGACGGCCGCGGCATCGTCGGCACCGCGGTCAACCATGTCTTCCGGCTGCTCGACGCGCCGCAGTTCAAAGAGGCCTTCAAGGTCTCGGCCGACCATGTCGGTGTGATCGTCTCTGCGCCTTTCTACGAGGCGGTGATCCGCCCTGGAGAGGGCATGGTGGATCCGGACGACTATGTCCCCATTCACATCCAGAACAAGGAGACCAGTACCACCGTCTGGATGCGGAAACCTGTCAGAGGGCGGCCGTTGGAGCAGGTCACCCCCCAGGAGATCCGGCCACGGGGGACGAAGCCGGCCTCCTCGGCCCGGCCGGCCCACGGCCGGGGCTCGGCCGATGAAGACCGGATCTCGCTGCCCGATCTGTTCGGGGTCGTGGACAGGCTGCTCGCCATTCCGGTCATGGCGACACAGGAGGGCCGGGAACAGGTGGTGGGCTCTCTGCGCCGGGAGGTCGCGGTCCGCATCCCCCGGCGGTCCCAGGCCAACTTGGACACCTATGCCATCCTGCGGACCTGTCTCGACTTCCCCGGGGCGCTCGGAGAGCTCCTGACGATCGTCAAGGCCTTCGCCGGTGAGTCCGAGCAGATCCACGCGCTCGAGGACACCATCGACCGTCTGGTCGCCCAAGGCGAATAGATCGCTTTTTTGTGGAAAGAGAATAAAGCGGACAAACGTGCAGGCGGGGGAGCCGACATGTCAACACCAGATCGTCAAAGCCGTCCCACCGAAAGGGACAAACAGCAACAACTTCACCGGTACCGGATGAACCCTGAGGGCATCCTCACCACCGATCAGGGGATCCCGGTCGACGACACCGACAACTCGCTGGCCGTGGGAGAGGTCGGGCCCACGATCATGGAGGACTACCACCTCCGTGAGAAGGTCACCCACTTCGACCACGAGCGCATCCCCGAACGCGTCGTGCACGCCCGTGGCTCCGGTGCCTATGGCCACTTCCGGGTGCACGAGTCGCTCGCGCAGTACACCGAAGCCGAGTTCCTGTGCGACCCCTCGATCGAGACTCCGGTGTTCGTCCGGTTCTCCACGGTCGCCGGGGGGGCCGGGTCGGCGGACACCCCGCGGGACGTACGAGGGTTCGCGACGAAGTTCTACACCACGCAGGGCAACTTCGACCTGGTCGGCAACAACATGCCGGTGTTCTTCATCCAGGACGGGATCAAGTTCCCCGACTTCGTGCACGCCCTCAAGCCGGAGCCCAACAACGAGATCCCGCAGGCCTCCTCGGCCCACGCCACACTGTGGGACTTCGTGCAGCTCCAGCCGGAGACCATGCACATGATGATGTGGCTGATGTCCGACCGCGCCATCCCGCGCAGCTTCCGGATGATGCAGGGCTTCGGGGTCCACACCTTCCGGCTGGTCAACGAGCGGCGTGAGTCCACGTTCGTGAAGTTCCACTGGAAGCCCAAACTCGGTATCCACTCGCTGGTGTGGGACGAGGCGCAGAAGATCGCCGGTGTCGATCCGGACTTCAACCGGCGGGACCTGTGGGAGTCCATCGACGCGGGGCAGTTCCCCGAATGGGACCTGTGCCTGCAGCTCATCTCCGAAGAGGATGTGGAGAGGCTCGACGCCGACCTGATCGATCCCACCAAGATCGTGCCGGAGGAGGAGGTGCCCGCCCGGCCGGTCGGCACCCTGGTCCTCGACCGCAATCCCGACAACTTCTTCGCCGAGACCGAGCAGGCCGCCTTCCACCTCGCCAACGTGGTGCCGGGCATCGACTTCACCAACGACCCGCTCCTGCAGGCCCGCCTGTTCTCCTACCTCGACACCCAGCTGCTGCGGCTCAGCGGTCCCAACTTCCCGCAGCTTCCGGTCAACCAGCCGCTCGCCCAGATCCGCAACCACCAGATCAACGGGCCGAACCAGATGGAGATCTACACCGGCCGGGCGGCCTACCATCCGAACACCCTCAACGGAGGTCAGCCCACGCCGTCCGAGAAGGAGGGTTTCACCCACTATCCGCAATGGGAGCAGGGACCCAAGATCCGAAAGCGCAGTGAGACCTTCTCCGACCACTTCTCGCAGGCGACGTTGTTCTGGAACAGCATGGCCGACTGGGAAAAGGAGCACATCACCAATGCCTTCAGATTCGAGCTGGGCAACGTGCAGGAGATGTACATCAGAGAAAAGGTCGTCGACCACCTGAACCACGTCGACCACGGCCTGGCGGTGCAGGTCGCCGAGGGCATCGGCGTCGAGCCGCCGGAGCGGCCGGCCGTCGAGAACCACGGCCGCAGGTCTCCCGCGCTGAGTATGGCGGACCAGCCCCGAGGTCCGATCACGGGCCGCAAAATCGCCATCCTGGCAGGGGAGGGCGTGAACGCCGTCGACGTCTTGGCCGTACGGGACTCCATGATCGGCGAGGGGCTGTTCTGCCACGTGATCGGGCCTCGCTACGGCTCTCTGCGGGGCGCAGGGAACGGCGGGGCCGAGGTCGAGGTCGACCGGTCCCTCCCGACCGTACGGTCCGTGGTCTATGACGCGGTCGTGGTGCCCGGAGGGCGCGACGCCGTCGACTTCCTGACCGAGTGCGGTGACGCCGTCTGCTTCGTCGCCGAGGCGTTCAAGCACGGCAAGCCGATCGGTGCCCTGGGAGAGGGCATCGAGCTGCTGAAGGAGGCCCGGATCGAGGGGATCCGGCTGGCGAAGGACGAGGCCGAGGTGGTGGTCGACCGCGGAGTGGTCACCCGGGCCGACGGCGCCTCCGAGGACTTCCTGACCGCGCTCAAGGAGTCCGTCGCCGCGCATCGCCACTGGAACAGGGCGGCGGAGCACATCCCGGCATAGCTCGCGCAGAAGCCTGGGCGTAAAGGGCTGTGTAAAAGGCTGTGTAAAAAAGCCCGGGTGGGTATAAGGACGGCCACAGACAAGTCAAGGCAGATCTGGGAGAGTGAAATGGCCGGCCGTATCGGATCCGCTCTGAGCGCCATCATCGGCACGATCGTCAACGTTCTGACGTTGCCCTTCAGGGTCGCGGGACGTCTGCTGGGCCGACCTGGCCGTGGCGGGTCGCGCCGCAACGGGCCGGCCGCGTGAGGGTCCGGCGGCCGATCCGGCCACCGGAACCGCTCAGCGGTCCGGGGTCGCCGGTCTCGACTCTCTCAGCGCGGTGACACCGTGCGGCTGTCCGGTGGTGGTCCGCCGCACGGCCGCCGCCCGGGCCACGCCACGCTCCAGGCCGGTCAGGAACGCCCGCGTGCAGGGGCGTGCGGCCCACCAGCACATGTGGCCGAACAGTCCCCGGGGATGGAACATGGCCCGCTGGGTGTAGATCGTCGGGACCGCGCCCGCCCGTACTCCGAGCTCCAGCCAGGCGATGCCCGGCATCGGCCCGCCGGCGCGCAGCCGCAGCAGCGCGCCGGGAGTCATGTCCTCGATCCGCCAGGGCCCGAGAACCGCGCCGGCCCTCCTGACGATCCGGCTGAGCTCGCTCACGAGGGTGTCCCCGGCGTCCGCCGCCTGGTCGGCCGCGGGGCCCTCGGCCTGAACCCGCGCGGGGTCCGGGACGTGGCCGCTCACCCGGCCCCTTCTGCGGCCCAGGGGCAGCGAAGGCGAGGCGAAGGCACGGGGGATCTCGGTGATGAGCCGCCAGAGGCCCTTGGCAGAGGCGCCGACCGGCCGCTCCCGTACATCCTCGTACAGTGAGCCGCCGGTCCACTCCGGGTCGGTCGCCAGCGGGTCCGCGGGAGCTCCGCGCTCCGGAGCGAAAGGAGACGTCCTGGCGTCGTGGATCCACCGGAGCGCCAGCCGCACTCCCTCGTCGAAGCCGGTCAGTTCGTCCGGGTCCTTCGGCACGTGGTCCTCGATGTCACCATCGCGGCAGACGACCTCGTAGTAGAGGGAGTCGATGAGAGGCCGGGCCAGCGCGGCCGGCATCGGGGTGATGAGGCCCACCCACAGGCTCGACAGCCGTGGCGTCAGTACGGGAATGATCAGGATGAGGCGAGGACGCAGCCCCGCCACGGCGGCGTAGCCCTGGATCATGTCGACATAGGTCAGCACATCGGGCCCGCCGATGTCGAAGGTCCGGTTGATTTCCTCCGGCACGCCCGCGCAGCCGACCAGATAGTCGAGCACATCCCCGATGGCGATGGGCTGCACGCGGGTGCGCACCCACCGCGGCGCCACCATCACCGGCAGCCGCTCGGTGAGATGGCGCATCATCTCGAACGAGGCCGAGCCCGCGCCCAGGATCACGGCCGCCCGCAGGACCACGGTGGGCACGCCGGACGCCAGCAGGATCTCGCCGACCTCCGAGCGGGATCGCAGGTGCTCCGACAGCTCACCCTCGGTGGGCCCGAGCCCGCCCAGGTAGACGATCCGCCGGACCCCGGCCTTCTCCGCCGCGTCGGCGAAGGCCTGAGCGGCCTCCCGGTCGGTGTCCGCGAAACCCCGGCCGCCACCGAGTGAGTGGATCAGGTAGAAGGCGACGTCGACGCCGGTGAGCGCGCGCTGCAGCGCAGCCGGGTCACGCGCGTCGGCGGCGACGGGCTCGACCTGCTCGATCCACGGGTGGTCCCGTAACCGTGACAGCGATCGGGACATGGCGCGCACCTGGTATCCGGCGGTGAGGAGCTCCGGCACCAGGCGCGATCCCACGTATCCGGTCGCGCCGGTGACCAGGCAGCGGGGTGGCCGCGGATAACCCTCCACGCCACCAGTCTGCGCCGACATGTCCGGATGGACATCCATCCAGCGGGCGGCAGTGGTTCAAGAGGTCTCCAAACCGGTGGACCGCCGCTGCCCTGGAGCCGCCCACCGCGGCATGACGGCGCGCGTGGCGGCGAGGTCCTCACCAGCGCCGTGGGCTCGGCCGCCCCCGCCCGCTCATCGAGGTCTTAGTCCGCGGTCCCCGGTCTCAGGAGGCACGAATCACCTCGACGTCCGCGGCCTTGACATAGAACACCCGGTGGCCGAACTGGATCTCGTAGTAGTCCAGGTTCCCGCGGACCACGGTGTGGTCGGCCTTGTCGAAGGTCGTGGCGTAGTAGTACTCGCCCTTCTCCGACCCGCCGATCGTGTAGCGCTGGCCCGCCGCGAACGTGTATTGCAGGGGCACCAGGCTCTGCACCGGGACCCCGGCCGGATAGGCCTCGGCCTCGGGATAGGCGCGGCCGTAGACCGGCACCGAGGCGGCCCCCGGCTTGGGCGTCACGACCAGGCCGCGCGCCCCCATCGCCGTGGGCCGGGTCCCGGGGTTGTGGAACCAGGCCTTCTGGCCGAGGTACCAGATCGCCGTCCAGTCGCCCTGCCGGCCGGCCACGGCGTAGCGCTGTCCGGTCGCGGCCCGGGCGCTGTGGTCGTACACGCTCATCGTGGCCGTGCCGGCCGGCGGGTGCTTGCCGACGTCCTTGACGAGCGGCGCGTCCGGGCGCGGCTCCGTGCGGAGCATGACCGAGCCGCCGCCGTGCGGTGGGCACGGCGCGGACGTGCCGTCGCATCCGGTGTAGGGGACGACGTTGGTGTCGTAGTCCGGCAGGATCATCGCCATGTCCGCCCGCGGGCCCGCCGTGGCGTGCAGTGGCCGGCCGAGCAGCCGGAAGTAGTGCGCCCAGTCCCAGTAGGGGCCCGGGTCCTCGTGCATGTTGCTGACGGTCCCCGGGGTCGGACCCGGGACGTTGTCGTGACCGAGGATGTGCTCCCGGTCCAGCGGCACGCGGAAACGGGCCGCGAGATAGCGCACGAGACGTGCCGAGGAGCGGTACATCGCCTCGGTGTACCAGCTCCCGCTCTGGGCGAGATAGCCCTCGTGCTCGATGCCGATCGACTTGGCGTTGAGGTACCAGTTGCCGGCCTGCCAGGCCACGTCGTTCGGCCGCACGTGCTCGGCGACGTGCCCGTCCTGGGACCGGATGGTGTACTGCCAGCTCACGTAATGGGGGTTGCGCACGCCGGCGATGGTGTCGTCGTAGCTGGTCTCGGTGTCGTGGATGACGATGTAGTTGATCTTCTGGCTCTTCGGCCGGTCACCGAGGTCGTGGTTGCCGTAGTCGCCCGGTTTCGCGGACAGCTGCTCGTACGGTGCCGGGATCCATTCGCACGACAGCGTGACAGGGCAGTCCGTGGCCCCCGGGGCCGTCGTCCGCAACCCGAGCCCTGTCAGCGCCGCGGCCCGCGGCCGTACTCCCGGTGTGGCGCGCAGCCGCACCCGCTGGCCGTCGTCGGTCACGCGGCTCGCGCCGGTACGGATGGTGGTGAACACCTCGTCGGCGAAGAACCGCGCCGCGGAGGTCTCGGAGGCCCCGGAGAAGCGGGCGACCGCGCCGTACCAGTCGGCCGGGTCGGTGCTGCGCGGGCCCGCGAGCCGGCGCTGGTAGCCGGCGAGCAGGGCGGCGCCGCCCCGGATGTTGGCCGCGGGGTCGGCGCGCAGGCGTTCGATGCCGAGGCCGGTCAGCCGGGCCGCCTCGTCGAGGGTCTGGGAGGAACGGCCCTGGAGTGTGATCGGCCCGGGCCGGGTGGTGGCCCGCCGCGGGTGCAGCGGCCGGCTCTCGTCACCCCGCGGGTCCGCGCTCCCGTCCTCCACCGACGCGTCGCCCGTACGGCTCGCGGCATTCATGGAGGCGGCCCGTGCGGCGGCTGGTGCGGCGGCTCGTACGTCGGTGAGGTGCATCGGCCCGTAGCCCGCGGACATGCTCGGCCGGCCGGCGTTGGCGTCCCACCGGGACTCGAGGTAGGACACCCCGAGGACCACCTGCTCCGGGACCCCGTAGGCGCGGGCCGCGGCGGCGAAGGCCTGCTGCCGGGTCTCGGGTGCGGGAGCGGCCGCCGCGACGCCGCCGGTGAAGGTGAACACGGCCGGAGTCAGCAGGGCGGGAGCGATGAGGGCCGCCCACGCGGTCCTCGGAGCCGGCGGTCGTCGCATGGGGGGTCCCTTGTTCGATCAAGGAGCGTTTTCCGCGCCAGCCTTGATCACCGGGTGTGGGCGTGTCAAGAACATCGGCCGTCCTCTCGTGGCCGAACGGAGACGGTCGCCAGATCTTGCCTTATACCGCGCTTATCCCGCGAAGACCTAGAGTGCCGAGGTGAGCGAACGATCCCGTGCCACAAGAGCACGCACGTGGGCCCGGCGCAGGCCGAAGCGAGCCGAGAAGAAAAAGTCCTCCCTGCGTGAGCTCCCGATGCTGGTCGGGATGGCACTGGTCCTGTCCGTGCTCATCAAGACCTTCCTGGTGCAGCCGTTCTTCATCCCCTCGGAGTCGATGGAGAAGACGCTGCACGGGTGCCCGGGATGCACCGCGGACCGGATCCTGGTCGACAAGGTGTCCTATCGATTCCACGGCCCGAAGCCCGGAGACATCGTCGTCTTCCGCGGTCCGCCGTCATGGACTCCGGAGGCCCCGCCGCCGAGCGGGGGAATGCTGAGCCGGATCGGCGGCTACCTCGGCATGCCCCGGTCCGACGAGGAGGACTTCGTCAAGCGGGTCGTCGCCGTCGGCGGGCAGAAGGTCGCCTGCTGCGACCGAAAGGGCCGGGTCACGGTGGACGGCAAGCCGCTCGAGGAGCCGTACATCTACCAGAACAGCCCCGCGGCGCAGCGGGAGTTCGGGCCCGTCACGGTGCCGGCCGACCGCCTCTGGGTGATGGGCGACCACAGGTCGGCCTCGGCCGACTCGCGTTCGCACATCGACGATCGGTCCGCCGGGACCGTCTCGGTCGATGACGTCATCGGCCGGGCCTTCGTCATCGTCTGGCCGGTCTCCCGATGGAACGTGCTGGGCGCCCCC
>DASYNF010000183.1:0-28237 GCA_036008685.1 Actinomadura sp. | reverse complement strand
CGAGCCGGTGGATGTGGTCGGGGCCGAAGCAGAACGAGATCCCCTCCGGGACCACGGTCTCCAGGTGCGCGCCGCCGATCCGCGGATTGCACTCCTTGAGCGCGCCGCCGACCACCCGTACGGCTCCTGACGAGATGTCATGGTCGTGCCAGCCCGTGTCGTTCTCCTGGGTCCAGCAGAGCAGCCACACGTCGACGTGGTCGTCCCGGTAGAGCGAGGCGTAGTGCCGTTGCTCGCTCGAGTAGGCGACGTGATGACGCCACAGCTCGGGCCGCTCGGCGAGCCGGTCGACGAGATCCCGTAGTTCGTGCTTGCTCAGTGAACGGGCGGGCAGGGCTTCCCAGGACATGGGGGACTACTCCTTTCCGGTCAGTAGACGACGGGGGTTGGCGACCCGGACGGCGTGCCCTCCGGCCTCCCCGAGGGCGAAGTCGCGCGGTCGCGGGGGTCCCGCGTAGGGGCGGTCGGAGCCGTAGACGATCGTGTCGATGCCGATGGCCCGGACCATGGCGTCGACCGCGCGCGGTCCGTACGAGGACGTCTCGACGAACGCGTTCCGGTCCACGACGCCGCGGCCGCCGCCGCGGGCCGCGAGGCGCTCACCGTGCAGGGGGGCCAGCCCGGCCAGCAGTGTGAAACAGACGCGCAGCCGCGGATGCCGGGGTCTTCCGTGGGCTCGGAACGCGAACCAGGCGGCGTGCATCTGCTGGACGTAGGGCACGAGGGCCGCCCACCAGCCGGGCCCGCCCGTACCCGCGGGCACGGGACCCGGATGGACGAGCAGCGGGAGGTCGCGCTCCTGGAGCAGGTGCAGCAGCGGCGCGCAGCGGGTGTAGCCGGATTCGTCGGCCAGGGCCGTGGCCGGTAGTTGCAACCCCGCGAACCCCCGGTCGAGTTCCTTGGCCGTCGGCGCCGGATCGATCTCCCGCACGCACGCGGCCGCCCAGGCCCCGAACGGCTCGGGGAGCTCCGCCGCGCCCTCGTGATAGGCCGCGAGCAGGGGCCGGGCCTCCTCCGGCGGCAGCCACTCGACGCCCAGAGGCGTCGACAGGGAGACCAGCGCCCGGCCGAGCCCGTCGGCCCGGACGAGCTCGGTCCGTGCCGCGAGGTCGTGGTCGCCCGGAAGCACCGCGTAGGGCGGCTCATTGTCGAGATGAAGGGTCCAGCCGTCCAGGAACGGCGGCTCACGGCGCCGCCTGAGCGCCTCCACGAAGGAGGTGCTCCACAGATGCTGGTGCACGTCGACGCCGGTCACGCCCCTGATTCCTCCCGGGAGATCACGGATTCATCATTTCACCACTTCACGGGTCGGCTTTGTCGCCAATATCGACCTGCCGATGTCTGAACCGCATCAGTGGACCGTTTCAGTGAACCGGTTCACTGCCCGATTGGTCAAGTTGGGCCGGGCATTTCCGGGCCTGGGCCCGTAAGGTTGGCGCGTGCCTCGTAAGAGCAATCGCACGACGATCCGGGAGGTGGCCAAGGCCACCGGCCTGTCCCCGGCGGCGGTCTCCTATGCTCTGCGCGGTATCCAGACCTCCGAGGAGACCCAGCTGCGGGTGCGCCGCGCGGCCGAGGAGCTCGGCTATGAGGCCCACCCGATCGCGCGGGCGCTGGCCAGTGGCCGCAGCGACGTCGTCGGACTGCTCTGCGGTTCCCTGGAGGACTTCTGGCAGCAGACGCTCGCGGTCGGCATCGGGCGAGCGTTGCTGGCCCGCGACCGCTATGCCCTCATCCTCGACGCGGGCGGCGATCCCCAGCGTGAGCTCGATCTCGCCCGCCGGCTACGTGACCAGCGCGTGGACGGGCTGATCGTGCAGCCGCTGGACCCGTCGGCGCCGCTGTGGGCCGAGCTCGGGGACACCCTTCCGGTGGTGTCGATCGGCGACGCCCTGCACGGAGGCCGTGCCAAGGGAGAGGTCGTGTTCGACAACCGGCGCGGGGTGACCCTGGCGCTGGAACATCTGCACGGCCTCGGACACCGCCGGATCGCGGTGCTCACCTCCACCCGGGCCAGCACCCCGGACCGGCCGGCCGACGTGCACGTCAACGCCGAGGCCGAGCGCCTCGGGATCGACGCGACCCTCGTCACCGCTCCGCAGGCCCTGGAGGCGGCCACCCTCGTGGCGCTCGACGTGCTCTCGGCGGATCCGCGGCCCACGGCGGTGTTCTGCTTCTCCGACTCCATCGCCTACGGCGTCTACGCGGCCACCCGTGAGCTCGGCCTCGCCGTGCCGGGCGACGTCTCGGTCTGCGGCTATGACAGTCATCCCATGTCGGCCCTGCTGACGCCCCCGCTGACGACCGTGGACTGGGACATCGACGGCATCGTCAACGCCGCCGTCCGTGTCGTGGTGGGCGCGATCGAGGGCAAGCCGCGACGCCGCCGCGTGGTCCGGGAGCCCGCCCTGCGCTATCGCTCCTCGACCGGCCCGTGCGGCTGACCCGGCCACGCGTTCGGCGGGCTCATCACCACAGGGCGAGCGGCCTCGGGTCGCCCGGCCCGACGCCGGCCGAGAACTCCTCCCGGTCGAGCAGGTCCGCGGCCGCGGCGATGTCGCCGTCGAGCGGCCGGTCCTCCACCCTCGGGTCGAGGACGGCGGCCGCGAGGTCATAGGAGCCCTTCAGCGGGCCGCCGGCCGGAGCGCGCCCCTGCATCCGGAGTGCCCGGACGCACGCGACCAGCTCACAGCCCAGGACGATCCGGTAAGCGGCGACGGCGTCCGTGGTGGCCCGCGCGGACTGCGGGGAGAATCCCGCGTGCTCCTCGACCCCGCGTGACAGCACGGCGTTGCCGAGGGCGGCCGGGCCGGCGTAGCGGCGGATGTCGGCGATCGCCGAATGCGCCACATATTCCAGGATCATGATCCCGGAGCTCGCTTCGGTGACCGCCTGGAACGGGTGCAGGCCGGTGAACGACGGCTCCACCAGCGTGCCCAGGCGCGAGGCCGACAACGCGACGGTCTGGAACAGCGCCGCCCGCGCCGCGTCGAGCGCCAGCCCGACATAGGCCGTGTGGAAGTTGCCGTTGTGCCAGACCGTACGGCCGGCCACGTCGATGAGCGGGTTCTCCGCGGCCGCGTTGATCTCCCGGGTGATGACTCCCTCCGCGTACGCCGCCGTGTCCACGGCCGGGCCGTGGACCTGGGGGAACGCGCGATAGCCGTACGGGTCCTGGATCCGCCCGGGGGAGGCGCCCTCGTAGGCCAGCAGCGCGCGTATGGCGGCGGCGACCTGCTGCTGGCCCGGATGGGGGCACGCCTCGTGGACCGCCGGGGCGTAGGGCTCGAGGGAGCCGTAGACGGCGAGCAGGGACAGCGCCGCGGTCACCATCGAGGCCCGCAGCAGGCGGCGCAGGACGGTCACCGCCAGTGCGGCCTCGCCGAGGACGGCCGCGTTGGAGCTGATGAAGGCCAGCGCGTCCGGGGAACGGAGCGCGAATCCGGGGCCGCGCTCGCCTCCGATCCAGGGCCGCTCGCCGAGCAGGCACAGTGCGGTGGAGGCGAGGGCGGTGAGATCGCCGGTGCCGATGGCCCCGTAGATGGGCACCGCCGGGGTGAGCCCGAGGTTGAGCACGTCCGCCAGTACGGGCAGGACACCGGGGTCCACTCCGGCGCCGCCGGCCGCGAGCTGGTTGAGCCGTACGGTCAGCATCGCGCGGACGGTCTCCGGGCCCAGCAGGGGGCCGGCTCCGGCGGCGTGACTGCGCAGCAGCCGGAGCCCATGGGCGTCGGCGTCGTCCCACTCCACGTCGACGAGCCGGTTGGCCCCGACGCCCGTGGTGCGGCCGTACACCGGCTGCCGGGCCGTGACCTCCTGGGCCACCTCCCAGGCGCGCCGGGCCCGCTCGACGCCGTCCCGGGAGACGGTGACCTGCACGTCCTCGCGGGCGATGCGGGTCACCTCGTCGCAGGTGAGCGTCGTGCCACCGATAACGATTCGGGTGCTCGTCACATCACCCTCGTCACATTCTGTACTATTTCAGCCGAAATTATGAGATAACTGCAAACTGGCCCCACGCCGGCGACGCCGCCGTGACGCCCGCTCTCATCCATGGGTACGGTCGTTGCGGTATGTCTTTGCTTCATCTTGACACTGGATCACATCACGGCGTCCATCGGCGCCCGGCAAGGAGGTGGGTCGTCTGATCACCTTTGACGGCGTCACGAAGCGGTATCCCGATGGCACCGTGGCCGTCGACAACCTCGACCTGGAGATCCCCACCGGCCAGATCACCGTCCTCGTCGGGCCGTCCGGCTGCGGCAAGACCACCACGCTCCGCATGATCAACAGGATGGTCGATCCCACCGAGGGCGTGATCACCATCGACGGGACCGATGTGCGGTCACAGAATCCGGCGGAGCTGCGCCGGGGCATCGGTTATGTCATCCAGCAGGCCGGACTGTTTCCCCACCGCACGATCCTTAACAACATCGCCACCGTGCCGTACCTCCTCGGCTGGGACAAGAAGAAGGCCCGGGCCCGGGCCCGTGACCTCATGGACCGGGTCGGCCTCGACCCCGGCATGGCCTCCCGCTATCCCTATCAGCTCTCCGGCGGTCAGCAACAGAGGGTGGGGGTGGCCCGCGCGCTCGCCGCCGACCCCCCGGTCATGCTGATGGACGAGCCCTTCAGCGCCGTCGACCCGATCGTGCGCGGCAGCCTGCAGGACGAGTTCCTGCGTCTTCAGTCGCAGCTGCGGAAGACCATCGTCTTCGTCACCCACGACATCGACGAGGCCATCAAGCTCGGGCACCGGATCGCGGTCTTCGAGGTCGGCGGGACCCTCGCGCAGTACGCCTCCCCGGAGGAACTGCTGTCCGCCCCCAAGGAGGGCTTCGTGACGGATTTCCTCGGCGGTGAACGCGGCCTGAAACGGCTGCGCTTCTTCCAGGAACTGGACGCCGAGGAGGCGTCCGTGCCGGTCGAGGCCGGCGACGCCCCGGTTGGAGGCCAGTGACCTCATGGCCCTGATGGCAATGGCCGGCGACGGCGAACCCCTGGTCCGCTGGAACTGGATCGCCGACCATGTGCGTGACTTCGCCGACATGACCGGCCAGCACCTGTTCCTCGCGCTCGTGCCCGTGGTGCTCGGGCTGCTGATCTCGATCCCGCTCGGCGTGGCCTCGGTCCGGTGGTCGTGGCTCTACGCCCCCGTGTTCGCGGGAGCCAACCTGCTCTACGCGATCCCGTCGCTGGCGCTGTTCATGCTCATGCTCGACCTGACCGGCCTCAACTCTCCCTTGACGGCCATCGTCCCGCTCACCGGCTACACGCTCGCGGTCCTCGTGCCCAACGTGGTCGACGGACTGCGGCAGGTTCCCGTCTCCGTACGGCAGGCGGCCACCGCCATGGGCTTCGGCACCTGGCGCCGGCTGGTCCAGGTCGAACTGCCCATCGCCGTGCCCGTCATCATGGCCGGGCTGCGGGTCGCGACCGTGTCCAGCATCAGCCTCGTGAGCGTCGCCGTGCTCGTCGGCCAGGGCGGGCTCGGTCAGCTGTTCACCGATGGCGCCCAGCGGGAGTTCCCGACGCCGATCATCGCGGGCATCGTCCTCACGATCGCGCTCGCCCTCGTGGCCGACCTGGTGCTCGTCGTCGCCCAGCGGCTGCTCACCCCGTGGGCGCGGACCCGGAAGGGGACGGCATGAACATCCTCGGGCTCTTCTTCGACTGGCTGGGCGAGCCCGCCAACTGGCAGGGGACCGAGGGGATCCCGACCCGGCTCGCCGAGCACCTCTGGTACTCGGGCCTGTCGCTGCTCGTGGCCGCGGCCATCGGGCTCCCGCTCGGACTGCTCACCGGCCACACCGGCCGAGGGGGCCTCCTCGCCGCGAGCCTGGCCAACTTCGCCCGTGCGCTCCCCACGCTCGGCATCGTGATCCTGGTGGTGCTGATCTACGGGGTCGGGCTCGGCCCGGTCCTCGCGGCGCTGATAGCGCTGGCCGTACCCCCGATCCTGGTCAACGCCTACGAGGGCATCCGGACCGTGGACGCCGATGTCAAGGACGCGGCACGCGGGATGGGGATGACCGGCCGCGAGGTGCTCTTCAAGGTCGAGGTCCCGGCGGCGATGCCGCTGATCCTGCTCGGCCTCCGCACCGCGGCGATCCAGATCGTCGCCACCGCCACCGTCGCGGCCTACGTCAGCCTCGGCGGACTCGGGCGCTACATCTTCGACGGTTTCCAGCGGCAGGACTACCGGGCCGTGGTCGGCGGCTCGGTGCTCGTCGTGCTGCTCGCCGTCATCGTGGCCGGGATCTTCCTGGTCCTGCGCAGGTTCCTGGTGCCGACCGGCGTGCGCCGGGGCGGAAGAACCGCCTAGCGACGATGGCCTCCCCCTCGAGTCTCCGAAGCCTGCCGGCCGAAGCGTGATCGGCCACCAAGCCCCGTCCGCAGCCCGAGAGGATATGTACGTATGAAGGCAATGATCCGACTGACCGCTGTCGCGGCCTCCGCCCTGCTGGCGCTGACCGCCTGTGGCGGAGGGGCCTCCGGGTCGGGCGACCCCCTGTCCGGC
Organism: Actinomadura sp.; assembly: GCA_036008685.1. Classification (GTDB taxonomy): domain Bacteria; phylum Actinomycetota; class Actinomycetes; order Streptosporangiales; family Streptosporangiaceae; genus Actinomadura_C. The sequence goes on along the minus strand of DASYNF010000183.1, from coordinate 21,717 downwards.
GGCAAGAGCGGTTCGGGCGGGGGCGGGGTCGTCGTCGGCTCGGCCAACTTCCCGGAGAACGTCCTCATCGCGGAGATCTACGCGCAGGCCCTCGAGGCCAAGGGCGTGAGCGTGCAGAGGAAGCTCAACATCGGCGCGCGTGAGGTCATCTTCAAGTCCCTGGAGAGCGGTGAGCTCGGCGTGCTCCCGGAGTACAACGGCGCGCTGCTGGCCTATGTGAACAAGGACACCAAGGCGACGACGACCGAGCAGGTGGACGCGGAGCTCAAGCAGAAGCTGCCGTCCGGGGTCGAGCTGCTCACCCCGGCCGCGGCTGAGGACAAGGACTCGGTCTCGGTCGCCAAGGTGACCGCGGACAAGTACCGGCTGCGGACGATCGAAGACCTCAAGCCGGTCGCCGGGCAGCTGGTCATCGGTGGCCCGCCGGAGTACAAGACCCGCAGTCAGGGCCTGGTCGGGCTCAAGGAGGTCTACGGCCTGGAGTTCAAGTCGTTCAAGTCCCTGGACGTGGCCGGCCCGGTCACCGTGAGCGCCCTCAAGAAGGGCGACGTGCAGGCCGCCGACCTGTTCACGACCGACCCGGCGATCAGCAAGAACGGCTTCGTGGCGCTGCAGGACACCAAGAACCTGTTCAGCGCCCAGAACGTGACGCCGCTCGTCAACACCGCGAAGGCCAACGACACGGTCAAGACAGCGCTCAACGCGGTGTCGGCGAAGCTGACCACGCAGGACCTCCTGGACATGAACACGAAGATGTCCGTCGACAAGGAGGACGCCGACACCGTCGCCAAGGACTGGCTGAAGAAGGCCGGCCTCGCCGGCTGACCCCGGCCACCAGAAGGCCGGCCCCACCCGGCCGGCCCCGGCCTCCGCCGCCTTCGGCCTCTGCCGGGGCCGCGGGCGACCGCTGAGGCGCACGAACGACCGCGAGATCACGGGCAGGATCACCGCCGTGATCTCGCGGTCGTTCGCGTTCCTCAGGCGGGTGGGCACGCCGGGGTACGCGGAGGCGCCTGACCGCTGAGGCGCTTGGTCAGGTCGGCCGCGGTCGCCCGGACCTGCTCCGCCAGCTCCGGCCAGGCCTCCTCCGCCCGTGTCTCACGGCGGAAGGTCAGCGTGATCGCCGCGGCCGGGTGGCCCACATGGTCGAAAGAGCACGCGGCGATGCTCGCGAGCCCCTCGGTCACGTGCCCGTCCTCCACCGACCAGCCGCGGCGCGCGTCGTCGGTCAGCACCCGGCGCAGGTCCCGCAGTGACCGCGGCCCCTTTCCCGTACGGTCCACCAGCGGCCTCGGGAAGAGCGCCCGCAGCTGCGCCGCCGGCAGGTGGGCGAGCATCGAGCGGCCGCTCGCGGTCAGCTGCGCGGGCAGCCGTACCCCCACGTCGGTCACCAGGGTCGCGTGCTCACGCGGCTGCTCCTTGAGCAGGTAGAGCGTCTCGGCGCCGTGCAGGACACCGAGCTGCACGATCTCACCGGCCCGGTCCACCAGCCGCCGCAACAGCGGGCGCGCCAGCCGCTCGAGCGGGCCCTGCCTGAGGTAGGCCGATCCGATCTCGAAGGCGGCCACGCCGAGGCCCCAGCGTCGGACCTCCGGAAGGTAGGACACGAACCCGTCCTCGGCCATCGCGCCGAGCAGGTGGTAGGCGCTCGAACGCGGGAGGCCCAGCGCCCGCGCGATGCCGGCCGCCGGCAGGGGCTCCGCCGAGGAGGCGAGGAGCCGGAGGACGGCCAGCGCCCGCGTGGCGGCGGGGACGTGACTCATGTGGTCATTGTCTCGTATCCGAGACAGAATTCGCCGTGCGCCCGATGCCGGCCCGCCCGACCTTCGCTCCAATAGTGGGTATGGAGATCACCGTGAGGACAGTGCCCCGGGCGTCCGTCCCCGTGGGACCGGAGCCCCTGACGTTCGAGCAGGTCGTGGCGGTGGCGCGAGACGGCGCGGAGGTCGAGCTCACCGACGATGCGCTCAAGTGCATGGCCGCCTCCCGAGCCCACGTCGAGGAGCTGGCCACGCGGTGCAGCCCCGCCTATGGCATCTCGACCGGCTTCGGCGCCCTCGCGACCCGGCACATCCACGAGGATCTGCGGGCCCGGCTGCAGGTCTCCCTCGTGCGCTCCCACGCCGCCGGCAACGGCCCGGAGGTCGAGCGCGAGGTGGTCCGGGCGCTGATGCTGCTGCGGCTCCGCACGCTGGCCTCCGGCCGTACCGGCATCAGGCCCGCCACCGCGCGGACGCTGGCGGCGCTGCTCAACGCCGGGCTCACCCCGGTGGTCCACGAGTACGGCAGCCTCGGCTGCTCCGGCGATCTCGCCCCGCTGGCGCACGTCGCGCTCGCGTTGCTCGGCGAGGGCCCGGTGCGCGATCCCGAGGGGACGCTCACGCCCGCGGCGGAGGCCATGGAGCGGGCCGGCATCCCGCCGGTGACGCTCGCCGCCAAGGAGGGCCTGGCCCTCATCAACGGCACGGACGGCATGCTGGGCATGCTGATCCTGGCCATGACCGACCTTCGCCGGGTGCTCGCGACGGCCGATGTCGCCGCCGCCATGAGCGTCGAGGCGCTGCTCGGCACCGACCGGGTCTTCGCCCCCGAGCTCCAGGCCCTGCGTCCGCATCCCGGCCAGGCCACGTCGGCCGGGAACCTCCGGGCCATGCTCGAGGACTCGCCGATCATGGAGTCGCACCGCGGCCCGGAGTGCCCCCGGGTCCAGGACGCCTATTCACTGCGCTGCTCGCCCCAGGTGCACGGAGCCGCCCGCGACACCCTCGCCCATGCCGAGCTCGTCGCCTCCCGGGAACTCGCCAGCGCCATCGACAACCCCGTCGTACTGCCGGACGGCCGGGTCGAGTCCAACGGCAACTTCCACGGCGCGCCGGTCGCCTATGTCCTGGACTTCCTGGCCATCCCGGTGGCCGACGTCGCGTCCATGTCCGAGCGGCGCACGGACCGGATGCTCGACGTCGCGCGCTCGCACGGCCTGCCGGCCTTCCTCGCCGACGACCCGGGCGTGGACTCCGGCCACATGATCGCGCAGTACACGCAGGCGGCCATCGTGTCCGAGCTCAAGCGGCTCGCCATGCCGGCGAGCGTCGATTCGATCCCCAGCTCGGCCATGCAGGAGGACCACGTCTCCATGGGCTGGAGCGCGGCGCGCAAGCTGCGCCGGGCCGTGGACGGGCTGACCCGTGTCGTCGCCATCGAGATTCTGACCGCCGCCCGGGCACTCGACCTGCGGGCCCCGCTCCGGCCCGGCCCGGCCACCGGCGCGGTCGTGGCCGCGCTGCGGGCCCGGGTGCCCGGCCCCGGCCCGGACCGTTTCCTCGCGCCCGAGATCGAGGCCGCCGTCGACCTCGTGCGCGACGGCTCCCTCATCACCGCGGCGGAATCCGTAGCCGGACCCCTGACCTAGGAAGTCACCATGACCGCTGGACCCCGTCCCGTACGATCCCCGCGCGGCACGACCCTGAGCGCCAAGGGCTGGCCCCAGGAGGCCGCCCTGCGCATGCTCATGAACAACCTCGACCCCGAGGTCGCCGAGCACCCCGACGAGCTGATCGTGTACGGCGGGTCCGGCCGCGCCGCGCGCGACTGGGCCTCCTTCGACGGCATCGCCGCGTCACTGCGGGACCTCGAGGGCGACGAGACCCTGCTGGTGCAGTCCGGCAAGCCGGTCGGCATCTTCCGTACGCACGAGTGGGCGCCCCGGGTGCTCATCGCCAACTCCAACCTGGTGCCGCAGTGGGCGACCTGGGAGGAGTTCCGCCGGCTGGAGTCGCTCGGCCTGACCATGTTCGGCCAGATGACCGCGGGCTCGTGGATCTACATCGGCACGCAGGGCATCCTGCAGGGCACCTACGAGACGTTCGGGGCCGTCGCGGCCAAGCGCTTCGGCGGGTCGCTGGCCGGGACCATCACGCTGACGGCGGGCCTCGGCGGCATGGGCGGCGCACAGCCGATGGCCGTCACGATGAACGGCGGCGTCGCCATCTGTGTCGAATGCGACCCGTCGCGCATCGACCGGCGCGTCGCCCACCGCTACTGCGACGTACGGGTGGACGACCTCGACGAGGCCCTGCGGCTGGCCGAGGAGGCACGCGACGCCCGCCGGCCCCTGTCGATCGGGTTGCTCGGCAACGCCGCCGAGGTCCTCCCGGAACTGCTGCGCCGCGGCGCGCCGATGGACATCGTCACCGATCAGACCTCCGCCCACGACCCCCTGATGTACCTGCCTCGCGGCGTGGCGTTCGAGGACATGGCCGACGAACGGGAGAAGGACCGCGACGGCTTCATCGCCCGGGCCCGGGAGTCGATGGCCGCGCACGTCGAGGCGATGGTCGGCTTCCAGGACGCCGGGGCCGAGGTCTTCGACTACGGCAACTCGATCCGCGGTGAGGCCGAGCTCGCGGGCTATGCGCGGGCCTTCGAGTTCCCGGGGTTCGTCCCGGCCTACATCCGGCCGCTGTTCTGTGAGGGCAAGGGCCCGTTCCGGTGGGCCGCGCTGTCCGGCGACCCCGCCGACATCGCCCGTACCGACCAGGCGATCCTCGATCTGTTCCCGGACAACGAGCCGCTCGCCCGCTGGATCCGGATGGCCGGGGAGCGGGTGCGCTTCCAGGGCCTGCCGTCGCGGATCTGCTGGCTCGGGTACGGGGAGCGCGACAAGGCCGGCGCCGTGTTCAACGACCTCGTGGCGCGCGGGGAGGTCAGCGCGCCGATCGTGCTCGGCCGTGACCACCTCGACTGCGGGTCCGTGGCCTCGCCCTACCGGGAGACGGAGGGCATGGCCGACGGGTCCGACGCCATCGCGGACTGGCCCCTGCTCAACGCGCTGGTCAACACCGCCTCGGGCGCGTCCTGGGTGTCGATCCACCACGGCGGGGGCGTGGGCATCGGCCGGTCGATCCACGCCGGGCAGGTGTGCGTCGCCGACGGCACGCCGCTGGCCGGGCAGAAGCTGGAGCGGGTGCTGACCAACGACCCCGGCATGGGGATCATCCGGCATGTGGACGCCGGGTACGAGGGGGCCGTCCACGCCGCCGAGAGCGCCGGCGTGCGCATCCCGATGCGAGAGAGCTGACCCCGAGGGCGCGGCGGGTCGTCGCCGCCGGGCCGGCCGGGACCGGCGACACACCGCCACCCGGCACGAAGGAGATCCGTGAGCTTCGAACAGATGTGGGCGTCCCTGCTCCCCGTCGGCAGGGACGCGGGCACCGGCGGCTATCACCGGTACGCCTGGCGCCCGGCCGAGCTGGAGTGCCGTGCCTGGTTCGCCGAGCAGGCCCGTGACCGTGGCCTCGACCTCGAGCAGGACCGCAACGGCAACCTCTTCGCCTGGTGGCATCCCGCGCGCGAACAACTACAAGATCACGGCCTGGGGGAGGGGGCCGTCGTGACGGGGAGCCATCTCGACTCGGTGCCCGGGGGCGGGGCCTTCGACGGGCCGCTCGGGGTCGTCAGCGCGCTCGCGGCGATCGACCTGCTGCGCGAGCGCGGGAGCACGCCCGTCCGGCCCATCGGCGTCGCGGTCTTCGCCGAGGAGGAGGGGGCCAGGTTCGGGGTCGCCTGTCTCGGCTCGCGCCTGCTCACGGGGGCCATCGATCCGGCCCGTGCACGCGGTCTCCGGGACGCGGCGGGGGTCACGCTCGGAGAGGCGCTCGCGCGCCAGGACGTCGATCCGGAGCTGATCGGTCCCGACGACCACCTGCTGCGCCGGATCGGCTGCTTCGTCGAGCTGCACGTGGAGCAGGGCCGGGCTCTGGACGTCCCGGTCGGAGTGGCCGGGGCGATCTGGCCGCACGGCCGGTGGCGCCTGGACTTCCACGGTGCGGGAAACCATGCCGGGACCACCCGCCTCGAGGACCGGCGCGACCCCATGCTGCCCTTCGCCGCCACCGTGCTGGCGGCCCGGCAGAGCGCCGGCCGTCACGACACGCTCGCCACCGTGGGAAAGGTCGAGGTCGTGCCCGGCGGGGTCAACGCGATCGCGTCACGGGTCACCGCCTGGCTGGACACGCGCGGGCCGAGTGAAGAGGCCGTCCGGGCGACCGTCGAGGAGATCTCCCGGGCCGCGGAACGGGCCGTGGCCGAGCACGGGGTGACGGTGGGGCTGACGCCGGAGTCCTATACCGAACTCGTGGCCTTCAACGAGCGGCTCCGCGACCGCCTCACCGGTGCGGTCGCCGGGGCGGGACTGCCGCGGCCGCCCGTCCTGCCCACAGGCGCCGGGCACGACGCGGGGATCCTGTCCGCACATGTTCCCAGCGCGATGCTGTTCGTCCGCAATCCGACCGGGATCTCCCACGCACCCGCCGAGCAGGCCGAGCCGGAGGACTGCCTGGCGGGGGTCGAGGCGCTCGCCGCCGTGCTCGAGGACCTCGCCTGCGGCACGCCGGCCCGGCGGTCCCACGATGGCTGACCGGACCTGGCATGCCGAGCTCGCCTGGCTCGGTGACGAGGTGGCGGCCGACGTCCTGATCGAGGCCGACGGTGGTCGGTTCACCGCCGTAAAGCCCGGCGTGCCCGCCCCGCCCAGGGCCGTACGCCTGACCGGGCTGACCGTGCCGGGGCTGGCCAACGCGCACTCCCACGCTTTCCATCGCGCGCTGCGGGGCCGGGCACACCTGGGCGGTGGCACGTTCTGGACCTGGCGCGAACAGATGTACGCCGTGGCCGCGCGGCTGGATCCGGATTCCTACTACGCCCTCGCGCGTGCCGTCTACGCCGAGATGGCCCTGGCCGGGATCACCTGCGTCGGCGAGTTTCACTATCTGCACCACGGCCCCGGCGGCCGGCCGTACGACGATCCGAACGCGATGGGCCATGCCCTCATCGAGGCCGCCGCCGACGCCGGCATCCGGATCACACTGCTCGACACGTGTTATCTCGCCGGGGGGATAGGACGGCCGCTGCGCGGCCCGCAACTGCGGTTCGGTGACGGCTCGGCCGGCGCATGGGGACGGCGGGCCGGCGCGCTGCACGCCGCGGCCGGCGCCGGCGGCCGGCCGCACGCGCGCGTGGGCGCGGCGATCCACTCGGTGCGCGCGGTGCCGCGTGAACAGCTCCATACCGTCGTGGCCTGGGCGGCCGAGCGTGAGACACCGCTGCACGTTCATCTCTCCGAACAGCCCGCCGAGAACGAGCAGTGCCAGGCCGCCTATGGGATGAGTCCCGCACAGGTGCTCGCGGACAGCGGAGCGCTGGGCCCGCGGACGGTGGCGGTGCACGCCACGCACCTCGGTGCCGAGGACGTCGAGCTGCTCGGGAGCACGATGACGGGCGTGTGCATGTGCCCCACGACCGAACGCGACCTCGCCGACGGGATCGGGCCCGCACGCGATCTCACCCGGGCCGGCGCCGTGATGAGTCTCGGATCCGATCAGCACGCCGTGATCGACCTGTTCGAGGAGGCCCGCGCGGTCGAGCTGGACGAGCGGCTGCGGACCCGGCGACGGGGCCACTGGAGCGCGGGCGAACTGCTGACCGCGGCCACGCGGGACGGCCACGGCGGCATCGGCTGGCCGGACGCGGGCCGCCTGACACCCGGGGGCTACGCCGATCTGGTGACGGTGGCACTCGACTCCGTGCGGCTGGCCGGGACCGAGGCCTCGTGCGCGGTCGAGTCCGTGGTGTTCGCGGCGACCGCGGCGGACGTGCGCAATGTGGTGGTCTCCGGCCGGGAGATCGTCCGCGACGGCCGGCACCTGCTGGTCACGGACGTGGCGGGCGCGCTGGGCGCCGCCATCGCCTCGGTCACCGGAGACGGGTGACCGGCGGACCGTCCAGGGCGAACCCGCGCGGTCCGCCCGCTCCTTTCCCATCGGGGACCGTGAGCTGGGATGCTGGAGCGGTGAGCCTGATCATCACGAACATCGGCGAGCTGGTCACCAACGAGCCCACCCGGGAGGCCGGGCGGCTCGGGATCGTCAGGGACGCCGCACTCGTCATCGAGGACGGCCGTGTCGCCTGGGCCGGACCCGGGGCCGAGGCGCCCGCCGCGGACGAGGCCTACGACGCCGGCGGGCGGGCGGTGCTCCCGGGGTTCGTCGACTCGCACGCCCACCTGGTCTTCGCCGGGGATCGTTCGGAGGAGTTCGCCGCCCGCATGAGCGGGCGGTCGTACGCCGCCGGGGGGATCCGCACCACCGTGACGGCCACCCGGGCCGCCTCCGACGACGAACTGCGCGCCAATCTGACCCGCCTCGTCGGGGAGATGGCCCGGCAGGGCACGACGACCGTGGAATGCAAGTCCGGCTATGGGCTGACCGTGGCCGACGAGGAGCGCGCGGTCCGCATCGCCGCCGAGGTCGCCGATGAGGTCACGTTCCTCGGCGCTCACGTCGTGCCGGGCGAATACGCGCACGATCCGCAGACCTACGTCTCGCTGGTCCGGGGAGAGATGCTCGCGGCCTGCGCCCCGCACGCCCGGTGGATCGACGTCTTCTGCGAGCGAGGCGCCTTCGACGCCGAGCAGACCCGCGAGATCCTCGAGGCCGGCGTCAAGGCCGGGCTCACGCCCCGGCTGCACGCCAACCAGCTCGGCCAGGGCCCCGGCGTCCAGCTGGCGGTGGCCTACGGAGCCGCGTCGGCCGACCACTGCACGTTCCTGTCCGACCGGGACGTCGAGGCACTGGCCCAGTCCGGCACGGTGGCCACCCTGCTGCCGGGAGTGGAGTTCTCCACTCGCCAGCCCTACCCCGACGCCCGCCGGCTCATCGACGCGGGTGTCACCGTGGCCGTGGCGACCGACTGCAACCCCGGCTCCTGCTATTCCTCCAGCATGGCCTTCTGCATCGCGGTGGCGGTGCGGGACATGGGCATGACCCCGGCCGAGGCGGTGTGGTCGGCGACCGCCGGCGGCGCCCGCGCCCTGCGCCGCTCCGACGTCGGGCGGCTGGGACCCGGGGCTCGCGCCGACGTCCTCGTCCTCGACGCACCCTCGTACGTCCATCTCGCCTACCGTCCGGGCGTCCCGCTCGTGTCCGCCGTCTGGAAGGCCGGCCAGCGCTGCGCTCCCTGATCGGGACGGTTCGTATTTCCTTTTTGTCTGTTTAATGGCCCGGCCTGGGCGGTCTCGGTCCCGCCAGGCCGTGCGTCACCATGGGCATGGGCGTTCTTCACGGTTCGGACGGTATATCCGGCTCTAGAAATGTCGGCTCAAGGCTGCAATTCTCACTTAAGCGAGATAAAAGCGACCTGGTTCTTTAGTTACCGACACGTACAGTTGCCACTCTGTAGGAGACCCTTTTATGGACAAGCGGTATGAGATCTACTGCCTCCGTGATCGGCTCTTCTATGACTCGCCGCTCTCGGTGGCGATAGAGGATTTCACCATCTCGAAGGCGCCTCCGCCCGCCGGCTGGCAGCGCATCACCCGGGGCGAATGGCTCGTCTATGTGCCGCCGGAGACCCGCATTCCGGGCCAGGGCTGGAAGATCCACGTCTCGACGCGCCATGAGGACGCGGACGAGGTGCTCACTCTGACGCGCGACTACTGCATTCCGCGCTCCATTTCCTTCAAGCATTTGAATGGCCCGCAGGTTCATTACATGCGCAACGCGAAATACGCGCCGCGGGGGGCCAGCGGGAAACTGGTCACCATCTATCCGGAGGACGACGCCGAACTCGCGACCGTGCTGTCCGAGCTCGGTGAGATCCTGGCCGGCCGCCCCGGGCCGTACATCCTCAGCGACCTGCGCATCGGCGAGGGCCCGCTGTACGTCCGGTACGGCGGCTTCGCCGAGCGCTACTGCGAGGACGAGCGGGGCAAGCTCGTCGCCGCCTTCGAGGACGGGGCGGGCGACCTCGTCCCCGACCTCCGCGAGCCCGTGTTCTCGGTGCCGTCCTGGGTCACGCCCCCGGAGGTGCTCGCCCCGCATCTGGCCGCCCGCGACGCCGTCTCGACCGTGGACCTGCCCTACCGGGTGGACCAGGCGCTGCACTTCTCCAACGGCGGCGGCGTCTACCGCGCGACGGATCTGCGCACCGGCACCGAGGTGGTGCTCAAGGAGGGCCGCCCCTACGCGGGCCTGGCCGCCGACGGCACCGACGCCGTCACGCGGCTCGAGCGCGAACGCGCGATCCTGGAGCGGCTCGACGGCATGGACGGCGTCCCCCGGGTCCTGGACTACTTCACACTCGGGGAGCACCACTTCCTCGTGCAGGAGCTCATCCCTGGCAGGCCGCTCAACACCTTCTTCGCCGAGCGCCATCCGCTGCTCGACCCCGAGCCCGATCCCGAGCGCGTCGCCGGCTACACCGAGTGGGCACTGAAGATCTACGCCGGGGTGGAGCGGCTGGTCGAGGAGATCCACGCGCGCGGCGTCGTCTTCGGCGACCTGCACATGTACAACGTGATGATCCGGCCCGACGACTCCGTCGCGCTGATCGACCATGAGATCGCGGCACCGGTCGAGGAGGCGCGCCGGCAGACGCTCGCCAACCCGGGGTTCCTGGCGCCGCCTGACCGCTCGGGCTTCGCCATCGACCGCTACAGCCTCGCCTGTCTGCGGCTCGCCCTCTTCACGCCGATGACCACCCTGTTCGTCCTCGACCGGGGCAAGGCCGCCCACCTGGCGGAGGTCATCGCCGGCCTGTTCCCGGTCCCGCGTGGCCTCCTGGACGGGGCGGTCGAGGAGATCCTCGGCGGGGACCCGGCCACACCGCTTCCGGTGCTCGGCGACTGGGAGCCGGCCCGCGAGTCCCTGACCCGGGCGATCCTGGCGAGCGCGACCCCCGGCCGCGACGACCGGCTGTTCCCCGGGGACATCGAGCAGTTCGGCGGTGGCGCGCTCGGGCTCGCCCACGGCGCGGCCGGCGTGCTCTACGCGCTCGACGTCACCGGTGCGGGCCGCCATCCCGAGTACGAGGACTGGCTTGTCCGGCACGCGACCAACCCGGCCAGGAACACCGGTCTCGGGCTCTACGACGGGCTGCACGGCGCGGCGTTCACCCTCGCGCACCTCGGTCATCGCGACGAGGCCCTGAAGGTCGCCGAGATCTCCCTGGGGGAGCGGTGGGACCGCCTCGGGTCCGGGCTGCACGCGGGCCTCGCCGGCATCGGGCTGAACCTGGACCACCTCGCCGAGGTCACCGGGGAGTCAGGCCTGCGTGACACCGCCATGCGCGTCGCCGGCCTGGTCGCGGAGCGGTTGCGGTCCTCCGAGGGCCCGCCCGCGGAGCCCGGCCTCTTCCACGGACTCTCCGGACCGGCCCTCATGTTCCTCCGCCTGTACGAGCGGACCGGGGACACCGAGCTGCTCGACCTCGCCGCGACGGCCCTGCACCGGGACCTCGACGGCTGCGTGGAGGACGAGAACGGGGCCATGCACGTCGGGGCGGGCTCGCGGATGCTGCCGTACGTGGGCCGGGGCAGCGTCGGCATCGGGCTCGTCCTCGACGACTATCTGTCACACCGGCCCGACGAGCGGTTCCACGCCGCCCGCGGGCGGATCCGCCGGGCCGCGATGTCCCCTTACTACGCCCAGCCCGGGCTCCTCACCGGCCGTGCCGGGATGCTGCTCTACCTCAGCAGGCACCGTGCCGCCGAGAACGCCACCGAAGACCCCGGCCGCGGGCACGCCCACCCGGGCCCGCGCACCCCCGACGAGCACACCGCCATGCACGTACGCAACCTCGCCTGGCACGCGCTTCCCTACGAGGACGGCATCGCCTTCCCCGGTGAGCACATGTTGCGGCTGTCGATGGATCTCGCGACCGGCACGGCCGGCGTGCTCCTCGGCCTCGGCGCGGCACTGCACGACCGGCCGGTGACCTTGCCCTTCCTCACCCAAGAGCCCCAGCCCATTGCGAGACCGGAGGGAGGTGACGACAAATGACGCTTCTCGACATGCAGGGCATGGCCACGGCCGAGACCCCTGGAGGTGGCGGCGGTGGCGGTGGCTTCAACAGCAGCCTGAGCCTGCTTTGCCACAGCTCACACAGCATCACGATCTGCCTGTGATGTGAACGGCCCCGCGGTACCGGCCACGAGCCGGGACCGTGGGGTCACAGGAGGTTCCGGGTGAGCGAGTCAGACCGTCTGCTGCTGGCCGCGGCCGGCCGGACGTGGCCGTGGTCCTGTGCCCTGGGTGCCGTGGCGGCCGTTCAGGCCCTCGCGGAGACCCTCCTGCCCGCCACGCTCGGGCAGGCGGTGGACGCGGCGGTCTTCGGCAGGGGCGGGCCCATGTGGCCGGCCCTTCTGGCGTCGCTGGTGGCGGTCGTCGCCGCGGGCGAGGTGCTCGTAGAACTCGTGAGCGGCACGAGTGCCGCCCAGGCGACCGCCTGGCTGCGGCACCGCATGGTCCATCACGTCCTGCTGCTGGGCGCCCGCCCCCGCCTCCCCGCCGGAGAGATGGCCGGCCGGGTCGTCACCGGCACCGCCGACGCCGGGTTCGGGCCCTCCGGTGGCATCCGGGCCGTGGCCGCCGTGCTTCCCCCCGCGGGCAGCCTCGTGGCGCTGGCCCTCATCGACCCCTGGCTCGCCGTCACCTTCGCGGCCGGGCTGCCGGTCATCGGCGCGCTCCTGCGGGCGTTCGTACGCGACACCTCCGCGATCGTGGCGCGATACCTCCGGACGCAGGGGGTCATCGCCGCCCGCCTGGTCGGCGCGCTGCGCGGGTCCCGCACCATAGCCGCCGCCGGGACCGCGGCCCAGGAGGAGCGGCGCATCCTCACCACCCTTCCGGAGCTGGCCGAACACGGCCACGCCATCTGGCGGGTCCAGGCCGGCGTCGCCGCACGGGGCGCGCTCGCCGTACCCCTTCTGCAGGTCGCGGTGCTCGCGGTCGCCGGTCTGGAACTGTCGGCGGGCCGGATCAGCCCCGGACAGCTGCTCGCGGCCGTGCAGTACGCGGGCCTCGGCGCCGGGATCGGACCGGTGATCACCCATCTCGGCAGGCTCGCCAGGGCACGTGCCGGCGCGGACCGGGTCGTCGAGGTCCTCTCCGAGCCCGCGCTCCCGTACGGCTCCGCGGCGGCGCCCCCCGGTGACGGGCGGCTGGAGTTCCGCGGCGTCGTGGTCGACGGCGTCCTGGACAACGTGGAACTCGTCGTCCCCGCGGGGTCGGCGGTCGCCGTGGTGGGACGCTCGGGATCAGGCAAGTCACTGCTCGCCGCGCTGGCCGGACGGCTCGCCGAGCCGGACTCCGGAGAGGTGCTGCTCGACGGGGTCCCCGTCCGGACGCTGGACCGCGGCGAGCTGCGCCGAGCGGTCGGCTACGCCTTCGAAAGGCCGGTCCTGTTCGGCGGCACCGTGGACGAGGCCATCGCCTTCGGCCCGGTCCCGGCCTCGGCCGGCCAGGTACGCGCGGCGGCGCGCGCCGCGTCCGCGGACGCCTTCATCCGGCGGCTGCCCGAGGGCTACGGCACTCCCTTGGCCGACACCCCGATGTCGGGAGGTGAGCGGCAGCGGATCGGGCTGGCCCGGGCCTTCGCCCACCCCGGCCGGGTGCTCCTGCTGGACGACGCCACCTCGAGCCTGGACACCGTCACCGAGCTCCAGGTGGGCAAGGCCCTGTTCGGCGACCTGGCCGGCCGTACCCGCCTGATCGTCGCGCACCGGGCGGCCACCGCCGCACGCGCGGATCTCGTCGCCTGGGTCGACGAAGGACGGATACGTGCCTTCGGCCCGCACCGCCGGCTGTGGCGGGACCCGGCGTACCGGTCGATCTTCCAGGGCGGTGTGGCGTGAGGACCGCCCGGGTGCTGCGGGACGCACTGGACCGGCGCGGCATGACCCGGGTCGCGGCCTGGTCCGCGGTGGAGGCGGCGCCCGCACTCGTCTTCGGCCGGGCCATCGCCGGCGCCCTCGACGGGTTCCTCGCGCATCGCCCCGCCGTGGGCTTCGGCTGGCTCGGGGCCCTGTGCGTCGCCGCGTTCATCGGCGCTTACGGCAGCCACCGGATCTATCCCGAGCTCGCCTCGGTCGTGGAGCCGTTCCGCGACGACCTCGTACGCCGTGTGGTCCGCGGGGCGCTGGTCCGCCCGGACAACGGTGCGGTGGCCCGGCTGACCCACCAGGTCGAGATCGTCCGCGACACCTTCGCCGGCATGGTGATGGTCGTCCGCGGCTTCGTGTTCACCACGATCGGCGCGCTGATCGGCATGCTGTCCCTGGCGCCCGTCGTGCTCCTGCTGGTCGTCCCGCCCTTCCTGCTCGGGCTCGGGCTCTTCTCCTGCCTGGTCCGGGCCACGGCTAGGTGTCAACGCGACCTGATGCTGGCCGAGGAACGGATCGCCGAGTCCGCCTCCGCCATGACCGACGGGGCCAGGGACATCGCCGCCTGCGGGGCGGAGGAGCGGATCCGCCGCGACGCCGACGCGTTGATCGAGGTCCAGGCCGCGGCAGCCCGGTCCATGGCAGGGCTCACCGCCGCACGGGTTTTCGCGCTGGCCGTCGGCGGATGGCTTCCCCTGCTCCTCGTGCTCGGATGGGCTCCCTGGCTGATGCGTCACGGGGCCGGCGCGGGGGCCGTGGCCGGATCGATCACCTATGTCCTCCATGCCCTGCAGCCCGCACTGTCCACCCTGGTGCACGGCGTCGGCGCGAGCGGCGTGCGCCTGGTGGTCACGCTCCACCGGATCCTGGAGGCGAGTCCGGACGGCGCGGAGCCGCCGCGGCCGGTGCCCTCCGCACCGGATCACGCCACCGAGCGCCAACTGGAGCTCCGTGGCGTGAGCTTCGCCTACGGGCCGGACGCGGAGCCGGTGGTCGACGATCTCGACCTCACCGTCCCGCCCGGAGACCATCTGGCCATCGTCGGGCCGAGCGGGATCGGCAAGTCGACCCTGGCCGGCCTCATGACCGGCATGCTGGAGCCGGGATCCGGCAAGGTACGGCTCGGCGGGGAGCGGGTGGGCCCGTCGGCCGAACGCGTGCTGATCCCGCAGGAGGCCTACGTCTTCGCCGGGACGCTCCGGGAGAACCTCTCCTACCTCGCCCCGGCCGTCTCGGACGAGGATCTGGACGCGGGCGTGTCGGCCGTGGGCCTGCGCTCGCTCGCGGCCAGGCTCGGCGGCTATGACGCCGAGGTCGATCCGGCCACGCTCTCGGCCGGTGAAGGTCAGCTCATCGCGCTCTGCCGGGCCTACCTCTCACCCGCCCGGCTGGTCGTGCTCGACGAGGCGGCCTGCCATCTGGATCCCACGGCGGAGGACGTCGCCGAACGCGCCTTCGCGGCCCGGTCCGGCACCTTGGTGGTGATCGCGCACCGGATCAGCTCCGCGCTGCGCGCCCGGCGGATCCTGGTGCTCGACGGGGTCTCCGCACGGCTGGGCACCCATGAGGTGCTGCTGGAGAGTTCCGCGCTCTATCGCGATCTGGTGGGTCACTGGTGGCCGGCCGGAGAGGGCCCCTCACAGCCATCCGGCGTCACCGGCGATGCGGATGGCGTCCACACGGTTGCGCGCGCGGGTCTTGCCGATGATCCTGGACAGGTGGTTGCGGACCGTCCGCACTGACAGGTAGAGCTGCTTGGCGATCTCGTCCGGCGAGGCGCCCAGCGCGGCGGCCTCCAGCACCTCGAGCTCCCGTGAGGTGAGCGGATTCCGGGCCGCGTCAAGGGCGGCGAAGGCGAGCTCCGAGTCGACGACCCGTTCCCCGCGAGCGACTCTTCGTACCGCGTCGGCCAGCGCCTGCGGCCGGACATCGGTGAGGACGAAGCCGAGGATGTGCGCCTTCATCGCCTGGCGCAGGTCCCGTGGCCGGCGATGCTCGGCCATGATGATCGTGCCGCATTCGGGAACCTGCTGATGCAGGGTTCTGGCCGCGCCGAAACCCCCTCGGAGTCCAATATCGATCAGAGCGACATGCGGAGAGAATTTCAGCGCCGCAGGTAGGACCTTTTCTCCCGAGTCCAATTCGGCCACGACGGTGATGTCGGTTTCAGCAGAAAGGAGGGCGACGAGCCCGCCTCTCATCAGGTGCTGATCCTCCGCGATGAGTACGTGAATCAATTCGGCTCCCAACAAGGGTGGGCAGTGCCGGCAGTCGCGCAGGACAGGGGCATATGCTCCCCCGTCGGATCCCGCGGCTGGTGACACCAGTAGCGATGCGGTTTCACCCTTTCCAGATTCACGGGCCGAGGCTCAATCGGACCCGTGCCGGCTCGTCATCCAGGGTGAACGAGAGCAAACTGGACGTCAACTCTTGCCGTCGAGACGGCAAAGATCGAAAGTTTGCTCCAACGTCATAGTCGTGATATGAAGATTTTTCACGAAATAGACGTTCGGTCGGCTGAGGGACTCCTCACCGGTAACGTCTGTTGACCCGGATCAACGGCTGCCTTCCCGGATCCGTGTAGTCCACTCCGACGATCTCGGCGACGAACAGGACGTGGTCACCGGCCGTCACGCGATGCCTGGTCTCGCATTCGAGTGCCGCGAGGCCGGAATCGGCGATCAGTGCGTCGGACTGCGGACCACGGTGGTGGGGGACTCCGGCCAGCAGGAGCCGGGCGCTCGGCCGGCCCTCCGCGGCGAACCGTCCCGCGAGCGCCCGCTGATCGGCGCCCATCACCGTCGCGGCCCAGCGGTCCTGGTGGTGCAGCACCTCGCTGAGATAGGACTCCGCCGCGATGCTGACCAGGACCATCGGCGGCTCGAGTGACACCGAGGCGAAGGCCGTGACCGTGGTCCCGATGTCGTCGCGGCCGTCCCGTACCGTCACCAGTACGACGCCGCTGGCGAACGCCGAGACCGCCTCGACGAACTCGGCGGGTGAGACCACCGGTGGCCCGTCCGGCCGGCGGGTCAGCGGATGTCCCAGGAGCCGGGGAGGGTCAGCGGACCCGCGGCCGGCAGGCCGAGCCGGGTCGCGAGGCCGGCCAAGGGGCCCCAGGCGTCCAGCCTGGCCCCCGCGGCGGTGCGGTCCTCGCTGCACTCCGGTGGCCGCAGCCGGTCGAGCGGCGAGCTGTGCGGAAAGATCCGCACCGGGGCGTCGGCCGCCAGACCGGCCTTCCCGCGGGCGACGTCGAAGGCGACGTCCAACCCGCCGAGCTCGTCGACGAGTCCGTGGAGCCGGGCGTCCGCGCCGGTCCACACCCGTCCCCGCGCGAGCTCGTGGACCTGTTCCCGCGTCATGTTGCGGCCTTCGGCGACCTTGGCGGTGAAGTCCTCGTAGATGCGGTCGAGCGAGCTGTTGATCCTCTCCCACTCGCTCTCGGTGAAGTCCCGGGTGGTGCTGAACATCCGGGCGTGCGCACCGTCCTCGACGCTGCCGAGGCCGATGCCGAGCCGGTCCAGGAGGCCGTTCACGATCGGCTTGCCGACCACCACGCCGATGGAACCGGTGAGCGTGCCCGGCTGGGCCACGATCGTGTCCGCCGCCATCGAGACGTAGTAGCCGCCCGAGGCCGCCAGGTCGCCCATGGAGACGATCACGGGCTTGCCGGCCTTGCGGGCCAGCACCACCTCTCGCCAGATGGCGTCGGAGGCCACGGCCGAGCCACCCGGGCTGTTCACCCGGAACACGATGGCCTTGACCCGGTCGTCCCGTACGGCCGCCCGGAAGGCGGCGCCGATCGTGTCGGAGCCCATGGCGCCGCCCCGCCCGGGCACCGGTGAGCGGCCGCTGCGGCCCAGCCGGATCTGGCCGTGCCCCTGGATGAGGGCCACGGCGTCCTGCCTGGCGCGGGGGAGACGGGGCGCGAGCGTGCGCGACCGGTTGTAGCGCGCGACATAGCGCAGCTGCGCGTCGGCGCCCGCCTTCTCGTGTACGTCGGCATAGACCTCGTCGCGGTAGCCGAGCCGGTCCACCAGCCCCGCCTCGAGCGCCTCGGCCCCCAGAAGCGGCGCACGGTCGATCAGCTCCCGCACCCGGTCCTCGGTGAGCCCGCGCGCCTCGGCGATCCCGGCGGTGATCTGCTCGCCGATCGAGCTCACCAGCCGGCCCGACATCTCCTCGTGTTCAGGGGTGTACGAACGCTGCATGAAGGTGTTGGCCATGGTCTTGTACTCGTGCCGCTGGGCGAAGCGCGGGGCCACGCCGACCTTGTCCAGCGCGTCCTTGAAGAACGGTTCCTCCAGCGAGACGCCGGTCAGCCCGACGTCGCCGGAGGGCTGCAGATAGATGCGCTCGAAGACGGTGGCGAGGTAGTAGGGCACGGTGCCGTGGCCGGTCTCGCCGAAGGTCTCCGCCCATGCGACGGCGAGCTTGCCGGTGTCGCGGAAGGCGCGGACGGCATCGCGCAGCTCCTGTGCCATGGCCAGTCCGACCCCGGAGGTGATCTTGACGATCAGCGCCCGGACCCGTGGGTCCGTACGGGCCCGCCGCAGTCCGTCGAGCACGTCACGCAGGTGTGTCCGCCGCATCGAGAGGACGGCCGACAGCGGATCGGCCGGAGCCGCCTCGACGATCCCCTCGGTCAGGTCGAGTTCCAGGATCAGCGGTGCGTTGCGTCGCTCGCGCGCGTCCTTGATGAGGTCAACGACTTTCACCGGGTCCACCATGAGGACCACCCTATGTCGCGGTGGCGTGACCCAGGTAAGGGCCGGCGTGGCGTCTCAACGGCCGTCGCCCCTATGCCGGCCTTCGCCTTGCGTCGCCGTGCCGGTCCAGGTCCCTCGGGAGGCGGGGACGGCGGCTCGGGAACGGATGGTCCCTCCGGGCCATGTCCGGGGACGGCCGGGCGCGTTGCCGGATCGGCCTGGACGGGCCCATCGCGGGAGTGCCGTACGGCGGTCCGCGGTCCTCGCCGGTTAGGGTCGTCATATGGGAGACGGCGATGGCTGGGCTCGCTGCGGCCGCGGTCACATCCACTGGGGCCGGCGCGGCGCCTCCGGGCTGCTGGCCTTCAACCGGGAGGTCTCGGACGAACAGCCGTTCGTACTCCTGCAGCAGCGCGCCCTGTGGTGCAACGGCGGTGGGTCCTGGGGCATGTTCGGCGGTGCTCGCAACAGCCGTGAAGACGAGGTCGAGGCGGCGTTGCGCGAGACGGCGGAGGAGAGCACGCTGCGGGCCGAGGCGGTCCGGGTCCACGGGATCCTGACCGACGACCACGGTGGCTGGAGGTTCACCTCTGTGGTCGCCTCGGCGGCCCGGCGCGTGGACGTCCGGCCCGCCTCGATGGAGAGCAGGGCCGCCGCCTGGGTGGGGGCCGGCGAGGTCGAGGGGATGCGCCTGTTCGCCCCGTTCGCCGCCTTGTGGCCGCGGCTCCGGGAGGCCACGTTCCGTCCCATCCTGGTGGTGGACGCCGCCAATGTGATGGGCGCGCGCGCCGACGGCTGGTGGCGTGACCGCGTCGGCGCGGCGGCCCGGCTCCGTGATCAGCTGATCCGGCTGGCCGCCAAGGGAATGGTCGGCATACGCCCGTACGACCGGTGCTATCCGGAGATCGTCATGGTCGTGGAGGGCGCCGCGCGAAGCATCCCGGCCGCATCCGGCCATCGACCCGGGGAGGGCGAGTCCGGCCGCCGGCCGATCCCCGCGGAGGTACGGATCGTACGGGCCAAGGGCATCGGTGACGACGCGATCGTCGACGTCGTCCGCGCCGCCGAGCCGGACGCCGCCTACGTCGTCGTGACCGCGGACCGTGAGCTGCGCGCCCGATGCCAGGCGCTGGGCGCGACGGTCATGGGCCCCCGCACCCTGCTCGACCAGCTCGACTAGCTGTGTTGAATTGCCGCGCTCCGCGCGGCGGCTCGCGGGCGCTTCGACGCGGCGTCTCCCTCCTCGCTCCCGAGCGCTCGTTCCTCGCACTCGCTCACTCGTCGGTCCAGACCCCGCGCGCCCGCTCGCGGGACCTCTTCCCGGTCGTGATCTTGCGGTTCTTCGCGGTGCGCGCGCCTCGGTGAGGTGGATGTTCGCGGGTGAGGGGACGCGGATCGGCCCGGCCCCCTGATGTCCGGGCTAGGGGTTGAGGACCTTGTGCCCGGCCGTATCAAGGGCGGCGAGCGCGTCGGCGCGGCGCTCGGCCGGCACGAGGACCAGGTCGGCATGGAAGGTCGAGGCGACGAAGACGGGAACCCCGGCCGCCGACAACGGGCCGGCCACAGCCGCGAGCATGCCCGGGATGCCGCATCCGTACGCTTCGGCGCTGTAGAGCCCGATCCACCGCGCACCCGCGTCGTTGCCCCAGGCCTCCCGGACCACGGTCAGGCCCTCCGGCGCCCGGACGAGCGCGATCCACTCGTCGTCCTCCGGAAAGGTGGCGTCGGGGACATGCCCAATGGTGAATTCCGACGGCACGATGCTGAGGCGCTGCGATTGCGGTGGTGTCACCGGGACAGCCTAGGAGACCGGCCGTGCGACCCCCGCGAGGGAGTGCCCGGAGCCGGGGCCGCCCGCGTCGGGACGGTCATCCGGGGGCCCGTCCGTCCTCGGTCATCGTCTCGGCCGTCCGCAGCACCAGGTCGGCCGAGTCCTCCCGGTTCATGGCCTTGGCCCGCAGGCACTCGAAGACGCGCCTGTGGTCGTCGATCTCGGCGGGCTTGTCGAGATAGAGGCTCCCGGTGCGATGCTGCACGTGGGCGATGTCGTAACTCTCCTCACCGCCGAGCGGGACGGACAGGAGGGTGAAACCGCCCACGTGCATGGCGGGATGCGCTCCCGCGGCGAAGGGGACCACACGGAGGTCCACGCGGTCGCGGCGTGACAGCCCGGCGAGCCCCTGGAGTTGCCGGCCCATGACCTGGGCGCCTCCGACCAGGTGACGCAGGACGGCCTCGTGCAGGATGATCTCCAGCGTGGGGGCGTCACCGTCGGTCAGGCGCCGCTGGCGGCGCATGCGCACGGAGATCTTCGCCTCCGCATGCTCCTCGGATGTGGGCAGGGGCTCCGCCCGCACGATCGCGCGGGCGTAGTCCTCGGTCTGGATCAGGGCGGGCACGACCGTCGGCTCGTAGATCCAAAGGCGTGAGGCCTCGGCCTCCAGGCCGAGGCGGACCTCGAAGCCGGCCGGGATGACGTCGGCATAGGGGTGCCACCATCCGCGCTGGCGGGCTTCGGCGGCGAGGACGCGAAGCGTCTCGCGCTCGGCGGGAGCGGCGCCGTACAGCACACACAGCTTGTCCAGCACGTGGAGGCTGACGGCCACCTGCCCGGTCTCCATCCGGCTGATGGACGAATCGGTCCGCGCCACATGGTCGGCAGCCTCGGCCATGGTGCGGCCGGAGCGCAGCCGGAGCCTGCGCAGTTCGATGCCCAGCCGCAGTCTCCGCACGGTGGGACTCTGCTCCGTGGCCATCCGACCACCTCCCGTGTCGTCGCGGTCAGTGTGTCGGGGAGAGACCCCAGGTGCAAGCATCCGCAGGAAATCGAATATGCAGTTGCATAAGCAGGCTCGCCAATGTGATGATGACGGACGGTAGTCAATCCCCTACGCACCCGCACTGGGCGGGTGAGCCGAGGTGAATGGCCATGCCAGAGTGCGAACCGCGGATTCAGGTCGAGACCTGCCTCGCCGAACTCGGAGAGGAGTTGAAGGCTCTCGGAGTCCAGGCCACGGCGTTACGAGATGACGAAGGCCGCGCCTGCCTGGAGGCGCACGATCGCTGGGGCCGCCCGCTCCGGATCTATGTCTATGTGCAGTTCTACTGGTTCATGTGGGGAGTGAACCCGCAGGAGCGGCACTCGGTGTTCCGGATCGGTGAGACCGCGGTCCGGCTGGCCCGGCTCGCCATGGAGGAGGGCTGGCCGCACCGCGTTCACCAGGAGGATCCGACCCGGATGCTGGACCGGTTCCTGCACTGACGAGGCGGCCGCGGGTCCGGGGAGGCCCGGAC
>DASYNF010000182.1:0-33594 GCA_036008685.1 Actinomadura sp. | reverse complement strand
CTTTTGGTTCAATGCGGACGCCCAGCACCAAACTGAAAGTCACTATAAGGAGTGGCGCCGCTCAAGGGCTCACTCTGACACCGAGACGTGGCGGCTTGGAGCCGTCCGTAGCCGCTACGCCGGTGAGTTATTACCGATGGGAGTCGGCTTGAAGCCGTCCCAGCAGGCTGCGGGCTGCTGACGGGGCGAGACGCAGGACCGGACCATCCGGATTCTTGGAGTCTCGGATCAGGACGTGACCTGGCGTCGCGGCGACCTCGACGCACTCGCCGCCTGTTCCGTCGCTGTAGCTGCTCTTGCGCCACAGCGGCACCGTTTGGTCCAGATGATTCACAAGTACACCTCGCGCGCTCGGCTCATCAGCTCAATGGATTCGGCCTGACCCAGAGCTTCGCCCATCACCATGTCGAAATGTACCCCGGCCTTGAAGACCGTGTCTCTACTGTCGATCAGTTGGCCAACGCTTCCCGACTCGATGTACATGAGGTCGGCCTCCTTATCGAAGCCGAGCAGGATGAAGCCGCCTCCCAAGGCGACCGAGGTGACCCTCTCAAAGGGCATGATCCGTACCTGTATATGGGGTGACTGCGCCAGCCGATCAGGTGGTCGATCTGGTCGACCATGACCTTCGCGCCACCGACCGGGCGCCGGAGCACGGATCTGAGCTGCGAGGCACCGGATGCCGATGGCTTTCACTTCCTGGGCGATATAGCTCTCGAAGCCCAGTCGCAGAGCGTGGCGTCGGCCGGCGCGGCGGATGGCGGCGTAGAGGCGGTGGAACAGGCTCGTCGTCCTCTTCCCAGCCATCGGTCTTGAAGTAGGTGTCCAGGTCGAAGGCCATTTGCTCAGGAACCGGCTTGCCGGCCTTTTCGAGCTGGTGGATCCACTGCGGGGTGCAGCCGAGGGCCTTGGCGAGCTGGTTCATGGACAGGCCCGCGCGCCGGCGCAGCCGGCGCGGTTCCAGCCCGAAGTGGGCGCGCAGGGCGTCGAGGCCGGTGTCGTGCTGGGTGCTGGACATTTCCTGGCCTCCGACCTCGGTCGACAGGGGGCGAAGGGATGGAGGTCCGGTTGATACGGCTTCATGGCCGAGAGTAATCAGCGCACAGCACCCTGTCCGAGGAAATTCAAGGGATGGCCGATGACGAATCGGGCCGTGGAAGGGCAGGTGTGCCATGAAGAACGCGGCGACGGCCGGGATCGAGCGGGACTTACCGGACTGGATGGCATGGGTGTCGCGGCATGGCGAGTACTGGGGCGCGGTACGGCGGAACCCGAAGCCGGATCTGGAGCCGACGGTGATCGCCGATTCCGAAGAGGAACTGCGCTCCGCGCTGGCCGCGCCAACTCGAACTCGGCCGCGGCTCACGCCGCCCTGGCCGGACGGCGCGCGGCGGGTCTCCGCCGCGCGCCGTTTCACGTGCTCGGGAGGTCAGACGCCGAGGGAACGGCCGATGATCTCTTTCATGATCTCGGTGGTCCCGCCGAAGATGGTCTGGATCCGGGCGTCCTGGTAGGCCTTGGCGATCGGGTATTCCGTCATGTAGCCGTATCCCCCGTGCAGCTGCACGCACCGGTCCACCACGGTCTTGAGCAGCTCGGTGTTCCAGTACTTCAGCATCGCGGCCTCTTCGGCGCTGAGCTCACCGTCGCCCTCGGCGAGGATGCACCGGTCGGTGAAGGAGCGCGCCACCGTGATCTCGGTCTTCATCTCGGCGAGCGTGAAGCGGTTGTGCTGGAACCTGCCGATCGGGCGGCCGAACGCCTCCCGGGTCTTGCAGTAGTCCAGGGTCCAGCCGAAGGCGGCCTCGGCGGCCGCGACCGCGGTGGTGCCGATCGACAGCCGCTCGCGCGCGAGGTTCTGCATGAGGTAGACGAAGCCCATGCCCTCCTCGCCGAGGAGGTTGGCCTTGGGGACCCGCACGTTGTCGAAGAACAGCTCCGCGGTGTCCTGGGCGTGCAGGCCCACCTTGTCGAGGTTGCGGCCCCGTTCGAAGCCCTCCATGCCGCGCTCGACCACCAGAAGGCTGACGCCCTTGGCGCCGGCGGAGGGGTCGGTCTTGGCCACCACGATCACCAGGTCGGCCAGGATCCCGTTGGAGATGAAGGTCTTGGAACCGTTGAGGACGTAGTCGTCCCCATCCTTGACCGCCGTCGTCTTGATGCCCTGCAGGTCCGAGCCCGCGGCCGGCTCGGTCATCGCGATGCCGGTGATGATCTCACCGGAGCAGTAACCGGGCAGCCAGCGCCGCTTCTGGTCCTCGTCGCACAGCCTGTTGAGGTAGGCGCCGTTGATGTCGTTGTGCACCGCGAAGCCGGGACCGTGCACGCCCGCCTTGGCGAGTTCCTCGTTGAGGATGACGTAGTAGCGGTAGTCGGTCTCGCCCCCGCCGCCGTAGCCCTCGCCGATGTCGATGCCCAGCAACCCCTGACGGCCCGCCGCCAGCCAGACGTCGCGCGAGACGATGCCGTCCCTCTCCCACTGCTCGTGGTAGGGAGCGATCTCCTTCTCGATGAAGGACCGCACCATGTCGCGGAAGGCCTCGTGTTCCTCGTTGAAGATCTCGCGCCGCACTGTGGGTCCCTTCGTGCCGAACAACCGACTGTGCGTAATTTATCAGCGACCGGGCGAAGAACCGAACAAGATTCGGTCGCTCAGAGCTCCCGCCATTCCTGCCGTTGGTACTCGATGATGCTCGGCTTGACGAGCGTGCTGGCCTCGACGTCCCGGTGGCGTAGGTCCCGGCCGAAGACGGCCGCCGCGGACAGGACGCTCTGGTCCATGAAGCGCAGTGGCGGCACCGCGGCGGGCAGCCGGAGCGGCGGCGGCGCCTCCGTCCCCGCGAGGACGTAGCCCCAGTCCCCGAAGCTCGGCACGTCCACGTGGTACGGGTTCGTCACGAGCCCGGCCTCCCGCATGCTCTTCTCGATGCACCAGAAGGACTTCGGCGCGAAGAACGGGGAGCCGGCCTGCACCACCATCCGGCCGCCGGGGCCAAGGACCCTCTTGGCCAGCCCGTAGAACTCCACCGAGTAGAGCTTGGCGGTCGGCACGTCGTCCGGGTCGGGCATGTCCACGATCACCGTGTCGAAGGCCGTGGGCGTCCCGGTGGTACCGGCGGCTCCGGCGCCCGCGCCGGCCCGGGCGCGCAGCCAGCCGAAGGCGTCCGCGTTGACCAGCCGCACCCGGGGGTCGGAGAAGGAGTGCGCGTTCAGGCGGGCGAGCTCCCCGTACGACCGGGCCAGCCGGGTCATCTCGGGGTCGAGCTCGACCAGCGTCACGCTCCGCACGTCGCGGTAGCGGAGCACCTCACGCAGAGCGAGGCCGTCCCCGCCGCCCAGGATCAGCACCCGATCGTGCCCTCCGGTGAGCGCCGGATGGACGAGCGACTCGTGATAGCGGTACTCGTCGATGGAGGAGAACTGCAGGTCCCCGTTGAGGAACAGCCGGAGATCGGGGCGGCCGGACAGCGCGACCGAACGGGTGATGACGATCTCCTGATACGGCGTCCGCTCGGTCAGCGCGATCGGGTCCCGGTAGAGCGCCTGGCGCGCGCTCAGCTCGAAGCCGTCCGCCAGCGCGTAGGTCCCCCCGAGCAGGACCAGCACCACGGCCATGCCCGCCCACAGCAGCAGCCGGGCGCTCCGGCGTACCTGGCCCCGGAAGAGCCACAGGACGACGGCGATGCCCGCGACGGCGTTGACCATGCCGACGATCAGCGCTCCCTTGATCTGCCCGAAGACGGGGAGTAGCAGGAACGGGAACGCGAGCCCGCCGATCAGCGCCCCGACGTAGTCGGCGGCGAACAGGTCCGCGACCGCGCTGCTCGCGTCCTGCCGCCGGATGCGCTGCAGGAGGGTCATCAGCAGCGGGATCTCGGCCCCGATCAGCGCGCCCACCAGGAAGGTCACGGCGACCAGCACGGGGACGTAGAGGCCCAGCCAGGCGAACGCGGCGTACAGCCCCAGCACCGACAGCCCGCCCAGGAGGGCGAGGAGCCCTTCGACCATGGCGAAGGCCGCCACGGCGTGGTTCTGGAAGGGCTTGGCCGCCAGCGACCCGATGCCCATGGCGAAGACCATGACCGAGATCACGATGGACGCCTGGGTGATGGAGTTGCCGACGAGGTAGCTGCCCAGGGCCACGAGGGCCAGCTCGTAGACGAGGCCGCAGGCCGCGCAGGTGAAGACCGCGGCGAGCACGAGCATCCGTGCCACCCGCGCCGACATCCCCGCGACCCGCGGCTCATCTCCCGATTCGGTCATCGCGCGATCCTAGGGGACCATCACGGCACGAGCGTCACGAGATGGCGGCCGCGACGATCGCCGCGGTGGCGAGGTCGGTCGCCGCGACCACCCAGCACGCCGGGTGGATCCCGCGGCCGGCTGTACGGGCCTCGGGCCCGTCGCCGCCAGGTCCGTCACCCGGTCCGTGCTCGACCACGATGGCGCCGAGCCGGCCCGGAGTGATCAGGTCCAGCGCGATGAAGGCCAGGCTCGTCAGCAGGATGCCGAGGACCCCGTAGACGACCGTGCTCACCAGGCCGGCGGCGAGGCCGTCCTCGCTGGTCAGGATGGCGGTGGTCACGATGGCGCCGACGCCGAGAAGCTTGGCGGCGAGCGTGAGACCCGCACCCCGGTTGCGCTCGGTCCAGATGAGGTGCCCGAGCTTCCCCGGGGTCAGCAGGTCGACGACCAGGAAGCCGAGGGCCATGAGAGCGACGCCCACAGCGCCATAGGCCAGCGCGGCGCCACCTTCGCGGACGAGGTCTTGGATCATTACGGCGCACTCCTGTCGAGTCCATGTCCGGTGCCTGGCGGGGGGTATCCGGGTCCGGGTCCGGCCTGCGGATATCCGGCTCCCTGACCCGGATACGGATAACCGGGCCCCTGACCAGGTGGCGGGTGACCGGGCCCCTGGCCCGGGTACGGATACCCGGGCCCGTGACCGGGCTGCGGGTGACCGGGCCCCTGACCGGGGTATGGATACCCGGGTCCCTGACCTGGCGGGGGGTAACCGGGGCCCTGACCCGGCTGCGGATAACCGGGGCTCCGACCGGGCTGTGGGTATCCAGGACCCGGCCCCGGCTGCGGATGACCAGGGCCGGTGCCCGGATGCTGTGGTGCGTGGTCTGGCGGGGGCGGCGGATAGCCGGACCCCGGCCCTTGCGACGGGCCTGCGGGGCCGTTGCCGGGCCGATCACGTCCCGGGCCAGAGCCCGGCGGTCCCTGTCCCGCGCTCGGCGGGCCCTGTCGCGGACCCCGGCCGGGTCCGTCGCCCGGCCCGGAACCCGAGCGCCGCCGGCCGCGTACGAGCCCGGTCACGATCCAGGCCACACCACCGAAGATCATCAGGATCGCCAGCGCCATCCCGACGTACCGCCCCTTACCGGGGGACTCGGCCTTGTCTCCCGCGGGGGGCTGCTGGGGAGCCGGTTCGGGGACCACGGCGGCCTGGCCCTGCTGCGCGACGACCATGGGCAACGCCGATATCGCGTTGGAAAGACCTCCGGCACCGTAGGGACCCACCAGCGTGGAGGTGGTGATCCCGACCGCCGTGAGGTCGGAGGCCGACGGTCGCTGTGGCAGGTTCGAGTCCACTTCGAGGTTGACCGACACCCATTCCTCGTCGATGAAGCTGTAGGTGTAATCGGCCCTGAGGACGACCCACCTGGGGCATTGCGCGGGCACGAGACGCGGGTCGGTGTCCGGGCCGAGGTTCGATCCGTTCTCGACGCTGGAGTCCCTCTGGGCCGGCTTGGCCTCCGGATGCGGCGAGGGCCGGAAGCCGCTGCTGTAGACCGGGGTCACCGGCGGGAGGTTCATCCGACCGGAGTCGACCTCCCAGCCGTAACAGACCCCCTGGGCCTTCGACGCCGCGTCCAGACGCTCGATCAGACGCCCTGTCTCCCGGCCCCCCAGCACGCCGCCACCGTCCTCAGAGGCGCCGGCGCCCCCCGCCATGCCGATCTCCCACAGGACCATAACGACGAAGATCGGGAGGGTGATCAGCCAGGCCGGCCCCGAGGTCTTGCCGCGGCTCATTTCCCGGCCCCCGGACCGCCGCCGCGGAACATCGAGCTGCGTCCTCCCGGACCGCCCCAACGGCCTCCCACATGGCCGTACCAGCGCCGGTAGCCCCGATCGGCGTCATCGACCATGATCCGGCTCCCCCGGGCGCCGTCCGAGAGCACCGCGACGACCACGCTCGGATAACGGAGGAAAACACCTGACGGGTCGTAGACCCGGTCGCTCGGCTTGAACTTACGGGCGATGTCCCCCGCCACGCGGGTGGGCGGGGCCGCCGACCGATAGGCGCCCACCCCCGTACGGGAGTAATGCTTCCCGATCCAGCCACCCGGAGAGGTGTTCCCGGCCAGCAGCACGCCGACCAGGACGATCGCCCCCAGCCCCAGCAGCAGGCCTCCGCCGACAAGGCTCCTTTTCACCGGTCGCTCACCGCTCCTCGTTCGCTGCGCCGCCGCGGCGGCCACGCCGGCCGCCCGGGGATCGGACGCCGGGCCACCCGGCTTGGTTTCGGTCCGTCATCCCGCGACCTCCACGTGGGTACGGGTGGCCACGATCTCCATGCTCTGGGGATAGGCGTGCCAGGTCCGCCAGCCGATCATGGGCCCGGTCCCCGGGGCCCCGGCCGGGTCCGGCGCCCGGTCCAGTACCAGTGCCGTCACGGCATAGGGCGAGCCGGGAAAGGCGCCGGTCAGCGCGTCCGCACGGTCGGCGAGCCGGGCGCGGAGCTCGGTCACCGCGGATTCGAAGCCCGTCCGGTCATAGCCGCGGACCTCGGCGGCGAAGTCATAGTGCCAGCCGCCGACCGTCTCACGGACTATGGCGGGGAGGGGTCCCGGGCGACCTGGCAGACAGGCCACCGTCTCGCTCACGGGTCCGGCCATGACCTGGTGTGAGGCGCCCAGCAGCCGCAGTTCCACCCGTACGCCCGAGCAGGTGAGCGGGAGTACGGCCAGCGCGTCCATCGCCGGGAGGCCGAGGGCGAACGACAGCGCGTCGGCCCGGGTGTCGGCGTAGACCGTCTCCAGAGGGGCGAGCATCAGCTGCCGGGATAGATCGTCAGTGTTCCGGTGGGCACCCGCTCACCGGTGCCCGCCTCCCAGGCGCCGCCGCCGAAGCGCTCGAAGGACAGATAGCGCCCGCCGGGAGCCTCATAGTCGGCGTATTCGACCCGCCCGGTGGCGCCCAGACCCGTCGTCCCCTCCGTGCGATAGTCCGCGCTGCCGTGCTCGTCGCGCCGGTACTCGACGCCGTCGAACACGATCGTGGGCCGGTCCGGCAGCAGTCCGCCCACGTCCCGCCCCGTCCACCAGACGACTTCGAGGTCGGGATCCTCCTCCACGGAGACCCAGACCTTCGGCCCGGACGGGGTGTCGGCTTCGAGGAGGTGCTCGTCCCAGGTGAAGCCACCCTCGCGCAGCCGCACCGATCCGCGGACGAAGTAGCGGACGCCGAGGTATTCGACCATGTCCCCGGCCTTGAGGGCGCGCGGGTCCCCGGCGACCTCGCCGGCCGCGGCGAACGGGTCACGCGGCATCGGAGGGACGGTCTGCGGAGCGCGCCGGCGACCGCGCAGCAGGACCGCGATGAGGGCCACGAGCGCGATCAGGACCAGCAGGAGCAGGAGCACAACCAGGGTCACCAACGCGGGTCGAACCTCCGCGGACGAGAGCGGCCGGACCCGATCAGGGCCATTTCGGCCGGATCTTATCCATAGAGAGCGGGCCAAGGACAGCGAACGACCGCAAGATCACGCCGCGGTCAGCATGATCTCGCGGGCGCTCCAGCAGATCCTGCGAGGCCGGCCGAGGTCAGCCGAGGTCAGGCCGAGATCTCAGGCCGAGATGTCAGGGGACCGCGGGGTGGCGGCGGTGTCACCCGCTGAAACCGCCCTCGAAGGAGGACACGGCCGAACCCGTGCCGGAGACGCGTCACAGCCGGGCGACGGCCGCGGCGACGCGTTCGTCGGTGGCCGTGAAGGCGACCCTGACGTGACGCCCTCCGGCGCTGCCGTAGAACTCTCCGGGCGCGACCAGGATGCCGAGCTCGGCCAGGTGCGCCACGGTGTCCCAGCACGCCTCGTCGCGGGTCGCCCACAGATAGAGCGCGGCCTCGGAGTGGTCGATGCGGAACCCGTGTCCCTCGAAGGCGCGCTTCAGCGCCGTACGGCGGCGGGCGTAACGCTCGCGCTGCTCATCGGCGTGGACGTCGTCGTCGAGCGCGACGGCCATGGCCGCCTGCACCGGAGCGGGCATGATCATCCCTGCGTGCTTGCGCACCTCGAGCAGCCGCCGGACCACGGCCGGATCCCCCGTGACGAACCCGGCCCGGTAGCCCGCCAGGTTGGAACGCTTGGAGAGGGAGTGCACGGCGAGGATCCCCTCGTGCGACCCCTCACAGACATCGGGATGCAGGATCGAGACCGGGCGCTTGCCGGGCGAGGAGTCCCAGCTGAGCTCGATGTAGCACTCATCGTTGACCACGAGCACTCCGCGTTCCCGCCCCCAGGCGACGATCTTGCGCAGGTGCTCGGCCGGGAGCACCGCCCCGGTCGGGTTCGAGGGGGAGTTGACCCATACGAGCTTCGGGGTCACCGGGCCGAGCGTGAGCAACCCGTCGGTGGCGACCGGTTCCGCCCCCGCGAGACGGGCGCCGACGTCATAGGTGGGATAGGCCAGCCGCGGGAACACCACCCGGTCGCCGGGCCCGGCGCCGAGCAGGGAGGGGAGCCAGGCGACCAGTTCCTTGGTCCCGATCACGGGAAGGACGGCGGCCGGATCCGCGTGGACGCCGAGCCGCCGGCGCAGCCAGCCCGCCGCCGCTTCGCGCAGCCGGGGCGTGCCGTAGGTCTGCGGGTATCCGGGGGCGTCCGCGGCCTCGCTCAGGGCTCTGCGCACGGCCTCCGGCGTCGGATCGACGGGCGTGCCCACCGAGAGGTCGACGATCCCGCCGGGGTGCCTTCGCGCGATCTCCTTGTACGGCTCCAGGCGGTCCCACGGAAAGTCCGGCAGCACTCTCTTCATGGGTTCACAGCCTGGCACAACGCCTTCACGGCGCCGACCGCACCCCCTGGCCTGGGGACGGATCCCTCAAGGCCGTGATCTCGCGAGCCTGGCCTTACGCAGGCGGATCACGTGATCACGGCCGGGAGGGGGCGCGCTCCGCGAACGAAAAACCCTTGCTACTCCGCGCTCTGCGGCGGCAGAGCGGCAACGATCAGGTGGTCCTTGTCGATCTTTCCGACCTTGGACGCGCCACCCGGGGAGCCCAGATCGTCGAAGAACTCCACATTGGCCTTGTAGAAGTCCTTCCACTGCTCCGGTACGTCATCCTCGTAGTAGATCGCCTCTACCGGGCAGACCGGCTCACACGCACCACAGTCGACACACTCGTCGGGGTGGATGTAGAGCATGCGCTTGCCCTCGTAGATGCAGTCGACGGGGCACTCTTCAATGCATGCCTTGTCGAGCAGATCCACACAGGGCTGCGCGATGACGTAGGTCACGTCGTGACTCCTCTCGGGCCTGGTCTCGCCTCATCGCAAGCCTATGCACTTAATATTGCCGTGCCCAACCGGTAGATTCGACATGGGGGTTGCCACATGTCCTCTCGTTTTGCCGCACGGCTCACAGTGACGGTGACACGTGCCGATGTGGGTCAGCGGGTCTCGCTACGCCGTCGGCTTCCTACCGGACAGTACAGCGACGTGGTGGGCGTACTCGAATCATGGTCCGACGGGATGCTCGTGGTGCGGAGGCGCACCGATGAGCGGGTCGAGGTCCCGGAGGACGTCATCGTCGCCGGCAAGGTCGTCCCGCCGGCCCCGCCCCGCCGCCGGCCCCGCTCCGGCTCATCGACGTGATCTCGCGGTCGTCCACGGTCCCGGAGGCCATGGCCGCGTGGTGGCCGGTGTACGGCCGGCCGCCGGTGTCCAGAGACGGTGTCTCAGGGACGGCGTCTCAGGGACGAGGCCAGTCGGGAAGTGCCTCGGGGAGGTCGGCGCTGAGCCGCATCGGGAACTCGGCGGGCCGCTTCTCGAGGAAGGACGTCACGCCCTCGGCGGCGTCCGGCGCGGCGCCCAGGGCGTACATCAGCCGGGAGTCGGCGGTGTGCGCGTCCCACGGTGACGCGGCGGACAGACCCGACCACATGAGCCGGCGTACGGCCGCGACCGAGATCTGCGAGGTGTTGTCGGCGATCTCCCGGGCCAGCCCATAGGCCGCGGGCAGCAGTTCCTCCGGCGTGTGGACGCGTGAGACGAGACGGCCCCGCAGTGCCTCGCCCGCGTCGAACACGCGACCGGTGGCGGCCCATTCCATGGCCTGTGAGATGCCGACGATCCGCGGCAGGAACCAGCTGGAGGCGGCCTCGGTCACGATCCCACGCCTGGCGAACACGAAGCCGAAGCGGGCGGTGTCCGAGGCCAGGCGCACGTCCATGGGGAGCGCCATCGTGATCCCGACGCCCACCGCCGCACCGTTGACGGCGCCGATGACCGGCTTGAGGCAGCGCGCGATGCGCAACGCGACCGTGCCGCCGCCGTCCCGTGGGGTGCCGTCGTCGAGCAGGTCGTCATCACCGCCGAACATGTCACCCCGCTTGGTCCCGTCGAAGGTCTCGCCGCCCGCGCCCAGGTCCGCACCGGCGCAGAAGGCCCGGCCCGCGCCCGTCACCACCACGGCCCGTACGGAGTCGTCCGCGTCCACTTCGTCGAAGGCCGACAGCAGCTCGGCCCGCATCACGAACGTGAAGGCGTTCATCCGCTCAGGCCGGTTGAGCGTGATGGTCGCGATCCCGTCCTCGGCGGAGTAGTCGATCTCGGTGTAGGCCACTTCGGCTCCTCACTCGGGGCAAGTCCGAACGGGATTCTACGAAACCGGCCGCCGGAGCCGTCGAGGGCGTCAGACCCGGGCCGTGGGGAACAGCAGGATGGTGGCCTCCCTGAACCAGCGAGCCACGGGGCCGTCGTAGTCGCGCGGCGGCAGCAGCGCGAGCTCTCCGGCCTCCGGCCGCAACCGGACCTCGGCGTCGTAGGAGTCTCGCGGGTCCTGGCCGAGCGCGAGCGCCAGATCGTAGGGCCGGACCGGCATCTCGTCCGGGATCTCCCGCTCCGTCAGCCCCGGATCACGGGCGAGATCGGTCCACAGGTCCTGCAGCAGGCGGAAGGCCACGACGGTGAGGATGCGAGCCCATGCCAGGCCGAGGTAGGGCGGCAACCCGGCCGTCCGCAGTTCCGGAAGGCCGAGCCTGGACAGGCCGCGGGTGGTCATGAGCAGCCCATCGGAGTCCTTGTCCCCCATCACCCGCACCCATTGCGGAACGTGGAACTCCTCGGGCTCGTCCTGCCCCCACTCCGGTGCCTCCACGGAGACGAACCGGCAGAGCAGCGGATCCAGGACGGCGCCACGGGTCAGCAGCGACAGCGCCCCCGCCTCCGCGCTGGCACCGAACAGGTGCTCGGGAGGCCAGCCGGGACGCCCCTCGATCTCGACGAGCAGATGCGGCTCCCTGCTCAGCCTGCTCAGCTCCGAGAAGGGGACACCGCCCTGCGCGAGAGCCGACGGGCGGGCCATCGAGGGATGGTCGGCCGGGATCTCTTCGAAACGCACGCGCGCGGCGACGTCCGGACGCAGCGCCTTCTGTGGATCGACGACCACGAAGCTCGCCGTCAGCACGGCCGGCACGGACAACGCGAAGGTCTCGCCCACGCCCACAACCGTACGACCCGCCACCGACAGCCGCCCCCGCCGGCCGCCCCCGACAGCGGCGCAGGCCGCGGCCGCCGTCGCCCCGCCGGGCCCCGGCCATGCCCCCGGCGGCCACCGTCTCCGCCGCTGTGACAAAGGTCATGGCGGCCTGGCCGCTCCCGAAAACCTGAGGTCACCCTCATGAATTGTCGGATATCTTTCGGATATGGATTGGGCCGTCGCGACATATGACTCCGCCTTCGGATATGTCTCCGCGCACGGCGCACCGCTGATCGACCTGCTGGATCCACAGCCGGGGGAACGGGTCATCGACCTGGGCTGCGGCACCGGCGTCTTCACCGCGGAGATCGGGGCCCGCGGCGCCGAGGTGCTCGGCATCGACGGGGCCGGCAGGATGATCATGCAGGCCAGGGCGCTCCATCCGGAGCTGTCGTTCGCGGTCGGTGACGCCCATCACTTCACTGTCGCCGAGCCGTACGACGCCGTGGCCTCCAATTCGGCTCTGCACTGGATGACCCGCGATCCCGACGCGGTGATCTCGCAGGTGCACGGGGCGCTGCGTCCCGGCGGCAGGTTCATCGCGGAGATGGGCGGGGCGGGCAACTGCGCCGAGCTGATCACGGCGATGCAGACCGCCTGGCGGGTCTTCGGACTGGCCGAGCCCGAGCTGCCCTGGTATTTCCCGAGTCCGGCGCAATATGCCGCCCGGCTGGAAGAGGGCGGATTCACCGTACGTCTGATGGAGTATTTCGACCGGCCCACGCGGATGACCGAAGGGCCGAACGGGGCCGCCGACTGGGTGCGGCTCTTCGCGCCCGAGGCCCTGGCGGACGTTCCGCCGGAGGTGGCCGAGCCGTTGCTCGAGCGCATCAACGTGCTCGCCGCACCGGCGCTGCGGCGCGAGTCGGGCTGGGTCGCCGACTACGTACGGCTGCGGTTCGCCGCCGTCCGCAAGCCCGACGGCAGCGCTCCCATGCCGGACACCGGCTTCGGAGCGGCCGAGGCGTCCTGGACTCCGGCCCCCGAGCACGCCGCCTCGGGCTGCCGGGGCTGAGGCGAGCCCCAAGCCCGGACACCGCCGAGAGCACGGTGCGGGTGTGCGGGCTGCGGGGGTGCGGGCGGGGCCGCGCGGCCCCGCCGGCGATCGGCCGATGTCACATCCGTCACATCCGCATCGCGTTCGCGCCTACTCTTGAGGACATGCTGCGGCTCTACGACCCTCGCACCGGCAAGGTCGAGGAGCTCCCCCCGACCAGACTGCTCCGCCTCCATGTGAGCGGCCCGGACCTGCGGGCCTACATCGTCACGGACGTCGTCCGCAGGCTCGCGGAACATCATCGCCGGCAGGTCATGGTGTCCGCGCCGGCACCGCGGGACCTCACGACGCTCAACATCCCACCGATGAACCAGGACACCTCGCCGGAGGCGGACCTGCACGTCGGCGGGGCCACGGGTTCGGGACGGGCGGTCCCCGTGGGCCCGTCCGGCGCCGAACCCGACCTGGCCTCGATCACCGGGCAGGGGCTCGATCCGCTCTCCGTACGGCTTGTGACGCTGCGACGTCCCTACCGCGAGCCGCTGGAGCTGGACCGCTCCTCGCTGGAGGAGGCCGACGACCATCTCCGGAGGCTCCGCGCCCAGGTGGCCGGCTGGGCGCAAGCGCCCTCCAAGGCCATCAGCGCCGTCCATCGCGCCGAAGCCGTGCGAGCCCTGGACGCCGACCTGGACACGCCGGGCGCACTCGAGGTCCTGCGGCGCCTCGCCGACTCGGACGTCCCGCCGGGTTCGAAGTTCGAGACCGTGTCCGCTCTCGACATGCTCCTGGCGCTGGACCTCGTCAGGGACGTCGGGCGTCCGCCGTCCGCGGCACCGTAGGCCCGGCGTGGACACGGGCAGGCTCGAAGCGGAGTGGAGCCGGCACCGGCCCGGGGTTTTCGTCAGGGCCGAGCTCAACGGCGAAGCGGGCCTGCTGATCTTCCGCGAGGGCCGGCTTTCCGCCGCGGACACGTTCGACGTCCGCGATGGGCGGATCACCGCGATCCACCGCGTCCTCAATCCGGCCAAGCTGTCGCATCCTGCCCTGTCCTGTCGTTTTCCTGATGCCCTCGATGCCCTCGATGCCCTCGATGCCGTCGATACCGTCGATGTGGGCCACGGAACACGAGGGTCATGGGAATCGCACCGGCGCACCGGGAGTTAGCCCACCTGTGGAAGATTTCCGGCTATCCGTACTTGACCTTGCGCCCGTGAGCAGTGACTCGACACCGCATGCGGCCCTGCGCGCCAGCATCGAGCTGGCGAAAGCGACCGAGGCGCTGGGCTTCCAGCGCTATTGGGTCGCCGAGCATCACAGCATGCCCGGCATCGCGAGCTCCGCGCCGGCCGTGTTGCTCGGTTACCTCGCCGAGGCCACCAGCACGCTCCGAGTCGGCTCCGGCGGCGTCATGCTGCCCAACCACTCGCCCCTGGTGGTCGCCGAACAGTTCGGCATGCTCGAGACGATGCATCCCGGGCGAATCGACCTCGGCATCGGCAGGGCCCCCGGCACCGACCAGGTGACGGCGCACGCCCTGCGGCGGAGCGCCGACCTGTCGGCCGACGACTTCCCCCAGGAGCTCGCCGAGCTCATGGCGTTCCTGAACAACGGCTTCCCGGAGGACCACCCGTACCGACGGATCAAGGTGGTGCCGCCGGGGCGGCCGGACATCTGGCTGCTCGGATCGAGCGGCTACAGCGCGCAGCTCGCCGGTGTCCTCGGCCTTCCGTTCGCCTTCGCGCACCATTTCAGCGCCAAGAACACCGATGCGGCGTTCGAGCTCTACCACTCGTCGTTCCGCCCGTCGGAGGTGCTGGACCGGCCGTACGCCATGGTGACCGCCGCGGTGGTGTGCGCCGACACCACGGAGGAGGCCGAGCGGCTCGCCGCCCCCATGGGGCTGTCCATGCTGCGGCTGCGCAGGGGTGATCCGGGACTGCTGCCCACCCCGGAGGAGGCCCTGGCCTACCGGTACACGCCGCAGGAGACCGGCGTGGTGACCTCGATCATGGAGTCCCACGTGATCGGGGACCAGGAGACCGTGCGGCGCGAGCTCGCCGAGCTCCGCGAGCGGACCCGGGCCGACGAGATGATGATCTCGACCAACGTGGGGGACCCCAAGGCCCGGCTGCGCTCCTTCGAGCTCCTGGCTGAGGCGCATCCGGACGCGGTCCGGCCGCCCGCGCGGACCGGGCCGGAGGCCGCCCGGGTCCAGGCCTGAGGGCCGGACCGCGCTCTGGCGGCCCGGGATCCCACTCCGGTGGTGGATCCCGGGCCGCGGGCCGGATCCCCGGCGGGCACCAGGTTGCGGCCGGGAATCCCTGTCCTCCCTTCCTTCACATCTGTAAGCTTTCGGCAGTGCTCCGCCCTGGTGTCGGCCAACTGGTCAGGGATTTGCGATGAACTCCCGGTTCGTACCCCGGTTCGTAGCCCATGTCGGTGGGCTCGTGCTGACCGTCCTCATCGCCGGATGCGGCGGCTCGGGAGGCGCCGGGACGTTCCGCCCGGCCGGGGACACCGCGGGCCGGCCCCGGTCCGGGGCACCGGCCTCCTCCCCCGCCCAGGGCACGCCCGTCGCGGTGGACACACCCGCGCTGACGCCCACGATCGTCGCGCGGTACCGGCGCTTCCAGCAGGTCTATGAGACGGCCTCCGGCTCCAACAACGCCACTCAGCTGCAAGAGGTCGCCACCGAGCCGATCCTGAGCTCGCTCGTCCAGGAGATCGAGGAGAGCCGTCGCAAGGGCGACATCTGGCGCTTCCACAACGCCATCAACCCCAAGCTCGCCGCCATTACCAGTGATGGCCGGCATGCCATCGTCCTGGACTGCCTGCACACTCTCGGAGCCTTCAAATACGATGCCGAGAGCGGCAAACAAACGGCGGCCCACCGCAAGGGCGGCTACACGAAATACCGAGCCGTGATGAAGCTCGACGGGGGCACCTGGAAACTCTCCCAAGCCGCTGATCAGGGGAACCGATGCTGACCATGCTGACCAAGCCGCTGTCCGTCTTCGCCGTTCTCCCCCTCGCCTCGGCCGGGGTCGTGGCGCTGACCCAGGCACCGGCCGCCGCGGCCCCGTGCCGGGGCAGAGGAGGCGACACCACCGACTGCAAGGCGGTGGTCCGCGTGCCCGGCCGCCACAGGTCCGCGGGCCCCTCCGGGAGCGGTGGCGGGGACGTGGGCACCATCGCGCCCGACCCGTGCGCGAGCGACCCGGCGTGCGCGGCCGCCACCATGCAGGGTCCCCCGGCGGCCCCCGTCAGCACCGCCGACATGGTCCAGACCGCCATGGCCTCGATGACCATGCCCAAGCCCGAGCTGTTCACCAGCCCCAAGGGGCGGACCTACGTCGGGGTGCCGACGTTCTTCTGGATCGACCAGGCCCAGTGGCAGCCGCAGACCGCGGTGGCTCCGGCCGGGGGACAGACCGTCACGGCGAGGGCCACTCCGACCGCCGTGCAATGGAACCTGGGCGAGACGACTTTGACCTGTCAGGGACCCGGGACCGCCTATGACCCCGCCGGGCCGGAGACGCAGACCAGCGATTGCAGTCATCGTTATCAGCGGTCCTCGGCCGGTCAGCCCGGAAAGAAATACCAGATCAGCGCCACGATCAGCTGGTCGGTGGAGTGGACCTGCGCCGGTGCGGGATGTACTCCCGCGGCAGGACAACTCCCGGCCATGGCGTCGACGTCGTTCGCGCAACTGCCCGTCGGCGAGATCCAGACGAATTCACAGCCGGGCTGACCGGCACGCCAGGAAACGGTTGGAACCTCTCACGTAATCGTCCGTACAGCGGGGAGATCTCTCCTCTCTGTGCGGGATCCCCCACGGTGGGCCGAGTCCGGCCCGTGAACGGCGGGGTTCAGGCGCAATAACCGAACTCCGGCGCGGTGGGATCGACGCCCGGTCCGGGGTTCGCCGGCTCCTGGCACGGCGCTCCGGGAACCAGTTCCGGACGCACGGTGGGATGGCGGACCGCACCTCGTGAGTGCTCATGCCGCCTTGCGCGCCAGCCGGCTCGAATCGGCCTTACCGCGCCTACCATGCTCCGCCCGTAATGGCCGTTCAGGCGGTTTACGCGCACTGTCGTTCCAGCCCTGGGCGAGTGGATGAACCTGCCCCGCCCGATATACATGCCCACATGGCCGAAGCCGTGGAAGAAAACGAGATCACCCGCGCGCAACCGAGAACGTCGGATCTTGCGATGGATGCGGCGGTATTGCGTGCTCGCTACCCGCGGAATTCGGACTCCGGCGGAACGCCAAGCACGCTGCACCAAACCCGAGCAGTCATAACTATAAGGACCTGTCCCTCCCCAACGGTACGGTTTGCCACGCTGCCTGAAGGCGAACCGTACGGCCCTGGCCGCCCGGTCCTGCGGCGTCATGGCGCGACTGACCCGATGACGCCTCACCAAGGCGTCTCGTAGGACGTCGGCCTGCGCCGGCATGTGCATGTGGCGAAGAGGTATGTGCGCTTTGCACTCCTTGGCCCAAGCCATCGGGCCTGCCGCCATTGCCAGCGCGACCCCGGTCGCGCAAGCGACAACCTTTAACGGAATGGTCATACCTAACTTCTTTCTCTCTGCGTCGAGCGCGGTTAGGTGATTACCCGAGACCTAAAACATAAACACGCAATCTTTCGGCCCCAACAACACACGCCATTGCCATTCTCGTCAAATCCGCGGAAGAATACGGCGGTTATATTGCGGTCAGGACGAGTCCCCTCGTTACGGACCCGCCGGCCGGAGCGGAGGACCGGGCGGCCGGTG
Organism: Actinomadura sp.; assembly: GCA_036008685.1. Classification (GTDB taxonomy): domain Bacteria; phylum Actinomycetota; class Actinomycetes; order Streptosporangiales; family Streptosporangiaceae; genus Actinomadura_C. The sequence continues at coordinate 16,048 of DASYNF010000182.1, read as the reverse complement.
AAACTCCGTGGCGAGCCGGCGACCATCGGCGCCACGCCCGGCATCGTACGTGTGGGTGCCATTGACGAGCCGGACCGTTATCCTCACCTCGTCCCCGCCACGGCGGACCAGGCCTGAGCGACGTGGGTCACCGGGACCCGGCCAGGCCGCCGAAGACCCGGTTCACTCCGAAGGAGCATCGGTCGGCCTGCCGATGAGCCGGGACAGCACGATCGAGGTCTTGGTCTGGACGATGTTCTGTTCCCGGCGCAGGCGTTCCAGCACCTGCTCCAGGTGCTGGATGTCGCGCGCCCGCAGATGGACCAGGGCGCTCGCGTCTCCGGTGACCGTGTAGGCGGCGACGACCTCGGGGTGGTTGCGGACGCTGGCGTAGATCTCCTCGGGCGCCGTGGCACCGGTGCAGAAGATCTCGATGAAGGCCTCGGTCGTCCAGCCGAGCGCCGCGGGGTCGACCACGGCCGCGTATCCGGTGATCACCCCGTCGTGGCGGAGTCTGTCGACCCGGCGCTTCACGGCCGGCGCGGAGAGCCCGACCGCGTCGCCCACCTGGGAGTAGGAGGCGCGGGCGTTTTCCAGCAGCTGCGCAACGATGTGCCGGTCGATATCGTCAAGACGCAACGATCATCCCTTTCAGAGCGCATGTTCATCCTTGGACGTCCTCAGCTGCCGAACCTACGCTGGTGAGACGCCCCATCGTTGCCCGGGGTGAGATCACGCCCGTCACCAGCGGCTCGGGCCCGCCACCGCAGCAAAGGAGCGCCGTGACCCAGTCGGCTCGGCTACATGCCCTCTCCGAGGAACACAGCGCGCACAACTACCACCCGCTGCCCATCGTCATCGCCGAAGCCGAGGGCGCGTGGGTGACCGACGTGGAGGGCCACCGCTACCTCGACATGCTGGCCGCCTATTCCGCGGTCAACTTCGGGCACCGCAATCCCCGGCTGATCGCGGCCGCGCGGCGGCAGCTGGACAAGGTGACCCTCGTCAGCCGGGCCTTCGACCACGACCAGTTCGGACCTTTCTGCGCCGAACTCGCCGAGCTCGCCGGTAAGGACATGGTCCTGCCGATGAACAGCGGCGCCGAGGCGGTGGAGACGGCCCTCAAGACGGCTCGCAAGTGGGGCTACGAGGTCAAGGGCGTCCCGGCCGACCAGGCCAACATCGTCACCTTCGAGGGCAACTTCCACGGCCGCACGACCACGATCGTCAGTTTCTCCACAGACCCGGACGCGCGGGAGTCCTACGGCCCGTTCACCCCGGGCTTCCGCACGGTCCCCTACGGCGACATCGAGGCCCTGCGCGGCGCGGTCGACGAGGCCACCGTGGGAGTCCTGATCGAGCCGATCCAGGGCGAGGCCGGGGTCAACGTCCCGCCGAGCGGGTTCCTCACCGCCGTACGCCAGGTGTGCACCGACGCGAACGCGCTGATGATGGCCGATGAGATCCAGTCGGGCCTCGGCCGGACCGGCACGACCTTCGCCGTCGAGCACGAGGACGTGGTCCCGGACGTCTACATCCTGGGCAAGGCGCTCGGCGGCGGCATCCTCCCGGTCTCCGCGGTGGTCGCCGACAGCGACGTCCTCGGCGTCTTCAAGCCCGGGCAGCACGGCTCCACGTTCGGCGGCAACCCGCTCGCCTGCGCGGTCGCCCGCGAGGTGGTCGCGATCCTCAGGACCGGCGAGTTCCAGGAGCGCTCCGCCCGGCTGGGCGCCCACATGCACGAACGGCTCGGCCACCTGTCCTCCGATCTCGTACGGAAGGTGCGCGGCCGCGGCCTGTGGGCCGGTGTCGAGCTGGGATGTCCGGCCCGCCCGGTGAGCGAGAAGCTGATGCGGCTCGGTGTCCTCGCCAAGGAGACCCACGAGACGACCCTCCGGTTCGCTCCCCCGCTGGTCATCAGCGAAGAGGACCTCGACTGGGCACTGGACCAGGTGGAGATCGCGCTCAAGGCCTGAGCGCCCGCGGCCGCCGGCCGGCCCGCGGGGCGCCCGGACCGCCACGGTCCCCGAGGGGCCCGGCGGCCGGGCCTCAGCTCAGGCCGCGATAGCGGCCTTCGTAATAGACGAGTGGTCTCCCGGCCGGGTCCGGCCGGGAGACGCTCAGCACCTCACCGACGACGATGCTGTGGTCGCCGCCGTCGTGCACCGCATGGGTCCGGCACTCCAGCGCGGCGATGGCCTCCGCGAAGATCGGGGCACCGGTGTGCCGGCCCCGCGTGACGCGCCAGCCGGACAGCCGCCCCTCCAGGGGCCGTCCCCGGGTGGCGAAGCACTGCGATGCGGGCCGGCCGCCCTCGCCGAGGACCGAGACGGCCCATTCGCCCGAGGACACCACGACGTCATGGAAGCGCGCGACCTTCTCCACACAGAACAGCACCAGGAGGGGCTGAAGGGACAGGGAGGTGAAGGCGCTCACGGTCATGGCGTGATCCATGTCCCCGGCCACGGTGGTCACCACCGTGATCCCTGTGGTGAAACGGCCGACCACGCGGCGGAACTCCTGGGGGTCGAGCTCGGCCTGGGGGGACGGGACGGGCTGCGTGTCCACGACCGGATCAGCCCGCCCGCGAGTCGATGTCGGCACCGCCGAGCAGCCATCGGCCCCCGGATCGGGACATGGCCGCGACGACGGCCACGAGCGCGGCCACCATGCCCCCGACCATGAAGACATAACCGGAGAGCGTCCCGGCGATCACCAGGTCGCCCTCGGGGCGCTTGGCCGACATGAACAGGACGACCAGCAGCCATGTCCCCGCGGGGACGAGCGCGCCGAGGGGCGTGCCCATCGCGCGGCCGGCCAGCCACAGGGCCACGAGGTTGATCAGGACGAACACCACCGCCGCCACCGGGACCGGGCCGAGCGTCCCGGAGTAGAGGAACGATCCGACCACGCCGAGCGCGAGCCCGAGCACTCCCAGGACCCCGTAGGCGCCCCCGGTGACGAACGCCTCCTGGCGCTCGCTCATGGGACGCCGCCCGTCCCGGGCCGGTTCGGGCCCGCCCGACGCCGGCGACGCTCCGTACGGTCCCGGGCTCATCCCGTCGCCCGGCCGCCCCGCGGACGGCGCCGTCCGGTCCTGAGCCTCGCGGGACCGTTCGTCCGGTCTGTTCTGGTCCTCGCCCACAAGCGCCCAGATTAATCGATCAGCCGAGCCCGGCGAACAGATCCGTCTCCCGCCCGTTCGCCCCGGCGGACCCGCGCTCTCCCGTCAGGAGGGTGTAGTACTCCACGCCGAAGGCCTGCTGACGGACGTTGTCGGAAAGGGCGAAGAAGGGCTCCTCCACCGTGACCTGGGTGCGGTGCGCCCGCAGGGCGGCCAGCTTGGCCGGCAGGTGGGCCCGGGCGTCGATCACCGTCGTGATCTGGTCGTCGGGGACTCCGAAGGGCAGTTCGTCAACGCTGGAGACCGCCTCGAACGGGCCCCCGCTGTCGCGCGTGACCGCGATCGAACGGGCGAGCACCGCGCGCGGCATGGCCGTGGCGTAGAACTTCGCCACCCGCCACGGGGATCCCTCCCCGTAGGCGGGGTCCGCGGCCTTGTCCACGGCCTGCGCGGCGACCCGATGGGCCTGGATGTGATCAGGATGCCCGTAGTAGCCCCGGTCGTCGTAGGTCACGAGCACCTGCGGCCGCAGCTTCCGTACGAGCGCGACGAGTTCACGGCAGGCCTCGTCGGGGTCCGCGCGCCAGAAACACCGGGGATCGGCGTTGGTGTCGGCGCCCATCATCCCGGAGTCCCGCCACCGGCCCGCGCCGCCGAGGAAGACCTGGTCCCGCACCCCGAGCGCGGCGCAGGCCCCGGCGAGCTCGCCGACCCGGAACGGGCCGAGGCGGTCCTCCGCGGCGGAGGTGAGGTGATGCAGTTCACTCGGGACCACCTCGCCCTCCTCACCGAGCGTGCAGGTCACGAGGCAGACATGAGCACCCTCGGCGGCGTACTTGGCCATCGTGGCCCCGGTGTTGATCGACTCGTCATCGGGGTGCGCGTGCACGAACATGATCCGGCGCTCGGCGTCCGTGGAACTCATGTCCAGGAGCCTAGGGCGTCCCCACGGGACCCGGGGACTCTCCGGGCGGAACCTGGGGTTCCGTCTCCGTCGGCTTCGGCGAGCGGGTGCTCACCTGCGGCGGCACAGGCTGACGCGGGCTCCGCGGGGTGAGGTGAAGGGACGTGCGCCTCGGAGTCCTGAGCACCGTGCGGGAGTCATAGCCACCGGCCGGCCTGGAGGTCTCCTGCGACACCTGATCCGTCACGGTCACCGTGGATCCGGGGTTGCCGCCGCCCTGATCGTTACCGTTGTGCCGCAACGCCCACGCCCCGAAACCGACCAGTGCGACCACGGCCGCGAGGGCGACGACCGCGAGGGCCGCCCGGGACCCGCCGCCCTGGGCGGGTCTGGCGGGCCGGTCGTAGGTGCCCGCTCCCCTGGCCCGGCCCATGCCCGGTGCCGTGGCCCCCGCCGCGGCCATGGTCCTCGTGCGAGGGTCCGCGACCGGAGGCATGGCCCTGGTGGCAGGGGACGGGCCCTGGGACATGGCCGTCGTCCGCGCCGCGGCGGCCAGGCCGCCGCCCGCCGGAGCGCCCGTCCTGTGAGCGCCCGGGTTGACGGCGCCGGTGTGGCGGCCCGCCTGCTGGACCCCTTCGGCCAGCACCGCGGCCGCGACGCCCCCCGGCCGGGCCTGTGGCGGGGGTACGGGCTGCCCGAGGAGGCGCATCAGCAACTCCTGCGCCGTCGGCCGCCGCTCGGGCTCCTTCGCCAGGGAGTGATGGACGAGATCGCGCAGATCGGCCGGGAGCCCGTTCACGGACGGCTCCTCGTGCAGGATCCGGTTGATCACGGCGGGGATGGAGTCCTGGCCGAACGGCGGCGCCCCCGACGCGGCGAACACCATGGTGGACGCCCACGAGAAGATGTCGACGGCCGACGTGAGCCCCTGCGCCATGATCTGCTCGGGGGCCATGTAGGACGGCGTGCCGATGGCCGCCGTCGCCACCGACGTGGTCGTGTCCAGAGCCCGGGCGATGCCGAAGTCGATCACGCGGGGCCCGTCCGGGGCCATCAGAACGTTGTGCGGCTTGAAGTCGCGGTGCACGATGCCGGCCTGGTGGATGGCGGCCAGTGCGGTCACGGTCCCGATCGCGAGGCGCTCGAGATCGGCTCCGCTGCGGGGGCCCGACCCGGCCACCTGCGCCTGAAGAGAGGGGCCCTGGACGAACTCGTTGACGATGTACGGCCGGTCACCGGCCACGTCGGCCTCGATCACCTGGGCGGTGCAGAACCGGGCCACCTGCTTGGCCGCCGTGACCTCGCGCACGAATCTCGAGCGGGCGTCCTCGTCCTCGGTCAGCTCCGCGCGCAGCAACTTGATAGCGACGTCCATGCCATCGGGACCGCGGCCGTGGTAGACCACGCCCTGACCGCCTTCGCCCAGGCGGCCGATCAGTTCATAGGCGCCCAGCCGTCGAGGGTCACCCGTCTTCAGCGGGGGGGTGTCAGGCATGTCTCTCCTGTGCGCGGGGGAACACGCATATGGGGGTCGAAAGCGGAGCCCCGAGCGTATCCCGTGGACGCCTGGCCACTGGTGGTTTGGTGGCAGGATCGAGACATGAGTTATCCCCGGCAGAGTGCCCGCACCCGGAGGTTCACCCTCGGTGGCCCGCGCGGCTTCCAGGTGGCGCCCGACGGGTCACGGATCGTTTTCCTGCGCAGTCAGGGCGGCACCGACCCCGTGACCTGTCTGTGGACCTTCGATCCCGCCACGGGCGAGGAGCGGCTGATCGCCGACCCGAGGTCGCTCGACGCCGATGAGGACGACCTGCCGGCCGAGGAGCGCGCCCGCCGGGAGCGCGCCCGTGAGTCCGCGGGCGGGATCGTCGGCTACGCCACCGACCGCGACGTCACCATGGCCGCCTTCACCCTGGCCGGACGGCTGTTCGTCGCGGACCTGCGGGACGGAGCCGTACGAGCCCTGGACGCGGTCACCCCGGCCTTCGATCCACGGCCCGATCCGGCGGGACGGCGCGTCGCCTACGTCTCCGGCCGCACCGTCCGCGTCATCGAGCTCCAGGACGCCCCGAACCGCCGCACGGAGCGTGACGATGAAGACGGTGAAGAAGACGGTCAAGACGGTGAACACGACCGCGCGCTCGTGCGGCCGGAGAGCGAGCAGGTGTCGTACGGGCTCGCCGAGTTCATCGCCGCCGAGGAGATGGGCCGCATGCGCGGTCACTGGTGGGCACCGGACGGCGGCTCGCTCCTGGTCGCCCACGTCGACGAGACCCCGGTCAACCGGTGGTACATCGCCGATCCCGCCCGGCCCTCGGTCGCGCCGGCCGAGATCGCCTACCCGGCGGCGGGGACCCCGAACGCCTACGTGGGGCTCGTGGTGCTCACCGTGGACGGCCGGCGGACCGAGGTCGCCTGGGACCACGGCGAGTTCCCCTACCTGGTCAGCGCCTCATGGGGAGAGCGCGGCCCCCTGATCGTCGTGCAGTCGCGGGACCAGCGGATCATGCGGGCGCTGACCGTCGACCCGACCAATGGGGAGACGGCGCTGCTGCACACCGCGCACGACCCCGTCTGGCTGGACATCGTCTCCGGCGTACCCGCCCGTACGGGCGCGGGCGAGCTGGTGTGGACCGTCGAGGACCGCGAGACCGAGACCCGGCGGCTGACGATCGGCGGCGAGCCGGTGACGCCCCCGGGCCTGCAGCTGAGGTCGGTCCTGGACGTGCGCGGCGGCGACGTGCTGTTCACCGCGTCGCGGGAGCCCACCGAGATCCATGTCTGGTCGTACGGCCCGGAGGGCCTGACCCCGCTCACCGAGGGCCCGGGGGTGTTCACCGCGGTCCGCGGCGGAGACGTCACCCTGCTCACCGGCTCGCAGATGGACCGGCACGCGGTCCGGACATGGGTCTCGGGCACGGACATGGAGATCGCCTCGCTGGCCGAGACGCCCATGATCACGCCTTCCGTGGAGCTGATCCACGCCGGCGACCGGCAGGTCCGTACGGCCGTCCTGCTCCCGACCGGCTGGGAGCCGGGCTCCGGGCGGCTCCCGGTGCTGATGGACCCCTACGGCGGCCCGCACGCACAGCGGGTCCTGGCCACGCAACGGGCCTACCGCGAGGCCCAGTGGCTGGCCGACCAGGGCTTCGCCGTCGTGATCGCGGACGGGCGCGGCACTCCGGGACGGGGGCCCACATGGGAGCGCGCGATCCGCGGGGACTTCGCCGGGCCGGTGCTCGAGGACCAGATCGCGGCGCTCGAGGAGGCGGCCCGGCTGCACCCCGAGGCCCTCGACCTCGGCCGGGTGGGCATCCGCGGCTGGTCGTTCGGCGGCTGGCTCGCCGCGCTCGCCGTACTGCGGCGGCCCGATGTCTTCCACGCGGGGATCGCGGGCGCGCCGGTGACCGACTGGGCGCTCTACGACACCCACTACACCGAGCGTTACCTCGGCCACCCCGAGGAGGAGCCGGAGACCTACGCGCGCAACTCGCTGCTGGACGACGCGCCCAAGCTGGACCGGCCGCTGATGATCATCCATGGGATGGCCGACGACAACGTGGTGGCCGCGCACACGCTCCGGCTGTCGGCGGCGCTGCTGGCGGCCGGCCGCCAGCACACGGTCCTCCCGCTCTCCGGGGTCACCCACATGACCCCGCAGGAGGTCGTCGCCGAGAACCTTCTCCACATCCAGGTCGACTTCCTGAAAAAGGCCCTGGCCCGCTGACCCCCCATGATCGTGCGGTCGCCCGCGGACGACCGCACGATCATGGCTGTCGGGACACCCCGTGCCAGGAGGACCAGAGAGCGGCGTAGGAGCCTCCCGCCGCGACGAGCCGGTCGTGGCCGCCGAGCTCGGTGATCCGCCCGTCCTCCACCACCGCGACCCGGTCGGCGTCGTGCGCAGTGTGCAGCCGGTGCGCGATGGCCACGACCGTGCGGCCGTCCAGCACGGCGGCGAGAGAGCGTTCCAGGTCCCGCGCCGCGCGCGGGTCGAGGAACGAGGTGGCCTCGTCGAGCACGAGCGTGTGGGGGTCGGCGAGCACCAGGCGGGCCAGCGCCAGCTGCTGCGCCTGGGCGGGCGACAGTTGCAGGTGCCCCGGCCCGACCTCGGTGTCCAGGCCGGGCCCGGCCCAGTCCACGGCCGCCAGCGCGGCACGCGCCTCCTCGGCCGACGCGGTCGGGCGGGCCATCACCACGTTGTCCCGGACCGTGCCGCGGAACACGTGGTGCTCCTGGGTCACGAGGGCGACGTGCGCGCGCAGATCGTCCAGTGGCAGGTCGACGAGGGGGACGGAACCGACCGTCACCGAGCCGGTGCGAGGTCCGTGGATGCCGGCGAGCAGCCGCCCGAGGGTGGACTTGCCCGCGCCGCTCGGCCCCACGACGGCGAGCCGCTCGCCGGGCCGCAGGCTCAGGTCCACGCCGCGCAGGACGTCATGCTGGTCCCGGTAGGCGAACCGCACGTCCCGTACGTCGATCCGCTCGTCGGACGGCGTGGCACCGTCGGCGGCCACCCGGTCCCGTGGCACGTTCGCTACGCCGAGCAGCCGGGCCAGCGAGGCCCCGCCGACCTGCAGCTCGTCCAGCCAGGTCAGCAGCATGTCCAGCGGTTCGATGAGCTGCTGGACATAGAGGGTCGCGGCGGTGACCTGCGCCAGCGAGGCCATGTCGTTGATGTAGAACAACCCGCCGGCGAGCAGTGTCGCGGCGACCGGGACGACATAGCCGATCTCGACCGCGGGGAAATAGAGCGTACGAAGTCCCAGCGTGTAGCGCTCGGCCGCCCAGGTCCGGGCGATGTCGGCGTCGCAGCGTCGGCGCCGGTCCTCCGCGAGGCCCAGCGCGTCGGCCGTGCGGGCGCCGTTGACGGTCTCGGCGAGCCCATCGGTGAGTTCGGCCCAGGTCGCGTTCTCCCGCAGATAGCCGTCGCGCGCCCGTCCGAGATACCACCGGGTGCTGCCCCACAGCAGCGGCGCGGCGACCAGGCAGGGCAGGGCCAGCAGCGGCCCGACCAGGACCAGCGCCCCCAGCGTGAACGCCGCGATCACCAAGGCGATCAGGGTCTCGGGCACGGCCCTGCGCACCGTCCGCGAGAGCTCGTCGACGTCCCGGGAGGTGCGGGTCACCAGGTCTCCGGTCCCGGCCCGCTCCACGACCGACAGCGGAAGCTCCAGCACACCCTGGACGAATTCCTCGCGCAGCTCGGCGAGGACCCGTTCGCCCAGCCGGGTCGAGGCGTAGTAGGCGTAGCGGACCAGCACGCCCTGCACGACGACGAATCCCGCGATCGCCAGCGCGACGGCGTTCACATCGGCGTGGCCCGACCGTACGCCCTCCACCAGGTCACCGAGCAGCCACGGCGCCACCAGCCCGGCCACCGCCGCCAGCGCGTGCAGGACCAGCGCGCCCGCGAGGGCACGCGGATACCGCAGGGTGAGACGCCGGGCGTACGCCCGCACCTGTGCGGATGTCGCCACCGGCAGGATCTGCGCGCTCATGTCAACCTCTCTCCGGGCCTCCGTGCCCTCGCCGGCCACTCTCCGGGTCAGTCGTCCTGGTCTCTCGTGACCGCCGAGGCATAGCCCGCATGGGTCCGCAGCAGGTCGCAGTGGGTCCCCTCGGCCACCACGGTGCCGTTCTCGACGTAGACGACCTGGTCGGCGTGCTCGAGCACCAAGGGGCTCGTGGTGCACACGACGGTCGTACGGTCCTCCCGCCCGGGCTCACGGTCACCGGCCCCCGCGATGCTCCGCGCCTTGCCGAGCCGCTCGGCGATGCGGGCCTCGGTATGGGCGTCCACCGCACTGGTCGGTTCGACCAGGACCAGCACGTCCGGGTCGGCCATGAGCGCCCGGGCGAGCCGGAGCCGCTGCTGCTGGCCGCCGGAAAACTCCCGTCCCGCCTCGGCGACGTGGGAGTCGAGCCCGGCCGCCCGGACGACGTCCTCGGCGCAGGCCGCGTGGACGGCGAGGTCCAGAAGAGCCGGCTCCCGGAGGGCCAGGTCACGGGCGGCACCGTCCGGTGCGGCCATGTCCGGCGCGAGGAGGTGCCCGTCCCCGGCCGGACGCGTGATCGGCTCGTCCGCCGGCCCTCCCGTCCCGCGGGCCCCCGCGGCGGCTCCCCGGTGAGGTGACGCGAGGACCTCGCGGAGCGGACCCGAGAACAACACGTCCTCGTTGACCGCGACGACGACGCGCCGCCGTAGGTCCGCGACCTCACGGAGGGGTATCCCTCCGTAGGACACCTCACCGGTCGCGTATCCGCCCAGCCGGTCGGCGATGGCTCTGGCGTCGGACGGGTCCGCGGCGGTGATCGCGGTGAGCCGGCCCGGCCGTACGACCAGACCGGACGCGGCGTCGGAGAGCTCCGCGCCCGGGGGTGGGACCCGGGTCCCCACCCCGGCGAACTCGGGCTCCATCGCCAGGATGCGGATGACCCGGCCCGCGGACACGTGACCCTTCGTGAGCTTGTCGGCGGTCTCGCCGAGCGTGCGCATCGGCTGGATCAGGAAGACCGCGTAGCCGTAGAAGGCGACGAGCCGGCCCACGCTGATCGTGCCCGCCAGGGCGTAGTGGGCGCCCAGCCACGTGACGAGCGCTATGAGGAGCCCCGGCAGCAGCACCTCACCGCCCGCGAGCATCGACTCCGCCCTGGCGACCCCGACCCCGGCCCATCGGACCCGCTGCGACTCCGCGCGATAGCGGGCGGCGAAGACCTGCTCGCCGCCGATGCCCCGCAGGACCCGCAGGCCCGCCACGATGTCGGTCGCCCTGGCGTTGAGCTCACCGGCCAGCTCGCGGTGGGTGTGCTGGCGCCGGTGCAGTGGCCGCAGCAGGGGCACGACCGCGAGCAGGATCACCGGCACACCGATCACGACGATGAGCCCGAGCCGCGGCGACGTGGTCAGCAGGATCACCGCGACCACGATGATCGACACCACCGCGCCCATACCGCGGGCGACGATGTCCATGGCCCCGCCGACGTGCGAGACGTCGGCGACCCCGACGCTCACCACCTCACCGGTCGTCAGACGTTTCGACAGGGTGGCACCGAGCCGGGTCGTCTGCCTGGTGACCACCTGCACGGTCAGATAGGCCGCCCCGAGCCAGTTCACCACCGCGAACCGATGTCGCATGATCCCGCTGACCGCCTGGACCGCGCCGAGGATCAGGAGCACCCCGGACCAGGCCACGAGGGCCCGCGTGTCCTTCGCCGCGATGCCCTCGTCTATGGCGCGTCCGATGACCGCCGGCATGAGGGCCTGGCTGACCATCCAGACGATCCCGAGGACCATGCCCCCCAGCATGGTCCGCACCAGGGTGCGTGCGATCCAGGCGAGGTAGCGCGCCGGTGAGCCGTGGTCCGGTTCACCGGGATCGGGCAAGGGCAGTTCGCGCATGGCGGAGTCCGCTCGGAGAGCATGGTGGTGACGGCTGTGCTATCGACCGTATCCATGCCCCGTCGCGGGTCGCGAGTCATTTTCCGTCTGGATGATCTTCCCTTGCGGCGAGCGGCAGCGCCTCCACCCCCGGCGGCAGGCTTCCCTCCGCCGCGGCCTCCGCCAGGAAGTTCTCCAGGGTGGCCTGGAAGGCGCGGGCCGCATGGGTCGGCGCGACGTCCTTGCGCTGGGCGAGCGCGATCGTGCGCAACAGCCCCGATCCGGGTTCGGCGCCGGAGGCCCGCCCGGCCTGGCCGGTGGCGGGCCGGGACCCCGGACCGGAGACGATCAGCGGGGTGCCGTGCAGACCCGGCCGGCCGGCGAGGACCATGCTCGGCACCACGGCGAGCCCGAGTCCGGCCTCGACGAAGCGCAGCACGGCGTCCATCTCCCCGCCCTCGACGGCGAAGCGGGGTTCGAATCCGGCCTGGCGGCACGCAGTGATCGTCGCCTCCCTGAGGTCGTATCCGGGCCGGAACATCACCAGCGGGCGGTCGCGCAGGTCCTCGATCCGGAGCCCGGACGCCTCCGGCGCCGGGCCCGCCGGACCGGACGCACCGGGCGCCGCGGAGATCCGGGCCGGATCCGCGGGGGCCGCGACGACGAGGTTCTCGCGCAGGACGGGACGGGTCACGAGGGGGGTGTCGTCGCTCACCGGGAGGATGACCAGGGCCAGGTCGAGCGCACCCCGGGTGAGGTCCCGGATGAGGTCACGTGAACCGCCCTCCTCGACCAGCAGCCGGATGCCCGGATAGGCGTCGTGGAAGCGGCGCAGGACGTCGGCGAGCAGGCCGCCGAACATCGACGGCGTCGCGCCCACCCGGACCCGGCCACGGCGGAGCCCGGTGAGCTCCCGCACCTCCTGCCGGGCGGTGTCCGCGTCGGCGAGGATCCGCTTCGCCAGGGGGAGGAGGGCCTCCCCGGCCGGCGTCAGGGCGATGTTGCCCCGGGCCCGGCTGAAGAGCGAGGCGCCGAGCTCGGTCTCCAAGGCCCGGATCTGCTTGGACAGGGACGGCTGGGCGACCCCCAGGGTTTCCGCGGCCTGTGTGAAGTGCCTCACCTCGGCGACGGCAATGAAGTACGCAAGTTGCTGCAATTGCACAGCTATAGCCTAAGGCTATTGAAACGAGTGCAATCATGACTTGGACCGCAGGAGCAGGGAAGACGTACTTTGCGCCCGTGGCTCTCGCGATACCTGCGCTCTACCGTTCGACCGTCGGTAAGAAGGCCGTCATGGCCCTCAGCGGCGGTCTGCTCGTGTTGTTCATCATCGCCCACATGCTGGGGAATCTGAAGATCTTCCTCGGCCAGGGCGACTTCGACCACTACGCGGCCTGGCTCCGTACGATCGGCATGCCGGCCCTCCACGAGACCTGGTTCCTGTGGATCCAGCGGACCGTCCTGCTCCTGTGCGTCCTCCTGCACATCGGCACGGCGGCCGAACTCACGGTGCGCGCCCGGAGGGCCCGCCCGATCCGCTATCAGCACCGTCCGAAGGTGCAGGGCAGCTACGCGGCCCGCACCATGCGATGGGGCGGCGTGATCCTCGTGCTGTTCGTCATCTGGCACATCCTCGACCTGACGCTCGGGACCGTGAACCCGCGTGGGGTGCACGGGGAGCCCTACGGCAACGTGGTCGCGGACTTCCAGCCGGATCGCTGGTACATCACGCTCTTCTACGCGCTGGCCGTCATCGCTCTCGGCTTCCACCTGAGGCACGGCGTCCGCAGCGCGCTGCAGAGCCTGGGCCGGGGCGGCGCCGGGCGCGAACGCGGGCTGTCGATGGGGGCCGCCGTCTTCGCCGTCGTCATCGTCGTCGGCTATCTGTCCGTACCCTTCGCGGTCATGACCGGGCTGGTGGGCTGAACATGAGCATGAGTGAGACCTTCTACACCACCGGCGAGCCGATCGCCGACACCAAGGCGCCGAGCGGCCCCATCGAGGACCGCTGGACCAAGCGCAAGTTCGAGGCCAAGCTCGTCAACCCCTCGAACAAGCGCAAGCGCACTGTGATCATCGTCGGCACCGGGCTGGCCGGCGGCTCCGCGGGCGCCACCCTGGCCGAGCTGGGCTACAACGTGATCCAGTTCTGCTTCCAGGACAGCCCGCGCCGGGCGCACTCGATCGCCGCGCAGGGCGGGATCAACGCCGCGAAGAACTATCGCAATGACGGCGACAGCGTGCACCGCCTGTTCTACGACACCGTCAAGGGCGGCGACTTCCGCTCGCGCGAATCGAACGTGCACCGGCTCGCGGAGATCAGCACCCAGATCATCGACCAGTGCGTGGCACAGGGTGTGCCCTTCGCCCGTGAGTACGGCGGTCTGCTGGACAACCGCTCCTTCGGCGGCACGCAGGTGTCGCGGACCTTCTACGCCCGCGGCCAGACGGGTCAGCAGCTGCTCCTCGGGGCCTACCAGGCGGTGCTGCGCCAGGTGGACGCCGGGCGGATCGAGCTCCACGCGCGGCACGAGATGCTCGACCTGGTGATGGTCGACGGCCGGGCCCGGGGAGTGGTGGTCCGCGACCTGGTCAGCGGCGAGATCAAGACCTACACGGGCGACGCGGTCGTGCTGGCCAGCGGCGGCTACGGCAATGTCTTCTTCCTGTCGACCAACGCCAAGGGCTCCAACGTCACCGCGTCCTGGCGGGCCCACAAGAAGGGCGCCCTGTTCGCCAACCCCTGTTACACGCAGATCCACCCGACCTGCATCCCGGTCAGCGGCGACCACCAGTCCAAGCTGACCCTGATGTCGGAGTCGCTGCGCAACGACGGCCGGGTGTGGGTGCCGGAGACGGCGGGTGACACCCGTGTTCCGAGCGACATCCCCGAGGCCGAACGCGACTACTACCTCGAGCGCATCTACCCCGCGTTCGGCAACCTGGTCCCCCGGGACATCGCCTCCCGGGCGGCCAAGAACGTCTGTGACCAGGGCCGGGGCGTGGGTCCCGGTGGGCTCGGGGTCTACCTGGACTTCGCCGACGCGATCAAGCGGATGGGCCGCCCGGCGGTCGAGGAGAAGTACGGCAACCTCTTCGAGATGTACGAGCGCATCACCGGGGAGAACCCCTACGACGTGCCGATGCGCATCTACCCCGCCGTGCACTACACGATGGGCGGGCTGTGGGTCGACTACGACCTGCAGTCCACGATCCCGGGCCTGTTCGTCACCGGCGAGGCGAACTTCTCCGACCACGGCGCCAACCGCCTCGGCGCCTCGGCGCTGATGCAGGGCTTGGCGGACGGCTATTTCGTGCTGCCGAACACCATCGGCGACTACCTGGCCGGGGCCCCCGCCGGCGACGTCCCGGCCGAGGCCGTGGCGGAGGCCGAGTCCGGTGTCCGCGCCCAGATCGACCGGCTGCTGTCCATCGACGGTGACCGTACGGTCGATTCGTTCCACCGTGAGCTCGGCCAGATCATGTGGGAGCACTGTGGCATGGAGCGGACCGAGGGGGGCCTGCGCAAGGCGCTCGAGCTCATCCCGGCACTGCGCGAGGAGTTCTGGCGCCGGGTCAAGGTCCCCGGGGACGGCGAGGGCCTCAACCAGTCTCTGGAGAAGGCCGGCCGGGTCGCCGACTTCTTCGAGCTGGCCGAGCTGATGTGCGTCGACGCACTGCACCGCGCCGAATCCTGCGGAGGGCACTTCCGCGGGGAGAGCCAGACCGAGGACGGCGAGGCCAAGCGCGACGACGACAACTTCGCCTACGTCGGCGCGTGGGAGTGGGCCGGCCAGGGCGAGCCGCCCGTCCTCCGCAAAGAGGCCCTCGAGTTCGAATACGTCAAGCCGAGCCAGCGCTCGTACAAGTGAGGCCGGGAACCATGAAACTCACCCTGCGCATCTGGCGCCAGAACGGCCCGTCCGACAAGGGCTCGATGGTGAAGTACGACGTCGAGGACATCTCACCGGACATGTCGTTCCTGGAGATGCTCGACGTGCTGAACGAGCGGCTCATCCTCGAGGGCGAGGAGCCGGTGGCGTTCGACCACGACTGCCGTGAGGGCATCTGCGGGATGTGCTCCCTGGTGATCAACGGCGCGCCGCACGGGCCTGAGCGGGCCACCACGACGTGCCAGCTCCACATGCGCAAGTTCAAAGACGGCGACACGATCGACATCGAGCCGTGGCGAGCCAAGCCCTTCCCGGTCATCAAGGACCTGGTCGTCGACCGCTCGGCGTTCGACCGGATCATCGAGGCCGGCGGCTATATCTCGGCCCCGACCGGCACCGCGCCGGACGCCCACGCCGTGCCGGTCCCCAAGCCGGACGCGGACAAGGCCTTCGAGGCCGCCGAGTGCATCGGCTGCGGCGCGTGTGTCGCGGCCTGCCCCAACGGCTCCGCCATGCTGTTCACCGCCTCCAAGGTGACGCACCTCGGCCTGATGCCGCAGGGCCAGCCGGAGCGTTACGACCGGGTCGTCAACATGCTCGAGACCCATGACGATCTGGGCTTCGGCGGCTGCACCCTCATGGGCGAGTGCACGGTGGCCTGCCCCAAGGGCATCCCGCTGGACACGATCAACATGCTGAACCACGACTACCTGAAGGCCACGGCCGGCGGCAAGAAGAAGTAACCGCCGGCCACCCAGCCGTGATCT
>DASYNF010000181.1:0-12294 GCA_036008685.1 Actinomadura sp. | reverse complement strand
GACGGCGGCGCGCGTGCGCGAGAAGGCGGCGGGCAAGCTGGATGCGGCGCGCATCCTCGAGATCGAGGAGAAGACGCGCCACGACGTCATCGCGTTTCTGACGCACGTCGAGGAGCTGGCCGGCGCCGACGCGCGCTGGCTGCATCTCGGCATGACCTCGTCCGATGTGCTCGACACGTCGCTGGCGCTCCTGCTCGGCGACGCGACGCACGAGATCCTCGGCGGGCTCGACCTGTTGATGGTGGCGCTCAAGCGGCGCGCCAACGAGCATCGCCACACGGCGATGATCGGGCGCTCGCACGGCATCCACGCCGAGCCGGTCACGCTCGGGATCGTCTTCGCCGGCTTCTACGCCGAGGCGCGCCGCAACCGCCGCCGCCTCAGGTACGCGCATTCGTCGGTGGCGGTGGGAAAGATCGCCGGCGCGGTCGGCACCTACGCCAACGTCTCGCCTGCCGTCGAGAAAGAGGCGCTGTCGGGGCTGGGCCTCAGGCCCGAGACGGTGGCGACGCAGATCGTGCAGCGCGACCGTCACGCCGAGCTCTTCAACACGCTGGCGCTCATCGGCTCGTCGGTGGAGAAGCTGGCCATCCAGATCCGCCACTGGCAGCGCACCGAGGTCGGCGAAGCGGAGGAGGCGTTCGGCAAGGGGCAGAAGGGCTCCTCGGCGATGCCCCACAAGAAGAACCCGATCCTGTCCGAGCGCATCTGCGGGCTGGCCCGGATCGTACGGGGACAGATCGTGCCGGTCATGGAGGGCATCCCCCTGTGGCACGAGCGTGACATCTCCCATTCGAGCGTCGAGCGGGTCGCGCTGCCGGACGCCTCGATCACCACGGACTATCTGCTGCACCTCACGACACGGCTGGTCTCCGGACTGGTGGTGGACACCGACCGCATGCGCGCCAACCTGGAGTCCACCGGCGGGCTGATCCATACCTCGACCGTGCTGCTGGAGCTGGTCGAGGCCGGGATGTCACGTGATGACGAGGCCTACCCGCTGGTCCAGAGGGCGGCGATGGAGACCTGGCGGACCGGGACCCCGTTCCGGGAGACCCTGCGGCGGCACGCGGCGGACGCCGGTCGGACGCTCGACGAGGCGCGCCTGGACGAGGTCTGCCGGCCGGAGCGGTTCGTCGAGCGGCTCGGCCCGGTGTTCGACCGCCTCGCCGCACTGCGCTAGCGGGTCACCGGCGAGGTCACCGGCCGATGACCTCGCCGGTCTCGTCTCCGTGATGGTCCCTGCCGATCGACGGTTCGACATCGCCGTGGACTCGGTCCAGGGCCGCGCCGGCGGACGACGTCCCGGCGAACCGGATCTGAACCACAAGGGACGAACGACCCCAAACCCTGTGAACCTTTCGCCGGCTAATGGGGCCCAAGGGATCGAGTTCCCCGCAAGAGGCGATCACGAGGTCAACCCAACGGCCACCCGGTGGGATACTGGTGATCGCGCGTGCCTCGGCGCGCCTCAGCACTCATGACCCGCCGACTGACATGAGCGGGCAGGCAGTCCAATCAACCCGCGTTCGAAGGAGCACAGGCGGCTATGAGCATGGGCCACGAGGTTCGTTATCGCGTGCGTGGAGGCCAGCGGCTACGCGGCACCGTATTCGTCCAGGGAGCGAAGAACGCGGTGCTCCCGATGATCGGCGCCTCCCTCCTCGCCGCCAAGGGCCGTACGGTCCTGCGTAACGTGCCGATCATCGAAGACGTCCGGCGTGCCGTCGAGCTGGCCCAGGCCATCGGCGCCAAGGCCGAGCTGCACGAGGCCGAGCGGACCCTGGTCATCGACGCCTCCACCCTCAGCAGCCCGGTGCTGCCGGCGGACATCGCCGCGCGGTTCCGCGGCTCCTTCCTGTTCGTGCCCGCGCTGCTGCACCGCCTCGGCGAGGCGGTCATCGAGGGCGTGGGCGGCTGCAATCTCGGCAGCAGGAACCTGGACTTCCACTACAACGGCTTCAAGCGGATGGGCGCCACCGTCACCGAACAGGTGAGCGGTGAGGAAGGCTCCATCCACATCAAGGCCGGCGAGCTGCGCGGCGGCACGCTGTACCTGGACACCCCGTCCCACACCGGCACCGAGAACCTGCTCATGGCGGCGGCGCTCGGCAAGGGCACCACGCTGATCAAGAACTGCGCCCTCGAACCCGAGGTGCTCGACGTCATCAAGCTCCTCAGCCGCATGGGCGCCAAGATCGAAGGCGGGGGCACCGGCTTCATCACCGTGGAGGGCGTGGACGAGCTCACCGCGGTGGAGCACACCGTCATGCCCGACCGGATCGACGCGGGCGTCTTCGTCATGGCCGCCGCCATAACCGGCGGCGAGATCAGCCTGGTGGGCGCGTCGCTGGAACACCTGGGCGTGGCCGCGGACAAGCTCGAGCAGATGGGCGTGGAGTTCGCGCAGCACGGCGCGGTGCTACAGGTCCGCCGGAAGCGCCAGCTGCGCCCGATCAACGTCGTGACCGACGAATACCCGGGGTTCGCCACCGACCTGCAGTCGCCGATCATGGCGGTCTCCTGCCTCGCCGACGGGCCGAGCTACATCTACGAGCGGATCTTCGACGGCCGGTTCAAGCTGGCCGAGGAGCTCACCAAGATGGGCGCCGACATCGAAGTGGACGGTAACCGCGCGAAGGTGCTCGGCGAGAGCTCCCTGTCCGGCTCCGAGGTGGTCGCGCACGATCTGCGGACCGGCAGTGCCCTCGTGCTGGCGGGTCTGGCCGCGCGGGGCGAGACCACGATCACGTCGGCCTACTATCTCGACCGGGGCCACGCGCACATCGCCGAGCGCCTTTCCATGCTCGGCGCGGACATCGAACGCGAAGTCGTTTGATCACAGAGTGTTCCCGAACCTCGCCACTTCTGAACCTGCGAGGGTCGGAATCTCATATGTTGCAAAATTGAGACGCTCGCCTGCGTGACAGGTGCCCACTGCTGTAATTACAACGGCATGTAGTGGGCACTTGTCTTTTTTCGCCCCACCCCGCGCGATCTTTTCGCGGCTTCGGACAGCCGAAGTCACCCGATCGTGGCTGGCCGGATGGTGACAAATGACTGACTCACCCCTCCCATGGGTTAGTTTTTTGCCGCACTCTTGATTCGGTTTCCGTCGGGGCGTCACCTCTAGTGGTCCTGATCCGATCTGCCCGATGAGAAACGAATCGCACAGGAAATGCGATGCTTGGCCAGAAGGCAGGGGCGACGAACCATGAGCCAATCGGCGGGGAGCGCGTACTCTCGCGCAGAGAGCGACCGCCCATGACCGGGCCGAGGTCGGGGTCAGTGACAGCCGACCTGACGGTCGGGGTCGTCGGGCCGCACGACCTGGTGGAACGGGTCATGCTGATGGGCCACGGCCCGACGCCGGTCCCGAGCCGGCTGGTCGCCGCGGCCTACCGGGACGAACAGGAGGCGGCGGACAAGGTCGTACGCCTGGGGGCCGGCGTGGACGTCTGCCTGTTCGCCAGCCCGGTGCCCTATGAGTTCGCCCGCAAGGCGGGTGTGCTGACCATGCCCTCGACCTACGTGCCGCTCAACGGGGCCGCACTTCAGGGAGCCCTGCTGCGCGCGGCCCTCGACGACCGGTTCGATCCGGCGAAGGTCAGCATCGACGTGCTGAACCGGGCCGAGGTCGAGGAGGCCTACGGCGAGATCGACCTCGGCACCGAACACGTGCACCTGCGCGAGGAGGCGGCGGGCCCGGGCACGCTCGCCGCGTTCCACGAACGGCTGTGGCGCCGTGGCGTGACGACCGTCGCCATGACCTGCATGCACGCCACCGCGGAGCGCATGGAGCTGGCCGGGGTGCCCACCATCCGGGTGCGCCCGACCGGCGCCGCGATCCGCAGCGCGCTCCAGACGGCCGCACTGCTCGGCGCCCACCACCGGCTCGAGGAGTCTCAGCTGGTGGTCGTGCTGATCGATGTCCCCACGCTGCGGGAGACGCCCCGCCGGGTGACTCCGCGCTACTGGCGTGACGAGCTCAAGCTGGCGCTGCACCGGGTCCTGCTGCAGGAGGCCCACCGGATGAGCGCGTCGGTGTGGCCGCTCGACGATCACAGTTATCTGGTGACCGCGACCCGGGGCTCCGTCGCCTCGACCACGGACGGGTTCCGGACTCCGCCCTTCCTGGAGCGGGTGCGCGACGAGCTCGGCCTGGCCATCGAAGTCGGCATGGGCATGGGCCGCACCGCGCAGGAAGCCGAGACGCACGCCCGCGGGGCGCTGGCCCGGGCCCAGAGCTCCCAGCGCGCGCAAGGGTTCGCACTCGACCGGGACGGGCGTGCGCTCGTGCCCGCGCCTCGCACACCGCCGCGCAGCCAGCCCCCGGCCAAGCCCAAGGGCCTGGAGATCCTCGCAAGGCTCGCCGACCGCCTCGGAGACCAGGAGCAGCCGCTGGTGGTCGACGCCGAGAACGCCGGCAAGATGCTCGGCGTGACCCCGCGGACGGCACGACGACTGCTGCGGACACTGGTCGAAGAGGGGCTCGCCTGGCCGCTTCCGCCCAACCGGACGCCACAGCCGGGCCGACCACGTCAGCTCTACCGGCTCATCATCGAAAAGCTCACCCCCAAGAACCCGAGCTGATGGCGGCGGGATCGCGGCCCTCGATCGGGGCGGTCCCGCACATGTCGGGGCTATATCCGGTCGGCCGTAAAGCCGGCCACTGGGGACCGATAACAGGCCCACACGACCGCACATCTGACTGATTGTGGCTTTCATTTCACTAACTGTTAGACGCGGGGATTTTCACGCTATAGCGTCGTCCCGCAGGCCCCTGCCGACACCGGATCGCGCGACATGTGATCGAAGAAAGGGGACCATGTGAGCGCTGAATGGTCCGTGACGGGATACACGCCGGTCCGCGAGCTCGGCCGCGGTTCGACCGGGCGGGTCGTCTGTGCCGTCCACGACGTGACCGAGACGCCGGTGGCGATCAAATATCTCTCCGCACGAAGCTATGACGAGGACCACTTCGCCGCCAGGTTACGGGCGGAGGCCCGGCTGCCGGGGGGTGCCGGGGATCCGCATCTCGTCCAGGTCTTCGCCCGCATCCGGTCCCCGCACGGCATCGCCATCGTCATGGAGCTGGTCGACGGCGGCGATCTCGGCACGCTGCTGAGGACATGGGGCGCCATCGGCCCCGAGGCGGCGCTGAGCGTGCTGAAGGACTCTCTCGCGGGTCTGGCCGCGGTCCACGCCGAAGGGGTCCCGCACGGGGACCACAAGCCCGGAAACGTCCTCGTCCGTGACAACGGGATGAGCAAGCTCACCGACGTCGGAATCGCCGTACGGGCCGATGAGGAGGCGCCGGCGGGCACTCCCGCGTACATGGCGCCCGAACTCTGGCGCGGCGGTCCGATGTCGGCCGCCTCCGACCTCTACGCCGCCACGGCGGTGTTCTGCGAATGCCTCACCGGCGGGCGGCCTTTCACCGCCGGGACGCCTGCGGAGCTCGCGGCCGCACACCGCTCCGCGCCGATTCCCGTCCACCACGTCGCCGAGCCGCTCCGTGACCTGGTGGCCCGGGGCCTCGCCAAGGATCCGGCCCACCGGCCCGCGTCGGCCACCGAGTTCCTGGACCGCCTCGAGACCGCCGCCGACCCCGCCTACGGCCCCGGCTGGGAGCGCCGCGGCCGGGACCACCTGGCCCGGCTCACGGCGATCCTGGCTCTCGGGCACACCACGGCCGTACCGGAGGGCCTCCACAACGCGACCGGAGCGGTGGGCACCCCACCGGCCGAGCCCCTGCCGGCCTGGCTCAGGACCCAGGGAACCGGAGAGGCCGGGACCATGCCCGGGCCGTCCGGAGCGGACTGGAGCGGACAGGGCGGACCGGGAACGGGCCGCCGGTCCAGGCCCGGTTCCGCCAAGGCGGACGGCCGCCGGACGGGCAGGTCGAGGGCGACCCGGACCGCGGCAGGCCGAAGGCGACCGGCCGCGACGAAGTTCAGCGGGAGGGGGCAGAAGGGCCTCCGGCGAGGGGTCCTGGCCGCGGCGACCGCGGGCCTGGCCGTGATCCTGGCCGGAGGCGGGGTGGCCGTGCTCGCCGCGGTGGGCGGGCCCAAGCCGAAAAGGCACCTGGCCGTGCCGTCCCCACCGGCGGAGGGGGTCGGGACGGGGTTCACAGGACCGTGGGGCCCTTCGAGCGGCCGGCCGGCCCAACCCGGCGCGGGCCCCTCGGATGGCTCCTCCGGCCCGACGTCCACCGGGACGCCCTCTCTTCCCCGGCCCCGTGGCCCGGAGCCGCGGGGCTCCGGCGGCCCCGGTGCGGTGACGACGCCCACGCCATCAGCGCCACAGACCAGTGAGCCCTTCGCCGCGACCGGTGTCGACATCGGCAGGTGGAGCCGTGAGGATCAGACCGGCTATGTCCGGTTCACCGTGACCGCGAACGGGCGTGGGCCGATAGACATCACCGTCACTTACACCGCGGGGGAGAACCAGGCCGGCAACGAGGTGATGCGCGGCACGGGTTCGACGGCCTACGAATTCGCCTCCCAGCACGAGTTCACCTCCGCCTGCGAGACGTGGACCGTCACCGTGACCGCGCAACCGGGCAACGCGGTGGGCAGCGCGACCATCCCGGCGCGGTCCTGTGAGACGAAGACTCCCGAACAGCCGGGGTCTCCGGCGGCGTGATCCACGGCGACGGGGCCGCTATGAAACGCCCGGCGCGAATGCGTTACCGCATTGATACATCTGGCCTCGAAAGGCCATGACCTGCGTCACCCACTGCTGTGTGAATGCTTACAAGTCACACCATGTGGATCACAATTCACGAAACGTTAAGTATCTGCCATATCGAGCCTATAGGGTCACGTCTTATCTTGTCCGCTGTCACATGATCACGGAGAGGAGACCTTGTGCAGGGCGATTGGACGGTTTCCGGGTACAGCCACGTCCGCGAGCTGGGCGGAGGATCCACCGGCCGGGTGGTGCTGGCGCTGCACGAGGACACCGACACGCCGGTAGCGATCAAGTACCTCCGAAGTCCGCAGTACGACAAGGAGGAGTTCGCCGGCCGGTTCGCCAAAGAGGCGCGCCTGCTCGCCGACATCCGACAGCCCCACCTGGTCCGCTTCCTGCAGTACGTCGACTCCCCGGACGGCCGCGCGGTCGTCATGGAACTCGTCAACGGCGCGACCCTGGCCGGACTCATCGCCTCCGGCGGGCCCATCCAGCCTGAGGCCGCGCTCACGGTGTTCAAGTGCTCGCTGCTGGCGCTCAGCGCCGTGCACGAGGGCGGCGTGCTGCACCGCGACTACAAGCCGGCCAACGTGCTTCTCCGCGGGGACGGCTCGAGCAAACTCAGCGACGTCGCCGTGGCCATGCGGATGGACGACCAGGCACCCGCGGCCGGCACTCCCGCGTACATGGCACCGGAGCTCTGGGAAGGCGGGGCGGCCACCCCGGCCACGGACCTTTACGCGGCCACGACCGTCCTGCACGAATCCCTGATCGGCGCCCGCCCCTTCCAGGCCGAACAGCTGCCGAAGCTCGCGCAGGCACACCGTTCGGCGGCGATCCCGCTCAAGCGGATCCCCGAGCCGTTGCGGGGCCTGGTCGCCCGCGGGATGGCGAAGGACCCCGGCGACCGGCCCGCCTCCGCGGCCGAATTCGCGGCCGAGGTGGACGCCGTGGCCGTCGCCGCATACGGCGACGACTGGCAGGAGCGCGGCCAGAAACTCCTGGCCCAGCGAGCCGGACTCCTCGCCATCCGCCCCTCCGCCGTCCCACGGCCGGCGGAGCGGCACGAGCCGGCGCCGGAGGCCGAGCCGATACGGCACCCCGAGGCCGCGCTCGCGATGACCGAGCCGTTCCAGCAGGTCTGGGACAACGGCAAGCCCCTGAAGCGCTCGGCTCCGGCCGAACCGCAGACGCGCGCAGATCTCATGGTTCCGGTGGTGACCCCGGCCAGAGCCGATACGCCCACCGCGGTGAGCGCGAACGCCGCGAACGCGAAGACCGGGAACACCAAGGCCCCGAACGCGAAGGCCCCGAACACCAAGGCCCCGAACGCGAAGACCTCCAACCCGAAGACCTCCAACGCGAAGAGCGCCACCACCCAGAACGGCTCATCCGCCGGTGCCGCGAAGAACCGTGGCGGCGCGGCTCCCACGGCCCCCGGCCCTGCTCCGGCCGGTGCTCCTTCGGTCGCCACCGCTTTCGTCGACACCGCTCTCCACGGCACTGCTCCGCTCGGTGCCGCGCCTCCCAGGACCGCTCCCCCCGCCACCGGGGCGCCCGAGACCGCCGCACCACCTCAGAACGGCCGTCGCACAGCGCAGGTCCCGGCCGTGCCGGCTGCGGCGATACCCGACGAACAGGCCCTTCAGGCCGAACACATGCAGCGGGTCGCGCAGGCGGAAGCCGTCCGATCCATCTTCCACCCCCCCGAGGCCGCACCGGCGGCGTCCTCGAACGCCCCTCAGCGGCAGGGCGGTGACGACACCTCCGCACCCGCCTTCGGCCTGTTCGAGCAGTCCTCCTACGACGGTCCGGCCGATGGGCCCTACCACCCGCAGGAACCGGGCGAGCGCAGGTCCAAGGGGCGCGGCGGGTTGATCGCCGTGGCGGCCGGAGTCGCGACCCTGCTCCTCATCGGCGGAGGTGTGGTGGCATTCGGCGCCGCGAAGGGCACCGACCGGGCCAAGACCAGGTCGGTCGCCGCGCCGTCCTCTCCCGCGGAGCCGTCCGGGCCCTCGTTCCCGAACCCGGGCGCGCCGAGCGCAGGTCAGCAGCCCCCAGGGCAGACGCGCGCGTCCGCCACAGGGCTGCCCAAGGCTTCGGGGACGCAGGATCCGGCGGCTCCGGACGGCACCTCCTCGCCAGCGGCCCCCGGGCAGCCGGGCACCGGCCATCCTCCCGGCAAGCCCACACAACCCCAGGCCCCCGGCCCCCGGCCCGCCACCCGGGTCTCCGATGTGCACATCGACTCGTGGACCCGCAGCGGGGACGTCGGCACGGTGCAGTTCACCGTGACGACGACCGGCCAGGGACCCGTCAACGTCGGCATCGACTACGCCTCCGCGGGCCAGCCGGCGGGGTCGGATCCCAGCCGGGAGTCCGGCTCGAGGTCCTACACCTTGGTCTCGAGCCACACCTTCAGCACGCCATGTGAGGCCTGGACGGTGACCGTGACGGCCAAGCCCGGCGGTGTCACACAGACCGCCACGATCGCGGCCGCGGACTGCCCGCCTCCCAGCACCGGCACCGGCACCCCATGAGGTGAGCGCCGCTGCCGCCATGTGCCATAGCTCACGCGCACACGGCGGCAGCGGCGTCCGTTTCGCCGGAACCCCATGACAGGTCCTGCCTGCGGGCCTGCGGACCCGTGTTTCGAAGGCCGAAATCCGCTATGGCCTCTCATCGGCGATCCCTTATTGTCATGAGTCATGACCCTCACGACTCCTGACACTGCGCGGACTGTGCGGACTGAGCCGACGATGAGCTCCCTCGCCTGGGCCGCTCTCATCGTCGTCTACATCGTCTGGGGGTCGACCTACCTCGGCATCGGGATCGTCATCGAGACCATCCCGCCGCTGCTCGGCGGAGCACTGCGGTTCTTCGCGGCCGCGGCCCTGCTGGCCGCCTATCTCGCCGTCCGGCAGGGGCCCCGGGTGCTGCTGGTGCCGCCTCGCCGATGGGCCTCGGCCGCCCTCATCGGGCTCCTGTTGCTCACCGGCGGGAACGGCATGGTCTCGATCGCGGAACAACACCTGTCCACCGGGCTCACCGCGTTGCTGATCGCCTGCGTGCCGCTGTGGCTGGTCGTCTTCCGGCTGCTGAGCGGAGAGCGTCCGCCCCTGATGACCATCGCCGGTGTGGCGGCCGGGCTCGCCGGGGTCGCTCTGCTGTCCCTGCTGGGCGGTGGCGGCACCGGGAGCACCGTGGGGATCGTCGTGATCCTGTTCGCGTCCCTGTCATGGTCGGCCGGCTCGTTCCTGTCGAGCCGGTTGCCGATGCCCGCCAACAGCCTGGTGGCGAGCGTCTACGAAATGGTCGCCGGCGGGCTGGCCCTGCTGGTGATCGGCGTTGCGAGGCAAGAGACGCTGGACGTCACGCACATCTCCACCCGGTCGTGGCTGGCGCTGGCCTACCTCGTGACCTTCGGGTCGCTGCTCGCCTTCACCTCCTACTCCTGGCTGCTCGGCAACGCGCCCATCTCGATCGTCGGGACGTACGCCTATGTCAATCCGGCGGTGGCCGTCCTGCTCGGCGCGCTCGTGCTCAGCGAGCAGGTCACCTGGCCGATGCTGCTCGGCGGAGCGATCATCATCGTGGGCGTCGGGCTGGTGGTGGGGACCGAACGGCGGTCGAAGATCCGCGAGGTGATCCCCAGCACACCAGCGGCCGTCGCCGAGTAGCGCCGCTTCGGGTGAGGCTTCAGTTCCGGCGCGGGTAGGACTCCGCGGTCGCGAGGAAGGCGTCGTTGTCCTCGGGCGTGCCGATGGAGACGCGGGCGCCCTCACCGGCGAAGGGCCGCACGCTGACCCCGGCCGCTTCGCACACCGCCGAGAAGTCCATGGTGTCCTCGCCCAGGCGGAGCCATACGAAGTTGGCCTCCGTGGGGGGCACGGTCCAGCCCTGGGCGAGCAGGGCGTCGCGGACCCGGTCACGCTCCTTGATCGTCGCCTCGACGCGCTCCAGCAGTTCGCTCTCCGCTCGCAGCGAGGCCACCGCGGCCGCCTGCGCCACGCTGTTGACGCTGAACGGCAGGTAGGTCTTGCGGACCGCCTCCGCGACCGCCGGGTGAGCGATCATGAAGCCGGCCCGCAGTCCGGCCAGACCATAGGCCTTCGAGAACGTCCGCAGTACGGCCAGGTTGGGCCGGTCGCCGTACAACGCGAGGCCGTCCGGGGTGTCCTGGTCGCGGATGTATTCGCGGTAGGCCTCGTCGAGGACCACGAGGCAGTCGCCGGGCACCCGGTCGAGGAAGGCCTCCAGCTCCGCGCGGCCCACGACCGTACCGGTCGGGTTGTTGGGGTTGCAGACGAAGATGAGCCGGGTCTTGTCGGTGATGGCCTCGGCCATCGCCTCGAGGTCGTGCCTCTCGTCGGCCAGGGGGACCTGTACGGACGTCGCCCCGGCGAGGCTCACCAGGATCGGGTATGCCTCGAAGGAGCGCCAGGCGTACAGGACCTCGGCATCGGGCTCGCAGATCGCCTCCAGGAGCATCTGGGCGACCCCGACCGAGCCGCAGCCGACGGCCACGTGGTCGGCCGGCACACCGAACCTTGCCGAGATCTCCTCGATGAGGCCCGTGCAGCCGTTGTCCGGGTAACGGTTCGTCTGCAGCGCCGCCTCGGTGATCGCCTCCACGACCGAGGGCAGCGGACCGTACGGCGACTCGTTGGACGAGAGCTTGTAGGTCCGCCCGTCCGGTGACATGACCGTCTTGCCCGGCTTGTAGGCCGCCAGCCGGTCCAGCACGGTACGAAAACGAGGGTTTACTGCCTCGGCCACCGTTGTCCTCCTGGGATGCACGAGATTGGTGAATCCCACCCTACGTACGAGCGCCGTGTTCAGGGAGTACGGGCGGTGGGCGGAGCATCGGCGGCCGCAGCTGTTCGGCGTCGCCGCGCCGGTAGAGCTGTGCCGGGCGACCGCCGTCACGGGTCGTCCTGCGGCCGGTGGGGATGAGGAAGCGGTCCGCTCCCGTGACCTTCCGATGGAAGTTACGAGGGTCGAGCGGCGTGCCCCAGACGATCTCATAGACCCGCCGGAGCTCGGCCACGGTGAACTCGGAGGGACAGAAGGCCGCCGCCAGGGAGGTGTATTCCAGCTTGGCCCGGGCCCGTTCCACCCCGTCGAGCAGGATCCGGCGATGGTCGAAGGCGGCCCGGTCCCGATCGACCAGCTCCTCGACCGCCGTCCAGAGCACCTGCGCGCGGCTGGAAGCGGGCAGGTCGGGCGCCAGGCCCAGGTAGGCCACGCTCACGACGCGCTGACGCGGGTCACGGACCGGATAGCCGTACGTCGCGAGCTGCTCGAGATGGATCCTGACATCGGCGAGCCCCGCGCGCTCGGCCATCAGGCGCGCCGCCGCGACCGGCAGGTCCTCGTCGAGCTGGACGAATCCGCCCGGCAGCGACCAGCAACCGTCGAAGGGGTGACGGTCGCGCCTCCACATCAGCGCGCTGAGCCGTTGCTCGCGCACGGTGAGGACGACGAGGTCGACGGTGACGGCGACCCGGGGAACGGTCATGCAAAGAACGTTAGTGGGCGGCACGGCCTGTGACGGCACAGATACCGCCCAACCCCCCGTGATCTTGTAGATGTTCG
>DASYNF010000180.1:0-7418 GCA_036008685.1 Actinomadura sp. | reverse complement strand
CGGCCGCCGACGCCCCGGCCGTACTGGGCTTCTTCGACCGGGCCATCGCCTGGCTGGTGGAGCGAGGCCGTACCGGTCAGTGGGGGAGCGCACCGTTCTCCAGCGAGCCGAGGCAGGTCGAGCGGGTCCACGGCTGGGCCGGGAGCGGCGGCCTGCGGATCGCCGAGATCGACGGCACCCCGGTCGGCGCGATGGTGCTCGGCACGGCGCCGCCGTACGTGCACCCGGCGCGCGAACCCGAGTTGTACCTCCTCGTGTTCATCACCGACCGCCGCTACGCCGGCCGCGGTGTCGGTCGCGTCCTCCTGGACCGGGCCGCCGTGGAGGCCGTCGGAGGAGGTACGCCGCTGCTGCGCGTCGACTGCTGGGCCGGCGGTGACGGAGAGCTGGTGCGCTATTACGAACGCGCCGGCTTCACCCCCACCGAGCGCTTCACCGTCGGCGACTGGGAGGGCCAGGTCCTGATCAGGCGCTGCGACGAGCCCTAACGGTCACATCGACGGCAGCCGGGTCGGTGCCGGGCATGGCCGGCAGAAGTGCAGACAGGCTCATGTCAGCCCAGCGGAAGGGAGTGGATCGTAGACCACTTGTAAGCCTGGCCCTCTCGGCGCAGCAGGACCAGATCGACATGGGTCACCATGATGTCCACAGACGGCAGGCTCCGCAGCGGCGCGATCGCCTCACCGAGCGGATCCGCCGGCACCGCGTCGTTGCAGTACGGGATTCCAACGTGCGGGCGGAACTCGGAGTCCTTGCACCCCTCGTTCCGTACGGTCCTCACCGATTCCCGCAGCCTCTGGTAGATCGCGATCACTGGCTCCCACGGGGCGACACTGAAACGTACGGCGCCCGCGGACCCGGCGAGTGGCCCTACCGTCAGCGTGAAAGGCTCAAGATCCGAACATGCGCGCAACGCGGCGGCTGCCACCGAGCCGGCGTCCTCGCTCGGCACCTCGTCCGACCAGCCCACCTTCGGGAGCGTCAGATGAAGACCGTCAAGCGGTACGAGGTCCAGGTACGGCAGTCGCAATCGGCTCTGGCAGTGATGGGCAAGCGTGCGTAGTTCTGCCGAGTCGAAGGTCAGGTACCAGTAGTAGGCCTGTCGACCTGGCGTCCAGTTCGGGCGGTCCCAGTGGTTCGTCGTGAAGGCGAGCCGACGGAACCGCTGCCAGTCCTCATCCTGCTGTGACAGGGGCGGACCTGGCGTCACCGGCGTTCCACGGCACGCAGTGTCTCGGCGACTTCCGCCATCTCGGGCCGATCCTGCCACCGCGACCCGGCGGTCAAAACTCTCGTGACCTGGCTACGTTGATGTGGGTTCGACTCCCGTCGGGGACACCGAGTGCTCATAGGGTTTTAGTCTGCTCTGTCCGCTTCTCCCTGCGGGCCGCCTTGAAAACGTACGGAGAGTGCTCACACCTGTGTCGGCAGCCGGCCGTGTGTCCGGTCCCGGTAGATGCTCGACACCGCGTCGTGTCAGATCCGTGAAATCCTCCTTGGGCACTCGTTGGGACGGGTGTGTCACCGAACGCCATAGATGAATGCGAAGCGGTCGATGAAGTGCAACTCCCGCTCCGGATACCGCTCGCGCATCTCGTCGAGTCCGGCTGCGAGCTCTTCGTCCGTAAAGGTGGACAGCACGGACATCCACAGGTTGCCGACCAGGTCGATGTAGTGCGCCCGGTCGACGGTGACGGGAAAGACCTCGATCGTGTACTGCGTTTCAAGCCCGGCTGCCCGCATGGCCTCCACGATGCTCTCCGGCTCGGGTTGCATCGCGGCGAAGCGGTCCAGCGCGGCCTGGAAGAGGGGGTAGTCCAGTAACGGTGGCAGTGTGACCACCAGCATTCGGCCACCGGGCGCCAGCAGGCCGCTGAGTCCTCGTAAGGTGCCGGGCATGTCTGTTATGTGGTGGATCGTCTCCTTGATCAGGAGGGCGTCGAGCTGCTCGTAGGGCAGCGTCACCCGTCCGGAGGCGACGTCCTCGGCGGTGCCATGGACCGGTCGCAGCCGCGGGTCCTCGGGTAGGTGCCGGAGCATCTCCGCCGACGGGTCGATACACAGAATCGGCGCCTGTGGCGACGCGGATTCTGCCAACCGGCTGAGGAACAGCCCGGTACCCGCCCCGATGTCGGCGACTCGGGCCCCCGAGGACATCCGGAGCCGGTTGGCGATCAGCCTGCTCATCCAGGCCAGGTAGTCCGACCGGGTCGACCAGGTGTCGTTGTAACTGCCGGCGATCCGCGCGTAATGACCATCGGTGTGGTGGGGGACAACGACGCCATCGCTCTCCGGCGTCGTTTCCGGGCGTTCACTCATGGTGATCCTCCCTGACCGTCGTCGCCCTGGTATCACCGCACACAGCGGGCCTGTATGAGCTGTTCATCCATACGCTCAGCCAGGGAGTCCACACTGTGCGGCTTGGCGTCGCGGACGGCGTGGACGAAGAGGCTTCCGCGGCAGTGAGGATCGCCGCCCGAGCCGCTGGCGTACTGACGGAGTTTCCACGGATCCTGCCGACGAAACCTGCTGACCGTTCGTTCGACCGCTGTTCAGCGCCCCCTCAGGCCTCCCGGAGCGGCGAGTCTTCACCCGCGACGAACTCTGGAGGGACTCGCTCAAGAGACTGGGTGGCCGCGCCACGGGCACCGATGGGGGATCACGGGATTTGAATCCACGACCCCTTGCTCCCAGGACGCCGGGGATGCGGTTGTTGTAGCTCACGCCCTGTGTGGCGGGGTGGCCCCATGTTCGACGATGCCGGTCTTGTGCATCGTGTGCAGGGCGTGTGGTCCCCGCGTGGTCTTCAACGTATGGGTAGCGATGCGGGGTTCATCTTGGGTCACGCCGGCTTACTTCCTGGCGTTGATGTTGTCGGCTGCGTTGTCGACTCGCGCGTCCGGGCCAACCATGATGGCCTCGATTTGGTCGCTGCTGGTGAGTCGGAGGGAGAGGTCTTCAGAGCAAGCGATGTAGGTGGAGCAGAGGTCGTAGTCGCTGCCGACGACCCAGCTGCGGTCTTCGGGCCACCAGTGCTCTGGGCCGACGAAGCCGTCACCCATGTGAGCCCGGACCGGTTCCAGGCTGGTCAGCGAGGACTTCCAGACGATCGGAGTCTGCCCTCGGACGACCCTGGCCAGCTCATAGCTGAAGTAGACCGGCTGCCCCGGACTGGTGACGCCGGTCAGTACCTGCACGAGACCATCACGGGTCTGTGGATCGGGTTCGCCTTCATCAACGACCCACCGGGAAGCGGTGGGCGCCGTCTGTAGCGCTGGTTCGAGCGGCGAACTGGTCAATTCACCGTGGTAGTGCGCATCAGCGATCTCGGCCATCTCCCGCCAGGTTGAACGCTGCTCGGGATTGCCGTCTACAGACCAGCTGTGGAAGACACGAACGTAGGCGGGGAATCCCGCAGGGACCACCTCGGTAACAACGTGCCGCCATGTGTCGGTGTCCGGCGTCAGGCGATCGCGGAGCCAGCTCAATGCCTTGTCCGGCTCGGGGTGAGCCTCGTCCATGATCTCTATGATGCAGGACGGCGGCGGGCCCCGAAGTGCCTTGACGGATCTTGAGCAGAGAAAACCGGGTGGTCAGAGGGGCAGGCGGCGGACGAGTCGGCTGTAGGCCGGGTTCTTATCTGAGCTGTGCCATGACCTGGGAAGACATCCCTGCATCTCATCTGGCCTGCAACTTCGGCACTCGACGGTTCTCATCGTTTCGCGCATGATCGCAAGCCCATGTGCCTTCGATGTGCCCTGGGCATTCGGGCGGGAGTATTGACCTTAACCGTTTTGTGGTCCGGGTCCGGTTTGGCCGACTCCGGTCGTCAGTGCGTGTATCCGCGGGCCGCCGCGGCTCGACGGTGTGATCCTTGCTCCCCGCGTACCGAACAGGAGGGTCGAGCATGGACCGGATCAGGGTCATGGGGATTTCGTTCGCCGCGGGGATCGTGATGGTCTCGGCGGTGGGGTGTGGCGGTGCCACGGCGGGCCAAGCACCGGCACCGGTGGCGACGGTTACCGTCACCTCGCCCGCCCCGAATACCAGCGCGGCAGCGCCGAGTTCAGAGCCGAGCAGCATGCCCGCCAAGCCGCAGATGGTCCGGGTGCCGAACGTGGTGGGTAAGAATCACCAGCTCGCACAGGACCTGATGCAGGCCCAAGGGCTGTACAACCTGCGGGAGAAGGACGCGACGGGGGCGAACCGGATGCTCATCATCGATCGGAACTGGGTTGTCGTTTCGCAGTCACCGAAGGCCGGCAAGCGGGTGTCTGTTGAGACGGTAGTGACACTGGCCTCGAAGAAGATCGGCGAGTAGGGGTGCCTTGAGGAGTAGAAAGCCAGGTTCGACCGAGCTTCAGGCATACATCCCTGGGACCGGTTAGATCACGAAATCTACGGCCAGGGGCTGTGGAGTCCCAACCCCGCGACTACCCCTGCCCAGGCCGGAGCCGGCAGCGCGGGTGACCGCGCCCAACCCGCATTGAGAGACCGCCCACCCGCCAGGCCGTGAGCGTTGTACGTTACCGCGGCCCCGTGACTCCTCGCTTGTCGCGCCAGCCGACCGGCTACCCGGCCCGTCCGGAGCGGGAGCGCCAGCGGGAGCAAAGGACGGGCGCCGAGTCGGCTTCGGTGCGCGGAGTCTCGCAGCAGCGTGCCCCCGACCCGTTGTTTCGGCGCTTCGGGCCAAGGAG
The DNA here is from genome assembly GCA_036008685.1 of Actinomadura sp. GTDB lineage: Bacteria > Actinomycetota > Actinomycetes > Streptosporangiales > Streptosporangiaceae > Actinomadura_C. The sequence continues at coordinate 2,721 of DASYNF010000180.1, read as the reverse complement.
AGGAACCGATGACGGACAAGGTCGTCAAGGACAAGGTGCTCTGCTACGTCGTCCGCAACGAGAGGCTCCTGGTCTTCCGGCACATCGACTACAGCTACGAGGAGGTCGGGATCCAGGTGCCGGCCGGCAGCATTCGGCAGGGCGAGACGCCGGAGGAAGCCGCCCTTCGCGAGGCTCGGGAGGAGACCGGCTTCACCCAGTTCAAGGTTGTCCGGAAGCTGGGAGAGATCACGTACGACATCAGCCCGTACCGCTTCGAGATCCAGCGGCGGCACGTCTTCTCCATGGAGCTGACCGAGCCGACTCCGGAGCGATGGGTCAGCCAGGAGCTCCATGACGGCGAGCAGGACCCCACGAACTTCGAGTGCTTCTGGATTCCACTGGAGGCGGCTCACATCCTCCAATCGGGACAAGGTGCGCTGCTCGGCGTGCTCTACGCCTGAGTCCTGCATCGATGCCGGCAACGCCCTCAGCGTTCATCTCAGCGTCAAGAGCGCTCAGCGGTCCCCAGATGGTCCCCGCTCCGGGTCGTGTAGATCAGCGGGTTTCCGCTCTCTGTCGGGACGGCGGGATTTGAACCCACGACCCCTTGACCCCCAGCTACCCGCGAGCCCAACCGCGCCAAGTTGGTCCCGACGTCAGAGGCCCTCCCGAGTCCATCGACGTCCACCCACATACAGCAGATGGCAGCGCTGTAGCTGTACTGAGCGGCTGTACTCCGCTGTGGTACACGGTTTAGGAATCGGTACCGCCGGCGGCGTCGACGCGAACGGTTCGAAGAGACACCTCCTCGACGTCGCGAAACGGCTGGACGTCCACGGCCGCTCCAGCATGACCAAGGACCAGGTCGTTCAGGCCATCCACAAGGCCAACGACCGTAAGACCGCCCAAGCGCGCTAGTCCTCGTGAACGAGGCCGTGCGGCCCGGCGGCCGCCGGAGCGGCCGGGCCGGGGCCGTCACGACGCCATGACGCGGCGATTGCGGGTGCCGGTCCGGCGGCACTCGCCGAAACCGTCAACGGGGCATTGACCTGACCGCGAGCCTCGCCGTGATCGACCACCCGAACCGCGGGAGACGAGGTCGCCCGAATATCAGGTCACCAGCGGCCGTGGTGGCCACCCCAGTGGCCGTGGTGACCACCCCAGTGGTGATGCGAGCGGTGCCAGTTGTGCCGGCCATGGCCGTCGCCCCAGCGCCGGTCGCCGCTCTGGACGGCGGCGACTTGCTGCGCTGCGGTAGACGCCGTCTGTGCGCTCGCCGCAGTCACCGAACCGGATGTGAATACGGTGATTCCCGTCAATGCCACAGTCGAGAGGGCCACAGTGATCGACTTATGAATGGCCATGGGAGGTTCCTCCTGAATATAGGTAAAGGTAAAGTTTCAGTGACCTGGCGAGAGATTCTTGAACCTCCAACACAACACCTGTTCACATCTGACATCTCTTGTTTTCGGAAATCAACCCGGTTGAACCGCCAATCGCAGGAGTTGGCGGACGTTTTTATCGGGCCATGCGGTTGGTTCATCTGGGGCGGTTTCTGCCGCGTGAACTCCACCGATAAGGTCGCGGTCGCGCTCCACCGTTTCACTGCGTTGAAGGACCAAGAGAGGGGTGCGGTGGGCGATTGGCCAGATATCAACCGTGACGAGTAACTATGTAGCGGCTTTTCCGCTCCGGCATATTGATCTTCCCGCAGCCTGCATCATGGTGAGATGTCGGAGTTTGAGAAGAAGTAGCTGAACATCAAGATCGGCCTGGAAATCGACAACCAGCTCACCTGGGGCGAGCTATTCAGGTTTGTCCAACTGGCGAAGGAGGCAGGGCACGCGCCTGACCAGCCCGTGGGCCTCGTCCAGGATGAAGACCGTGACTTCGGCATCACCGGGTTCGAGATCTACGTCGAGGGTCTGCCATCCTCTAACCAGGAGAGCCCCGCGAGCGAGTAGCGATACAGCGGGCCTCCGTTTCTGTCCTGCGACAGAAAAGCCATCTTCATCACATTACGAGCAACTTGTGATCGCTGGTCAAGCCGCATCTCCGCGCGCTCTAGCCTCGGCTTTCAGGGTGCCCAGCTGGATCGAAACCGGGTCGTCGTTTCACAGTCACCGAAGGCCGGTGCAGCGGGGGCAATCCACCCGCACATTCGCAACCTACGAAACCCGGCGCCTGCCCCGTCGGGTCGGAGCCGACAGCGCGGGTGACCGCGCTCAGCGAGGGGCATAGAGAAGCCGGCGACCCGCCAGTCTGTGAGCTGCGTACGTCACCGCGGCCCCGTGACTCCCTGCTTGTCGCGCCAGACGACCGGCTACCCGCCCCGTCCGCAGCGGGAGCGGAGGACCGGCGCTGAGTCGGCGGCGCGTGCGGCCCGGTCTGCGGGCGGCCTTGAAGACGTACAGCAAGTCTGCAGAGTTACTACATCTGGCGGAGGCAGAGGCCTGCACACTCAAGTGGCTTGGAGGCTGCCTGACCGACGCGATCGGGGACCACGAGGGACCACTGATCAAGCGCCGTAGCTGTACTTCGTAGCTGTACAAAGAGAAAAGGCCGCTTCTGAATGATCAGAAGCGGCCTCTCACCTGCGTCGGGACGGCGGGATTTGAACCCACGACCCCTTGACCCCCAGTCAAGTGCTCTACCAAGCTGAGCCACGTCCCGAGGCCCGCCGCAGCGGGCGTGTCTACTGTAGCGCAGACGACGGGTTCTCCTGCACCAGATCATCAT
>DASYNF010000179.1:0-13929 GCA_036008685.1 Actinomadura sp. | reverse complement strand
GGGCGGCTCTTGATCCGCTTCTGCGAGGGGTGGCCGACGACGAGCTGGGATATGTGATCATCACGCCTCGGGATCTCCGCTGGCTCTATCACCCCTATGACGGCGGAGCCGACATCATCGCGCCCACCGCCCACGAACGCGGCGCCTTGAAGGTCCGCCACCACGACTGGCTGCCCGCACACCCAGGTGGACTCTAGGGCCCTGTTCTCCCGAAGCTGCCGCGAAGTGACAAGTAGCTCTCTGTAGCGGATCCGGGGTGTGTTTGTCGACGTTTTCGATCTTCTGGGCTCGTCGAAGGCCGTAACTGCTGGACGACGACGAGCACCAGGCCGTCGAGCTCGGCCGCAAGCTGGTGGAGATCCTGCAGACGCGAGGTTCGAGCGCCCGCTGGCCACCGTCGAGACGAGGCTCACCGAGCTGACCCGTCGTCAGCCCACCGGCTGACGACGAGAGATCAGCACTCGACAATCCAACTGAACCGACAGTACAGACTGTCAATGACAACTAGGATTGTCCCTATGACTACTGAGAGTGTTTGGCCTGCTGGTCCCGCGTACGCCGAACCGAGCGAGGAACTGATCGATCAACTCACCGACGCCCTGGGGGAGCTGGTGTGGGAGTTCGCTCGCGACCTGGTTGCCCCGATCGAGGGACTGCCGGAGCCCGGGCGTATCCGTACCGTCGAGCAGGTCGTGACGATAGGGCGGCAGCACAACCTGGCGATGCTGCGGGTACTGCGGGAGGTCGGCCCGGCCGCCGAGCGGCTTTCCAGCCAGGCGGCGAAGGTGGCCGGGCAGCGGGGCGCCACGTACCCGCAGATGGGCCAGGCATGGGGGATCACCCGACAGGCCGCCCGCAACCGGTGGCCCGGCGTCATCAAGGTTAGCGACCAGCGGCCCCCGGTCTCAGTGAAGGTGGCCGGCGGCACTGCGAAAATCTACTGGGAGCCGGAGGACGACGGTTGGTGCTGGAGCGCCAACGCGGCGAACGGCGAGCACCAGACCGAAGGGGAGTGCGCAAGCTCCGAGGAGGCAGCCGCCCACGCTGGCGCCTTCCTGGTCGCCAACTCGCTGTAGCCTGACCGACCGCGGCAGCCGACCGGTACTAGTCGGCTGCCACTTCGTTGACCAGCCATGACGACAAGCTCAGCACCCGGCAGTCGAGGCCCGGATCAAGGTTTGCGCCGCGGCTCACCAGGTGACGTGGTGGCGGCCCGATGGGTTGGGCGGGCAGACGGTTCGGACGAGCTGGACCCCGGCCGGGGCGGAGGTCGGCCGCCTTCGCCCGCGACGCTGGCACCGTGCCGATCTGGATTTGCTTCGGTAAGGGTGGCACCGACGCCCCGGACGGTGTGGCCGTCATCGACCTGCGCGCGGTCGTCAGCGGTATCCAGGACACCGCCGTCGAGCCGGCTCGACGGGTAGCGGCCGAGTCACGGTGAGGCTAGTGCTGAACCTTCTTGCGGTGCACCCGAATGCTGGCGGGGGCTCCGAGGTAGTTGCAGTCCGCCCCCGGGCATCGCTCCCAGTTGCCGTTCTCGACTGCGGCCTCGCGGACGCCGTTGTCGGGCCCAAAGCCGTGGTGTGCGACGAGTCGGGCGACGGAGTTGTCATACCGGGCCGCCAGGAGGGCGGCTTCTGCGATCTTGTCGTGCCCCTGGGCGAAGAAGGACCCGAGGCCGACCTCGGCCCCGCATCCGCACCAGCAGGTACCCGTCGGCATCAGCCGTGCTTCGTTCTTAGTCATGCCTCCAAGGTACTCCTCCTAGAAGGATGAGCAAGACGTCATTACTAGAAAACCCTTCAAGGGATCCGTGAGTGGCGACTCCGCTCGCCCCCTTCAAGAAACCATCGTTTCCTGAAGGCCATCGGCCGGACCGTCCGGCACCTCCTCACGACCTTCAAGAACTCCTTCAAAAACCAGGGTGGTTCAACAACCCCGGAACACCCTTTCCTGACAGAATCCCGGGCGTGAACACCCCCTCCGAGCCCGACCCGTTCGACCTCCTGGTCGCCGAACCCGCCCAGCGGACCGAGATCCTCATCGGCTACGCGCGGGTGTCCACCGGCGGGCAGAAGCTCGACCGCCAGGTCGATGCCCTCACCGCGGCCGGGTGCCGGCGGATCTTCGCCGACAAGAAGTCCGGCAAGGACGACCTCCGCCCCGAACTGAAGGCATGCCACGCCTTCCTCGCCCCGGGCGACACCCTGGTGGTCCCCGCGCTCGACCGCTACGGCCGCTCGCTCAAGGACCTGGTGAACATGGTCGGCGAGCTGCGCGGCCGCGGGATCGGCTTCTGCTCGCTGCACGAGCGCCTGGACACCACCACCCCCGGCGGCCGGCTCGTCTTCCACGTCTTCGCCGCGCTCGCCGAGTTCATCCGCGAGCTGATCGTCTCCGGCACCCGCGAGGGACTGGACGCCGCCCGTGCCCGTGGCCGGGTCGGCGGCCGGCCCACCGTCGCCACCCCCGAGATCATCCGGGCCGCCCGGGACATGCTTCCCAACCCCGAGAACTCGATCACCTCGATCGCCAGGCTCCTCGGCGTCAGTCCCGGCACCCTCTACAACCACATCCCCGACCTGCAGGAACTCCGCGCCTCCGGCCGCGTCCCGGAGCAGCTCACTTCAAGCTGACCGCTACCGCCGAAATCCGGTCCGATCCTCTACCTCACCTACTCGCACCCGGTTCCGATTGGCCTGATGGCGTTGACGCTGGTGTGCGGTCGCAGGCGTTCGCCTTGGGGCCCGAACATGATCAGGTATTCGACCGGTCCGTAAGGTCCGGCGTTCGCGACTCCGTGAGGGGTGTGGGTGTCGAACTCGGCGACTTCCCCGGCGGTGAGGACGAGGTCGCGTTCGCCGAGGGCCAGCCATAGCCGTCCGTACAGCACGCACAGCCATTCGTACCCTTCGTGGGACACCTGCCGCGGCCGCAGGGGCTGCTCGCCGGTGGCGGGCAGGACGTGCTTGTGGGCGTGCAGCCCACCGACGTACCGGGTCAGCGGCAAGACCGTCTTGTCTTTCCCGGGACGCCGCGGCGCGGAGGTACGCGCTCCGGCCGCCGTGGCGGATGCGGTGCCGGCCAGTTCGTCCAGCGAGACGCCGTACGCCTTCGCCAGATGCAGCAGCGCCTCCAGGGTCGGCTTGCGCCGGCCGGTCTCGATCCGCGACAGCGTGCTCAGGGAGATGCCGGTCGCACGGCTGACGTCGGTGAGCGTGGCACCGTGCCGCTCGCGCACGGCCCGCAGCCGGGGGCCCACGGTCGCCAGCGTGTCGGCTATGCCGTCGTCCGTCATTGTCGCCCCGCTCCTTCCAGCCGGGCTGCGTCCACCGCCCTGTCCTGCAAGTTTGCCCGAATGGCAAGGCAAGTCGCGTCTCTCGGCCGCCGCACCGCATGATTGGTGCGTAACCGCCGCGGCCGTCCGTGAACCCGAGGAGAAGCCATGCACCAGTCCACGCCGTCCGCTGACCTGCGCCACCGCACCATCGAGGCACCCGCCGGGCGGCTGCACCTGGTCGAGCAGGGTACCGGGCCGCTGGTCGTGCTCGTCCACGGCTTCCCCGAGTCCTGGTACTCCTGGCGCCGCCAGCTCCCGGCACTCGCTGCGGCGGGGTACCGGGCCGTCGCTCTCGACGTGCGCGGCTACGGCCGCTCCTCCAAGCCGGCCGCGACGGACGCGTACCGGATGCTCGCCCTGGTGGAGGACAACGTCGCGCTCGTGCGCGCCCTGGGCGAGGAGACAGCGGTGATCATCGGGCACGACTGGGGCTCGAACATCGCGGCGACCTCCGCCCTGCTCCACTCCGAGGTCTTCCGCGCCGTCGGGCTGCTGAGCGTCCCCTACGCCCCGCCTGGCGGGCCCCGCCCCACCGACGTCTTCGCGCAGATGGGCGGCGACCAGGAGTTCTACGTCTCGTACTTCCAGGAGCCCGGCCGTGCCGAGGCCGAGATCGAGCCTGACGTCCGGGGCTGGCTCGCGGGCTTCTACGCGGCCCTGTCCGCCGACACCATGCCGACGCAGGCCGAGTCCGACCCGCACTTCGTGAACCGCACCGGCGGACAGCTGCGCGACCGCTTCCCCGGCGGTCGGCTGCCCTCCTGGCTGACCGAGGGCGACCTCGACGTGTACGCCGGAGAATTCGAGCGCACCGGCATGACCGGGGCACTCAACCGCTACCGCAACATGGACCGCGACTGGGAGGACCTCGCCCCGTACAGCGGCGCCCCCATCAAGCAGCCCTCCCTGTTCATCGGCGGCGGCCTGGACGCCTCCACGACCTGGATGGCCGACGCGATCAACGCCTACCCGGCAACACTCCCCGGCCTGGCCTCCTCGCACATCCTCGACGGCTGCGGCCACTGGCTCCAGCAGGAACGCCCCGACGAGGTCAACCGCCTCCTGATCGGCTGGCTCGATTCCCTGCACCCCACCGCATGACCCGCCCCCGCCCCGAGGTCGTCTTCTTCCGTCGTGACTTCCTGCCGCCGCCACGGCTGACCGAGCGGGCGGCCCGGACGCTGATCAGTGCCCCCGGCCGGCTTCTGGTGCCAGGTGCTCCCCGTCGTCGTCCTCGTCCAGACCGGCCGCGTCCGGGTCGCGCAGGGGCCGCAGCTGCCCGCCGGCCGGGCCGGAGGCGCGGAAGGTGTAGCGGCCGAGCACGTTCAGGTTGGCGTGGCGCAGCGGGGAGAGCCGGGCGACGTCCTCGTCCAGCACCGGGTGCTCGCGTGCGTCGGCGGGCAGCTCGCGAAGGGCCGCGACGGCAGCGTCCAGGTAGCGGGTGGTCCACAGCACGGCGGCGTTCAGGACCAGTCCGAGAGCTCCGAGCTGGTCCTCCTGGCCCTCGCGGTACGCCTGCATGATCTGCCCGCGCCTGCCGTGGCAGATGTCGCGGGCGAGCTTGTGCCGCGACTCCTGGACGGTGAGCTGGCGGTTCATCTGCCGCCGGTAGGTGTCGTCCACCGGATCGACCACCCGCAGCAGGTGCAGGGTCTTGGCGATCCGCCCGTACTCCGCGAACGCCGTGCCCAGCGGTGTCGGGCGCCCCTCGCGGCCGAACATCCGCAGCAGGTCGTAGGCGCGGACCTGCCCGGTCACCAGGGAGCCGGCCACCCGCAGCATGTCCGGCCAGTGCGTGGCCACCTTGCCCAGGTGGACCCGGTTGCGGGCCAGCGGCTCCAGCACGCCGTAGCCGCCGCCCGGCACCCCGGGCATCTCCGCGCGCCAGAACCGCTGGTCGGCCAGGTCGCGGAAGCGCGGCGAGAAGTTGTAGCCGAGCATCGAGAACAGCCCGAACACCATGTCGGAGTACGAGGCGTTGTCGGTGGCGACCATCTCCGGCTTCACCCCGCCGTCCAGGTTCAGCAGGGTGTCCAGGACGTGCAGCGAGTCGCGCGGGGTGCCCGGCACCACCATCTGCCCGATGCCCGCCACCTGGTCGTTGACCGCGTTGAGCCAGGTGATCCCGCGCTTGAAGTGGTAGTACTTCGGCGAGGGGCCTGCGCTGATGGTCCGCTTCGGGACCACGAACCGCAGCCCGTCCACCGAGGCGAGCAGGCCCTCGCCCCAGTACGCGACGATCGGCACCCTCCCCTGCGCCCGGATCAGCGCCGCGTTCGCGGCCGCGATCGTGTCGGCCCGCAGGTAGTACTGGTCCACGTGCGCCAGCCGGGCCCGGGTCAGCGCCTCGACATCCGCATCGACGACCGGGGTGTAGCCGATGTTGCACGCCTCGGACACCAGCAGCGCCACCAGCGAGGTCTTCAGGTTCTCCATCCGGGTGCGGCCGTCGCCCAGATGCACGAAAGCGTCCAGGAAGCCGGTCCACCCATCGACCTCGAAGAGTAGGTCCGGCAGGTCGATCTTCGGGAGCATCGCCGCGGTGGTCCGGCGCAGCCACTTCAGCGACGCGCTCTCCCCGATAGCGCCGAGCCGGTCCACGTTCAGCTTCAGCCGGCCGCCCGGCTGCACCTCGAAGCTGAGCTTCGCGTCCTGCCCGGCCTCCTCCAGCCGCTCCGCCATCAGCCGCCACGCCGCGTCCAACGCCCGAACTCGCTCCGCCAGGTGCTCCTCGGGCGCTTCCGGCAGGCTCAGACCGTGCAGGACGTCCGCCCGCACCGCCTCCCACTGCGCGCCGTCCAGCAGCCGGGTGCGCGGATCGGACCAGCGCAGCGACGGGGACGCGAAGACGTCCCTGCGGCCCAGAGCCCGGTGCAACTGCTCCAGCACGCACACCGCGTAGGCGTCGCGGTCCACCGCCCCCGCCGGCAGATCGGGGTTGGAGTACACCGCCTTGCGCCAGGCCGGCGGGACGAGCTTCTGGTCGATCTCGCGCGGCAGCAGCGGCTTGAGCCTCACCTTGCGCCGCGACAGCGCGGGCAACCGCTTCACCGCCTCCAGCACCCGGCGGCCGCCAGCGGCCGCGCCCAGCGCCGACGACTCCCCGAGCAGGGACAGGAACGGGCGCACCGTGCTATAGCGGCCGGCCAGCTGGCGGCGCATCTCCGCCTCGGACTCCTCGTCGCCCGGCGGCAGCAACTCCTCCAGCAGCACAGCCGCAGCCTCGACCTCCTTGCGCGGCGCTACCTCGCTCTCCAGCGCCCGCCACATCGCCGCCGCGTCCAGGTCGGCCCCCGTTTCGGCGACCAGGGCCAACTGCCCGCTCCACAGCCGGTACGCGGCCCGCACCGTCCTCGACGCCTTGGCCAGCCGCGGACGCGCGGCCAGCCAGTCCCGGTCCGTGGCCCGCTTCGCCACGTTGATCAGCTTCACCTGCATCAGCAGCGCGAACAGGTCCAGCGCGTCGTCGATCGCGGAAGCTTCCAGGTGCCGCACCACCGAAGTCAGCAACGCGGTGCGGCGCGGCTCCGGCGCACGCTCCAAGATCGGTGCCTTCGAGCCCAGCCCGACCCGGGCCAGCGTCGCCAGCCGGTTCGGCGGCACCTTGTCCAGCTTCACCCGGCCCAGCCGGAACGCGGAGATCTCGTCCACCCGCTCCAGAGCCTTCGCCATGCTCGTGCCCGTCGTCCGCGTCGGCGGCCGCCGCAGCCGCTCCAGCTCCGAGATCCGCCGCCCCTCCGGCACCCCGAGCAGCGCCACCAGGTCCGCCGGCAGGTCACCGTCCGCCCGCCGCGCGGCGTTGGCCACCGTGGCGTACAGCCGCTTCTCCGCCACCGCCCGCACCGCGGCGACCTGCTTGGCCAACACCGAGACGCCCGGCAGCAGCACACGGTGGCGCCGCAGCCACCCGACCGCCTGGTTGAACAGCGCCACCGGCCCCTCCGCGTGTGTCCAGGCCCTCCCGTGCAGGAACGCCCGGAACTCCCGCCCCCACTCGTGATCCTCGAACGGGTGGTAGCCGTAGGCATCGCGGATCTCCCACGCATGCTCGTACGCCGTCTTCGCCCGCTCGGTGTACCGCTTCACCACCGACGGGTCCTCGATGCCGAGCTGCGCGGCCAGGTGCTCAATGACCGACCACGGCACGTCCAGCGGATCGTCCACCAGGAACCGGCCGACGTACCGGACCGTGCACATCTGCACCGCGAACCCCAGCCGGTGCGCCGTCGTCCGGCGCAGCGCGATCAGGTCCCGGTCCACGTCGTCCAGGAAGAAGAACCGCTCCAACTCCGGCCGCGTCGGCTCCTCAACGAACCGTCCGTACGCCGCCGCCTGCTCATCCGTCAGAAATTCCACCGGCACCTGGCGGACGGTAGCCACCCGTCATCCGAACCCACCGGGCTTCCAGCAAAGCCTGACGACGCATCCCGGAGCTGTGCTAAACAGCCAAGATCAATCTCAGCGCCAACCACGGTTCGATTGATCCCCGAGGCCGAAATCGTGGATGACATCCCGGACGGTGTCGGGGTCGGCGGCGACCAAAGCTGCGATCGCCGGGGCGGTGTTGCCCGAGGCCGACGCCAGGATCATCATCGCGCGGCGGACCCGGATCGTGCCGTGTTTGCCGCGCCGCACCATCCGCACCAGCGTCTGGCCCTCCTCATCACTCAACCGACGAGCCCGTACGCGCTCGGCCATCAGCGGCTCCTTGCCATGCAGAGGCTGAAACCCTCTCGATAACCCGAAACCGAGATCAACACACCAAACCCGGCGCACGTACGCGGTCAGCGCACTAGCGGCCTTCGAGCAGGACGGGCCGCGGGCCGACCTGGACGGTGTCACCGGGGGCGATCGGCGCGGTGGTGCCGTCGAGCCGGCGCACCGTGTGCGCGTTGGGTGGAACGGTCGTGGCGGCCGTTCCCTCATGGGTCCAGCGGATGACCGCGGGATGGGAGCGACCGGAGCCATCGGGAAGAAGGAACTCGCATTGCCACACATTGGCGGGTAGACGAAGGCCGACGCCGCGGCCGCAGGCCCGGATGCGGGCATGGGCCAGCCACTGCTGCAGCTGTTCAACGGCCAGGGCGGCTTTGGTGGGTACGCCTTCCTCCGCCTGCAGAACCAGCGGAACGTTCGCGGTTCCCCAGGCGTAGAAGTACATTCGCTGCAGATTCAGCGCGGTTCCGTAGAGGCCGGTGAGATAAAAACGCACCGCATTGTCGATCGCCTGTTCTTCGTCCAGCGGCTTCTGAAGCACGATGTCGTAGGTGGTTCCGGTGCTCCACAGCGGGGGATGGATTCCGGACTCGTGCATCGTGTGATCGACGGCCTGCAGGATCTCCAGCATGGTCTCCGGTGGATCGGACGCGTTGCGCTGGTGCAGCTTGATGCCGGCGACGTCACAGTATTGGTAGCCGCCCAGATCCGCGAAGCGCCGCATGAGGCCGCGCCCTTCGGGACTCCACAGCCGTCCCATCCCAGGGCACACCACACGTGCCCTGGGAGCGACCTCCTTGATGATCCGGGCGGCGCGGCGGGTCATTTCCACCAAAGTCGCGGGGGCGCCGGCGAAGTAGCGAGGATCATTGCCGATCGGCCACAACTCATAGCTCTCCAGACGCCCTCGGTATCGGCCGGCCAGCGCCCGGACGAACGTGTCCCAGTCGGTCAGCCGGTCGGGCGCCGCGGCGCGCGACCCGTCGGGATAGGGCATTTTCGGGGCCTGCGGCGCGGCCCAGCCGGGCGTGCCGCCGAGTACGAACAAGGCCGGCAGTCCGGCGTGATTCGCTCCGGCGACCAGGCGGTCCAGCGTGGCCCACTCGAACTCACCGCGACGAGGCTGGATGTCGGCCCAGCGAGTGCCACTGTCCCAGAACCTCACCGCGCCAACCCGGAAGGAGGGCATCTCTCCGGTGTCGGTGCGCATCGTGACCCCGAATCGTGTGGACTGCACGGGGACGGGCGAGGCGACCCAGTTCGGGCCGGTGACCCACTGCGGAGCCGCCGGGACGTTCGCGGTCTCGATGCGGACGGCGGAAGCCGCGGACAGGGTGACGGCCAGCCCCGCAAGCAGGCAGCCGAAGATGACGGCCCGGGCGTGCGCCCGTACTGCAGGTCGCCTCGGCGGAGGAGCGGGTGACCGCAGAGGGAGAATCGCTCTCATCGCATCGACGAGGGCGTTCGTCGCGTCGGGAACCGCCTTCGTCGCGTTGGAAACCGACGGTGTAGCCCCGGGATCTGCGGGCGCCACTTTGGGAGCCGATCGCGTCACGGGAGGAGCCACGGCCACTCCGTCCTGCCCCTGCCCCGCGGCCTCGGTGGCCAGCCACGCCTGTAGAGCCGCGCGCTGCTCATCCGGATTCGCGCCACATGCCTTCGCGATGCGCAGGACCATCTCGGCATCGGGCGGCACGCTTCTGCCGGTGCAATAACGATGCAGGCTCGAGCTGCTGGTGAACGTCCTACGGGCGAGCTCTGTATAGCTGTGCCCGCTGCGTTCTTTCAGCTTTTGAAGTAGGTCGGTCAGGGCAAATCTTGAGCCCGTCCTGTCCACGATGCGGGCCCCTGTCGGTTATCACAGCATCCAGGCGGCATGCTACATCATCCCAAACACCTCGAAAAGGTGCAGGTCAGACGCTCTGGCATGTCCCAGCCATCCCACGGACTTCTGATGTCTTGCTGCTCCGGGGCGCCGCCGGAAAACTAAGGGACGACCAACGACCTAGCGACGGGGGAAAAGGTGAACCATCGCATCAGCCAAGACCCAGCAAGGACCAGAGGGGCCATTACGTCGGCGGCGCGCTTCACAAGGCGAGCCGCGGCCGCGTCGGCCGCAGTCGCGTGCGCCGCGCTCGTCGTCGGCATTTCCACCCCGGCAGAGGCAAGCACCGGCGGGGCCGCCGACCCTGACGTGCATACCCTCGTGGTTGGCGGTGACGTGATTCGTCACGACAGCATTCAGAATCTCGTTATCGCCAAAGACATCCAGTTCACCAACGGATCGAAGGGCAGCAACTGCGATATCTGGAACCGGAACGGCGGCAACACCTGGGACTACGTGCAGGCCGTGCGGAACTGCACGACGGCCAGCATGAACGGACAAACCTACAGCTGGACCGTGTGGAATGACACGGACGCCTTCACTATGCAGTACGAGGGTTACTGGGTGAGCATGCACGGTTCCTGGCGGTGGATCGGCGCGAACGTCTACACCAGGATTCACGACGACGAGAACGCGCACTGCTATCGGGAATCCGACGGCGTCAACTGCTACGTCTCGTACGGCTGACCCGGGCTTCCCGCGATGACGACCTCCGGTGTGGTGGAGGCATGCAGGCTCCACCACACCGGAGGTCGTCCCGTCCTGCCGCAACGCCCGGACGGCACCTACTACGAATACGGAAGCAGCATCACGGGGAGTGGAACAAGCTCTGCCTCCTGCAATACAGGCGAGGAGGTTTGGTCTTACGGTCACGACGTCCATTTCAATCACACACTCGCACACTGATCCGTGGGTTCACCGATCGCCGGCGAACCCGACCATGGTCCCCACCGCCAGAGAGGAAGGGAATGTGATCTACAAGGCAGCCGGATTAGTGTCCGCGGCCGTCGTGGCGCTGATCATCAGCTCAGGCACCGCCAACGCGGAGGCGCGTCAATCGGCGCAGTCACGTTTCCGGCCTTCGTCCAGTCATCTCTCAGGAGTGAAGGGTAGGACAATGCTCAGGAAGCTAGCCGTAACACTGCTCGCGGCCACGGCGCTGGTCGCCGGGTCGGCCGGCGCCGCGTCCGCAACAGCCGCGCAGCCCGGCCGTCACGCCCAGGCGGGCGTCTCGGGCTCCGGCACGGCCCAGGCGGGAAGCCTTCAGCAGCGTGTCGACGCGGTCCTCGCGGCCATCCCCGGCGGTCGCCAGGTCTCGCCCACCGAGATCAAGTACGACGGCCTCGTCGTGACCGTCGACCCGCGGGCGGACAGCACGACCAGGGCCTACTCGCCGTCGGACATCATTTGCACCCCGGGATGGTTCTGCATCATCGTCCGAGGCACGACCTTCTCCTTCACCACGTGCAAGTACTGGGACCTGACGGACTGGTTGGGCAACTCGCCCTTCAAGAACAACCAGACCAGCGGCACGGTCTTCCGGGCCTACGACAACAACTACAACCAGGTGTGGAGCAACACGGCGTACTCGGACGGCTATGTCGACGTGACCCGGTGGTGGCACATCAAGCCGTGCTGACCTGATGCGCCGCGCACGGGCCGTCCCCGCGGTGCGGGGGCGGCCCGCCCTGGTGCCGGTCAGCGCAACGGCCAGTCGCCCCTTCCCCCGAATCAGCGCGCAGACAGCGTGAAACCATCGCGATCCGTGAAGAGCCCTACGTAGGGGCGGGACCGGAATACGCCAGAAACCTGCCGTGGTCTCTCGTAGATGCTGGTCAGGTGCGGGTCGACCTGGGCGGCCTGGACCTGTCCGGCGCGCAACTCGCCGAGGCGGACCTGTCCCGCGTGGGGCTCGCCAAGGCGGACCTGTCCCACGCGTTCCTCTACAGGGCGGACCTGTCCCGGGCGTTTCTCCGCGAGACGGACCTGTCCCGCGTTTCTCGTCCAGGCGAACCTGTCCCACGTGGCTATGCCGTCGAGAGTCGGCACCGTTTGTCGGTGGGTTCGGGCACCAGTTGGTGATCGAAGGGCTGAGGATGTCGGTGAGTTTGGGCACCACTCGGGGCTGGGTGGAGCTCGGTTGAGGGGCGGAGTTTAGGGCAGTTGGCCTTTTTACTGCGGCAGTACCGGGAGGTGGGGTGGGCGTGACGATCGAGCCAGTGACCGAACTCGGGGGCGGGGGCTCGCTCAGGTTGCCGCGCGCCCGGGTGGTGCCCCTGTCCACCCCTCCCGCGTCGTACACGGCGGCGGTTGAGCGATACCTCACCGGCGCGGGCATCGCGAAGTCCTCCGCGCGGATCTACCGGATCTCGCTGACGACATGGGGATGGATGCTCGCCGGCGAGCCCGCGCCGACCGGGCCCGCCCGCAGGGGCGCGAAGCCGCCCGTCTTCCCGGTCGCCGCGATCGACGACCCGGTGCTGCCGGAGATGCTGGCCGAGCTGGCGGCGGCGCGGGCGGACGAGATGGACGCCGACACCGTCAACCGGGAGCTGTCGATCGCACGCAAGGCGATCGGCTGGTGGCAGCGCCAGGGCTGGATCGAATGCGATCCGACGATCGGCATTGAGCGGCGGCCGGCGCCGCCGGATCGCACCAAGGCCCTCGCGGAGAACCAGATCGCCGCCCTGTGGCGCCTGGACGCCGCACTGCGGGAGAAGACGTTCTGGAAGATGCTCTACGAGTCCGCCGCTCGGGCCGATGAGGTGTTGTGCCTGAACGTGGAGGACCTGTACCCGGCGGACAAGCGCGGCAGGATCACCGCCAAGGGCGGAGCGACCGAGTGGATTCACTGGCAGTCCGGCACCGCCCAGCTGCTGCCCCGCCTGATCGCCCGCCGCACCCGCGGCCCGCTGTTCCTCACCGGCCGCAAGGCCCCCGCCGGGACGGCGACGCTCGACGTGTGCCCGGAGACCGGCCAGGCCCGGCTCTCGTACCGCAGGGCTGAGGAGATCTTCGAGGAGAACACCCGGCTGCTGGCCAACCCGCTCGCCTCACCCGAGGACATCGAGGACCTGGATGGCTGGACGCTGCACCGGCTGCGGCACTCCGCGCTCACGCACGACGCCGAGGGCGGCACCTCCACCCCGATGCTGCTGGCCCGCTCCCGTCACGCATCCGTCCGCTCCCTGGAGCGGTACGCCCGCCCCGGCGTCGACGCGGTCGCCCAGCACGTTGCCGAGCGCGATCCCGCCGCCCGCCGCCGTCGGTGAACCTCCAGAACCTACCGGCGGGTTACTTGCTCCCTGGTGTCCGAGCTGGGACTACCGGGCCGAGACGGACACTCAGCTGAGCCAGAACGTCGGCCACGGACGGTAGCGGATCGGTACCTCTGGATAGCTTGCGGGAATCCTCATTCCCGTGACCTATGGTTCCGAATATCCGGGTGTTCTTATTTTCCAGAAATAGAAATCCAAAAAATGTAGTATCGGGGCATGACGGAAACGACCGGATCAGACGACGCATCGACCCTGGTCACAGCGGCCGCGACCGAGGACGGGCCGACGGCCGGACAGCACTCCCCCATCGAGCGTGCCTGTGGATATTGCGGCCGGCCGGTGCCGCAGCGGCCCGGACGTGGGAGACCTCGCGCCTACTGCGCCAGCAGGGATTGCCAGGCTCGGGCCAAGCGCGACCGCGAACTTCGGCGCGCGACTCCCGGTCTGGAGGGCGCTCTGGCCAGGGCAGAGGATCTCTACGAGCGGATGGAGCAGGGGCTGAGCGCCACGATCGCTCCCCTGGCCCAGGCTCTGGAGAGCGAACTGTCGCCGCGTGGGGTCGAGGCACGGGTCAGTGCGGCCCGGGCCGAGGCGCAGACCCGGGTGGCCGCCGCCCTGGCGGAGCGTGAGGAGGCGGGTGACCGAGCCGTACGGGCGGAGAAGGCGGAGAAAGCGGAGAAGGAGCGCGCCAAGGCGGCCCGGCAGCGGAC
>DASYNF010000178.1:0-80324 GCA_036008685.1 Actinomadura sp. | reverse complement strand
GTCCCGCGGTCGTCCGGGGGACGACCGCGGGACCACGGCCGGGTGAGGGGACTGCCGCATGAGCACGTACAAGGAAGAGGCGGACGCCTGGCTGGCCCAGGATCCCGACCCCGAGACCCGGGCCGAGCTCCGGGCGATCCTGGACACGGGCGACGAGGCGGCGCTGGCCGACCGCTTCGGCGCCCGGCTCGAGTTCGGCACCGCCGGACTGCGCGGGGAGCTCGGCGCGGGACCCAATCGCATGAACCGCGTCACGGTCATGCGCGCGGCGGCCGGGGTCGCCGCCCGGCTGCGGCGGGACGAACCTGGCTCGGGGGGCCGGTCCGCCGTGATCGGCTATGACGCCAGGCACGGGTCCGAGCGGTTCGCCCTCGATACCGCGGCGGTGCTGACCGGAGCCGGCCTGACCGTGTGGCTGCTGCCGTGGCCCCTGCCGACGCCGGTCCTCGCCTTCGCGGTACGGCACCTCGGCGCCGGCGCCGGGGTCATGGTCACCGCGAGCCACAACCCGCCCCGCGACAACGGCTACAAGGTCTACTGGGGCGACGGCGCCCAGATCGTCCCGCCGCTGGATCGGGAGATCTCCGCGGCGATCGACGCGACCGGCCCGGTGGACCGGCTGCCGCTCGGTACGGACTGGACGGTCCTCGGTGACGAGATCGTCCAGTCCTACCTGCACTCCCTGTCCGGTCTCCCGCTCGGGGAGGCTCGCGAGGTCTCCGTGGCCTACACGCCGCTGCACGGCGTCGGCAGGGACGTGCTGCTGCGGGCGTTCGAGGCCACCGGCTTCACCGCGCCGGCGGTCGTGGCCGAGCAGGCCGAGCCGGATCCCGACTTTCCCACGGTGGCCTTTCCCAATCCCGAGGAACCGGGCGCGATGGACCTCGCGCTCGCCCTCGGCGCCGGCACCGGCGCCGACCTGGTGATCGCCAACGACCCCGACGCCGATCGCTGCGCGGTCGGCGTCAACGGCCCGGACGGTCTCCGGATGCTGACGGGGGACGAGGTGGGCGGCCTGCTCGCCGACCACGTGCTCCGCCACACCGCCGGCGCCGACCGGCTCCTCGTCACCACGATCGTCTCGTCCACACTGCTCGGCAAGATCGCGGAAGCACACGGGGTCCGGTTCGCGGAGTCGCTCACCGGGTTCAAATGGATCATGAAGGCCGCGGCGCCGGAGGACCGGCTGGTGCTGGGCTACGAGGAGGCCCTCGGCTACAGCGTCGGCGGCCCGGCCGGGCCGCCCGTACATGACAAGGACGGGATCGGAGCCGCCCTGACGGTCGCGGCGCTGGCCGCCGAGGCGCGGCGGGACGGCCGCACGCTGCTGGACCTCCTCGACGACCAGGCCCGGGCCCACGGCGTCCACGCGACCGCCCAGTTGTCGATCCGGGTGACGGATCTCGGCCTGATCACCGAGCTCATGGCCCGGTTGCGCCAGTCGCCGCCCGCCTCGCTCGGCGGCCTCACGGTCGAGGCGATGGACGACCTCGCCATGGGGGCCGACGGGCTGCCGCCCACGGAGGGATTGCGCCTGCGGCTCGCCGGCGGCGCCCGCGTGGTGGTGCGTCCCTCGGGCACCGAACCGAAGCTGAAGTGCTATCTCGAGGTCGTGGCCCGCGTCACCGGGGACGTCGCCGACGCTCGTACGGCGGCCCGGGCCGGGATCGAGAAGGTACGGGCGGACCTCGCGGCCCTGCTGCGCGTGTCCTGACCGGTGAGGCGCGCCCCCGTCAGCGCGGGCGCGCCCGCTCGTCCGGTACGGACAGGCCGTGCTGGCGCAGCCGTGCCCGGCGTAGATCGGACGCGCTGACGGCGACCACGAACGTGCTGGAGACCAGTGCCAGCGCGCAGACCGACAGCCGCAGCGACCACGGGCCGGGCAGCAGCGCCAGCAGGACGCAGAAGGGGATCATGACGCCGAGGTGGCGGGTCACCATGCGACCGCGCCACCCCGCGTCGGTGAGGTCGTGCCGGACCCAGTCCCGGTGCTCGGCGGGGAGCCGGAATCCGAAGGCGTAGCGGAGGTGCCGCGACATTCCGGGATCCCCGGGCAGGCGGGCCATGGCGGGGCCTCCTCGTCGGTATCGGCCGGCGGGTGCGGGCGGCGGCTCAGAAGTCGCCGCCACCGCCGCCGAAGTCCCCTCCGCCGAAGTCCCAGCCACCGCCGATGTCGCCGCCGTCTCCGCCGAAGAGGTCTCCGCCCCCCTGACCGAAGTCCCCGCCGAAGCCGCCCATGCCGCCGAAGCCGCCGCCCATCATCGACCCGAGCGCGGTGCCGATCAGGATGGGGCCGAGCATGTCCATGCCGCCGTAGCCGGCGTAGTAGCCCCCGGCATAGGGCGCGTAGGCCGGGCCCGCCTCCCAGTACGGCCGGCGTCCGCCGCCGACCGGCACCATCCGGGTGTCCGGGGCCATGCCGTTGAGCACGGCCCGGGCGTCCGCGGCGCAGGCGGGAACCGAACGGGGCGCCGAGCCGGGCGGGGCCCACGGGATGTCCTCCACGGAGGGTCCGTGCTGGGGGTTGAAGAAGCACGGCGCCCGCCGCTCGGGCACGGGCCGGCCGGCGAGCCGTGCCCGTACGGCCGTCATGTAGTAGCGGCCGTCCTCCAGCGCCGTGGCGACGTTGCGCATGTCCTCGGGGCGTTGTGCCGACTCGACCGCCGCCTTGGCCCGGTCGTAGGAGTCGAGCGCGCGGGTGTAGTCGTCGCGGGTGTCCGCCGGCAGAGCCGGATCGGTGACGTTGAGGTCCAGCGCCGCGACGTCCTCGCCGAGTGAGGTCACGTCCTCCTGGACGCCCTCCTTCAGCTCGGCCATCTCCCGGGCGTCCCGGCCCCTGCGGCGCTTCTGCGCGACGGCGACGAGGCCGATCACGCCGACGACGGCGAGGACGAGGACCGCCAGGCCGACCATCATCGTGGAGCGCGCGGAAGCGGCCTTGTCGGCCGCCTTCGCGTCGGCCAGCCGGGCGAACTCGGTGATCCGGGTCGGGATGTCACGGCCGGCCGTCTGGGCGATGAGCTGGTTTATCTCGGTGGCGGAGAGGTCCTTCGAGATGGCCGTCATCTTGTCGTCGGTCGTGACCGCGAGGTAGGTGTCGCCCTTGCCGACCCGCTGACGCACGCCGTTGAGCATCTGCCCCAGCTGTTGCTGGCTCACCCCCGCCTTCGTGACGATCACCCGGATGTCGGTGTGACGGGTGCCGTCGAGGGCTTTGAGCACCTGGGACCGCGCCGAGGCCGGCAGCGCGCCGGCGGCCTCCGACGAGACGTAGAGCTTGGATGTTCGCAGGCCGTTGGCGATCTCGGACACGTCGTCCGCCTGGGCCGGGGCGGCGAAGCCGAACAGCAGCATGCCGACGAATGCCAGCAGAGCCGGCAGCGCGAGATGACGGAGGGACGGGAACACGCGGCCCGTCCGGCCGTTACCCGGGGTGGTTCGTGCGTAGCTCATGCCTTAAGTCTGCCTCCTTTACTAGGAGACGAACCCGGAGCGCCCGGAGTTCCGCCCCGTAAGGGGCGAAAATCCGTTTGAGTGATGAAGACACTGCTCGGCCCGGGAGTGGATCAGCCGATCGGCTCGCCGGAACCCTTGCGCCGACGCCACCACACGAAGCCACCTGCCGCGATCGCGATCACCGCGACGGCGGCACCCCCGAGGAGCGGCAGGCTGGAGCCGCTCTCCTTGGTCCGCGACGCGGCGGCCTGTGTCGGGCCCTCCGCGGCCGGTGCGGGTCCTTCCGCCGGGATCTCCTCCGGCGACGCGCCGGCCCGCGGGCGGGCCGTGGTGCCGGTGCCGGATCCGGCGGTCTTGGGCACGCCGTTGGTGAGGCGCACGAACGAGACCAGCGCCCCGGCGGGGTCGGAGCGGTTGACCTTGAGCGCGCCGTCGAGCGCCGACCGCAGCTGCGCGGGCGGAAGCACGCTGGAGGAGGCCTTCAGGTCACCGCCGTTGAGCACCGCGAAGGTGCCCTTGCGCTTGACGATCTCGGACAGCCGGCCCGGGGTCATCGACGACCCGGCCGGGAGCACGGCGACGTAGACCGGCTTCTTCGCGGTCTCGAGCTGCGCTCGCAACCGGTCCTTGGCGGCGTCGGTGGTGAAGAGCTTGGCCTCGGAGTCGACGTAGACTCCGCCATCGTTGATCGATTCGGCGACCAGCTCGGGCTCGGGCGCGGCGGCGGCCTGGGCGGCCGGCGCGGCGACGGTGGACAGGGCGAGCGCGGCCGTGGCCGAGGAGATCAGCAGGGCCGGGAGGGTTCGGCGTTTCATAGGCCGCTCACTCTAGTGCCGCGTCAAGCAACGTTGGTGGTGTATTCACAGTGTTGGTTGATCCTCGCCGTGGTGGCGAGCGACTCCCCGGGTGGGGCAGGCCGGGCAGGTCGAGGAGGTGCCGCGATCAGCAGGCCGAAGCAACGTCGCCGCTGGGCGCGGGTGACGCGCAGGCCGACCCGGGCAGTGCGCATCACCACCGGAGCAGCGTTCCCATCGAGACGTCGAGGCACGAGGCGATTACAGCAGGTGCCTACGACGAACCAGGTTGGATGACGCTCCAAAGCGATCAGACCACCAGCCACTCCTGATCACCGAAGCCGATTACACCAACAAGGATTTCGGACACGGCACTAGCCCTGAAGCCCGCGTCGGCTCGGGAGATGGAGCGGATCGCCCAGGACCATGGGATTGCGCCGCAGCCGGCCGGCCAGGTGGTCGGCGCGGCTCGCGGGCTTGGTCGCGGGGACCGTGGGCCGGGGGGCGGCCGCCTGTGCGGTGCCGGGCAGACACGTGAGCAGCGCCGCGGGCGTCGCCAGATAACGGACGTATCGCACGTGGCGAGATCTTACGGGCGCCGAGCCGTCGCCGCTCATGAGTGGCCCCAGCGCAGCTCGAGCGCCTTGGCCGCTTCCTCGGTGGCATGCCCCGTATCAAGGTAGACCGAGGCGTACGGGACGTCAGTGGCGTGGAGCGGGCGCAGATAGCCGAGTTTCACAGGTGACGCCTCCCGCTGGAGACGGCCCTACCCGAAGATCCCGGGCTAATCCTTGATCTCGCAGATCGCCGTGCCGCTGGCGACGGTCTGGCCGACCTCGGCGGACAGGCCCGTCACGGTGCCGGCCTTGTGGGCGGCGAGAGGCTGCTCCATCTTCATGGCCTCGAGGACCACGATCGTGTCGCCGGCGGCCACCGTGGCGCCCTCGCTCGCGACGAGCTTGACGATGGTGCCCTGCATCGGGCTCACCAGGGCGTTGCCCCCCGCGGCCGCGCCCTCCCCGTCGCGACGGCCCTTCCCGCGCCGCGGTGCCGGGCCCCGGCCGGTCTGCGCCGCACCGGCGCCGAGGCCGGCGGGGAGCACGACCTCGAGGCGCCTGCCGCCGACCTCCACCGTCACCCGCTCGCGCTCCGCGGGCTCCTCGGGATCGGGTGCGGCGTCGTAGGGAGCGATCGTGTTGTCGAACTCCGTCTCGATCCACCGGGTGTGCACGGTGAACGGCTCGGTCACGAACGCGGGGTCCTCGAGCACGGCGCGGTGGAAGGGCAGCACCGTGGGCATGCCCTCGACCACGAACTCCGCGAGCGCCCGGCGGCCCCGCTCGATCGCCTGCTGACGGGTCGCACCGGTGACGATGAGCTTGGCCACCAGGGAGTCGAACGCCTGCGGCACCGTCATCCCGGCGGTGTAGCCGGTGTCCAGTCGTACGCCCGGGCCGGACGGGGCCTCCCACGCGGTGACGGTCCCGGGCGCGGGCAGGAAGCCGCGTCCCGCGTCCTCGGCGTTGATCCGGAACTCGATCGAGTGCCCGCGCAGAGGCGGGTCGTCGTAGCCGAGCGGCTCACCGTCGGCGATCCGGAACATCTCGCGCACGAGGTCGAGGCCGGACACCTCCTCGGTCACCGGGTGTTCGACCTGCAGCCGCGTGTTGACCTCGAGGAAGGAGATCGTCCCGTCCTGGCCGACCAGGAACTCACAGGTCCCCGCGCCGACATAGCCGGCCTCCTTGAGGATCGCCTTGGAGCTGCGGTAGAGGAGATCGATCTGCTCCTCGGACAGGAAGGGGGCCGGAGCCTCCTCCACGAGCTTCTGATGCCTTCGCTGCAGCGAGCAGTCCCGGGTGGAGATCACGGCCACGGCTCCGTGCCGGTCCGCGAGGCACTGGGTCTCGACATGGCGGGGCCGGTCCAGGTAGCGCTCCACGAAGCACTCGCCGCGGCCGAACGCGCCGACGGCCTCACGCACCGCCGACTCGAACAGCTCGGGGATCTCCTCGATGGTGCGTGCGACCTTGAGGCCGCGTCCGCCGCCGCCGTACGCCGCCTTGATGGCGACCGGGAGGCCGTGCTCGCGCGCGAACGCGATCACCTCGTCGGCGTCGGCCACGGGATCGGGAGTGCCCGCGACCAGCGGGGCGCCGACCTTGTGGGCGATGTGCCGGGCCTGCACCTTGTCTCCGAGCGCGATGATCGCCGCCGGCGGGGGGCCGATCCAGGTCAGCCCGGCGTCGGCCACCGCGGTCGCGAAGTCGGCGTTCTCGGCCAGGAATCCATAGCCGGGGTGCACGGCGTCCGCGCCGGTCTCGTGTGCGATCTTGAGTAGCTTCCCGACGTCGAGGTAGGTCTCGGCCGCCGTCCGGCCGCCCAGGGCATGGGCCTCGTCGGCCACGCGAACGTGCAGCGCGTTGAGGTCGGGCTCCGCGTAGACGGCGACGCTGGCGAGGCCGGCGTCCTTGCAGGCGCGGGCGATACGCACCGCGATCTCACCACGGTTGGCGATCAGGACCTTGCGCACAGGCGACTCCTCCTCTGACTTCGCACGAAGTCTAGGCAACCGCGCGGGTGCACCTTCGTAAGGCCCTCCTTATTGACCGTGATCGCAGGTCAATGAGGGATCCTCCGGGCGTCGCGGTGCTGCGGAGGTTCGACGACAAGTTCGGCACCCGCGAGTTCCGTGATGCCGGAGGCGAAGCCTTCTACACCTGCGAGGCGCCGGGACCTTCCGGCCTGGCCGCAAGCGGTCACCCCCGCGTGGCGCGAAACGGGCGAAGCGCCTCCTGATCCGCCCCGCGGGTCTGGAAACGTCGATGCCGGGTCCCTAGGCTTGGCGCGCATGTCCAGCATCCCGGCCCCATGATCACCGTCGGCCGGTCCGGGATCCGTACGGGGATCTCGACGTGCGCCACGGGAGGTACAGACCGAAGACCGAAGTGGGTGCCGGAAACGCTGCCCGATGCCGGACGGGGCGGCGGGATCCCCCCTTTTCCCGATGAAAGGACAGAGTCGTGAGCGGAGACAGGCGTGGTGCCAACATCGCGGCGCTCGAAGAGCTTTCGCGCATGTTCAACAAGAATTCCAGGAACCTCGACGCCCTCATCAAGGACCTGAACGGGCGCACCGTGGCCAGTAGTGAGACCTGGTGGGGCCCGGGTGCGGACCGCTTCCGCAGCGCCTGGCAGGAGGCCAAGACCGCGTTCGACAAGATGGCCGTCGCCCTGGACCAGGGTGGCCAGGACATCAAGAAGTCGCAGCAGAACATCGAGGCCGCGACCCGCTGAGCCGGATCGGTGAGGCCCGGCCCGTGCACGGGCCGGGCCTCACCGATTCCGCCTCATGACTCTTCGAGGGGGTCCGGGAGGGCCACCTGGATCCGGGTCGTGACACCGGCGGCGACGAAGAGGCCGCGGCCGGTGGGGCCGCCGCCGGCGGCGTTGCGGGGGAGCCGGAGCCCGAACAGGTCCCCGTCGTCGGGAGAGTCCACCGACAGCAGCACGCCGGAGCGGGACCGCCGGGAGTCGGACAGGAAGCCCCGGTAGCCCCGGTTGAGATCGGCGGTCGTGCCGCCGAGGACCAGGGCGTGCTCACCGTCCCGCGCGCTCCGCAGGACCTTGCGGAGCGCGTCGTCGAGCTCGGTCTCGTCCAGCAGCTCCGCGTCGTCGACCACGACCACATAGCGGTGCTCGTGCTCGAGAAGGGCCTCCAGCTCGTCTTCGGACGCGGCGGTGTCCAGGACGCCGAGCACCCCCGGCCGGCCGGCGAGCCGCCGCAGCGGCGACCGGCGGGGCGTGATCAGCAGGACCGGCACCAGGCCCCCGCCGACCGCGGGGTCCAGCAGGGACCGCACCATGGTGCGCAGCGTCGTGGAGCGTCCCGATCTCGGCGGCCCGGCGACCACGAACCCCGGGCCCTCGGCCAGCAGGTCGATGCCCACCGGTGCGAGCGCGTCCCCGCCGGCGCCGATCAGGGCCCACAGGCGGGAGGGGGCCCGGAAGCCGGGCTCCAGCGCCAGCGCCTCCTCATAGGTGACCCGTACGGGCAGCTCGTCGACGTGCAGGGGCCGCATCCGCTGCGGCAGCCGGCCATGGCGGGAGGCGCAGGACCGCGTGATCTCCTGCAGCGCGGCGACCTGGGCCGTGCCGGAGGGGTCGTCGCACAGCAGCCCGATCTGGGACTCGCGGAGGGGCTCACCGGGGCCGGCCTGCTCCAGTGCCCGGCCGGGAGGCATGAACGAGGGCACCTGCTTCTCCTGGATGCCGGCGTATCCGTAGTCCTGAGGATCGGCCATCCGGAGCACCAGCCGCCGGTCGAACAGGGTGGAGACCTGGCCGCCCAGCCCGGAGCGGTCGCCGGTGAACACGGCACGCATCCCCACGGCCGCGCCCTCGCGCAGGAGCCCGAGAACGGCGTCGATCAGCCGGCCGTAGTCGTAGTTCTCGAAGGCGGCGACGAACCCCTCCCACCGGTCGAGCAGGAGGATCATCCAGGGCAGCCGCTCCGCCGAGGTGACCGAGGCCCGCTGCTCGGCGATCGAGGAGAATCCGGCGCCGGCCAGCAGCTGCTGGCGGCGCGCGACCTCGGCGGCGAGAGCGGCGAGCAGCCGTTCCACCCGGTCGAGCTGGTCCCGCCCGACCACCGCGCCGCAGTGCGGCAGGGATACCAGGGGCAGTAGCGCGTTGGCCCCGCAGTCGATCGCGTAGAGGTGCGCGTCGTACGGGGAGCAGGACGCGGCCAGGGAGCCCGCGAGCGTGCGCAGGGCGGTGGACCGGCCGGACCTCGGCGAGCCGGCCACGTAGACGTGCCCGTCCCGGGCCAGGTCGAGGGCCAGGGCTGCCCGGGACTGCTCGGCCGGCAGGTCGGTCTGCCCGAACTCGATCGGGGGGAGGTCCACGACCGAGCCGCCCGCCGCGCCGCGCGGCGACAGGGTGACCCGGTCGGAGAGCTGGTCGAGCCAAGGGCTGGGCTGCTCCGGGATCCCGGCGCCGAGGGCGGCGTCCTTGACCGCTCGCACGAGCACCGCCAGGTCGGTCACCATGGTGCCGTCCGCACGGGCCGCGCCGGCCCGGCCGGTGCCCCCGATGGCCCGGCCGAGGGCCTCCCAGGGGAGCGGGAGCACCGACGCCGGCGCGGATCCGGTGGCGGCGTCGGGCCGCCGGCCGCCGATCCGGGCCGACTGCACCGGCCGGGGGGACCCGGCTCCCGACCGTACGTAGCAGCGGCCCGGGGTGGACTTGGAGATGCGGGCGGCGTCGGGGGAGTCGAGCACGTCCGTCGACTCGTCCGCGTCCGTGACCCGCAGGGCGATCCGCAGGTTGGTGTTGGCCCGGATGTCGGCGGTCACGACGCCGGCCGGGCGCTGGGTGGCGAGGATCAGGTGCACGCCGAGCGACCGGCCGCGGCGTCCGATGTCGACCAGCCCCGCCACGAAGTCGGGGAGCTCCGCCACCATCGCCGCGAACTCGTCGATGACCAGCGCGAGCCGGGGCATGGGTTCGAACCCCTCGCCGCCGGACCGGGCCCGGAGGTCGTTGTAGTCATCCACGTCCTTGGCCCCGGCGGCCAGCAGGATCGCCTCCCGGCGCCGCAGCTCGGCGCCGAGGGACTCGAGGGCCCGCTGGGTCAGGTGCCCGTCCAGGTCCGTCACCATGCCGACGGTGTGCGGGAGCTCCGCGCAGTCCTTGAACGCCGCGCCGCCCTTGTAGTCGATGAGCACGAACGTCATCTCGTCCGGCCGGTTGGCCACGGCGAGCGACGCGATGAGGGTCTGGAGCAGCTCGGACTTGCCCGCCCCCGTCGTGCCGGCGATGAGCCCGTGCGGGCCGTCCCTCCGCAGGTCGATGGAGAACGGGCCGTCGGTCCCGAGCCCGATCGGCACGCGTGTCCGGCGGCCTCCGTCCCGCCAGGCCGCGAGGACGTGGCCGGCGGTGGGGTCGGGCATCCCCAGCAGCTCCAGGAGCCGGGCGTTCGCCGGGACGGCCTCCTCGGAGTCCTCCCTGGACACATCGCGAACGGGGGCCAGCGCGCGCCCCATCCGGTCGCACCACGCGGGCGAGACCTGGTCGGCCAGCACCGGCCCGAGGTGCTCGAGGCCGTGCCCCCGCAGTGTCAGCGAGGCGGGCCGGTCCCAGTCCCAGGACGCCACCACGGTGCACTCCTCCGGCAGCAGCCGGTCCTCGTCGTCGATGCAGACGGCGTGCACGCCGAACTGCGGCCCGCTCGACAGCACCTGCGGCATGCCGGGCACGCGCCGCAGTGTTCGCGCGCCGTCGAGCACCACCAGGATGTTGTACGGCGGCGCGGCCGGGCGGGGGGACTCCGCCAGGAACCCGGCCGCCGCGTTGTGGGCGCGGCGCCGGTCGGTGATCCGGATCGCGAGCTCGGTGACCCGGCGGGCCACCGACTCGGGATCGGTGCCGACGAGGGCCACGCACTCCTCGCCCTCACGGGGCGCGGAGTGCGGCAGCCACCGCACCCAGTTCCAGTGCTCGGCGCCGCCGTCGCCGGCGCAGAGCACGACGATGGCGAGGTCGCGCGGGCTGTGCAGGGCCGCGGCCTGGGCGACCAGCCAGCGGGCCAGGCCCCGCGACGCCGCTCTCGGCCCGGTGAGCCCGATCACCCCCAGCTCGGGCAGCGGGAGCGTCACCGGGACCGCGTGCGCCACGGGGACCTGCCGGCCGGGCTTGCCGGGATCGCGGGGATCGCCGGGATCGCCGGGCTCGGCGGGATCACTGCCGGCGAGCTCGATGTGGGCCGGCTGGTCGGCGAGCCCCACCCGCAGGCACAGCGCGTCCGGATCGGTGAGGCGGCGTTCCCACAGCCTCCGGCGTGGTCCGGTGGCGGTCAGCAGCACCTCGGCCGGGTCCGGGCTCATGTCCCGCCGGTCCACCTCGTCGGCGTGCCGCAGCGCCCCGAGCTCCCCGTCGAACTCCCCCGCGCGGCGGTGATAGTCCTTGAGGGCCCTGCGATAGGACCTGCGCCCGTGCAGGCGGTCGGCCACCCACTCGCCCACCTGCATGACCGGCCAGCTGAGGGCGAACAGCGCCCACCACCACTGGTGCAGCGCGAACGCCATGACCAGCCCGAAGGCCGAGAACATCACCGCGCCGAAGAGCCTGAGCCGCTGCTTGTCGCCGCGTTGGGGCCGCTGCGGCACCTTGATGCGCCGGGGGCGCCGGAACGGATCGATGCGCGGCGGCCGGTTGTAGGCGAGCCCGCCCTCGGGCAGGGACTCCAGGTGGGTGTCCGGGGAGGTGGCCGGCGACAGTGTCAGGGCCGTGGACCCGACGATCAGCATGCCGCCGGGGGGCCATCGCAGAGGTCCCGCGATGGGGACCTGGTCCAGCGTCGCCGTCACGGCCCCGCACGGCTCCACGGTGACCTGTTCCCGTCGCACCGTCACTCGCAGCACGGGGCCTTGGACGGCGGGATCGGCGAGGTGGACGTCGGTGTCGGGTCCGGCGCCGATCACCGTGGTCCCGATGCCGACGCGGTGGACGCCGCCGGCCGCCGGGCCGCCGGCCACCCGGATCTCGACGAGCCCGGTCGGCTCGGCGGAGACCGTGGCCGCGGCCGACTTCGGCTCGACGGTCACGACGGCACCGTCGCGCAGGGCCCGTGCGGCCTCGGCCGCCGGGTCCAGCATCCGGCCGTCCATCCACAGGGCCCGGCCGGCCCCGGTGAGGCCGGCGAGTGAGGCGGTGACGCCGGCCACGGTCGTATCCGGACCGCCTTGGATGACGATGTCCCGGCGGCCCTGACCCGTCAGCGCCGTGAGCGAGATGCGCATCCGTACCCTCCGCTGTTCGGCCTGGCGCCAAGCCTAGGATGCGTGCTCGCGCCCCGCCGGAAGGCGCGATTCTTTGTGAGGAACGTGACCGGCGCTTCCGCCGCCGTGTTGTCTGGAGATCACGAACCGTGATGCCCGGTCCCGGCGGTGAACGGGCAGGCCGGCCCGCCGGCGACCATCACGGGATGGCTTCACCTGACGGAATGGATTGACGGCGGCTCGGCGGGACCGGGACCATGGGACGTTCCGGCCGTGCGCGCACCGCTTCGGAGTGGCCAAACCGATGAAGACGAGTCAGTCGACCGTAGCGAACACAGCTAACACCCCCAACGCCCCGGCGGGCCTCGGGCGCACCGGGCTCGGTGCCTCCACCGACCGGAGGCTGCCCGTACCACCGCGCGAGCGCAAGCCCGCCCTCGCCGCCCTCGCCGTGCTGCTGATCCTGGGCGGGGCCCTGACGAGCGCCTACCTGGTCATGGCCAGCGGCAAGCGGGTGTCGGCGGTGCGGGTCGCCCAGCCGGTCGCGGCCGGCCAGCAGATCCCCGGGAGCGCCCTCGAGGAGGTGCAGATCGGCAACACCGGCATCGACTTCATCCGCTGGACCGAGCACACCCGGGTGGCGGGTGCCCGTGCCGCCGTGCCGCTGGTCAAGGGGGCACTGCTCACCAACGGAATGGTGGCGCGGAGCGACGCCGCCACGGACGGCCGGGTCATCGTGGGACTGGCGCTGAAGCCGGGCCAGCTGCCCGCCGACGGGCTCCAGCCCGGAGACCGGGTGAGCTTGTACGGGGTGGGAGGCCAGAACACGGGTGCGGTCCGGCCCGGCACGACCCTCTCCGAGGACGCGATCGTCTACGGCGTCGCCAAGGCCGGCGACCAGACCCTTCAGTCGGACCAGACCATGATCTCTGTCGCGGTGCCTCCCGCCCAGGCGCCGCAGGTGGCCCAGGCCGCCTCGGCCGGCGCGGTGGCCGTGGCCCTGGTGCCGGCCGGGACCACGGTCCCGGGTGACACCCCGGCTCCCGGGGCTCCCGCGGGAGGCGCCGGCTCGGACCCGGGCTCCGGTTCCGCGGGGCGGCAGAACGGCGGGGCCGGCCCGGCCGGCCGGCCGGCGGCTCCCGGCGGGGGCGGCTGAGTGGCGCTCATCGCCCTGGCCGCGGACAAGGGCGCTCCAGGAGTCACCACGGCGGCGGTGGCCCTCGGCGCGGTGTGGCCACGGCCGGTCCTCGTCGCCGAATGCGACCAGGCCGGCGGGGACCTCGTCTACCGGCTGCCGGGTGAGGCCGGGATGCTCAACCCGGCCAGGGGCCTGCTCAGTCTCGCCGCCACGGCCCGCCGCGGCCTGCGCCCCGAGCAGATCGAGGAGCACGGCCAGCGGCTCGTGGGCGGGCTGGACGTGCTCGTCGGGCTCACCAACGGCGAGCAGGCACAGAGCCTCGGCTGGCTGTGGGGTCCGCTGGGCCGCGCTTTCGCCTCGCTCCCCTCGGCCGACGTACTCGCCGACTGCGGCAGGCTCAGCGCGGGGGCCGGGCTGCTCGACCTGCTCCGCGAGGCCGACATGGTCGTCCTCTTCACCCGGCCGACGCTCGAGCAGGTCGCCCACCTGCGGGAGCGCGTCACCGCGCTCGGCGCCGAGCTCCGCGGGGGCCCGCCCATCGGTGTCATCGTGGTCGCCGATCCGCGCGACTACCGACGCTCGGTCGCCGAGGTCGACCGGATCGTCGCGGCCGCCCGGGTTCCGGCCACGGTCCTGGGAGGCTTCGCCCTCGACCCCAAGGGTGCCGAAATGCTGCGGGGCCAGTGGGGCGGACGGCTCGACAGGTCGCTGCTGATCCGCTCCGCCCGCGAGGTCGCGGCCGGACTCGCCGGGCGGCTGACCGCCCCGGCCGGCCCGCGGGCGGCGGGCGCGCCTCCCGCCGACGTGGTGAGGGGGCGCTAGGTGGACCACGGCCTGGTCAAGAGACTGCGCCAGGAGGTCGGCGACCGGCTGGCGCAGCAGCGCCGGCTCGACGCCGCGGGCGGCCTGCCGCCGATGTCCTCCGAGGACGAGCGTCAGTTCGCCCGCGCGCTCATCGCGCAGGTCCTGGAGGAATACGCGCGCGGCGAGATCACCGCCGGCCGCCGGCCGCCGAACGCCGAGGAGGAGGAACAGCTCGCCGCCGGAGTCCACGCGGCGCTGTTCGGGGTCGGCCGGCTGCAGCCGCTGCTCGAGGACACCGAGGTCGAGAACATCGACATCAACGGCTGTGACCGGGTCTTCATCGGCTATGCCGACGGACGCGAGGTGATGGGCGAGCCGGTCGCCGAGACCGACGAGGAGCTCGTCGAGCTGGTCCAGATCCTCGCGGCCTACAGCGGGCTGTCGTCGCGGCCCTTCGACACCGCCAACCCGGAGCTGGACCTGCGGCTGCCCGACGGCTCCCGCCTGTCGGCGGTCATGGACGTGACCCTGCGCCCCTCGCTGTCGATCCGGCGCGCCCGCCTGGGCAAGGTCCTGCTGTCCGACCTGATCGGCAACGGGACCCTCACCCCGGAGGTGGGGCTGTTCCTGCGGGCCGCGGTGGCGGCGCGCAAGAACATCATGATCGCTGGGGCGACCAACGCCGGGAAGACCACCATGCTGCGGGCGATCGCCAACGAGATCCCCTCGTACGAGCGCCTCATCACGGTCGAGCGGGCGCTGGAGCTCGGGCTCGACCACTTCCCCGAGTTGCATCCCAACTGCGTCGCCTTCGAACAGCGGCTGCCCAACTCCGAGGGGGAGGGCGCCATCTCGATGGCCGACCTCGTACGCCGCTCGCTGCGGATGAACCCCTCCCGGGTCATCGTCGGCGAGGTCCTCGGCGACGAGATCGTCACCATGCTCAACGCGATGACCCAGGGCAACGACGGCTCGCTGTCCACCATCCACGCGAACTCCTCCATGGAGGTGTTCAACCGGGTGGCGACCTACGCCATCCAGGCCGAGGAGCGGCTCCCGATCGAGGCGACGCACATGCTGATCGCCGGCGCGATCGACTTCGTCGTCTTCCTCGAGAAGCGCAACGACTACGTGACCGGCGGCCGGCTGCGGCGCTTCGTCTCGAGCGTCCGCGAGGTCACCGGATGCGACGGACGGGTGCTGTCCAGTGAGGTGTTCGCGCCCGGCTCCGGCGGCCACGCGGTCCCCGCCGCTCCCATCTCGTGCGCGCAGGAGCTGGCCCGGTACGGCTATGACCCGGCCCAGGGGGTGTCGTGGTGACCGCGCCGGACGTGCTGCCGGCGATCCTGGCCGGGGGGCTGGTGGGCGGGGGGCTGCTGCTGCTGGTCCTGGCGATCCGCGGGCTGCCCGTACGGCCGGGGCGGCCCGGCCGCGGCCGCGGCCGGGAGGACATCCTCCGCACCCTCACGACCCGCGGATCGCTCGGCGTGATCGCCGGGGTCGCGACGCTCCTCACCACCCGCTGGCCGATGGCCGCGCTCGGCGCCGGGCTGCTGGCCTTCGGCTGGAACGGCATCGCGGGGGGCGCGGCCGAGGAGCGCAAGGCCATGGCCCGGCTGGAGGCGCTCGCCGCCTGGACCGAGTCGCTGCGCGACACCATCGCCGGAGCGGTCGGGCTGGAACAGGCGATCCCGTCCTCGCTGCGCGCGGCGGCCCCCGTCCTGCAGTCGCACCTGCGCATCCTGGTGGACCGGCTGCACACGCGGATGCCGATGGCCGACGCCCTGCGCCGGTTCGCCGACGACCTCGACGACCCGTCGGCGGACCTCGTCATCGGCGCGCTCATCCTCAACGCGCGGCTGCGCGGTCCCGGGCTCCGGGACATGCTCGGCGCACTGTCCACCTCGGCCCGCGCCGAGCTCGACATGCGCAGGCGGGTCGAGGCCAACCGGCGTACGACCCGGCGCAGCGTCCAGATCGTCGTCGGAGTGTCGGTCGGGACGGCGCTGCTGCTGGCCGTCTTCAACCGGTCCTACGTCGGGGTCTACGACGGCTTTCTCGGCCAGCTCGTGCTCGCCGCGGTCGTCGGCCTGTTCGGGCTCGGGTTCGTCTGGCTGCGCAGGCTCGCCCGCTTCGACATGCCGCAGCGGTTCCTCGGCCGGTCCGACGCGCGACCGGGGGTTCCCACGGAGGTCCCCGCCACCGTGGCGGGCTGGCAGGGCGGCCGCTCGGACGGGACCCGGCTCCGCGGCAGGCACGCCATGGACGCGGGAGGAGGGCCGTCGTGAACGCACCCCTGCTGGCCGGTGCCGTTTTCGGGATCGGCGTGTTCCTTCTGGTGCGCGCGCTCTTCCCTCCACGGCCCGGGCTGGCCGCGAGCCTCGCCGCCTTCGACGCCGCGGCCCGGCGCCGCGACGAGGACGCCCGCGCGGGACGGGTCCCCGCGAGCAGGGAGAAGGTCGGCGGCCTGCGCTCGAAGCTGGGCCGCAGGCTCGCCCGGTTCTACGAGGAGCAGGGCTGGGAGCAGCGGACCGTACGAGCGGATCTCGCGATCCTGGAGAGGTCCTTCGAGGCCTTCCTCGCCACCAAGTTCCTGCTGCCCGCGGCGGCGTTGGTCTTCATCCCGGTGCTCGTGGGCTATTTCGCGCTGCTCGGCATGGGAACCTCTCTGACCGTTCCGCTGTGGCTCGGCGCGCTGTTCGCGGCGGTGTTCTTCTTCTTCCCCGACCTGCAGCTCCGCCAGGAGGCGGCACAGCGCCGGCGCGACTTCCGCCATGTGGTCGGCGCGTTCCTCGACCTGGTGGCCATGAACCTGGCCGGCGGCCGCGGAGTGCCCGAAGCGCTCATGACGGCGGCGCAGGTCGGCGAGGGGTGGGCGATCCACCGCATCCGGGACGCGCTCGCCAACGCCCGCATCACCGGGCAGACCCCGTGGCAGGCGCTCGGCCACCTCGGTGACGAGATCGACGTCGCGGAGCTGCGGGACCTGTCGGCCGCCCTCGGCCTCGTCGCCGACGACGGCGCGAAAGTACGCCAGTCGTTGTCGGCCCGGGCGGCGTCCATGCGCAGCCGGCAGCTGTCGGAGATCGAGGGCAAGGCCGGCGAACGATCCCAGTCGATGCTCGTCGCGCAGTTGCTGCTGTGCACCGGCTTCCTGGTCTTCCTCGCCTTTCCGGCGCTCATGCGGGTGCTCGCCGCATGAGCGCGTCTTCCTGTTCCTCCTGAACCCTCCAGACGCCGAGGAGCGCCGAAATGAACCCTCTGAAAGACCCCCGGATCCTTTACCTCAGGACCCTGCTCGCGGTCCGCGTCGACCGGCTGCGCGCCGACACCGACCGGAGCCGGGGCGCGTCCGCCATCGAGTGGGCGATCATCACCGGGATCCTGGCGCTGATCGCGATCGGCATCGGCGTCACCATCAAGAACAAGGTCGACGACGCCGCGTCCAACATCCAGACGAAATAGTGCCGTGAGCCGTCTCGCCGACCATGGTGCGCGCGTACGGCTCCGGGACTCCGGGGCGACGTCGCTGGAGCTCGCCCTCCTGACCCCGATCCTGCTCCTCGTCATGCTCACGGTGGTGCAGTTCGCGATGGTCTACCACGCCAGGCACGTGGCGCTCGCGGCGGCGCAGGGCGGCGCCAGGGTGGCCCGCGGCGAGGTCCGGGGCGACTGGAAGGGCCGTTCGGAACAGACCGCCCGGACACAGGTCCGGCAGTTCGGCTCCCGTCTGCTCGGCAACGCCGGCGCCCAGGCGGGCGGCGACGGCAGCGAACGGTGGGTGGAGGTGAGCGGCGAGGCCGTGCAGGTCATCCCCTTCTTCACCTTCCGCGTGCGCCAGCGTTCCGGCGGCCCCATCGAGTGTTATCGCCCGGACACCGCGGGCGGGACCCGGTGCGAGGGCCTGCCATGAGGGTCCCCGGCCGGCGGGAGCGCGACCGGGGCTCCATGGCGCTGGAGCTGACCCTGGTGACTCCGGTGCTGATCGCGTTCATGATGCTGATGGTGGGGGTCGGGCGGATGGTGGAGGCCCAGAGCCAGATCGACGGTGCCGCCAGGGACGGTGCGCGCGCGGCCTCGGTCGGACGCAGCCGCGCGGACGCCGTGGCGTTCGCCGACCGGGCGGGCCGGGAGACGCTCAAGACCCGGGACTGGTGCGGAGGGGGACCCCGGATCGCTCCGGACCTGACCGGCTGGGAGCCCGGGGGGCAGGTCACCGTGACCGTGAGCTGCGACGTGGATCTGGGCGGCATGTCCCTCATCGGGCTCCCGGGAGTGAAGACCATGACCGGTGTCGCCACCGTGCCCCTCGACACCTTCCGGAGGACCGGGTGAAGGCGCCGGAGCGGGATCGGGGGACGGTGTCCCTCTTCACGGTCATCTTCGCGGTCTTCGTGATCCTGCTGGCCGGGCTCCTCGTCGACGGGGGACTGGCCATCCACGCGCGGCAGCGGGCGGCGGACATCGCCGAACAGGGGGCGCGGGCGGCGGCCGACGACATCGACGTCACCTACCTGCGGACGACCGGCAGGCCGCGGATCGCCGACGGCGGCAGCGCCTGCGCGAAGGCCCGGCGGCTGGTCGCGAAATACCCGGAGGCCGACGGGGCGGTGGGCTGCGTCGTCAGCGGCGACCGGCAGTCCGCGACCGTCCAGGTCACGATCCAGGTGGAGCTTCAGCTGCTCAGCATCATGCCGGGTTTCGGCACCTTTACCATGACGTCCAGGGCCTCCGCCCATCCACAGGCAGGGGTCTGAGGTCGTGGCCGGCGGTGCCGGACCCGGCCTCAGGCGCGCGAGGGAGCCCAGATGGGGAAGCCCAGATGAGGAAGCCCAGATGAGGAAGCCCAGATGAGCGCAACGCGGCGGGCAGCGCGGGTCAACGGCGGGCGGAGCGGGGCGGACGTGCTCCAGGGGATCGCCGCGGCGGCCGCGCTGCTCGCGCTGGTCCTGGGTGTTCCGTTCGCGCTGCTGACGCTCTTCGGGTCCCCGGTCCCCGAGCGGCTGCCCTCCATGGAGGCGCTGACCCAGCGCCTCGGGCCCGGCTCCCTCATGACCGTCATGGTCCTCCTCGTGTGGCTGGCCTGGCTGCAGCTGACCGTGTGCGTGATCGTGGAGGTCTACGCCGGGCTCCGCGGCGTGGGCGTCCCCGCCCAGGTCCCGCTGGCCGGGGGCACGCAGTCGCTGGTCCACCGGCTCGTCATCACCGCGCTGCTCCTGTTCACGGCCACGACGGCCATCGTCCCGGCGTTCGCGGGGCGTGACCCGCATCCGGCCCGCCCGGTTCAGACCCAGTCGCAGTCCCTGCAGAGGCTCCCCGTCGTCCCGGACACGGCCACCGCCCCGGAGCTCGTCGAAAGCGTGGAGAGCGTCCCGGTGCGGAAGTCGAAGGCCAAGAAGATCTACCGGGTGCACCCGCCGCACGGCCGCCATCACGAGAGCCTCTGGGAGATCGCGGACAAGTGCCTGGGCGATGGCCGGCGCTACCCGGAGATCTACGCGCTGAACAAGGGCCGGGTGCAGCCCGATGGCAGCCGGCTCACCATCGCGAGCCTGATCCGGCCGGGCTGGATCCTGGAGATGCCCGATGACGCCGTCGGCGCGCAGGTGGTGCCGGCGCACGAGGTGAAGGAGTACCGGTCCCACGGCGAGGCCCGGCCGGACCGGCAGGACCTGGCCGAGCCGGTCCCGCAGGCCCCGCGTACGGGCGGTGGCGCGGAGGGGTCCGGTCCCGCGGGCTCGGGGTCCGCCGGGTCCACGGGGGCCGGAAAGGCTCCGGCGCCCGGGGACCGGACCGGCCCAGATCGGACCGGTCAAGACCAGGCCGGTCAAGACCAGGCCGGCCGGCACCGGACGGGCCCGGAGCACGCCGCTCCGGGACCGCCCGGCCACGAGGCGCCCGCCTCCCGGCAGCCGGCCCCCCGGCAGGCCGCCGAGACGCCGTCCGCGACGCGCGGATACGAGTTCGGCTGGGCGCAGGGCCTGTCGGTGGCCTCGCTGC
The DNA here is from genome assembly GCA_036008685.1 of Actinomadura sp. Lineage (GTDB taxonomy): Bacteria > Actinomycetota > Actinomycetes > Streptosporangiales > Streptosporangiaceae > Actinomadura_C. The sequence continues at coordinate 60,352 of DASYNF010000178.1, read as the reverse complement.
TGGCGGCGGGCCTGCTCGGTGCGCTCGGCCGCCGGCGGCGTGAGCAGATGTGGCATCGGGCCTTCGGCCAGATGATCGCACGGCCCGAGGGCGCGGCCGCCGTGGCCGAGCAGGCTCTGCGCATCGCCGCGGACACCGAGGCCACGAGGTTGCTGGATCTCGGGCTACGGCAGATGTCCAGGGCCCTGTCCGTGGACGACCGCAGGCCACCGACCGTCTACGGCGTGCACCTCGGAGCCGAGAGCCTGGACCTGTGGATCGCCCCGGCCGACCGCAACCCGCCGGCCCCCTGGGAGGCCCACGACGGCGGGCAGGTGTGGCGGCTGCACCGGGACTGGGTGCGCGAGTTCCCGGCCGACCCCGACGACCTGCGGGACGTGCTGGCGCCCTACCCGGGCCTGGTCTCGATCGGCACGAATCACAACGGCCGCATCCTCGTGGACCTGGAGGCGGCGCACGGGCTGATCGCCCTGCGCGGGCCCGAGGAGGTCCGGCGGGCGGTGCTGGCCGCGGTGGCGATCGAGCTGGCCACCAACCGGTGGTCGGACCACATGCGTGTCACGCTCGTGGGCTTCGGTGAGGAGCTCTCGCACATCGCGCCCGACCGGATCCGTACGGTCGGCTCGGTGGCGGAGGTGCTGCCGGAACTGGAGGCCCGGGCCGAGGAGGTGCGGCAGGCGCTCGCCGCCTCGGGGGCCGACTCCGTGCTGACCGGCCGGTGCCGGGGCGTGTTCGGCGAGGCCTGGATGCCGCACTACCTGATCATGGCGGACGAGCCCACGGAGGAAGAGGCGGACCGGCTCGTCGCGCTCGCCCGGACGGGGCAGCGGATGGCGGCCGGCTACATCGTGGCGGGGGAACCGCCCGATGCCACCTGGACGTGGGAGGTCACCCCCGAGGGGCGGCTGCAGGCCGGTGTGCTGGGCTTCGACGTCGAGGCGCAGCTGGTGCCGGAGCACCACTACCGCGCGGTGGTCGAGCTGTTCCGCACGGCCGGCCGGCTGGAGGGCGTCCCGCTTCCCGAGGCCGAGGACCACCCGGCGTCCGCCGCGATGGCCACCGACCTGAAGCCCGTCGTGGACGTACGGCTGCTCGGCCCCGTCGAGGTCGACGCCCCGGGGCCGATGGAGGACGGCCGGCGGGCCCTGTGCACCGAGGTGCTGGTCTATCTCGCCACACATCCCGGCGGCGTGCATCCCACGGTGCTCGGTGGCGCGGTCTGGCCGCGCGGGGTCACCGCCGGAGTACGAGACGCCACGATCGCCCGGGTCTCCGAGTGGCTCGGGCATGACTCGCGCGGCCGGCCCAACCTGTACGACGACGACGCCGGGCGGATCAAGCTCGGATCCGAGGTGCGGGTCGACTGGAGCGTCCTGCGATGGCTGGTCTGGCGGTCCGCGGCCGAACCGGCCTCGGAGGCCGCGTACATGTCCTATGCGCTCGATCTCGTACGCGGGCCCGTGCTCGCCGGCCGGCCGAGGGGCCGTTACGGCTGGCTGGCCGTCGACGGCCTGGAGTACGAGGCCGTGGCCCGGGTGATCGACGTCGCCCATCGGCTGGTGGTGCTGCGGCTCGACGACGGCGACGCCCGTGGTGCGGTCGAGGCCGCGCGGGCCGGCCTGCGGCTGGCCCCTGATGACGAGGGGCTCTGGCGGGATCTCCTCCGGGCCACGCAGGCCGCCGGCGATGAGGCACAGGTCCGCGTCGCGGTCGAGGAGCTGCGGCACCAGGTGGAGCGCGGACCCATGCTCGGCCGGATGCGGCCGGAGACGGAGGCGCTCGTGGAAGAGCTCGTGCCGCGGCACCGCCGGGTGGTGATCTAGCCGTCCGGCCCCGGCATCGCCGGGACTCCGCGGCTCAGCGGCTCAGCGCAGGTTGCCGGTGTGGCCGAGCGAGTGGCGTCCGGGCTGGGGATAGACGCACAGGGCGCGCGGGCCCTCGCCGATGTCGATCCGGCCGATCACGGCCCCGGTCCGGGTGGAGATTTTGTAGGCCCGGGCGAGGGAACGGTCGGGCAGCCAGAGCACCGTCCCGTCCGCGGACACTCCGCCCGTGCCCGGTGACCCGCCGGCCGGGAGCCGCCACCGCCGCACGACCTTCCGGCGGGCGAAGTCGACCACCGCGATGGTGCCGTCGCCGGTGTTGGAGACGTACAGGGCCTCGGCGTCACGGCTGAGGTGCAGCCCCTCGGCCCCCGCGCCGGTACGGATGAAGCCCACGTGGCTGAACCGGCGGGCGTCCACGAGCCACACGCCGTCGCGGGCCATGTCGCTGACGTAGAACACCGTCCCGTCGGGGGACAGCCGCACGTCCTGGGGGGCCGCCCCCGGGCCGAGGGTGAGCACGCCGGTGACCTCGCGCCGCCGCGGATCCACCCGTACGAGCCGGCCGGACAGCCGGCAGCTCGCCACCAGGAACGCCCCGTCGGGTGCGAAGTCGGCATGGCGTACGCCCCCGCACGGCAGGGGCAGCGAGGCGCGCAGCCGCATGGTCCGCGGGTCCCGGAAGTCGATCCGCGGCTGCCGGCCCACCATCACCAGCGCCGTGGTGCCGTCCGGCGTGAAGTAGAGGTCCTTGGGGGAGTCGACCGGCACCGCCGGTCCGTGGCGCCCGGTCCGCGGATCCACCCGTGTCACCGAGCCTCCGGTGCCGTCGATGAGCCAGAGCGTCTTGAGGTCCCAGGACGGCACGACCTGTTGCGGTGTGCCACCCACCTTGATCCGGCGCACCGTCCGCAGGGTCCGCTGGTCGATGACGTCGAGGGTCCCGTCACGAGGGTTGGGCGCCCACACCCGCGCGGACAGCCCGCGTACGGCCTCGCCGAGCATGCCCCTCCGCGTCCAGGCGTAGACCTCCGGCGCCGTGCCCGCCGCCGTGGCGTTCGGCTCGCCGGCCGGCCCGGACCCGGGGATTGCGGCCGCCGCCACGGGCCGGCCGGCCGTGTCGACCTCGTCCACCGTGCCGGCCGTACCGACATAGGGGACGGGACCGCCGAGTCCGAGCACGGCCGTGTCCCGGTCGTGGCCCGGGGCGTAGAAGGGCACGGGGGATCGGCAGCCGGAGAGCCCGGACAGCACGGTGGAGCAGGCCGCCGTGAGCAGCAGCACCCGGCGGAGCCGCTGTTCACTGCGTTCGCCGGCCACGCGGGGACTGTACCGATGATGCGACGCGGCGTGGCGGCGCAATCACAAAAAGCATGCCGGTGTCGCGCCACTGCTCCCGAAGGGGCGTGGCCGGGCCTCGGGCCTCACTCAGAGCGCGGCTTCGTGGCGCAGGAGCCATTCCTTGCGGTCGAGCCCGTAGTAGTAGCCGTTGAGCCTCCGCGCGCCGGAGCCGGTGGAGGCCACGACCCGGTGGCAGGGGATCACGGGCGCGATCAGGTTGCGGGCACAGGCCTGCCCGGCGGCGCGGGCCCCTCGTTCCAGCCCCGCCCTCGCGGCCAGCTCGCCATAGCTGACCGTCTCTCCCGGGCGCACCCCCCGCAGCGCCTCCCAGAGCAGGGTCCGCGTGGCGGTGGCCGGAGCGTGCACGGCCACCGTGTCCAGGGCGTCGAGGTCGCCGGCGAAATAGGCCTCGTGCGCCTTGCCGATCTCGCCGAGGTCGGGGACCTCCGCCAGGTCGTGCCCGCCCAGGGCCGGATGCAGCCGGGCGTGCATCTCCCGGGGGTCGGCGGTGAAGCCGGCGGCGACCAGAGCGCCCTCGTGTTCGAGCAGGGACAGCGGGCCGATGGGGGTCGGGAGCACGGTCGCCCGAATCATGATCGGTTCCTTTCGGTGAGGGAGGTCCACAGGTGCATGGCGGCGTAGGCCCGCCACGGGCGCCAGTCCTCCGCCCGGTCGGCCAGGCTTTGACCGGCCGGGTTCTGATCGGCAGGGTTTCGACGGGCCGGGTTTCGACCGGCGGGGGCGAGTGCGGCGAAGGCCCGGCGCAGGGCGAGGTCGGCGACCGGGAGGGCGTCGGGATCGCCGAGAGCGCGCATCGCGATGTAGGAGACGGTCCATGGGCCCACTCCGGGCAGCGCCAGCAGCCGGTCCGCCGTCTCGGCCGGGTCCGCGCCGCCGTCCAGGTCGATCTCCCCGGCCGCGACCGCGCCGGCCAGTGCCTCGAGTGTACGGCGGCGCGCCCCGGTGAGTCCGAGGCCGCTCAGGTCCGCCGCCGCGACCTGTGCCGCCGTGGGGAACAGGTGGCTCGGCCCCCCGTCCTCCCCGGTCTCCGGGAGCGGCGTGCCGCAGCGCGCCACGAGGCGGCCGGCGAGCGTGCTCGCGGCGGCGACCGAGATCTGCTGCCCCAGTACGGCCCGAATGGCCAGCTCGAAGCCGTCAAAGGCACCCGGCATCCGCAGCCCCGGGTGCGCGTCGACCAGTGGGGCCAGCAGCGGATCCCTCGCCAGCACGTCCCGGACGGCCCACGGGTCGGCGTCGAGGTCGAACAGCCGCCGGCACCGCGCCACCAGCGGCGCCACCCCGCGCGGACCGGGCCCGCCCGCCCGCAGCAGGACGTGGTCTCCGGCCGGGATCAGCTCGATCGTCATGGCGTGGGCGCCGTCCGGCACCGCCGTGCCCCCGGGCGCCGCGACCGTACGGACGTAGCGGCCGGCGGTCACCTCCTCCACGCCCGGGATGGCGCGGGCCGCGAGGAAGGCCAGCAGCGCTCCGTGGTCGTAGGGCGACCGGACCGCGAGCCGCAGCTCCAGCGCCGCCGGGCGCCCGGTCCCGTGGCCGACACCCCGTAGCTCCGACGGCGCCTGGCCATAGCTCTCCCGCATGCTCGCGTTGAACTGCCGGACGCTGCCGAAGCCGCTGGCGAAGGCCACGTCGGTGACCGGTATCGCGGTCTCGGTGAGGAGCCTGCGCGCCAGCTGCAGCCGCCGGTTGCGGGCCACCGCGAGCGGCGGCGCACCGAGCTCGGCGACGAAGAGCCGGTGCAGATGCCGTTCGGTGACCGCGAGCCGCCGCGCGAGGCCCCGCACCCCCTGCTCGTCCACCAGGCCGTCGTCGATCAGCCGGAGCGCCCGGCCGATGAGGTCGCCGCGCACGTCCCAGTCCGGCGAGCCGGGGCTCGCCTCCGGCCGGCAGCGTTTGCAGGGCCGGAATCCGGCCCCCTCCGCCGCGGCCGCGGCCGGGAAGAACCGTACGTTGCGCCGCGCCGGCGTGCGCGCCGGGCAGATCGGCCGGCAGTAGATGCCCGTCGACGTCACACCGGTGAAGAACCGGCCGTCGAAGCGGGAATCCCGGGAGGTCACCGCCCGGTAGCAGGAGTCGAAGTCGAGCACGTACCGATTCAATCCCAGGCCATGACCTCGTGCTGGCGGGAATCGGACGTCCTCGTCAGGACGTGGCCGGGGCGGCGGCCGGAGGGTCCGCCGGACAGGTCGTGGCGCCCGGCCCTGAGTCCTGATCGGTCCCAGATCAGTCCGACTTGCCGATGCCGATCCCGAATTCGCGGTAGACGCGTTCCCAGAAGCCGTCGCGCAGCCAGGTGCGGGCCTCCTGGTAGGGCCGCAGGGAGCGACCCAGTTCCTTCTCCGCCTCGATCAGCAGTTCCTTGTCGATGACCGGAGGCAGGATGGGCCCGGGGAGGAGGTCGCGGATGTTGTCCCGGCCGCGCTCGAACACCCACTTCTGCGCGACGTGCTCCCCGATCTCCAGCATGTGTGATCGGTCCGGGCCGAGCTTTCCGTCGGCGGCGAGGTGCTGGGCCGCGGTCACGGCGGCGGCCGCCGCCGCGACCGGCTTCATCCCGGGCGGCATCGGCCGCGGGATCGCGGTCGTCGAGGGGGCGCGGCCCGCGAAGACCTGGGAGGGCTTGGGGACCGGAGCGGCCGCCCGGGCGACGGTCGTCTGACGTTGCTGCTCGCCGGCCGGCACGGCGATGACGCCGGCCTTGCTGAAGTAAGGGCGCAGGAAGTCGGACGGCAGCACCTCGACGGTGTCGGACTCCCACACCAGCCACTCGGCCTGGTTGGAGCCGTGGGTGGGCTCGACCCCCCACAGATGGACCCGGACGCCGTAGCGCTGCGCCGCCTCGACCGCCGGGAGCATGTCCTCGTCGCCGGCCAGCAACACCGCGTCGGTGATCGCCCGATGCCGGGCGAGCGCCTCCAGGTCGGCGCGGAGCTGGGCGTCGACGCCCTTCTGCTGTCCCTGGGCGTTGAGGTTGCCGAGCCGCAGTTTGACCAACGGCAGGTTCGCGATGACCCGCTGGTCGACCGTGGGCTGGCGTTTGGGCGCGGCGTCGAACCAGTAGACGCGGAGCAACTCACCGCGCAATTTCTCCGCCGCGTGAGCCATCAACGCCCGGATGAGCTTCTCCGCCGCCACCCGGTATTCGCGGCGCGAAGTGGCGTCGAGCAGCAGCGCCCCGGAGGCCGCGTAGAGATACCCCGCGTCGACGAAGACCGCATAGCGGGCTGGCTGGGGAACTAGCTCCGAGGTAGTCATGGGCTTTCTACCTTATTCGCGCGGAGGCCTTTACGGGCACGAACCACCGTTACGGCGCTCACCCGTGAAACGGCCAGGTCTTAACGCGGGAATGCGCTCGCCCGCCATGCCCCCGGGCCGGGGGTCAGCGGCGCCCGCATGAGACGGGAGCGGTCCGCCCATCCGGACCCACGGCGGCCCCGCCGGCCCGCACCTCTGGAGGCCCGGATCGTCAGCACCGCGATCAGGGCCGCGACCTCCTCGGCCGTGGGCTCTCCCCGTACGACCTGCAGGAACGGCTTGTTCACCATATGTCTCCAGTATCGGCGATCAGAGCGGGATGTTGCCGTGCTTCTTCGGAGGCAGCGTCTTGCGCTTCTCCCGGAGCGCGCGTAGCGCCTTGATGATCTGGGAGCGGGTCTCCGATGGCTTGATGACGCCGTCGACATATCCCCGTTCGGCGGCGATGTACGGATTTGCCAGCGTGTCCTCGTACTCCGTGATCAGTTCGGCCCGGCGGGACTCGGGGTCCTCCGTGGCGGCGAGTTCGCGGCGATAGAGGATGTTGACCGCGCCCTGTGCGCCCATGACGGCGATCTGGGCGGTCGGCCAGGCCAGGTTGATGTCGGAGCCGAGATGCTTTGATCCCATGACGTCGTAGGCCCCGCCATAGGCCTTACGCGTGATCACTGTAACCAGCGGAACCGTCGCCTCCGCATAGGCGTACAGCAACTTGGCGCCGCGCCGAATGATCCCGTTCCATTCTTGATCAGTTCCCGGTAGGAACCCGGGAACATCCACAAATGTCAGGACCGGGATATTGAATGCGTCGCAGGTTCGGACGAAGCGTGCGGCCTTCTCCGAGGCGTCGATGTCGAGCGTGCCGGCGAACCGCATGGGCTGGTTGGCCACGATGCCCACCGAGCGTCCCTCGACGCGTCCGTAGCCGCAGAGGATGTTCGGCGCGAACTGCGCGTGGACCTCGAGGAATTCGCCGTCGTCCAGCACGTGCTCGATGACGGTGTGCATGTCGTACGGCTGGTTCGGCGAGTCCGGGATCAGCGTGTCGAGAGCCTCGTCGAGCTCATCGAGGTCGACCGGGGTCTCGAAGGCCGGGGTGTCGCCGAGGTTGTTCGACGGCAGGTAGGACAGCAGGTCCTTCACGTAGTCGATCGCGTCCTGCTCGTCCGAGGCCTGATAGTGGGCCACGCCGGACCTGGTGTTGTGCGTGTGGGCCCCGCCGAGCTCCTCGAAGGTCACCTCCTCGCCCGTCACCGTCTTGATCACGTCCGGGCCGGTGATGAACATGTGGGAGGTCTGGTCCACCATCACCACGAAGTCCGTGATCGCCGGGGAGTAGACCGCGCCGCCCGCGCAGGGCCCGAGGATCAGCGAGATCTGCGGGATGACGCCGGAGGCGTGCACGTTCCGTTTGAAGATCTCCGCGTACAGGCCGAGCGCGACCACGCCCTCCTGGATCCGCGCCCCGCCGGAGTCGTTGATCCCCACGACGGGACAACCGGTCCTGAGCGCGTGGTCCATGACCTTGCAGATCTTCTCACCGAAGACCTCTCCGAGTGAGCCTCCGGAAACGGTGAAGTCCTGGCTGAACACCGCGACGGGCCGGCCGTCCACCGTCCCGTGGCCGGTCACCACCCCGTCACCGTAGGGCCGGTTCTTCTCCATGCCGAAGCTGGTCGAGCGGTGCCGGGCCAGCTGGTCGAATTCCACGAAGGAGCCCGGGTCGAGGAAGGCGTCGATCCGCTCGCGGGCGGTCGTCTTGCCCTTGGCGTGCTGTTTTTCGACCGCCCGCGCCGAACCGGCGTGCACGGCCTCGTATCTGCGCCGTTCCAGGTCAGCGATCTTGCCTGCGGTCGTGTGGATATCGATGTGGTCCGAGGGTTCCACGGCTTCCGTCGCCATGTCAGAAAGGGTAACCGGGTGCTGACCGGTGAATCGACCGGCCCGGCCCCGGCCATAGCACGGCCGCGCTGACTACGCTGAACACGTGGCTGAAAACATCCCCGCCGACGTCCGTTCCGATTCCGCTCCCGATTCCGATCAGACCCACCGCGATTCAGCACGGCAGGAGATGCCCGAGCCGCTGCGGCAGGACGTCCGGCTGCTGGGCTCCCTGCTCGGCCAGGTCCTGGTCGAGTACGGCGGGCAGGACCTGCTGGACGATGTCGAAGAGCTCCGGCGTGGGGTCATCGCCGCACGCCGTACGCAGGAGCGCTCCGGGTCGCCGGACCGGGCCGGTGCGCCCGAGCCGGCCGCCACCGAGACGACCGAGACGACCGGGACCACTGGGGACCAGGTGGCCGCCATCGTCGCCGGATGGCCGCTGGAGCGCGCCGAGCTCGTGGCGAGGGCCTTCACCGTCTATTTCCACCTCACCAACCTCGCCGAGGAACACCACCGCATCCGTACGCTCCGCGAGCGCGACGCCGCTCCCGCCCCCGGCGAGGGGTCCGGTAGCCCGCGGTCCGGATCGGTCGCCGCCGCGCTGGCGGAGATCGGCGCCACCGGAGAGGAGCCCGTGGAACAGGCTCTCGCCGAGCTCGAGCTCCATCCGGTCTTCACCGCGCACCCCACCGAGGCTCGCCGCCGGGCGGTCGTCAACGGCATCAGGCGCACCAGCGGCCTGCTCGCCGACCTGAACGACGTACGACGGGGCGCGAGCGAGCGGGCGGACATCCACCGGCGGCTGCTCGAGGAGATCGACCTGCTGTGGCGGACGGCCCTCCGCCGGCGCACCCAGATGAGCCCTCTCGATGAGGTCCGCACCGCGATGGCCGCCTTCGACGAGACCATCTTCCGGGTGGTCCCGGCCGTCTACCGGGTCATGGACACCGCGCTGGGCCCGGAGGACGTGGGGGAGCGGCCGCCGCGGGCCCGGGCCTATCTGCGGTTCGGCAGCTGGATCGGTGGCGACCGGGACGGCAACCCGCACGTCACCGCGCAGGTGACCCGCGAGGCCATCATGATCCAGGCCGAACATGTCCTGCGGGCTCTCGAGGGCGCCTGTGTCCGGGTCGGCCGCCGGCTGACCGCGCACGCCTCCACGACGCCGCCGTCCCCGGCGCTGAGCAGCGCTCTGTCCGCCGCGCGGGCCGCGCAGCCGGACCGGATCGGCGAGATCGCCAAGCGGTCGCCGGGGGAACCGCACCGGCAGCTTCTGCTCTACGCCGCCGACCGGATCGCCGCCACGCGCACCCGCGACGCGGATCTCGCCTACGGCTCACCGGACGAGCTCCTCGCCGACCTGCGGCTGGTCCAGGACTCTCTGGCGTCCGCGGCGGCGGCCCGGCAGGCCTACGGTGAGCTGCAGCACCTCATCTGGCAGGTCGAGACCTTCGGGTTCCACCTCGCCGAGCTGGAGATCCGCCAGCACTCGGCGGTGCACGAGAAGGCCCTGGCCGAGGTGCGCGCGGGCGGGTCCCTGTCGGAGCAGACCGAGGAGGTCCTGGACACGCTCCGCGTGGTCTCCTGGATCCAGGAGCGGTTCGGGGTGGAGGCGTGCAGACGCTACATCGTGTCGTTCACCCGGACCGCCGAGGACGTCGCGGCCGTGTACGAGCTCGCGGCCGCCGCGGGCGGAACCGGCGGCGGCCCGGTCCTGGACGTCGTGCCGCTGTTCGAGACCGGTGAGGACCTGGAGCGCGCGCCGGCCGTGCTCGAGGGCATGATCCAGCAGCCGGCCGTGCAGGCCCGCCTGGATCAGACCGGACGCCGCATGGAGATCATGCTCGGCTATTCGGACTCGGCCAAGCAGCTCGGCCCCACGAGCGCGACCCTGCGGCTGTACGACACCCAGGCCGCCCTCACCGCCTGGGCCGAACGGACCGGGATCAAGCTCACCCTCTTCCACGGCCGCGGCGGATCGCTGGGCCGGGGCGGAGGCCCGGCCAACCGAGCGATCCTGGCTCAGGCCCCGGGGTCGGTGGCAGGCCGCTTCAAGGTGACCGAGCAGGGTGAAGTGATCTTCGCCCGCTACGGGCACGAGGAGATAGCGCAGCGCCACATCGAACAGGTCACCAACGCCGTACTCCTCGCCTCGACCCCGGCCGTGGAGGACCGGGCGCGCGACGCCGCGGCCCGCTTCCGCGGGCTCGCCGACCGGATCGGCACCGCCGCGCAGGAGGCCTACCGCGCGCTGGTCGAGGACGACGGGTTCCCCGAATGGTTCGCGCGGGTCAGCCCGCTCGGGGAGATCTCCCAGCTGCGCATCGGCTCGCGCCCGGCCCGCCGCACCGCCTCGACCTCCCTGGAGGACCTGCGCGCCATCCCCTGGGTGTTCGCGTGGACCCAGACCCGGGTCAACCTGCCCGGCTGGTACGGGCTCGGCAGCGGCCTCGAAGCCGTCGCCGGAGAGGACCTCGAGACCCTGCGGGAGGCCTACCGGTCCTGGCCGCTGTTCGCCGCGCTGCTCGACAACGCCGAGATGAGCCTGGCCAAGACCGACCGCGACATCGCGGCGCGCTACCTCGCGCTCGGAGACCGTCCGGCGCTGACCGAGGCCGTGCTGGCCGAGTACGACCGGACCCGCTCCCTGGTCCTGGCCGTCACCGGCCATGAACGTCTGCTGGAGAACCGCCGGGTCCTCTCCCGAGCGGTGGAGCTGCGCAATCCCTACGTCGACGCGCTGTCCCACCTCCAGCTGCGGGCCCTCACCGCCCTGCGCGCCGGCGTGGACGACGCCGAACGGGACCGGCTCGAGGAACTGCTCCTGCTGACCGTCAACGGAGTCGCGGCCGGACTGCAGAACACCGGATGACCGCCGAGACGGGGCATGAGGCCCGGCATGAGGCCCGGCATGAGGCTCGGCATGAGGCTCGGCATGAGGTCCGGCATGAGGTCCGGCATGAGGTCCGGCATGAGGCCGGTCATGAGGTCAGGTCCGCCGTCCCCGCCGACCGGGGGGCCGTGGAACGGACCGTCCTGGCCGCCTACGGCCACTGGGCCGAGGTCATCGGGATGCGACCGCTCCCAATGGACGCCGACTACGGGCGGCTGATCAGGGAAGGACACGTGTTCGTGGTCGGACCGGCCGACGGCCTGATCGTCCTGGTCCCGGAGGACGAGGTGCTCCTGGTGGAGAACGTCGCGGTCCGGCCGTCGTCGCAGGGCCGGGGCGTCGGACGGAGCCTGCTGGCCTTCGCCGAGCGGCGGGCCCGCCTGCTCGGCCTCCCCGCGCTCCGGCTCTACACCAACGAGAAGATGACCTCGAACATCTCGCTGTACACCTCGTTGGGCTATCGCGAGACGGCCCGCGAGCTCCACGCCGGCCGCCACACCGTCCACATGCGCAAGGACCTGCCGCCGCCCGCGTGATCCCGCGCACCCAGGCCCACGCCGGGCCCCTCACCTGGAATCGCTTTGCCATGAGCACCTATACGCATCAGCCGCTGATGCGTATAGGTGCTCATGGCAAAGCGCCTGGAGGGCACTGCCGGGGTGGCTCGGAGTTATCCACAGTCGCGCCATGATCCGGTTCGCCGGGTCGGGTGCAGCCGACAATGGCGGACATGGACGAGCCTCGGAGGACGGAGCCAAGAATCGACGGCTATCCGATCCCCGGGCTGATCCGGCGGGCCCGGCGCATCGCGGGGTTGAGCCAGCGCGACATGGCAGAGGTGGTGGGCGTGTCCCAGTCCACCGTGCAGCGATCGGAGACCGGCTCACTCATCCCCAGCCTCGAGGTCTTCGAACGGATCATGGCTGCGGCGGGCCTGCATCTGGTCGTGATCGATGATGAGCGGCACCTGATCGAGCCCATGGAGGAATGGATCGTCCCCATGGACGACCGAGACGGCGTCCGTGATGGGGCCGGACGGCGCTATCCGTCCCATCTCGACGTGGTCCTGGACCCGAAGCAGGGGGAGTGGTGGGGGGACCTCTTCGGGTTCGCCAGACCGCCGGAGACCTTCTACCGGGATCCGCCCGACCTGCGGGAGTACCGGCGGCGGCTATCGGAGTGGGAGGTGCGCAAAGAGCGTTTCGGTAACCGGCCGCCACCGGTGCCACCCGCCTGGTGGCTCGCCGCCCAACGCGCCCGTCCTCGGTGCGCACGGCCGGAGGAGTCGCGTTCGCCGGGCTCGGATGTGGAGAGCCCGGGCGCGGGCGGTCCCGAGGTCGATGGCTGGGACGTGGACGAGTGGGACGTCGACGAGTGGGACGGGGACGAGTAGGCGCGCGGGCGCGGCCTGGACCGGGTTCAGAGGCCGGGCCATTCGGGGGGGCGCTTCTCGTTGAAGGCGGCGATGCCCTCGCGGCGGTCCGCGGAGAAGGCCGCGGTGCGCCAGGCGGCGTCCTCGACATCGAGGGCCGCGGCCAGGTCCAGGCCGGCCCCGTGGCGCATGGCGCGCTTGGCGGCCCGTACGGCCACCGGGGAGTTCTTGGTGATGAGGATGGCGAGGGTCAGGGCCTCCTCGCGGGCGCTGCCGACCGGGACCCTGCGGTCCACCAGGCCGTACGACACCGCCTCCTCGATCCCGAGGCGGCGCCCGGTGAGCACCAGTTCCGCCGCGCGGCCGGGTCCGAGCCGGCGCAGGGCCAGCTGTGTGCCGCCCCCGCCGGGGACCAGGCCGACGCTGACCTCCGGCAGGCCGAGCACGGCGGACTCGTCCGCCACGATCAGGTCGCAGGAGAGTGCGAACTCGCAGCCTCCACCCAGGGCATAGCCGTGCACGGCCGCGACCGTGGGCTGGGGCAGGCCCAGCACCCCGCCGAACGCGGCGCGGAAGATCTCACGCTGGCGCAGCAGGTCGGCGTCGGTCATGCCGTTGCGTTCCTTGAGGTCCGCTCCGACGCAGAAGGCCCTCTCGCCCGCCGCGCTCAGGAGCACCGCCCATATGGATCGGTCGGCGGCCACCTCGGCGCAGACCTCCGCCAGCTCCAGGGCCATGGAGGTGGACAGCGCGTTCAGCGCCTCCGGCCGGTCCAGGACTATCTCGGCCACATGGTCGAAGCGATGCAGGCTGACATCATCCATGGGGAGCACTCTAAGTCCATGGCAGGCGCTAGACGCGGCCGGAACCGCGCCGGTCGCGGCGGCGCAGGACGTACGGCTGGATGATCCCGAGACCGCGCGCGGGCCGGCGGACGATCCTGCTGAGGTGGAAGGATTCGGAGCCCTCCAGCTCGGCGGCGAGTTCCGCGTCGATGACCACGGTGCCGGGCCGGGCGATCGAGGTCAGCCGGGCGGCGAGGTTGACGGTGGTTCCGAAGACATCGCCCATGAGGGGCAGCACCGGGCCGTAGGCCACGCCCACCCGCACGTCGGGGACCTCGGTCTCGTCCTTGATCGTCTCGGCGACCGACAGAGCGATCTCGGCCCCGAGTTCGGGGGTGTCGGCACTGAACAGCACCTCGTCACCGAGGGTCTTCACCAGCCGGCCGCCGTTGGCCGCGATGACGTCCGAGGCCGTCTCCTCGAACCGTTCCACGACCCGGGCCAGGTCCATCTCGTCGAGCTCCCGGCTCATCTGGGTGAACGACACCATGTCGGCGAACCCGATGGTGGCCAGGGTACGAGGCGGGATCACGTCCTCCTCGGTCGCCGCCATGGCCATCGCCCGGGTGCCCGCGGCGGCGAGCTGCCGGCGCCACGCGTGCACGATGAGCGGTTCGAAGTCGGGGATGTGCTTCTCCGCGAGGTCGATGATGAACCGGACCGACTCCACGCTCGGCGGTTCGGAGAGGTCGCCAGCGATCTTGCTGGTCAGGAGGTTGACCTGCCACTCGGCGAGCTTGGTCATGGTCTGGCCGACCGCACGGACCATGCGGATCACGTCGGCGTCGTCCAGGACGTCGTCCTGCATCAGCCGCTGGATCCGGTAGAGCGCGGTGACGTCGCCCTCCGTGAAGGCCACGGTGTCGTCGGGCATGTGCGGATAGCCGAACGCGCGCCAGAGGCGCTGCGTGAACTCCCGGGACACGCCCGTCATGCGCTGGACATCGACCCGGGTGTAGCGGATCTCCCCGCCGAGCAGCAGCTCCTCGATGTCCCTCGGGTCCTGATCTGGATCGGACATGTCCTCCTCCGCCTGACGGCCGCGGTCACCGACCGTCCCGCACCCCATCGGCCATGTCGTCGATGAGCAGATAGAGCCGGCGGTGCCACTGTTCGACGCCCGGCACGTTCTTGAGCACGAGCAGACCACGTTCCCCACCGGATTCGACGGTCAGGGTCCCCTTGCCCAGCAACCGCTCCATCAGGCGCTGGGAGTGGGAGGCGTCGTTGACCCGGCCGATGGGGATGGTCCGCACCGACCGGGACAGGATGCCCTCGCGAATGACCAGGCCCTGCTCCGACAGCTCGTAGCGGGTCGCGAACCAGCGCAGGAACGGCACCACCGAGACCACCAGCGCGAGGAGGGCCGCGACCACGGCGACCCCCAGCCTGATCTGGCCCTGAAGATCTGAGTCCGGCATGAAGACGATCGCGGCGCCGGCCGCGGCCACCGTCACGATCAGGAGGACGATGGTCCGAAGGAGAGTCGACCAGTGCGGGTGGTCACTGAGGATGACCTGATCCTCGGTCGATGGCTGCTCAGGTAGGCCCATACCGCATATCGTGGCAGAAATGATTCCGGTAGGTGGTCGAGCGGGCGAAGAGCTCAGGTCCCCCGGCGGACGTGCAGGACGTCCCCGGCGCTGAGGGCCTCCTCGCCGCCGGCCGTCCGGACGAGCAGGCGTCCCGCGGGGTCGATGTCCGCGGCCGTGCCCTCGACGGCGGTGCCGCCCGGCAGGTCCACGCGGACCGTACGGCCGAGGGTGGCGCACAGCGCCCGGTAGGCTCCGCGCAATCCGGCCGGGCGGCCCTCGGGAAGACCGGCCACGTCGGGATATCCACCGGGCCCGTCCTCGTCGGGGGAGGCGTCGACGGCCTGCCAGGCGCCGTACCATGCCTCGAGTTCTCGCAGGATCGCCCGCAGCAGCGGTTCCCTGTCCGTGAACGCCGCGTTCTCGATGGTCAGCGACGTCGCGGTCGGCACCGGCAGCTCCTCGGGCCGCAGGCTCACGTTGAGCCCGACCCCCACGACGACCCCGTCGTTCACCCGCTCGGCCAGGATCCCGGCCAGCTTGCGCTCGCCCACCAGGATGTCGTTGGGCCACTTCAGCCGGGCGTCGACGACGGTCTCGCCGGTCGGGTCGCCGAAGTCGCCGGCGTGCGCCCGCGCGGTCATCCGGCGGAGGGCCGAGGCGACGGCGACACCGGTCAGCAGCGGGATCCAGCCCTGCCGGGCCACCGGGACGGCCGGGCGCAACAGGATCGAGAACGTCAGCCCCGCGCGCGGTGGGGCGGCCCACCGGCGGTCGAGCCGCCCCCGCCCGGCGGTCTGCTCCTCGGCGACCATGACGGTGCCTTCGGGAGCCCCTTCCCTGGCCGCGGCCGCGAGGTCGACGTTGGTGGATCCGGTCTCGGAGACCACCCGTACATCCCGCCACAGGGATCCCGGGCGTATCAGGAGGCGACCCAGGGCCTTCTCGCTCAGCGGCGGTCGTGCCAGGTCTCCGTACGACGATGCGCTCACCCCTCCATCAAAGCCCATCCGGAGGGGCGCCCGGATTCATCGTCGGCGCTGGTAGTTCTACCACTGTTCATCTTGATAAGGGATCATTGGTACATGAGCGCAGATCCCGGACATCCGAGCCAGGCCGAGGGCGTGCTCCCTGACGACCGATTTCTTGATCGGGACGAGAGCTGGCTGAGGTTCAACGAACGTGTGCTCGAGCTCGCCAAGGACCCCGCCCTCCCCCTGCTGGAGCGCGTGAGGTTTCTGGCGATCTTCGCGAGCAATCTCGACGAGTTCTTCATGGTGCGCGTGGCCGGCCTCATCCGGCGCATGGCCACCGGTCTCGCGGTCCAGGCGGCCAGCGGACGGCAGCCCCGCGAAGTCCTCGAACGGACGGCGCAGCTGGCGCACGAGCTGATGCTGCAGCACGCCGCCTGCTATCGCGACGAGCTGTGTCCCGAACTCGCCAAGCAGGGCATCGACGTCCTGCGCTGGGACGATCTCGCGGAAGCCGAGCAGGAGAACCTGAGCAGGCTGTTCAGGGAGCGGATCTATCCGGTCCTGACTCCGCTGGCCGTCGACTCCGCCCACCCGTTCCCGTACATCTCCGGGCTCTCGCTCAACCTCGCGGTGATCGTGGCCGACCCGACCACGGGGGAACGGCTCTTCGCCCGGGTGAAGGTGCCCCCGGCCCTCACCCGGTTCATCGAGGCCTCACCGGGCCGGTTCGCCCCGGTGGAGGACGTGATCGCGGCGCACCTGTCGCAGCTGTTCAACGGCATGGAGGTGCTGGCGTGCCACGCCTTCAGGGTGACCCGCAACGAGGACCTGGAGGTCGACGAGGACATCACCGAGGACCTTCTGCAGGCGCTCGAGCGGGAACTGCTGCGCCGCAGGTTCGGACCGGTGGTCCGGCTGGAGGTGGAGGAGTCGATCTCGCCGGAGGTGCTGGAGCTGCTGACGGGTGAGCTGGGGATCGAGGAGCGGGAGGTCTATCGCGTTCCGGGCCCGCTCGACCTGACGGCCATGCACGAGATCGCGGACCTGGACCGGCCCGAGCTCAGATACCCGCCGTTCGTGCCCTCGAAGACCGCGCTGCCGCGCGACTCCGACGTGTTCTCGGTGCTGGAGGAGCGTGACATCCTCGTCCACCACCCGTACGACTCCTTCACGACGAGCGTGCAGCAGCTCATCGAGGCGGCGGCCGAGGATCCGCAGGTCCTCGCCATCAAACAGACGCTCTACCGCACCAGCGGGAACTCACCGATCGTGGACGCGCTGATCGACGCGGCGGAGGCGGGGAAGCAGGTGGTCGTGGTCGTCGAGCTGAAGGCCCGGTTCGACGAGCACGCGAACATCACCTGGGCCAGAAAGCTCGAGGAGGCCGGCTGCCACGTCGTCTACGGGTTCGTCGGGCTCAAGACGCACTGCAAGCTCGCCATGGTGGTGCGCCAGGAAAGCGACGGGACCCTGCGGCGCTACTGTCACATCGGCACCGGCAACTACAACCCCAAGACGGCTCGCACCTACGAGGACTTCGGTCTGCTCACCTCGGACCCCGAGGTGGCCGAGGACGTCAACGACCTGTTCAACCACCTCACCGGGCACTCCAGGCAGATCCCGTACCGGCAGCTGCTGGTGGCCCCCCGCATGCTGCGCTCCGGCCTGGTGCTGAGGATCGAGCGGGAGGCCGAGCACCACCGGGCCGGGCGGCCCGCCCACATCCGGTTCAAGTGCAACTCGCTGGTCGACGAGGAGGTCATCGACGCGTTGTACCGCGCGTCGCAGGCCGGCGTGCCGATCGACATCTGGGTCCGCGGCATCTGCGCCCTCCGTCCCGGAGTGCCGGGCCTGTCTGAGACGATCAGGGTACGGAGCGTGCTGGGCCGGTTCCTGGAGCACTCCCGGGTCTACGTCTTCGACTCCGGCGGGGATCCGGAGGTCTGGATCGGCAGCGCCGACCTCATGCACCGCAACCTGGACCGGCGCGTGGAGGCGCTGGTGCGGGTCAGGGACCGGCAGCACCGCGACCACCTCATCGGGCTCCTCGACCGGGTCATGGACGAGAGCACGGCGAGCTGGGAGCTGGACGGTGACGGTTCCTGGACCCGGCGCACGTCCGAGGGAGACGAAGACCTGTCCGACATCCAGACCGGGCTGATGAGGAGCCGACGGTGAGGTGTGACGGCGATCGCCGATGATCTGATCCATGCCGCGGGTGCGGTCGTGTGGCGTGAGGGCGACGCGGGGCCCGAGGTGGCGCTGATCCACCGGCCCAAGTACGACGACTGGACCTTCCCCAAGGGCAAGCTGGACAAGGGCGAGCATGTCCTGGAGGCCGCCGTCCGGGAGGTGCGGGAGGAGACCGGGATGACGCCCCGGCTCGGCCGCCCGCTGAGCTCGCACACCTATGTCGCCGACGGCCGGCCCAAGCGCGTGGACTACTGGGCCGCGACAGTGCCGGAGACCGGTGCCGGGGACGGCTTCATCCCCGGTGACGAGGTGGACCGGCTCGAGTGGTGGCCCGTACCGGAAGCCGGCCGCCGGCTCAGCTACGAGCGGGACGTCGCGCTCCTGCGCGAGTTCGCCCAGGGCCCGCTCCGCACCATCACGGTGATCATTCTCCGGCACGCCTCCGCGGGCGGCCGGGGGGACTGGTGCGACCTCGACCTGCTGCGTCCCCTCGACCGCAGGGGACGCGGCGTGGCCCGTGACCTCGCCGGGCCGCTGGCGGCCTACGCGCCGGACCGGCTGATCAGCTCGACGACGGCCCGGTGTGTGGAGACGCTGCTGCCGTACGCCCGGCGCGCGGAGACCGGCGTCACCACGGACCCGGCCTTCACGGTCGGTGAGGACGGCGATGTCGGCCCCGGAGGCCGCGCGCGGGCACGGACCCGGATCGGGGAACTGGCGGCCGAGGCCGTGTCCACGGTGGTGTGCACGCATGGCGAGCTGGCGCCGGATCTGCTCGCCGAGCTCTCGGAGCGCTTCGGACGGCCGGTGCGGCGCGGGCGGGCGCCGCGCAAGGGCGGCTTCTGGGTGCTGCACCTGGCCACCGACGAGGCGGGCACGGTCACCGGGCTCGCGGGCGTCGAGGGCCACGCACCCGGAGACTGAGCCGTGCCCGGCCGGCGGCCGGGTGGAGCTAGTCGCCGGAGGGCGAGGTGTAGCGCTGGAGGTACAGCTGCTCTCCCAGGGTCTCCACGAGCTGGAGCTCGGTCTCGAGATAGTCCACGTGCTCCTCCTCGTCCGCCAGGATGTCCTCGAAGATCCGCGCGGAGGTCACGTCACCGCGAGAGCGCATGAGCTCGATGCCGGGCCGCAGGCGGTGTACCGCCTCGAGTTCGATGGAGAGATCGGCCCTCAGCTGTTCCACGACGCGCTGCCCGATGCGCAGTGCGCCGAGCTTCTGGTAGTTCGGCAGCCCGTCGAGGAACAGGATGCGGTCGGTCAGCCGCTCGGCGTGCCGCATCTCGTCGAAGGACTCCGCGCGGGTGTGCTGGGCGAGCCGGGGGAATCCCTGGTTCTCCTGCATCTTGGCGTGCAGGAAATACTGGTTGATAGCGGTGAGTTCGGCCGTCAGCTGCTCGTTGAGCAGCGCGATGATGTCCTTGTCGCCTTCCATACCGTCCAATCGTGGCACGACCTGCGGCGGACCGGGAGGGCCCGCGCGCGAGTCCGGGCTCATCGCTTCCGGCGGAGGGCGGTCAGGCGGCGGCCATGCCCTGTGGAACCGCCTCCGGGAGCGCGTCCGCGGTCCGGGCCGATGTACGGCTCCGGCTGACGAGAGCGCACAGGCGCTTGGTACAGGAACCACAGCCGGGTCGCATCCCGCAGGCGGCCCTGACCTCTTTGACGGATCCGGCACCGGCGGCCACGCAACCGGTGACCTCGTCCTCGGTGACGGCGTGGCAGATGCAGACGTACATCCGGTGGAGCGCCTCTCGCTGTGGCCGCCCGGGTCCCGGGGGCCGGGGACTCCGGGGACACGGTCGACTCGGTTAGGTAAGCCTCTCCTAAGTTATCCGAGGCGCTCTGTTCTGGCCAGCCCCGCGAGCGTGGTGTGGCGGAGGCCTCATCGGGGCTCCGGCCGGGCGGCGGCCGGGTTCGGGCGGCGCTCACGCCGAGTCACGTTCTGGTAGGCGTACGGGCGTGAGCGGTTGCTTCCGGTTGGACCCGGTTCGGCCGTGTTCAAGCATGTACTACGGGTGTTAAACCGCAGGTCAAGGCGTCCGCACTAAGCGGGAAACGTTCTTGAATAGTCCTACGATCGGGGCATGACCTCAGTACTGCTCGCCGAGGACGACACGTCCATCTCGGAGCCCCTCGCTCGCGCATTGCGACGAGAGGGATACAACGTCGAAGTGAGCCCGGACGGGCCCCAGGCCCTGGAACGCGCCCTCGGAGGGGGCGTGGACCTCATCGTCCTCGACCTCGGGCTGCCCGAGCTCGATGGGCTCGAGGTGGCGCGCCGGGTGCGCTCCGAAGGCCACGGAGTCCCCATCCTGATCCTGACCGCACGCGCCGACGAGGTCGACACCGTCGTGGGACTCGACGCGGGTGCCGACGACTATGTCACCAAGCCCTTCCGGCTGGCCGAGCTCCTCGCCAGGGTCCGGGCCCTGTTGCGCCGGGGCAGCACCGAGACCCCCATCGTCCAAGGGGTGCGCATCGACGCCGAGTCACGTCGTGCCTGGATGGGGGAACAGGAGCTGCAGCTCACCACCAAGGAGTTCGACCTGCTGCGGGTGCTCGTCCGCGACGCCGGCAAGGTCGTCACCCGTGAACAGATCATGCGAGAGGTGTGGGACACGAACTGGTGGGGATCGACGAAGACCCTGGACATGCACATCTCCTGGCTGCGCCGCAAGCTCGGCGACGACGCCGCGAGTCCGCGTTACATCACCACCGTCCGGGGGGTCGGGTTCCGCTTCGAGCGTGGTGACTAGCCCACGACGGACGTGGTGACCGTCCCGCTCCGGCCCCGATCGCCGGTGACGGCCGCGTGATCGTGACGGGTGCGCGCACCCGTCCTAGCGGAAGGAGCCTTGATGAGGCGCCGGCTGCTCGTGTCGACGTTCGCCGTGGCGATCGTCGCGATCCTGTTGCTCGGCATTCCCCTCGCCTACTCGACGCACAAGCTCATCTATGAGGAGGCCCGGCAGTCACTTCAACGGGAGTCGGCGATCATCCTGGCCGGGGTGCAGCTGCGCTGGGACTCCGGGCAGCCGATCACCTCGGCGCAGATCGGTCATGAGTTCCCCGGCCGTTACGTTGTGATCATCTTGCCGAACGACTCGGTGGTCACGGCGGGTACGGAGCCGCCGAGCCGCAGACAGCGGCTCACCGACTCCCGGGCGGCCGGGGGCATCCACGTGGACGTCTCCCAGAACGCCCGGGACGTGGAGAACGAGGCGCTGCGGTCCCTCCTGCTCATCGGGGGGCTCGTGCTGCTCGGGGGGGCGGTGACGGTCGCGCTGGCGGTCTTCCAGGCCCGCAAGCTGACCGTGCCGCTGATCGACCTCGCCGAGACCGCGGACCGGCTCGGGTCGGGCAACGCCCGGCCGCGCCGGCGGCGCTATGGGATCCCCGAGGTCGACCGGGTCGCCGAGGTCCTGGACCGCAGCGCCGTGCGGATCGCCGATCTCCTGGCCGCCAGCCGGGAGTTCGCCTCCGACGCGAGCCACCAGCTCCGCACACCGCTGACCGCCCTGTCCATGCGGCTCGAGGAGATGGTGGAGGCCGCGGACTACCCCGACATCGTCCGGGAGGAGGGGGCGGCCGCGCTGGCCCAGGCGGAGCGGCTCGTGGCCGTCGTGGAGCAGTTGCTGGCCCGGGCCCGCCACGACCGTACGGGCGCGGCGACGCCTGTCGCGGTCGACGACGTCGTGGCGCAGCAGGTCGAGGAGTGGCAGCCGATCTTCCAGCGGGACGGGCGGCGGGTCCAGGTCACGGGTGAGCGGGGGCTCGCCGGCGTGGTCACGCCGGCGGGGCTGTCGCAGATCATCGCGACCCTGCTGGACAACTCCCTGGTCCACGGGGCCGGCACGGTCACGCTCAGCACGAAGCTGACCGCCGGCTCGGTCCTGGTGGAGGTCGGCGACGAGGGGCCCGGAGTGCCCCCCGAACTCGAACGTACGGTCTTCGACCGGAGCGTGAGCAGCGGTGAGGGCACGGGGCTCGGGCTGTATCTGGCCCGGTCGCTGGTCGCCGTGGACGGCGGGCGCCTGGAGCTCCTGCGGGCCCGCCCGGCCGTCTTCGGGGTCTTTCTCCGTAAGGGCGCGGAGGTCCGGCTCGTGGACGAGCGGGTGGTCAGCGGGCCCGCGTGACCTGCCGCAGCTCGGTCTGACCCGGCTCGGCGGCAGGGCCCTGCTCGGGAGCGTGGCCGGGGGGGCGGTGCCCGTGCGCACCGGTGTCGCCGGCGCGGTCGGCGTGGTCGGCGGGAGTGGGAGGAACGTGGTCTCCCTGCGGATGGGCCGGGGCGCCGGTGGTGTCCGGTGAGCCCCCGCCCGGGGGGGCCGCGGCGAGGCCGGCCCGGGGAGCCGCCGCGGGCGGGAAGACCCACTTCTTGTACGACCAGAACCGGAACAACGTCGCCACCGCGGTGCCGATGATGAGGGAGGAGTTGTAGGCGATGGCGCCGTGCTGACCGAGGACGTAGTGGGTGAACCCGATGAAGATCTCGGTGATCACGAGGCCGATGCCGTTCAGGCCGAAGAACAGGGCATATTCACGCCCGAGACCCGTGCGGTCGCGATGCCGGAAGGTCCAGTGCCGGTTCGCGAAGTAGGAGAACGTGGTCGCGATCGTGGTCGCGATGCCGTTGGAGGTCAACGGCCCCATGCCCAGGCCGGTGTGCAGCAGGTTGCCCAGCCCGATCGTGATGACGAAGGCGAGGGCCCCCACGCTGCCGAACTTCGCGAGCTCGTGCGCGATCCGCACGAAGCGCCGGTTGAGGTTCACGACAAAGCTCACGAAGACGGACCGTCCCTTCGGGATCCCAGCACATCGGGCACATCGGGCACATCGGGGATAGAGATCGAGGCACATCGAGGATAGAGGTTGGGCGCTGTGAGGGCAGCGCAACGTGAACGTTTCGGGCGGGTGTCGCATTCCCGCGGCTCATGTCCTTGGACGAGACCGCTCCTCCTATGGTTCACGACTTCGGCGGCCGGATAACCTTTTCCACGTGATAGATCCTGGTGAGAGCCCCGACAGCGCCCAGATGCCGGTGGTCGGGATGGTCGGAGGCGGCCAGCTCGCCCGCATGACCCAGCAGGCCGCCATCGGGCTCGGCGTGACGCTGCGGGTGCTGAGCGACTCGGCCCACGCGTCCGCCGCCCGGGCCTGTTCGGACGTGCGGATCGGTGATGACGCCTCCCTCGACGACCTGATGGCCTTCGTCAAGGGCTGTGACGCCGTGACGTTCGACCATGAGCACGTCGCGACGGAGCACATCCGGGCCCTGGAGGCCGCCGGGGTCGCCTGCCGGCCCGGTGCGGACGCGCTGCGGCACGCTCAGGACAAGCAGATCATGCGGGACCGGCTCAGCGCCGCAGGCGTGCCGTGTCCCCGGTACGCCCCCGTGGGAGGGTCCGCCGACGTCGCCGCGTTCGCCGAGCGGACCGGCTGGCCGGTGGTGCTCAAGGCCGTCTCCGGCGGTTATGACGGCAAGGGCGTCTGGGTCTGCGCGTCGCCGGACGAGGCCGGCCGGGTCGTCGAGGCGGCGGCCGGGCGGGGGGTCGGCCTGCTGGCCGAGGAGCACGTCCCGTTCCGCCGCGAGCTCGCGGCGCTGGTCGCCCGCTCGCCGCACGGCCAGGGCGCGGCCTACCCCGTGGTCGAGACCGTCCAGCGCGACGGCATCTGCCACGAGGTCATCGCGCCGGCCCCGGGCCTCGACGACGAACGCGCGGCGCAGGCCCAGCGGATGGCCCTGGACATCGCCGACCGGCTGGGCGTGGTGGGGCTGCTCGCGGTGGAGATGTTCGAGACCGAGAGCGGCCTCCTCGTCAACGAGCTGGCGATGCGCCCGCACAACTCCGGCCACTGGACCATCGAGGGCTCCCGTACGTCCCAGTTCGAGCAGCACCTGCGCGCCGTGCTGGATCTGCCGCTCGGCTCCCCGGAGCCCACCGCGCCGTACGCCGTCATGGCCAACGTCCTCGGCGGCACCGACCCGCGCGTCTACGACCGCTACATCCATGTGATGGCGCACGATCCGGGGATCAAGGTCCACTTCTACGGCAAGGAGGTACGTCCCGGTCGCAAGATCGGGCACGTGACCGCCCTCGGCGACGACCTGGACGAGGTCCTCGGCCGGGCCCGCCACGCCGCCGACTACCTGAGGGAGGGCCCGCGATGACCCCGCTGGTCGGCCTGGTGATGGGCAGCGACTCGGACTGGCCGGTCATGCGTGCCGCCGCCGAGGCGCTCGAGGAGTTCGACGTCCCCTATGAGGCCGACGTGGTCTCCGCCCACCGGATGCCGCACGACATGATCGACTATGGCTCGGAGGCGGAGTCCCGCGGCATGCGGGTGATCATCGCCGGGGCGGGTGGGGCCGCGCACCTGCCCGGCATGCTGGCGTCCGTGACGCCGCTGCCGGTCATCGGGGTGCCCGTGCCGCTGAAGTACCTCGACGGCATGGACTCGCTTCTGTCGATCGTGCAGATGCCGGCCGGTGTCCCCGTGGCGACGGTCGCCGTCGGTGCCGCCCGCAACGCCGGCCTCCTGGCCGTACGCATCCTGGGCGTGGCCGACGAGGCCCTGCGGCGGCGGATGACGGAGTTCCAGTCCGAGCTGTACGACCAGGCCAAGGCCAAGGGTGCCCGCCTCCGCGACCTCACCTCGGGCTGACCCGCGCCGTCCTCGCCGAGGGGGCGGGCCGCGGCCGGGTCCCGTCCTCGCGGTGACCTGGCCGCCCGGCCGGCGCACCACCGGCCGGACGGGGACCGGCGCCGCTCCGCTCGGAGCGACCGAGCAGGCGCACGGGGTCCCGCCCGGCGGGGACGGGGCTCCGGGAAGGCCCCGGGACGTCCCTACTTGAGGATCTGGCGGGCCATGACGACGCGCTGGATCTGGTTGGTGCCCTCGTAGATCTGGGTGATCTTGGCGTCGCGCATCATGCGCTCGACCGGATAGTCCTTGACATAGCCGTAGCCGCCGAGGAGCTGCACGGCGTCGGTGGTGACCTCCATCGCCACGTCGGAGGCCAGGCACTTGCAGGCCGAGGAGACGAATGTGAGGTCCTTCACCTTCTCGCCCAGCATGGCCCGCTCGGACTTGACCGCGGCGTGGTAGGTGAGCTGCCGGGCCGCCTCGAGCTTCATGGCCATGTCGGCGACCATGAACTGCACGCCCTGGAAGTCCGACACCGGCTTGCCGAACTGCTTGCGCTCCTTGACATAGCCGACGGCGTAGTCGAGTGCGCCCTGGGCGATGCCGAGGGCCTGCGCGGCGATGGTGATGCGGGTGTGGTCCAGCGTGGCCAGCGCGGTCTTGAAGCCGGAGCCCTCTTCGCCGATGATCCGGTCGGCCGGGATCCGTACGTCGTCCATGATGACCTGGCGGGTCGGGGAGCCCTTGATGCCGAGCTTCTTCTCCGGGGCGCCGAAGCTCACGCCGGGGTCGCTCTTTTCGACCACGAAGGCGGAGATGCCCCGGCCACCCTGTGTGGGGTCGGTCACGGCCATGACCGTGTAGTAGTCCGAGACGCCCGCGTTGGTGATCCACATCTTGGTGCCGTTGAGCACCCAGTGATCTCCGTCTCGTACCGCACGGGTCTTCATCGCCGCGGCGTCGCTCCCGGCCTCGGGTTCCGAGAGCGCGTAGGAGAACATGGCTTCGCCTCGCGCCACCGGACTCAGATAACGTCTCTTCAGTTCTTCGGAACCGGAGAGCAGGATCGGCACGGTGCCGAGTTTGTTCACCGCCGGGATCAGCGACGAGGACGCGCACGCACGGGCGACCTCTTCGATGACGATGACGGTGGCGAGTGCGTCGGCACCGGCGCCGTCGTATGCCTCCGGGATGTGGACGGCGTGCAGGTCCGCCTGCACGAGTGCCGCAAGGACGTCCTCCGGGAACTCGCCGGTCTCGTCGACCTCCGCGGCTCGGGGGGCGATCTTTGCGTCGGCGAGCTCACGGACTGTCTGCCTGAGGAGCTCGTGCTCCTCCGTGGGGCTGTACGAGGGGAAGTCGGGGGTCATGCCCCGAATGCTACCGGCCAGTACGATGGATTAGTGGCGTGCGGGGACGTCTTCTGAAAGGAGTTCCCTTGGCTCACCGGCTCACGGCGATCGGCACGGGTTATCTCGGAGCCACGCATGCGGCTTGTATGGCCGACCTGGGGTTCGAGGTGCTCGGGCTCGATGTCGACAAAGCGAAGATCGACCGGCTGTCCGCCGGCGATCTGCCGTTCTTCGAGCCGGGCTTGGAGGTGGTGCTACGGCGCAACCTGGCCAACGGACGGCTGCGCTTCACGACCTCCTTGGAGGAGGCGGCCGAGTTCGGCGACGTCCACTTCGTGTGCGTCGGCACACCGCAGAAGCGGGACGAATACGCCGCGGATCTCACCTTCGTGGACGACGCGATCTCCGCGCTGGCGCCCCTGCTGCGGCGCCCGTGCCTGGTCGTCGGCAAGTCGACCGTGCCCGTGGGCACGGCGGCGCGGCTCGCCGACCGGTTGTCCCGGCTGGCCCCGGCCGGCGAGGACGCCGAGCTGGCCTGGAACCCGGAGTTTCTGCGCGAGGGCTTCGCGGTGCAGGACACCCTGCATCCGGACCGGATCGTCGCCGGAGTGCGGTCGGCGCGGGCGGAGAAGATCCTTCGTGAGGTCTACGCCTCGATGATCGCCGCCGGCACGCCGTTCATCGTCTCGGACTATCCGACGTCCGAGCTGGTCAAGGTCGCCGCGAACGCCTTCCTGGCGACCAAGATCTCCTTTATCAACGCCATGGCGGAGGTGTGCGAGGCCACGCACGCCGACGTGACCACGTTGTCGCTGGCCCTGTCCTACGACGACCGGATCGGCGGCAAGTTCCTGGGCCCCGGCCTCGGTTTCGGCGGTGGCTGCCTGCCCAAGGACATCCGTGCCTTCATGGCGCGGGCCGGTGAGCTCGGGGTCGACCAGGCGCTGTCGTTCCTGCGCGAGGTCGACGCGATCAACATGCGGCGCCGGATGCGCATGGTCGACCTCGCCCGTGAACTGCTGGGCGGGTCGTTCACCGGCCGGACCGTCGGGGTGCTGGGCGCGGCGTTCAAACCGAACTCCGACGACATCCGCGACTCCCCGGCCCTCGATGTGGCGGTGACGATCCGCTCACACGACGCCAAGGTGACCGTGTACGACCCGCAGGCGCTGGACAACGCCCGGCGGGCCCAGCCGGCGCTCAGCTATGGCGAGTCCACCCTCGACGCGGCGCGCGACGCGCACGTCGTGCTGCTGCTGACCGAATGGGCGGAGTTCCGGGAGATGGATCCCGAGGAGCTGGGTGAGGTCGTCGCCGAGCGCAACATCGTCGACGGCCGCAACGCCCTGGACCCGGAGCGCTGGCGCTCGGCGGGCTGGACCTATCGGGCGCTCGGCCGCCCGTAGGGCTGATCGTGGCCGGCGGGTGCGGGACGGCGGACGGTGCCGCCGCCCCGCACCCGCCGGACCGGCCGGGCGCTGAGGTGCAGCTCAGGTGCAGGTGTGCGGTTCAGCCTTTGGGCTGGCCGAGGCCGGGCGGGCTGGTGAGGAAGCCCAGGCCCCAGGAGATGTGCATGGTGGCGTAGACCAGCGGCAGCCGGACCCACGCCGAGAGGGACAGGCCACGGCCGGTGGCCGCGGCCCCGGCGAGGATCGCGGCGGCATAACCGCCGGGCAGGATCCAGCCGGGCCAGAAGCCGAAGGCACCGGCCACGGCGCCGACGATGATGCCGACGACCGCCAGGGGCGGTGCCAGGTAACGCAGGTTGAGCGTGCCCTGGTGCTCCCGCCCGACGACCCGGCGCCAACGGCCGGTGTGGAAGTACTGCCGGGCGAGCGCCCGGAGGTTCGGACGGGGGCGGTAGGTCACCCGCATCCGCGGGGTGAACCACACCCTCCCCCCGGTCTGGCGGATCCGGTGGTTCATCTCCCAGTCCTGGGCCCGTACGAAGGTCTCGTCGTAGCCTCCGATGCGGTCGAGGGCGCTGCGCCGGAACGTTCCGAGATAGACCGTCTCGACCTCGCCCGCGGCCCCACCGGTGTGGAAACGGGCGTTGCCCACCCCGATCGGTGAGGTCATGGCGCGGGCCACCGCCTGCTCGAAGGCGGTGACGCCTTCGGCGGCCATGATCCCGCCGACGTTGTCGGCCTTGGTCGTCTCCATGGTCTCGACCGCCGCGCGGACATAGTCCGGCGGCAAGAGCGAATGGCCGTCGACGCGGACCAGGATGGAGTACTGCGACGCCTTGATCGCGATGTTGAGCCCCTGCGGCGTGCGGCCGGTGGGGTTGGGCACCACGATGATCCGCGGATCGTCCGCCGCGATCCTGGCGGCGATCTCCTCCGTGCGGTCCCGGGACGGCCCGACGGCGAGGACCAGTTCCAGCTCGCCGGGGTAGTCCTGCGCCATGATGCGCGCGACGGCGTCGGCCAGATGTCGTTCCTCGTTGAGGACCGGCATGATCACGGATACGGCCGGCCAGGTTGGGCTATCGATGCTCACTCGGCTGCTCTGGGGGGGCTGGCGAGGTTCGGCGGTGCCTCGCGCGTTAGGAGAGGGATTCATGACGCCGCCACGCTACTGTACGAAACCAGGGTCACAGGCAACGAACATACGGTTTTCGCGCGGAGGCGGCAGCCACGATGGCCAACGAGAACGACTCCGATCCATTCGAACGGTATTTTCGGCCGAGACCGGGTGGACCGCGGAGCTCCGCCGGTCCGGAGTCCGGCGAGGGCCGGCCGGACGGCGTCATCATCGATGACACCCGCGCGCCCCGTGTCGACGTCGCCAGATCGGGCTCGCGCCGCCGTGCGCGCGGCGGCGCGCGGCCGTCGGCCACCCCCCGCCGGCGACGCCGGTTCCTGATGGTCACGGCGACGATGTCGGTGTTCGTGCTCCTCTCCTCCGGGGGTGCCTGGGCCTTCCAGGGCTTCATGATGGGCCAGGTCCAGAAGATCAACCCCTTCGAGGGCCTCGGCAACCGGCCGGACGCCGGCCCCAAGGGGGCGATGAACATCCTGGTGGCCGGCGTGGACCGGCGTGAGGGGCTGAAGCCGGAACAGATCCGGCGGCTGAGGCTCGGCCGGTTCGAGGGCGAGCGCTCCGACACCATGATGCTGGTGCACCTGTCCGCCGACCATGACAAGGTCTCGGTCGTCAGCCTGCCCCGCGACTCGCTCGTCACGATTCCGGCGCACCGGTCCAACGGCAGCGAGGGGGTCAAGGGCACCCCCGTCCCGGCCCGGCCCGGCAAGCTCAACTGGGCCTACACCTTCGGCGGCTCGCAGCTCACGATCCACACCATCGAACAGACCACCGGTGTCCGCGTGAACCACTACGTCGAGGTCAACTTCCTCGGCTTCATCAAGGTGGTCGACTCCCTGGGCGGGGTGGACGTCTGCACCGAGCAGCCCATCGACGACCCGAAGAGCGGACTGCGGCTCCCGGCCGGGCGGACCCACGTGCCGGGTGAGAAGGCGCTCGCCTACGCCCGTGCCCGCTACACCCTCGGCGGCGGCGATGACCTGGGCCGCATCGACCGGCAGCAGCAGTTCATGGCCGCCCTCATGCACCAGGCGCTGAGCGGTTCCACGCTGACCGACCCGGTCAAGGCGACGAGGTTCCTCAGCGCCACGCTCGCGGCCGTACGGGTGGACAAGGGACTGGCCGACGACGCCCAGGCGCTGCTCAAGCAGATGAAGGCGCTGTCGACCGACAGCGTCGCCTTCGCCGGCGTGCCGCTCGCCGACTCCAACTACATGACCCGGCTCAACGGTTCCCTGCCGCAGTCCACGGTCCGGTGGGACCCGCAGCGGGCCCAGGACCTCTTCGGCAAGCTGAGGAGGGACGAGTCGTTCGTCCAGCCCGCCCCGGCCGCCTCACCCACCGCGTCTCCGTCGTCGCCGTCAAAGCAGAACAAGAGCGACCTCACCGTGCGTCCCGCGGACATCCAGGTCAGAGTGATCAACGGCGTCGGCACCCGGGGTGTGGCCCGGGAAGCGGCGGCCGACCTGCGCGGGGCCGGCTTCCGTCCAGTGGTGGTCCCCGGCATGGCACGGCGGACCGGGCAACGGGAGACGCTGATCCAGTACGGCGCCGGACGCGCCGATTCGGCCAGGACCCTGGCCGCCGCGATCCCCGGAGCACGGCTCAGGCGCGTCCCGTCACTGGGCGACCGCGTCCAGGTGGTCGTGGGCTCGTCCTGGACCAGGGCCAAGAAGGTCAAGGTCGCCGCGGCCGAGGGTGGGGTCGCGGAGGTCAAGGACGCTCATCCGCCACGGACGGCCACGCAGAACCTCTGTAAATAAGGCCGGATCCCCGTCAGCGGGGCCGGCCCGGGCCACGGGGCTGTTAGGGCCACGGCCAGGGTGGCGAAACTCGACTGAGGAGGCATTGATGCAGAACGGAGCACGACACGCGATCGGTGTGCTCACCGGACTCGTCACGACCCCGGTGCTCGCCGCCGGGCTGCTGTTCGGCGCCTCGCGCCTCGCCCGGGTCTTCACCGGCCTCCGCCTGGACGGGCCGGACCGGTGGGTCGGCACCGGCGCGATCCTGGCCGTCGCGGTGCTACTCGGAGTGCTGGCCGGTTCACGCATGTCACCGCTCGCCTCCCTCATCCCGGGGCTCGTGTTCGGCACGGCCGGAGCGCTCTGGGTGATCGACCCGCGCCTGGCCATGCGCACCATGGGGGAGAAGCTCCCGGCCGGGCTGGACCGCGGTCATCTCATCGCCGGGCCGTCCGGCGTGCTGCTCCTGGTGGGGGTGTTCCTGCTCGTGGCCTCGCTGTCGCCCTCCAGGTGGGCCGCGCGCCGGCCGCACCCGGCGGGTGAGCCGCCGAGCGGCCGTGGCGGGCCGATCCCGCCGTACGGCCAGGGCGCGCCGCCGGAGGCCGTGACGCCGCGCTCCCATGACCCGCGCTCCCGGATCCCGGCGCCGCAGGCCCCGCCGGCTCAGTGGGAGGCCGGACACGGTGCGGGGCCGGGACAGGGTGCGGTGCCGGGACACGCTGCGGGGCCGGGACACGGTGCGGTGCCGGCCCAGCGGTCCAGTCCCGAGCAGCTGCCAGGCCCGTTCGGGGCGGCTCCGTTCGAGCCGGGGCCGAGCGCGCCACCGGCGGCCTCTTCACCGCCGCCCCTGCCGTCCTCCCGGCCGGAGCGACCCGCGCGCGACGGCGACGAGGACGAGGCCGGTGGCTGGACCCAGATGTACGGCACCAGGGGCCCGGCCAAGGACGAATAGCGCCGAATAGCGCCGAATAGCGACGAACAGCCGCGGGCCGGGCCCGGCGCCGGCCATCCGGTCCGTTCGGCCCGTTCCGCTCTCCCGCCGGGCCCGGACGTGGCGGCTAGGCGAGTGCGGTGAGGACCCCGGGAACGTCGTTCACGATGAGCGCGTCGACGCCGCCCTTGGCATAGCGCGGGGCGTCCTTGGCCGCCGGGCACCAGACGAGCACCTCGAGACCCGCCTGGTGCGCCGTGTCCACCGCGTGCTCCAGCGGCCGGATCCGGTGGTCGTCCCGGTCGAGCCCGAACGAGCCGGTGTGCAGGCCCACCGCCTGGAGGCCGAGGCCCGCCGCCGCGGAGACGGCGTGGGCCAGGGGAAAGGTCAGCCAGGTCAGCAGGCCCAGCGGGACCCCGGGGAGGCTCTCGCGGAAGCCGAGGAGCAGTGCCGGGTCGAAGGAGGTCACCAGCAGCGGTCTGCGCCGGGCCTCTCGCGCCAGGATGGGCGACAGCAGCGCGCCGGTGCGGCGGGCCGGCGCGTCCACGGCGTCTTCGAGGATGGTCTTCACGTCGACGTCCACCGCCACCTCGGGCGGCAGGGCCTCGAACACCTCCGTCAGCCGCGGCAGCCCTGACTCGGCGGCCGTCCCTTCGATGAGGAACGCCCCCTCGGGTGTGGTCGGGTCGTGCCGGAGCACCAGCTCGTCGTCGGCGGTGCGCTGGACATCGATCTCCACCCAGGACAGGCCCGCGTCCACGGCCGCCAGTAGCGAGGCGATGGTGTTCTCGGTCACGGCCTCCTGTGCCTGTCCGGTCACCGGCGCGCCGTCGCCGTCGTCGCCCGCCGTGGCCATCGGTGCGGTGGTACGCGCGATGGTCCCGGTGCCGTAGCCGCGGTGCCCGATGACCTCGGGCCTCGACTCGAAGATCATGTGCCTTCCCTCCGGGTCAGGTCCTCGGCGATGTGCCGGGCCAGCACGATATCGAGGGGGTGGGTCACCTTCAGATTGCGCTCGGCACCCTCGACCACGCGGATCGGGACCTCCGGCAGATAGCGGTGGAGGACCCCGCAGTCGTCGGTGGCGGAGCGGTGCAGATCGAACCCCTCGGGGTCGGCGAGCGCCAGATCGTAGGCCATCCGGATGGTGCCGAGCCGAAATCCCTGGGGGGTCTGGAACCGGCGCAGGGTCTCGCGGGCCGGCATGCCCGTCACCACGTCGCCCTCGACGGAGACGATCGTGTCGGCGGTCGGCATGCCCACGGCCACGGCCTCGCCCACGGCCAGCGCGTCGAGGCACCGGCCGATGACGCCGTGGTCGACGAAGGGACGGGCCGCGTCGTGGAGCAGCACCAGCGTGTCGTCGGGATCCCCGGCCAGTGCGGTCAGCGCGGTCAGTGTCGACTCCGACCGGCTCGCGCCCCCCTCGACGACCGCCCGGACCTTCTTGAACGGTTCGGCGATCCGGGTCGCCGCGGGCACGTGCCCGGCGGCCATCACGACGAGGACGTCCTCGACCGCGTCACAGGTGTCGAAGGCCTCGATGGCATAGGAGAGGATCGGCCGCCCGGCGATCTCGATGAGCTGCTTCGGCAGGGCCGACCCGATGCGCTCCCCGGTGCCGCCCGCGAGGACCACGGCCACGGTTCTCATCGCGTCGAATCCCAGTCATCACGTGAAATGCACATAAGCGTTACTCCAGCGTCTCCACAGGTTCGAGCCGCTACTCTGTGGAGACGCCCGCGGTTGTGATCATGTCCTGTGCGGTGCATTACCCCATGTCCTGATGATCGGAGGGCGTCGATGACTCTGGCTGTTGTTGTCGCGACCGAGCCGGTCCAGGGGGCCGCCGTAGGGGTCCCTGCCGCCACGGCCGAGCTGGTCTACGCCGGCACCGAGCGGACACTGCTGCTGCGGCTGCTCGACCAACTGGCCTCGCTCAACGTACACGACACCTACGTCATCACCCGGCCGGAAACGGCGGCGGCGCTCCGCAAGAGCGGGCACAGCGGCCACGCCGACGGCGACGCCGGGCGCCGGCCTCGGGACGCGCGGTGTCCCGGCGTGATCGAGTCGCACGACCTGGCCATGGACCTGCGCGAGATCGCGCGGCTGGCCGGCGCGGCCCGGGAGCCCATGCTGATCCTGCACGGCGATCTGGTGATGAACGACGAGCAGATGGCGCGGCTGGTCTATGACACCAAGCCTCCCGCGCTCGCCCTCGTCGCCGGCCGCCGTCCCGACGCGGAGCCCGCGAGGCCGCTCCTGCGGACCAAGGGCGGTCACGTCGTCTCGGCCGGATCGCGTCACCACCAGGTCACCGCTCCCGACGCCGAGTTCCGCGGCGCGCTGCGGGCCGGCCCCAGGGCGGCGGCCCGGCTGGCCGTGATCGCTGAGGAGCTCGCGGACCTGGCCGGCACGCTCCCCGACGTCGAGCCGATCCGCAGGTCCGGCGCCGAGCCGCGCCGGCCCGCGGCGCCGGTGACGGGCGATGACCCGCCCGCCCTGCTGCTGGTCGGTCTGGTCCGCGCCGGCGTACGGGTCGACGCCCGGCCGGTCGCAGACCTGGTCTGTGACCGGGCGCTCACGGCCGGGCAGGTCTCCGCGGCCCGCGTCGCGGTCGAGTCGGTCGACGAGGACGAGATCCGCCTCGACGCGGCGGTGAAGAGCAACGACGGGCTCTTCACGACCTATGCGGTCAGCACCTATTCCCGCCACATCGCCCGCTGGTCCGCCCGCAGGCGCCTCACGCCGAACATGGTGACGTGCATGTCCATGGCCGTGGCCGTCGTGGCGGCGGTCTGGTTCGGCGCCGGGACCCGCACCGGCATGGTCCTCGGCGGCCTGCTGTTCTACTTCGCCTTCGTCCTCGACTGCGTGGACGGGCAGCTCGCCCGTTACACCCGGCAGTTCAGCACATTCGGCGCATGGCTGGACGCCACGCTCGACCGGGCGAAGGAATACGTGGTCTACGCCGGGCTGGCGGTGGGCTCCACCGCCGCGGTCGCGGGCGGCTCCGTGCACTCCGGTGACGTCTGGGCGCTCGCGGCCGGAGCGCTGATCCTGCAGACGGTGCGCCACATGATCGACTTTGCCTTCGACGCCGCGCGGGTGCGCACGCCCGCCGCCCCCGCCCCCGGGGTGCCGCTCGCCGACCAGGACGACGGCGCGCTCGATCCGGCGCCGCGGCCGGCCGGTGGGTCCCGCCGCGGCGGTGGGCTCGGCCGGCTGGCCGTGTGGCTGTCCGCCCGTACGGAGCGGATCGGGGGGCTGCGATGGGCCAAGAAGGTCGTCATCCTGCCGATCGGTGAGCGCTTCGCCCTGATCTCCGTGACCGCGGCGCTGTTCAACGCCAAGGTGACGTTCCTGTCCCTGCTGGTCTGGGGTTCGGTCGCGATGGCCTACACCCTGACCGGCCGAGTGCTGAGGTCCCTGGCGCGATGAGCTCGACTCTCCCGCGGCGTCCCGCCGCCGATCCCGTGACCGCTCCGTCGACCGGGCCGTTGCAGGTCTACCGCGACGACGGCCCCGTCTGCGCGATGCTCGGCCGGCTGGCACAGGGCCAGTTGCCGCCGCTGCCCGGTGTGCTGGTCGCGGTCTTGGTCACGGCCGTGCTGCTGATCGCCGGGGCCGGAGAGGTCTCGGGCCCCGCGCTGTTCGCCCCGCTCGCGGCGCTGCTCCTCACCGGACCCGCCTCGACGCACCCGCATTCCGGCCGGCTGGACTGGCTCGTGCCGCCCTTCATCAGGGCGATCGAGTATGGTTACGTCGCCGTATTGGGGTTCGCCTACCACATTTCGGCGCCGCTGATATACACACTGATCGCGGTGCTCGTTTACCACCATTACGACACGGTCTACCGCACTCGCCAGAAACTCTGGCCGCAGAAATGGGTCTTCACCGCCGGTCTCGGCTGGGAAGGCCGCATGCTGGTCCTGGCGGCCGCCGGCCTCGTGGGGGTCCTGCCCTTCGCGTACGCCGCGCTCGCCGTCTTCCTCGGTGTGATCTTCGTGGTCGAGAGCGTGCACACCTGGAGCAAGGCCGGGCGCGGCACTGGCGTGATGGTCGACCTCGAGCAAGAGGAGGAAACCGGATCATGATTGGCATGGTGCTCGCGGCGGGTGCGGGGCG
Organism: Actinomadura sp.; assembly: GCA_036008685.1. Taxonomy (GTDB): domain Bacteria; phylum Actinomycetota; class Actinomycetes; order Streptosporangiales; family Streptosporangiaceae; genus Actinomadura_C. The sequence goes on along the minus strand of DASYNF010000178.1, from coordinate 24,868 downwards.
CAGGTTGCGTCCGTACACCGACACGCTGCCGAAGGCACTCGTCCCCGTGGGGCCCGATGACGACGGCACGACGATTCTCGACATCGCGCTGAGCAACCTCGGCGCGGTCGGGCTGACCGACGTGGTCATCGTCGTCGGCTACCGCGCGGAGGCGGTCGAGAAGCGGCAGGCCGCACTCGAGGAGCGCCATGGCGTCTCGCTGACCCTTGTGCACAACGACAAGGCCGAGGAGTGGAACAACGCCTATTCCATGTGGCTTGCCCGGGAGCATTTCGCCGAGGGCGTCCTTATGGTGAACGGCGACACGGTCCATCCGGTGAGCGTCGAGAAGACACTATTGGAGCGTCGGGGTCCGGACATTCTCCTGGCGGTGGACACCGTGAAAACACTCGCCGACGAGGAGATGAAGGTGACCCTCTCCGAGTCCGGTCATCTGCAGCGCATCACCAAGCTGATGGACCCGGCGCAGGCCCACGGCGAGTACATCGGCGCCACGCTGATCGAGCCGGCCGCCGCCGGGCCGCTGGCCGAGGCGCTCGAGGCCACGTGGAAGGGCGATCCCGACCTCTACTACGAGGACGGCTACCAGGAGCTGGTCAACAGGGGCGGCCGGATCTCCGTCGCGCCGATCGGGGCGGTGGACTGGGTCGAGGTGGACAACCATGACGACCTGGCCAAGGCCCGCGGGATCGTGGGCCGGGCGCTCGGCGACCCGGAGCAGTCCTACTCCGCGCTCGGGGGAGCGCGCCCGGGTGCCGGGGACGCTCAGCGCCCGGTCCGGAACCACTGATGCCCCTCCTTACCCGGATGCTCACCGCCCCGCTGTCGATCGACGTGCGGCGGGGCGCGGTGGCGGCGCTGGGCGAGCTGCTGGCCGACCGGCGGATCGTCACCGAGGGCCGGGTGGCGGTCGCCGTCGGTCCCGGCCAGGGTGATCAGATCGCCGAGGACGTCCGCCCCAGCCTGCAGGACTGTGAGGTGTTCCGCGTCGACGGCGCCACGGTCGACGCGGCGGTCGAACTCGGCTCCAAGCTCCGCGGCGGGTCCTACGAAGCGGTCGTCGGCATCGGCGGAGGCCGGACGATCGACGCGACGAAGTACGCCGCGACGCTGGCCGGGATCCCGATGGTGTCCGTGGCGACGAACCTGTCCCACGACGGCATCTGCTCGCCGGTGGCCTCGCTCCAGCACGAGCACGGCAAGGGGTCGTTCGGCGTCGCGATGCCGCTCGCCATGATCGTTGACCTGGACTATGTCCGTGCCGCGCCGGAACGGCTGGTCAAGGCCGGCGTCGGTGACGTGCTGAGCAATTTCTCGGCCGTCGAGGACTGGGAGCTGGCCGGCGCCGAACGCGGGGAACCGCTGGACCGGCTGGCGCTGACCGTGGCCCGCAACGCCGCGGACGCCCTGGTCTTCCATCCCGAGTCCATCGACTCCGACCGGTTCCTGACCGTGCTGGCCGAGGGACTCGTGATGTCCGGCATGGCGATGTCGTTCGCCGGCTCCTCCCGCCCGTCGAGCGGTGGGGACCACGAGATCCTGCACGCGATCGACCAGCTCTACCCGGGCACCGCCAACCACGGCGAGCTGGCCGGGATCGGGACGGTGTTCTGCTACCACCTGCGGACCACGTTCCTCGGCCAGGGGGCCCAACGGCTGGAGGAGATCACCGGATGCCTGCGGCGGCATGGGCTGCCGCTCACGCCCGGCGACGTGGGGCTCACCGAGGAACAGTTCGTCAAGGCCGCGATGCACGCCCCGCGGACCCGGCCCGGGCGCTACACGATCCTCGAGCACCTGGACCTCGACGAGAGTGCCATGGCCAAGGCGGTCGCGGACTATGTACGGGAGCACGGACACTAAAATGCCTGCCCGCAAGCCACCCACAGTCGCAGACGTCCGCGCGGGCGGTCAGCCCCCGGGCCTGAAGGACCGCCGCAACGAGGAGCACTGGGCCGGGCGGCTGTACATGCGCTCCGCGTCGCCGTACTTCTCCTGGCTGTTCCTGCGGATCGGGTTCTCCCCGAACCAGCTGACCTACCTCATGATCGTGTGCGGTGTCCTCGGAGGTGTGGCGGTCGCACTGCCCACCTCCGGGACGGCCGGACTCGTCAGCGCCGTGGCCGGTGCGTTCCTCATCCAGGCCTACCTGCTGCTGGACTGCTCCGACGGGGAGGTCGCGCGTTACAGCGAGCGCACCTCCATCACCGGCGTCTACCTCGACCGGATCGGGCACTACCTCTCCGAGGTGGCCCTGCTGATCGGCCTGGGGTTCCGGGCCCAGGGCGGCCTGGAGTCCGGCGGCTGGGTCGAGCTCGGCCTCGTGGCCGCGCTCGGCGCGGCCCTCATCAAGGCCGAGACCGACAACGTCGTCGTGGCCCGCGCCAAGTCGGGGCTGCCGGCCGAGCCCGACGCCGGGGACCGGGCGATACGGCCCCGTTCGACCGGGCTGGCCCTGGCCCGGCAGCTGGCCTCGGCGCTGCGCTTCCATCGCATCATCGGCGCGGTCGAGCTGTCCCTGCTGATCCTCGTGGCGGCACTGCTCGACTTCTTCGTGCTCGGCGGGAACGGCGGGGCGGGCGGGCAATGGACCGCGACCCGCGTCCTCATGGTCGCGGTGGCCGCCGTGGCCGTGCTCCAGACCGTGTTCCACCTCGTCAGCATCGTGGGCTCACGGAGGCTCAGGTGAATCTCACTCCCGGCGGCCGAGAGGCCCAGGTCGATCTCTCTCCCGGTGAGCGGGCCGTGCGGGAGCCGGCGCCCGCCGGTTCCGGCCGCCGTGCAGGGAGCGGGTCGCTGTCGGTGGTCATCCTGACGATGGGCAACCGGCCGGCCGAGCTGGAGCGCGCCGTGCGGAGCGCCCTCGACCAGGAACACGTCGACGTCGAGGTCGTGCTCGTCGGCAACGGCGTGACCGGGGACTGGACGCCGGGCGACGGCGGGGCCTTCGGCGACGAGCGGATCCGTCTCGTCCGGATGGCGACCAACGTCGGCATCCCGGCCGGCCGCAACCGCGGGGTGGAGGCGTCGACCGGCGAGATCGTCCTGTTCCTGGACGACGACGGCTGGTACCGCTCGACCCGGCTGGGCGCCTATCTGCGCGACCGGTTCGAGGCCGACCCGACGCTGGGGATCATCTCGTTCCGGGTCAAGGACCCGGAGGGCGGCCCGGGCGAGCGGCGGCACGTACCACGGTTGCGCGCCGGCGATCCGGAGCGTTCGTCCGAGGTCACGACCTTCCTCGGCGGGGCCTGCGCGATGCGCCGCGCCGCCTTCGACGCGGCCGGGGGACTGCCGGAGCGGTTCTTCTACGCCCACGAGGAGACCGACCTCGCCTGGCAGGCGCTCAACGCCGGTTTCCGGATCGAGTACGACGCCACGGCGGTCATGTTCCATCCCGCCGTGCTGCCGACCAGGCACGACATGTTCTATCGCTACAACGCCCGCAACCGGGTCTGGCTCGCGCGCCGCAACCTGCCGTGGCCGATCGCGCTGACCTACCTGGGCGTGTGGGTCGCCCTCACGCTGCTGAGGGAGCGCAGGCCCGCGGCGCTCAAGCCCTGGTGCCTCGGCTTCGTGGAGGGGTGGCGGATGCCGGCGGGGGCACGCCGCCCGATCACGTGGCGTACGGCCTGGCGGATGACCCGTACCGGCCGCCCGCCGATCATCTGATCCCCCTCCGGCGTGATCTTGCAGACGTTCGCGCGAACGTCTGCAAGATCACGAAGGGGAGGTGGACGGCCGGTCGTCCGGCGAAACGAATAAGCTGGTGTCTTTCGCCAGTTTGCAGGGAGCCGCACGCATGTCTTCGCCGGTCAAGGACCAGGAGATCGCCGCTGAGCAGGAGCGCGTGGACGTTGCCTACGTCCGCTTGAGGGAGATGCGCGAAAACGCCCAGGCGATGATTCAAGAGGGCTACCGCCAGTCGCAGGTGGGCACCAGGGGGTCACTCGTCGAGCGGGACGCCATGGTCCATCAGGCCGCCCTGCGCGCGCAGGCGCTCAACGTCGCCGACGACGGCCTGGTCTTCGGCCGGCTGGACCTCACCGACGGCGAGGCCCGCTATGTCGGCCGGGTGGGCGTGCGGACCCGCGACCACGACTCCCTGGTCATCGACTGGCGGGCGCCCGCCGCAGAGGCCTTCTACCAGGCCACCCCGGAGGACCCGCACGAGGTCATCCGCCGCCGGGTCCTGCACTCACGCGGCGACCGGGTCATCGACATCGAGGACGACCTCCTCGCCCCCACCGCGGCGGACGGCCTGACGATCGTGGGGGACGGCGCGTTCCTGGCCTCGCTCGCCCGTGCCCGCGAAGGGGCCATGCGCGACATCGTCGCGACCATCCAGCGGGAGCAGGACGAGATCATCCGGGCGCCGGCCGACGGATCGGTGGTCGTGCGGGGCGGTCCCGGCACGGGCAAGACCGCGGTGGCCCTGCACCGCGTCGCCTATCTGCTCTTCCGGCACCGCCGGCGGTACGGATCCCGGGGCGTCCTCGTCGTCGGTCCCAACTCGCGCTTCACCTCCTACATCGAGCGCGTGCTGCCGGCGCTCGGCGAGGGGTCCGCGGTGCTGCGCTCCCTGGGCGATCTCGTCGAGGACGTGACGGCGTCGGCCCATGACGCGCCGGGGATCGCCGCGATCAAGGGGGCCGGCTCGATGGCCCGCGTGCTGCGCCGTGCCGTCACCGACGAGCCACCCGGAGCGCCGGACACGGTGACGGTGGTGCACTCCGGCGTGGTCGTACGGCTGGACCGGGCCCGGCTGGACCGGCTCCGCCGGGAGGTCCACCGGCGCAGCGGCGGCAGTGTCAACACCGCTCAGGGCCGCGCCGCGGACCTGCTGGTCGACGCGCTGTGGGGCCGGTTCCTGGAGATCGGCGGGCTGTCGGACGCTCCCGGCGCCAAGCGCAAGGAGTTCGCCGAGAACGTCCGCGACCAGAGGACCTTCACCCAGTTCCTGGCGGCGTGGTGGCCGATCCGCGGTCCGCTCGAGGTGCTCCGCTCGCTCGGTGACGTGGCGCGGCTGCGCCGGGCCGCGGGCGGTGACCTCTCGGACGAGCAGGCGGCACTGCTGGCGGAGACGTGGGCGCCCGGCGCTCCGATGTCCTACCAGGACATCGCACTCCTGGACGAGATCGACCACCTGCTCGGCCCGGCGCCGCGCTTCCGCCCGGCCCTGGACGATGACGAGACCGGCGGGGCCAACCCGGAGATGCGTGAGCTCACCACGGCCATCGAGCGCATGGAGGGGGTGCGGCGCGTCGACGACGATGCCGGGGACGCGCGGGACTACGCCCACATCGTCGTGGACGAGGCCCAGGACCTCTCGCCCATGCAGTGGCGGATGCTCGGCCGGCGCGGCCGGCAGGCCACCTGGACGGTCGTGGAGGACCCTGCGCAGAGCGCGTGGGAGGACATGAACGCCTCCCGCCAGGCCATGGAGCACGCGCTGGGCAGACGGCCCCGCCAGGACTTCGTCCTCACCACCAACTACCGCAACTCCGTGGAGATCGCGGACGTGGCGGCCCGGGTGCTCGCGCTCGCCGTGCCCGGCGCGAGCGCGGCCAGGGCCGTACGGACGTCCGGCCATGAGCCGGTCATCCGGATGCCGGCCGATTACGCGGACGCGGTCCGCGGGGCCGTGACCACGATGCTCGACCAGGTCGAGGGGACGATCGGCGTCATCGTGCCGCTCTCCGGCGACGGGCGCGCGGCCGAGTCCATCGAGGTCACAGAGGACACGCAGACCGCCCTCCCGATCGGCGACGACCTCCCGGGCGGAGCCGCCGGCGACCGGGACTGGCGCGGGCTCGTGGCCGGGTTCCCGGACCGGGTGCAGCTCCTCGACGTGATGGAGGCGAAGGGGCTGGAGTTCGACGCCGCGGTCATCGTCGCCCCCGAGGAGGTGGCGTCCCAGTCCCCGAGGGGCCTGCGGACGCTCTACGTCGCGCTGTCCCGGGCCACCCAGCGTCTCGAGGTGCTGACCTCGGACCCGAGCTGGCGGGACATCCTGCGGGGGACGCCGTGATCTCGAGGTCGCTCGCGGTCACCCGTGCCGCGTCCTCATCACGCGGGCCGTGACTCCACCGCGGCCTTGATGCGTTCGAGGGTGGCCCGCATGCCCTCGCGATTGACGCCCGCGCGACGCTCGGCCCGGACGCCGCTGACCGTACGGCCGAGCACGGAGATGAACCTGGCGCCCATCCCGTCGCGGCGCAGGTCCTCCCAGTATTCGGTGAGCCTGGTGGAGCCGCCGCCGATGCCTTCGACGCGGTAGCCCCACAGGGCCACCGGGATGCGGAAGCTCGACACCCGGAAGGCGAAGACGCGTCCCGGCTCGGCCGCGGTGACCCGGCAGTTCGTGAACCACAGCCGCCAGCCCGCCCGGTTGAAGCCGACGAAGGTCGTCCCGGACCCGATCGAACGACCGCGCGTCCAGATCGCGAACGTCTCCGGGCTCCACTCGCCCATCCGCCTCAGATCCGCGACGGCCTCGTAGACCCGTTCCGGTGGCGCGGACACCACCACGCTCTCCTCGGCGACCCACTCACGCTCCATACGCCGATCATCCTCTATGTCAGCGAAGGTGGGCGAAGTGGGCACGCCATTCGGCGAACCAGGCCGCGAACCATGGCTCCGCCTCCGCGAGCGGCTCGATGTAGGTCACCGTCTGGGCGTAGTAGCTTCGCTGGAAGGCGGCCGGCATCTGGTCCAGCCGCTGCACGTTGCTGACCCGGTCGGCCAGCTTGACCAGGATGGCCTGGGGTGGGGCGGAGCGCAGCCGCCGGAGGTAGGCGGTCTTGGCGGCACGCCTGGCCGCGCGCCCCTGGTCGCCCGTGTCGGGCTTGGTGACCCAGTCGACCAGCTCGGCCACGGCCGGGCCGAACGCCTCCTCCACGTCCTCGAGCGTGGCGGAGGTGTCCTCGACGGTGTCGTGCAGGAGCGTCGCCACGAGTACGTCCGGATCGCTCGCGCGCGCGCCCCGCACCAGGACCTCGAGGGCTTCGACCAGATGTTCCATGTACGGCACGCCGGTCGGCCGCAGCTGATCTCCGTGCCAGCGCGCGGCCGCGGCGGCGGCGGCATCGAGCACTGGGAGCATGGGTTCGTAGACGGCCGCGTCGGCGGCGATGATCCCGGGCCTGGCCTCGGCCCAGCTTCGCCAGCTGGTGAACAGTCGCAAGTGCTCCTCCGGCGGACGCGTGTGGCTCTGTGGGTCGTATTGTCGCGAAGCGTGTCCCAGCAGGGCAAGCTTGGGGGATCGGGGAAGGAGGCACAGCGTGGTGGGCAGCCGGCAGCGGCATGTGCTCGCTCTGGTGGCCGTGGTCCTGGCCGTCACCACCGCGGGGGTCCTGGTCAACAGGTTCGTCCTCCAGGCGGAGTGGTGGCAGGTGGACCGTGAGATCGCCGCGGCCCCGGCGACCCGCCTGGCCGATCTCGGGCCGCCGCCGGGCCCGATCGCCTCGACCTGGCAGCTGGCCACCGCGGTCCGGCGCAGCGGCCTGTCCCCGTACGACCAGGTCGCCCACGCACTCGTGGAGGGCCAGATGGTCGTCGTGTCCGGCCGTGGAATCGACGTCCGCGACGCCCGCACCGGCGAGGCGCGCTGGCACTACAACCGCACCGACTGGGCCGTCCGCGGCTGGGCCGCCACCCGCGACCACCTCGTCGCCTACCTCGAACGCGCGGGGCACGGCGAGGATCGGCTCGTGGTCGGCTTCGACGCCGCCAGCGGCCGGTTGCTCTGGCGTGCCCGCGGGGACGCGCCCGCGGTGACGGAGCGTTCGACGCTGCGCTGGCCGGCCGGGTCGGACGTCGTGCTCACCACCGACGGTGGGCACAGGACGCTGCGCGGCCGCTCCGCCACCACCGGGAAGCGGCTGTGGACCACCGCCGTGCCCCGGGGCTGCGAGCTGTCCGAGGCCGCCGCGCACGGCTCCGGTGGCAGCGAGACCCTGGCCGTCCTCACACTCGCCTGCGACGGCCGCGGCCGGGTGCTGGCCGTGGACCCCGCCACCGGCCGCACCCGGTGGAGCAGGACCTTCCGTTCGGCCGAGCCGCCCGCGGTGGCGGTCCAGGGTGAGGTGACCACGGCGTTCGACGGGACGGCGCTGCGCGCCTTCGACGGCCACGGCCGGCAGATCATGGCCCGCGCCGGGGACGACCTGTGCGGCGCCATGTGTCCCACGGTGCTGTCCGGGCGGCGCCTCGTCGTGGTCTACCGCGCGGGTGGGCAGCGGGCGGCCGAACGGAGCATGGAGGCCATCGACGTCTCCTCCGGCGGCATCGCCTGGCGGCGGGACGTGCCGGACTACTCGGCCCTCACGGTGGCGGGCGACCGGCTCTATGCGCTGCGCCCGCGCCTCGCCGAGAACCTCCTGCCGGCCGGCATCGACATCGTGGCTCCGGACGACGGCGAGACCACGACCGTGCCCGCGCCCTTCGTCGTCGGCCCGGGCGTGGACGGCGTACGGCCGTGGATGGCGGCGGCCGGCGGACTCCTCTATGTCGCGGTCCCCGAGGTGGCCCCGCGGGTCGCCATGGACCAGCCGCGCAACCGCTATCCGGCGGGGACCGCACGGCTCATCGCACTGCGCGGCGGCGCGGCGGGCCGCGGCCCCGAGGAGCTCGGCGGCGTGCCGGTCGCGGACTGGCCGGACGCCTGCGGCCTGCTGCGCAAGAGTGACCTCACGGCGGTCCGGACCGGGCGGTTCCGGGCCCGGCCACAGCACGGTGTCGTGGGCGAGATCCGGCTCCGGCACCCGGTGAGCTGCCGCTACGAGCCGGAGGACTACAAGGGCCAGAGCGCGGTGGCGCTCACCGTGACCGTGGAATGGGTGGCGGCGAGCAGGCAGGCGGCCACCGAGCTGTTCGCGGCCTGGCGGGCCACCGAACCTCTGGCCCGGCAGCGTCCCGACATCAGCGACGAGGCCTACGAGCTCGGGACCTCGGGGACCATCGCGATCCGCATGGACCGCTACATCCTCGCGGTCAACGCCTACCAGACCCCGGGCGTGGCGACCCGCCTGGCCCGCGCGGCCGTCGCCCGCCTCCCGGGGGCCCCGGTGACCCCGTCTCAGGGGGCCACCGGCTCCACCGCCGTCCCTCCGCCTTCGGCCGGCACCTCCGGGTCCCCGTCCCCTCCGGACGCCATCCGCGTGCCCAAGGGGAAGTGACCGGCGGCTGTGAACGGGGTCAGGCGGGCAGGGTGAAGGTGTGGCCGTCCGCGCCGCTCCGGGGGCCGGGCACCACCGGAGCGGGTTGCGGGCCCGGGCCGGTCGCCAGCTCGCTCCCGCGTTGCGGGGCCGTCTCCGATCCGGTCGTCATGGTCGTGGCCGCCGGGTCCGGCCCGGTCGCCATGCCCAGGCCGGGATCGGGCTGGGCCCAGGCCTCGAGCTGGGCGACGAAGCGTTCGGCCTGGACCGGCCAGTGGAACCGGGAGCGGGCGGTCTCGTAGCCGCGCCGGCCGAACTCGGTCCGCAACTCCCGGTCCGCGCGCAGCCGTCGTACCGCGTCGGCGGCCGCGGCGGGCTGTTCGAAGTCCACGATCAGCCCGGCCCCGCTCGAGCCGATGATGTCCACCGCCGGCGGGTTGGGCGTCGCGATGACCGGCACGCCCCGGGCCATGTACTCGATCACCTTGGTCGGCATCGAGTGCCGGTAGTTGGGCTCGTCGTGCAGCAGCGCCAGCCCGGCCATGGCGCCCTCCGCGATCCGGAGGGCCCGGTCGTTGGGCACGAAGCCGTACCACCGCAGGATGCCTTCGCGCTGGGCCTCGCGGAGCAGCTCTTTGATGTCGCCGTCGGCGGAGCCGATCAGCTCCACCAAGATGCCCTCGCCGTGCACCTGCCGGGCCAGCTCGATCATGTCCACGGCACCACGGGCCCTGGACAGGTGACCGACGTAGATGACCCTGCGGTCGTCCGGCGAACCCGGCCGGGTGTCCGAGACGTAGGTCGTGTTGGGCACGACCGGGTGCTCACGCCGGAACCGCCCGCGATAGCCCTCCTCCGCCAGCAGCAGCCGGTGCCGCCGCTCACTGCGGGCCTCCAGAAGGCGTACGGCCGGTCGCAGCAGCGGCCGCAGCGGCTTGGGCACCCAGCCCTTGGCCGACAGCGCCGCGGCGGTGTCCTCGTGCACGTCCCAGACGACCGTCTGCTTCCTGATCTTCCGGGGCACCGCTGTCAGGAGCTCCGGATCGTGCAGCAGGACCACGTCGGCGTAGGGCGCGTGCCTGGCGAGCTGCGCGTGCGCGGCCCGGATGGCCCGCAGCCGGTGCCGCCCGGTGGCCCTCGGCACGTCGACGGGATGGACCTCGCGCCACGGCGTCACGTTGCACGCCCGGAAAGGCGCTATGTACGTGACCTCATGCCCGGCATCGAGAAGTGCGCGGATCTGCCGGTGCAGAATCCGCGCGTCCTCGGGATGGTGGACGATCGTGCAGACGCAGACCCGCATATTCCTCACTCCGGATGGACGGCGTTTCCCCTGCCATTGAAGATCACCCGGCAATGGAAATTGCCGATGAATTCCGGGGGGCCTTTTGATGTACCTGCGCTGTCAGAGCAAGCCGCCGGGGCGAGCTCTCAGAGCAGCTCGACGGATTCATGGGGGAGGCCCCTCGTGCGGCCGCGGGTGTCGAACAGCAATCGCGCGTGGCGGATCAGCGTGTCCGGGTCGTAGGCGGCGTGGTCGGCCAGCACGATCGCGAGGTCGGCCTGCCGCAGCGCCTCGGTGAGGTCGGGGCCCGCGTCGGGGACGTCCTCGTCGTCTACTTGCCAGGTGGTGACGTAGGGGTCGTGGAAGGTGAGGTGGGCGCCGAGGCGGCGCAGGCGGCGGGCGACGGGGCGGGCGGGGGATTCGCGCTGGTCGGCGATGTCGGCCTTGTAGGTGACGCCGAGGATGAGGATGCGGGTGTCCTTGAGGGCCCGGCCTTGGCGGTTGAGCAGCTGCTGGGTGCGTTCGACGATGTAGCGGGGCATGCGGTCGTTGATCTCCTGGGCCAGCTCCACGAAGCGGAAGGGGTAGCCCAGGGAGCGGACTTTGTAGGAGAGGTAGTTGGGGTCGATGGGGATGCAGTGTCCGCCGACGCCGGGGCCGGGGCGGAAGGCCTGGAAGCCGAAGGGTTTGGTGGCGGCGCAGTCGATGGCGTCCCACAGGTCGATGCCGAGTTCGTTGCAGAAGACGGCCATCTCGTTGACGAGGGCGATGTTGACGTGGCGGTAGGTGTTTTCGAGGAGTTTGGCCATCTCGGCTTCGCGGGTGCCTTTGGCCTGGACGACGGTGTCGACGAGTTTGCCGTAGAAGGCGGCGGCGGTGGTGGCGCAGGCGGGTGTGACGCCTCCGACGATTTTGGGGGTGTTGCGGACGCCGTAGACGGGGTTGCCGGGGTCGATGCGTTCGGGGGAGAAGGCCAGGTGGAAGTCGGTGCCGGCGGTCAGGCCGGACTCCTCCAGGATGGGCTGGACGACCTCTTCGGTGGTGCCGGGGTAGGTCGTCGACTCCAACACCACCAGCGTGCCCTTGGACAGGTTGCGCGACACCGTCTGCGCGGCGCCGCGCACCGCGGTGAGGTCCGGCCCGCCGTCCTCGGACAGCGGGGTGGGGACGCAGATCACCACGGTGCGCGCGCCGGCCAGGACCTTCTCGTCGAGGCTCGGGGTGAAGCCGGCCTCGAGCATCCGCCCGACCTCGGCGTCGGACACGTCGTCGATGTGCGACCGGCCGGCCTCGAGGCCGGACACGACCCGCGCGTCGCGGTCGAGGCCGCCCACTTCGAGTCCGGCCTCGCAGGCCTCACGCACCAGCGGCAGCCCGACGTACCCGAGCCCTATGACCACCAGATCCACCGGTCGCTCCCTTCGCAGGCTTCCCCCGTGAGAATCGGGCCGAGCCGGGAGGGGGGTCGATGGAGCCCGGTCAGCCACCGTCCCGGTAGGCCTCCAGGTAGCGGGCCGCGACCGCACGCCAGGTGCGTTGATCCCGGACCCATTCCTGAGCCGCCATACCGATTTTCCGGCGTAGTTCAGGACTGTAAATCAGCTCTGCCAGGGAATTCGCCCATGCTTCTGGCTCTTCCGGAAGAGTTAACGTGCCGGTCACGCCCGGTTCTACGATTTCGCGCAGAGCTTTGACATCACTTGCTATTACTGGGATTCCCCCGGCCATCGCTTCGACCGGCTTCAACGGGGTGACCAACTGGCAGACCCGGTCCGCCCTGCGGGGGACGGCGAACACATCGAGGACGGCGTGGAACTGACGGACGGAGGACATCGGCACACGGCCGGTGAAGATGGCGCGCACGCCCTGCTCGGCCGCGCGCCGTTCCAGCGCGCCGCGTTCGGGCCCGTCGCCCACCAGCAGGAGGGTGACCGGCGTGCCGCGGTCGCGCAGCAGCGCGGCGGCGTCGATGAGGGTGTCGATGCCCTCGTAGCCGTAGAACGAGGACGTCAGCCCGGCCACCATCTCGTCCGCCCCGATGCCGAGGGAGGCGCGCCGGCCGGCGCCGTCGGGCAGCGGCTCCAGGAAGGCGTCCTCCACGGCGTTGGGGACCACCGTGATCGTGGCGGGGTCGACGCCGCGTCCGGCGATCTCCTCCCGCATCGCCTCGCCCAGCGTGACGATCCGGTCGGCGGCCCTGATGCACCGGGACTCGAGCTCACGGGTCAGCCGGTAGAAGTCGTGGTCCTCGGTGTGCGAGGGGTCACGCGACAGCCACGAGTCCTCGAGGAAGCCGCGCACCTCGTACACGACCGGCAGGCCGTAGCGCTCACGCAGCTCCAGCGCCACGGCGGCGTTGAGATGGTTGCTGACCGCGTGCAGGACCTCCGGCCGGAGCCGTTCGACGAGCCGGCCGGCGTGGTCGGCTCCCGCCCGTACCCCGGCGGTGAGATCGCGCGGCGGCAGCCAGGGCAGCAGCCGGTGATAGGGGATCCCGTCCACGTCGACGCGGGACCTGACGTCCGCCATGCCCTGGGCCAGCGGATGGCCCAGCCGCGTCGCGATGTGCGGGTCCAGGCCCAGCTCTCGCTGCGCCAGCGCGATCTTGTGGGTACGGACGGTGTAGCCGGCGTTCGTCCGCGGCAGCGCGTTCGTCACCAGTTGCAGCACACGCCCCTCCACGGCCCTGCCCATGGCCTTCGCGGGGCCGTCCCCGCGAACGACCGCGAGATCACGCGGGGGAGGGGTGTCGAGGAGGGCGCGCAGGTCGGCGGCCTCGCGGCCGGGATCTCGCGGGCGGGGAACGGCCAGGGCGGAGAGCCGCCGGCGTACGGGCGCGGGCGCCAGGCGCAGGATCAGCCGCACGGCGAGCCGAAGCGCCCGGGCGGGATCGTCGCGGACCTGTCGCCAGGCGAGTCCCATCGGATAGACCACCAGCTTGGCTCGATGCCAGGTCGCTGTCGGCCGTGTTTTTCGGAGCACGGCGGGCGATCCTAGGGAAGCTCGATGAACAGAAGGGAAATCATGTCCGCGCGCGTGTCTCCGGCCGCCCCCCCGATGGGGGCGCACCCCCTCGTCGCCCATGTCCTGGGCGCCCGGCCCAACTTCGTCAAGGCCGCCCCGGTCATCAACGCCCTCGACGCCGCGCTGTCCGGGGCGGATCAGGTCGTCATCCACACGGGGCAACACTACGACGAGCGCATGTCAGAGATCTTCTTCCGGGAGCTCGGGCTCCCCGAGCCGGACGTCAACCTCGGCGTCGGATCGGGTGGCCACGCGCAGCAGACGGCCGCGCTCATGGTCGGCCTCGAGCGGGAGTTCATCGACCGTTCACCCGCGCTGGTCATCGTGTACGGCGACGTGAACTCGACCATCGCCGCCGCCCTCGTCGCGGCCAAACTGCACATCCCGGTCGCCCATGTGGAGGCCGGGCTGCGCAGCTTTGACATGACCATGCCCGAAGAGGTCAACCGCCGTCTGACCGACCAGCTCTCCGACCTCTGCTTCGCCACGAGCCCGGAGGCGATCGGGCACCTCGCCGCCGAGGGCGTGCCGGTGGACCGGGTGCACTTCGTGGGCAACCCGATGATCGACACCCTGCTGGCCAACCTCGACGCGTTCGACACCGAGCGGGTCCGCAAGGAGCAGGGGCTGCCCGAGCGCTATGTGCTCGCGACGATGCACCGGCCGGCCAACGTCGACTCGCCCTCGGTCGCGGCCGGGCTCGTGAGCAGGCTGCACGAGATCGCCGACCTGGCCGAGGTCGTGATCCCGCTGCACCCGCGCGGCCGTGCGGTCCTGCTGGAGGCCGGGCTCGACGACCACCCGGGGGTACGGGTCCTGGACCCGCTCGGCTACATCGACTTCATCGCGGCGGTCCGCGGCGCGGCCGCCGTAGTGACGGACTCCGGCGGCCTGCAGGAGGAGACGACCATCCTGGGCGTCCCCTGCCTGACCGTACGGCCCAACACCGAACGCCCGATCACCATCACGCACGGCACCAACCGGCTCGTCACCTTCGACGAGCTCGTACCGGCGGCCGCCAAGGTCCTGAGCCGCTCCGCGGCGGAGGACCGGTTCCCGGCCGACCGGACGCCGCCGCTGTGGGACGGGCACGCGGGACCCCGCATCGCCGAAGTGATCATGAGGAACCTGGGTGCCTGACTTCAACGCCGCCGACACTCCGAAGAGCTCCAAGGCGGCCAACATGCAGCAGGCCCGGGCCAACCGGCAGGTCGCGCGCCTGCGGGCGGCCGTACGCGAACGGGACGCCCGCCTGCACGCGCTGGAGACCCGGATCTCGGCCCTCGAAGGGTCGACGACCTACCAGTTCGGGCGCATCGTCGCGGGCGCGGCGCGCCGGCCCGGCCGCCGGGCCGCACGGCTGCCCCGCGAGCTCTACCGGCTGTGGAAGAAGCGCGACTCGCCGCAGGCGACGGTGATGGACCGCGACAAGGCCGGGGGCGGGCTCGACGGCTCCGACCGGCCCGAGGACCGGCTGCTGGCCGCCTCACCCGCGGCGCTCGAGGGGACCGTACGGCCGCTGGTGATCGCCGGCGTCTTCGGCCCCTCGACCCGTGACCGGCTCACCGGATACGCCTCGACCGTGCCGCTGTTCCCGCACGACGCCGGGCTGGTTCTGGAGTCCACCGACGCCGACCTGCTCGTCGTCGACACCGCCGCCTGCGCGGCCGGCGGCCCCTGGGCCTATCTCGGTGAGCCCGGGATGTACGACCGGGAGCGCAGCCTCCATACCCTCCTGGAGGTGGCGCGCGGCCGGGACCTGCCCGTCGTGCTCTGGGACGGCACGGGCCGTGTGCACGGGGGCGAGCTCAGCGGGGCCGCCACCGCGCCCGGGCTCGCGCGGCTCGACTGGGACGCGGTCGGCACGCCCGGCGTCTCGCTGCGCCGGTTCAACCCGGGCCGCGAGCACGGCCGCGACGGCACCCCGCTGATCGTGGACCCGGGAATCCGGCTGCCGCTCGGTGTCCGCCGGACCCTCGACGGCATCGTGGCGGCGATCGGTGCCCGTGTGGTGACGGTGGGGCCCGCGGAACTGCCCGACCTGTTGCGGCGCCACGCCGTGACGGTGGCCGCCACGCCCGCGCAGGTTCCCGAGCAGCTCGCCTCCGGTGCCTTCGTGCTGTGCCCGGCCCCGGTCGCGGAGGCGCTGCCGGACGACCTGCGCGGACACGTCCGCGTGGTGACCGACCCGGCGGCCCTCTCGGACATGCTGTCCACGGCCGAACGCTCCGGACCCGGCGTCGCGCTCCGCACGCTGTTCCTGCACCACGCGACGCCGGTACGGCTCGCGGAGCTCTGTGAGCGGCTCGGCATCGACGCCGACCCCTGTGCCGGGCGCCGCGTGACCGTGATCGCCGAGGCCCGCGACCAGGCCGACGCGTCCCGGCTCGCCGACACGCTGCTCGGCCAGGTCCACCGGCCCGCCGAGGTCGTGCTGCAGACCCCGCAGGGCTCCGCCGGCGATGCGGCCTCGGCCACGCTGACCGCGCGGCTGGCCGAGCACGGCATCCCCGTGTCCGGCCGCCCCGCCGGCGTTCTCGGTGCGGCCACCCCCGGGCGGGCCGCCTGGGTGGCGCCCTGGCCGGCCGGCGGGGTGCCGAGCACCTACCTCGCCGACCTGGTCTGCGCGGCCGAGTGCTCGGCGGCCGACGCGATCGGTCCCGCGGCCGACCGGGGCGTCGCCGACCGTACGTTCGTCGCCGCGATCGAGCCCGCGCTCGTCCGCCGCGAGTGGCACGAGTCCGGCGGCGCCATGGCTGGCTGGGCGGCGCGCGGCGCCCGGCTCATGTCCCTCGACCCGAGAAGATAGGAATCTCAGTGCGACCTCGCGCCCTTGTTTACGGCGACGTCGATCTCAATCTCATCGACGGCTCCGCCATCTGGGTTCAGGGCATGGTCCAGGCCCTCGCACGCGCGGGCTGCGCCGTGACGCTCGTGCTCAAGGCACCGGTGCGGACGGGCCGGCTCGTGGATCCGCTGGAGGCCGTGGACGGCGTGACCGTGCGACGGCCCCACCAGGAGGGCCTGGCCGAAGCCGACCAGAGCATGAGCCCCAAGACGGCCGTCCGGGTCCTCACCGGGATCGACGCCGCCGAGCCCCATGACCTGGTGGTCGTGCGCGGCCGGCGGGTCGCGGGCAAGCTCGCGCACAGCACGATGAGCGGCCGGCTCTGGACCTACCTCACCGACGTCCCGCAGTCGGCGGGGGAGTTCGACGGCGCCGCCCGCGGCGAGCTGGCCCGCATCGCCAAGGCCTCCCGGTTCCTGCTCTGCCAGACCGAGGAGCTGCGGTGCTTCCTCGAGACCGCGGTGCCGGCGACGGCCGGGGCCTGCGTGCTCTTCCCGCCCGTGGCCGTGCTGCCCGACGGCCTCGAGCCGCGGGACCCCACGCCACCGGACGGACGCGCGATCCGTCTCGTCTACACCGGCAAGTTCGCGCCGCGGTGGAACACCTACGAGATGACCGGGCTGCCGCGGCTGCTGGCCGCGCGCGGGGTCGAGGCCGAACTGCACATGGTCGGCGACAAGATCCACGACGATCCGCAGGACCCGGGGTACGCCCGGCGGATGCGCTCGGGGCTCGAGAGCGGTGAGGGCGTCGTCTGGCACGGCGGGCATCCCCGGGCCGAGGCCATGCGCATCTCGGCGAGCTGCGACGTCGGGTTGTCCTGGCGCGCTCCCGACCTGGACGCCAGCCTCGAGCTGTCGACCAAGGTCCTGGAAATGGGCACGCTCGGCGTGCCGGTCGTCCTCAACCGGACCCCGATGCACGAGCGTCTCCTCGGCGCCGACTATCCCCTGTTCGCCGCCACCGAGGCCGACGTGGTGGAGGCCCTGGCGGTGGCGGCCCGGGAGCCGGAGACCTATGCCCTCGCGGCGCGGCGGTGCCGGGAGGCCGCGGCCGGCTTCACCCTCGACGCGGCCGCCGGCCGCCTGGAGCGGTGCCTGCGCCAGGCCTTCCCCGAACCCTCCGAGGCCGTCCTGCGGCCGTCCCCGGACGGGCCGCGCCCGCTGCGGGTCGGGATCGCCGGACATGACCTCAAGTTCTTCACCCGGCTGCTGGACTATCTGCAGGACCGGCCGGACATGGAGGTCCGCGTCGACCACTGGGCGGCGCTGAAGGTGCACGACCCGGAGCGGAGCCAGGAGCTCGCCGACTGGGCCGACGTCATCGTCTGCGAGTGGTGTGGTCCGAACGCCCTCTGGTACGCACAGCACAAGCGGCCCGGTCAGCGGCTCGTCGTCCGGCTGCACCGGTTCGAGCTCTACTCGGGCTGGCCGCAGCGGCTGGACATCGACGCGGTCGACCAGGTCATCTGCGTGAGCCCGCACTACGCCGACCTGACCCGCAAGATGACCGGCTGGCCCGAGGACAAGGTCATCGTCGTTCCGAACTGGGTCGACGACCCGCAGCTCGACCGGCCCAAGCTCGAGGGAGCCGAGCACCACCTTGGGATGATCGGCATCGCGCCGTCCCGCAAGCGCCTGGACCTGGCCCTCGACGTCGTCGAGGAACTGCGCGCCGACGACCCCCGCTTCATGCTGTTCGTCAAGTCCAAGCTGCCGTGGGACTACTGGTGGATCTGGCAGCGCGAGGAGGAGCGGGAACACTACGAGCAGGTCTTCCGCCGCATCCGGCGCTCGCCGCTGCTGGCCGGGGCCGTCGTCTTCGACTCCTACGGCCGGGACGTGGCGGGCTGGCTGCGGCGCATCGGGTTCGTCCTGTCCACGAGCGACGACGAGAGCTTCCACCTCGCTCCGGCCGAGGGCATGGCGGCCGGAGCGATCCCGGCGCTGCTGCCGTGGCCCGGAGCCGAGACGATCTATGACGAGCGGTGGATCCACGCCGATCCGGCCGCCATGGCCGCCTCCATCGCGGCGACCGTACGGGAGGGACGCTGGGAGAGCGAGCGGCTGCTCGGCCGGGCCCAGGTCCGTGCGGCCTATGGCCTCGACGAGGTCTGCCGCCAGTGGACCGACCTGCTGGCCTCGTGACCTCCTAGCCCTCCACTGTGCCGCTGGAGCTCCGGCTCGTGACACCCGACGGTCACTCTTCCCGAAACGGAGGGGTGGTCCCGAGGCCCACGTCACGTGCCGGGGCCCACGACCGCACCTGGCCCGTCACCGAGGCGGACCGCCGGCCTCTGTGACCTCGCCCTCCTTGTGACCTCGCCCTCCTGTGGCCCGGCGCCGGCTCCTGCGGAGCCGGTTCGCGGAATCTTTCCGGTATTGCCGTGCTCGCCGGAGATATAGGCGAAGATCAGCTTATGGGCCGTAACTCCCAGTAAGCTCCCATCGGCATCACGATGAGCGCTGTGGCCGGCTCATGAGATACGACCGTCCGCAGCGTGACGGGTGTCATTCGAGGAGAAAACACGTGCGGCTGTTCGGCAGAGTCCTGCGTGGCGTTGCTCGGCTCGTGGGAGCACACGGCCTGTTCGCGGCCGTCCTGGCCGTCGCGATCACGGTTCGCGTGGTCACGATGGCCGGCTATCCGTCCGTGCTGTGGTTCGGGGACTCGGTCAGCTATCTGACGGGGGCGCTCCACGTCGAGCCCTCACCGCGGCGTCCGAGCGGATACTCCCTGTTCCTGTGGGCGCTCAAGTCCTTCCACAGCTTCACGGTGGTCGCGGCCGTCCAGCACGGGCTCGGGGTCGTCAGCGGGGTGATGGTCTACGCCCTGGTCTGGCGGGCGGCGCGGCGGGCCTGGCCCCGGTGGATCCTGCTTCCGGGCCTGCCGGCGACCGCGGCCGCGGTGCCGGTGCTGTTCGACGCCTACCAGCTCGAGCTCGAGCACCTGCTGATGAGCGACGAGCTCTTCACCTTCCTCATGGTCGCCGCGGTCACCGTGGTGATGTGGCGGCGCAGGCTGTCGTGGTGGGCCGGTGGGCTCGCGGGGCTGATCCTCGCCGCCGCCGCCCTCACCCGCTCGGTCGGGCTCCCGCTCCTGCTCGTCGTGCTCGTGTGCATGGTCGTGCGCCGATCCGGCTGGCGGGCCGTCTGCGCCATGGTCGTCGTCTTCGCCATACCGGTCGTCGCCTACATGAGCTGGTTCCAGTCCGTGAACGGTCAGTTCACCATGACCCGGACGACCAATATCTTCCTGTACGGCCGGACCGCCGACTTCGCGGACTGCACCGTCATCAAGCCGCGTCCCGAGCTCGTGTTCCTGTGCCCGAAGAGCTCGCCGAGCAACCCGGAGGTCATGGCCCGCGCGTACGCGAACATGTGGACCAAGGACTCGCCGCTGCGTCACATCCCGGGAGGCATCGGCGGCGTGGAGGCCAACAAGCTCACGGGCGAGTTCGCGAAGGCCGCCATCAAGGCCCAGCCGCGCGACTACTGGGACGTGGTCTGGCGCGACACGATGAGGTCGTTCGGCGCCGAGCGCCTGCCCTATCCGACCCCCTGGACGGCGCACGAGTACGAGTTCCCGGTGCTGGCGGCCCTGTCGGACGCGCAGATGGCGGTCGCCTATCCGTACGGTGGGAAAACGGCCTGGCCGGCCGTCGTCGAACCGCAGGCGAGCTGGGTCCGCGCCTACCAGGACCGGTTCTTCGTCCCCGGTCCGGTCCTCGGCTATCTCCTGATCGCCGGAATCGCCGGCATGCTCGTCCGCGTGCGGCGCTGGGGCGGGTCTCCCGTCCTCCCGTGGTGCATCTCGGTCGCCATGCTGGTGATCCCGGCGGCCACGGCGGACTTCGACTATCGCTACGTCGTCCCCGCACTTCCCTTCGCCTGCCTCGCCGCGGGGCTCACCCTCATCGCCTTCGCCCGTACGGGCGCTGCCGCGTTGGGCTGGGCGACCGGCCGCCACAGGACTCGGGTCCCGGCAGGCTCCGCCGACGAAGCCGCCTCCGGCGCGACGGAGCCGGAACCGGTGGAGCCGGAGCCGACCCACGGAGAGCCTGCTGAGGAGCCCGCCAAGGAGCCCGACGAGGAGCCCGTGGAGGAGCCCGACGCCGAACCTGCGGAATCCGCACCGGTCCGGTAGCCGCCGCACGTCCGTCCTGGCGGCGATGGCGAGCGTGCCCGCCCCTCCAGGGCATCACCGGCAGAACCTTCGCGGCCCGTGGTGCCGCGAGGCGGAACCGGGGGGACGGTCCCGCGCTGAGCAGGTGACCGGCGCGGCGCGGCACCGGCAAGGGGACAGGGCCCCGTGAATCCCGCGGCTGAGCCGGGCTGGTCATGATCGTTTTGCCGTCCTCGCGTTTGCGTCGGATGGGAGCGATGCGTCTGTAATGGTCGAGTGATGGTGAGAACCGGGTTCGATGTCCTGAGGAGGGTGGCCACGCGCGCCACTCCGGATGACGAGAAGCAGGGACGGCGGCGGAGGCCACCGCTGAAGGCGCTGGGGCATCCGAGTGCGGTGGCGGTGCTGGCCTGGCTGGTCACCGCTCCGCTCGCGGCCGTCGTGCCGTCGGCGATCGGCCTCGACCCGTTCCGGCAGGCGGGTGCGGACGTGCCGCTCGTACTGGGCGGCTTCGCCGCGGCGGCGGTCGCCGGTCTGGCGCTGTGGAAGCGGAGCCCGGCGGTGACCGGGGCGGCCGCCGGCCTGTTCGCCTCCTGGACGGTGCTGCTGCTGCGTACGGCCTGGCACGGGACGCCCTTCCCGGCCGAAGGCGTCTACGGGGACACCGGGCGGCTGGCGGCCATGGCCACCCGCTACACGGTCACCTCGGCCAGCACCGACGGCATCGTCGGCAGCGTGGCCTCGGAGTATCCGCCGCTGTATCCATGGCTGATCGGCAAGACGGCGGTGCTTTTGGACGTCGAGGCCTGGCGGCTGCTCGCGCCCGCGGCGATCATCACGGTCTCGGCGTCGATCGTCGTCGGCTTCGCGCTGTGGTCGCGGCTGACCTCACCGGGCGCGGCGCTCGCGATCAGCGCGCTGGGCCTGGTCGTCTTCGGCGATCCGACCAAGGCCTACGAGGTCATGGCCCTGGCGATCGTCATCCCCCTGCTCCTGATGACGGTCGCGTCGCCGGCCACGAGACGGCTGCACTGGCTGCCGGCCGGTCTCATCGGCGGGCTGATGGCGCTGACCTACTACGCCTACCTGGCCTCCGCGGCGCTCGGGATCCTCGCCCTGGTGTGGCTGACCTGGCGTGCCGAGCCCGGCCGCAGGGCGTACGGGTGGTACCTCGGCCGCATCGCCGCCGTCATGCTCGTCGTGACGTCGTGGTACGTCATCCCGTACGCATGGGCGATGCTGCACGGCGGGCGACAGGTCGCCGACATGTTCCAGTCGAGCCTGATCTCCATGAACCCCTTCCCCTTCCTGGAGACGACCCCGCTCGGCATGGCGCAGCTGGTCGGGGTCGCCGGCCTGCTGTGGCTACGGCGCTCGGTGTGGTGGGCGCTCCCGCTGCTCGCGATCGTCCTGGGGACGTACGGCTACTACCTGATCGGCCTCGCGCGGTACGTCACCACCACCCACACCGGCCTGTTCTACTACGCGGTTCCGCTGATCTCCGCCTGTCTCCTCTCGGCCGCCGTGCTCACCCTCGCCCATGTCGCCCCGGCACTCGCGCGCCGTTCCGCCACCCCGTTCCCGAGCGGGAGCGGCGTCGCCGTCATGGGGATCTTGTTGATCTTCGCGGGATACACGTACTGGCATGCCCACATGCCCGGCGTCCGCTGGCAGGCCACGGCCACGGGTGGAGGCCGGCTCGACTTCACCGCGGGGGAGTTGTCGAACAGCAAGGCCGCCCACGCGCACAACCAGCCCTTCCCCAACGGCAGCCGTCCCCGGTTCGCCGCGGCCGCGGCCCGGGATCACGAGTGGACCTGGTTCCCGGTCGAGCCGATCCGGCAGGCCGTGGAAGCGACCGTGGGACGTGGTGCACGGCCCAGCACCCTGTCCTCTGACGAACAGCTGTTCGCGTTCCTGCCGTGGCGGGGCTACACCGGAGTCGACCGCAACGCCTCCTACGGGCCGGCCCGCTGGGACGAGCGATACGCCGAGCTGACCAGGCTCTCCACGATCACCGATCCGGCCGCGTTCGCCCAGGCGTCCGCGCAGACGAAGTTCGGGCCGATCGACGTCTTCGTCCTGCGTCGTGAGAAGAACGACCTGGTCTGGCGGCCACTGCGGCGGCCGACGGTGCTGCGCTTCCAGCCGCGGCAGTTCGACCCCAAGGCCTTCGTTCTCGTGGACGATCTGCCGGGGGACACCGTGGTCGCCGTTCGCCGCGCATTGCCCAGCCCGAACTGAGGAGCGGCTCTGAGACGGCCGCAACCCCATGGGGACAGGGGATGCCGGTAGAGCCGTCGGTGGAGAGTGGGTAGGCTCGTCGCCACGCGATCACATAGTTCGGGGTGGTTTGTGCGAGCCGCATCGCAGACGAGTCACCCAGGGTGACCTGGGTCCCGGGTAGGTCGAGGGCACGCGGCTCATGGTGGTGCGAGCCCTATTTCTTCGTGGCCGCGTTCGTCGTCCTGTGGGCGGTTCTGGTCACGCTGCGCCACACCTGGGGCGGGGACTTCAGGCTGCACCTCGCCACGCTGCACACGTTGTCGGCCGACCTCTGGACCGCGAAGGACCCCCTCGTCGGTGAAGCGACCGGGAGCCCGTACTACTCGCCCTACACCGTCCTGCTGGGGGCCATCACCGCGGTGACCGGTGTGCATCCTCGAACGGTGCTCGAGATCGCGGGGATCGCCAACGTCGTCCTGCTCCTCCTCGCGCTCCGCCGGTTCTGCCGCCATCTCGGCGGCGGCCCCTTCGTCCCGGTGCTGGCGCTGGTCTTCACCCTCCTGCTGTGGGGCCTGCGCCCGATCGAGTGGAGCGGCTTCCTCGGGGCCTATTCGGTCTCGTGGACGATGAGCTACCCGAGCCTGCTCGCCGCCGCGATCATGTTCGTGCTCTGGGACGCCTACCTGCGTTCGAGGGAGGGGCCGCGGGGATGGCGGACGCCCGCCGTGATGGTCGTGCTGGGCGCCCTGCTGGTGCTGATCCATCCCTTCACCGCCGTCAACACGGTGATCGGCCTGATCGCCTTCGCTCTCGCCCGGCCGCGGGCCCTCCGTGACATCCGTACCCTCTGGCTCGTCGCCGTGGCGCTCGCCGTCCTCCTCCTGGTCGTCCTCTGGCCGTGGTCAGAGGTCTTCTCGCTGTTCGGCGCCGCCGGGGACTTCGACGCCGTGCACGAACGGCTGGTCACCGATGTGGTGCGGGAGTTCGGGTTCAAGCACTACGGCCTGGCGCTGGTCGGGCTTCCCGCGCTCGTGACGGCGGCCCGGCGGCCGCTCGGACGTGAACTCCAGGTCCTGTTCGTCATATCCGTCGCCATCATCGCGATGGGCGCGCTCACGGGACAGTACGGCCTGGCGCGGGCGATCCCCGTCGCCATGCTGCCCCTGCACCTGGCCCTCGCCTCCTACCTCGGCACGCGGATGGTCGCCCGGCCCATGCCCCGGGCGCTCTACGCGGGCGTCGTGCTGCTCGCCTGTGCCGTCGGGGTGTACGGGGAGTCGGGCGGAGTGATCCGCGCCTACTGGAGCGACGTCTCCAACACCACGCTCCGCGCCTGGAAGAGCCACGAGGCGACCACCCTCTACGACTCGCTGATGCCGGGCATCAGGGACGGCGACGTCGTGATGACGGACGCCCGGCTGGCGGCGCGACAGGCGAACGCGCGTGGCGCCTACACCGTCCGGCCCGCCTGGCCCTATCCCTTCGTGGACGAGGCCGCCCGCGGCCGTGACAACCGGGAGTTCTTCGACGCCAAGACCTCCCCGGAGCGACGTCGGGCCATCGCCGACCGTTATCGAGTCCGATGTGTCCTGGTGGCATACCACCGGGTCATCCGGAAACCGGGAGCCCTGCCCGGTTTCCGGATCCAGAGCCGGACGGCGGACGGCCGCTCTGTGCTGCTCTGTCGTGAGTGAGTTCGGCAGGGGATCCGTCTCGGGAGTTCAAAGTTCCGGCTCGCCGGCCTTGATGCGGCGGAGGAGCCGGCCGCATTCAGCGGCCGAGACCGCTACGGCGCCACCTTCGGGGCACCTCAGTGCAACTTGCTCACCTCCAGGAGCCGGGTGAGCTGTGCCCTCATCACTTCTGGGCTCCCCACCCGGTGATCGAGCACCCCTTCGTCCAGGAGCACCCAGACCGTTGGTGGGTCAGGCCTCTCCAGCGCTCCCTGTCGAGACATGCGTGATGCCAGTTCTTTGTCGACCTCTATGTCCTTCAGCCCGGCGGCCGTGAAGGAAGCTCGGGCATAGTCCGCCGTCTGCGGCGACCGGGCAGCGATGTTCGGCCCCATGGGCGAGAGGTGAAGCCCTCCCTGGCTTCGTTGCGCTCTTGAGCGGGCGGCGCGGGCTGGTGAGAGCAGCGACCCTGCGGGCCCCTCACCTGGAATCGCTTTGCCATGAGCACCTATACGCATCACCTGCTGAT
>DASYNF010000177.1:0-2740 GCA_036008685.1 Actinomadura sp. | reverse complement strand
ACCTTCACGCGAATTGACGGGGCAGGGGCCAGCGGAACGGCCCGGAATTCCTCCTACCGGGGCGGTTATTTCGGGCTGACCAAGAACTATCAAGGCAAGCAGCCCGTCGAGTTCCGGCAGGTCGCGGTCAGCTGAGCCGGCACCCGGACGGGCTGGTGTACTGCCCAGAGACGTTCGTTGGGTGAATGCGATGACTCGCGGGAGTCGTTGAGTTAGGGGCGAGGACCTCCGGTTGCGCAGTGGAGTTGCTTAGGCAACCGCTGAGGCGACCAGGAGGTCCTCGACGTCCCACCTGACTTGGCTCATTTGCTTAGTGCGTGAGTTTTGGATTGTGGAGTGCATCGAGGATGGCTTGCTGGTCGGCGCGGATGTCGGGGTCGAATCTCTGTCTGGTGCCGTTGATGGCGATCGTCGCTGAGCGCAGGGGCCGCAGTTGCTTGATGACGTTGGCCACCGCAAGCCCTGTCCTGTTCTGGACCGTGCGGGAGACGGCAAGCGCGGTGAACACGATCGTCAGGTGCGTCTCGATCGCGTCGCGGGTGCGGTGGAACATTGGCCTGGCCCGCAGGTCTGTCTTGCTCATCCGGAAGGACTGCTCGACGTGCCATAGGTCGTGGTAGGAGCCAATGACCTCCGAAGCGGTCATGACCGTTGCCGGGATGTTCGTGACGTAACCCTTGAGGCCTGCCAGCTGCCGGGCACGTGTCAGTGACGACTCGTCGAGGCTGCGTTTCCCGCCGGTGGTCTTTACGAAGCGGGGGACCCGGGCCGCCTTTTGCCCCTCGATGACCTCGCGCGCACGGTTCTCCTGGGCCGTGAGAGTGGTGGCGTCACGGACAGCTCTCTTCCGGGAGTAGGCCCACACCGCCCGCCATGAGCCGGGATTCGTGGCGGGGTCCCAGACGGGTTCAGCGCGCACATCGGCGTTGTTTTCGTTCTTGTGCCCTGTTCTGGGGGTGACGGTGTCGATCAGCTGCCCATCAGTGAACGCGTCGCCGTGCCAGCGGAAATGCGAGGCAAGGTCGGCCGGAGCCTTGGTCATCCGGGAGCCGACGATGAACCGCAGGTTCGCCTCGTCCAGCTCGCGCAGGTTCCCTGCTGAGAGCATGCCGGCGTCGGCCACGACGACCATGTCGGCCAGGTTGTGGCGGGCCTGGAACTGCTTGATGATCGGGACGATGGTCGCGGTCTCGGCCTTGTTGCCTTCGAAGCAGCCGATCTCCAGCGGGAACCCGCCGCGGTCCACGAGCAGACCGACGACGATCTGCGGATCGACGCGGCGTTCCTTCGAGTAGCCGACCTTGCGCAGTTCATCTTCCTTCTCGGCCTCGAAGTACAGCGTGGTGACGTCGTAGAGCACCAGTGAAACATCCCCGCTCGTGCTGGCATGCTCGAAGCACCAGGTCGCGATCCGGTCGCGGTACTTACCCGCAGCGGCCCGGCCCAGAGTGCGTTTCATCGTCGCGTAGCTGGCCGGGGACCGGCCAAGATCGCGGAGGACTCTGCCGGCATCCAGCAGTGATGTCGGTTCGACGACCCGGGCGATCACCAGGTCGCGGAACACATCGTCACCGAGGCCACCAAACCCCAATGCCGTGAACACGCTGGCCAGCGCATCGAACAGGATCTGCGAGTCCGTGCCGACCACGCGTCCCGGACTGTCACGACCGGCCGGCGTCACCGCGCGGGCTGCCCCGAAGAGGCCCGTCTCGGAGGGTGCGATCAGGCCTTTCACCGGCGGCGTGGGCTCGATGCCGAGCTCGAGGACGCCCTGGGCAGGGTTCTCCAGCAGCACGCGGGCGCGCTGGAGCAGCATGCCGAGTTCGGCCTCTGTATGCGCCGAGCCGACGTGCTCCACGATCTGCTGCTGGCCGCGCACATACTCGGCGATCTGCACGGCCGTCGCTCCCGAGGCCGTCAGCACCCTCCTGATAAACGCCACACCGGAGACACTAGAACAAAACCCATTAGTGCGTGAAAAAGCACGACTCTGCCGACATCACCGCAGGTCGGAGCGATGCACCACCGCGAGATCACGACCCGTGAGCCAAGTCAGGAGGGGCGAGGACCTCCGGTTGCGCAGTGGAGTTGCTTAGGCAACCGCTGAGGCGACCAGGAGGTCCTCAACGTCCCACGCTAATGTCGCTTTGACTCCACGCCAACGGTTACGGGTCGCGTCTGGTCATCGACCGCGGATGGCCGGTGTCCCGGGCGCCGAACAGTTCAAATGTTCCTGGCCGACGGCCAAACGGTGGGCCGCCCGGTACGCCGCGATGGGCGAGGCGGGCATGGCCGACCGCTCCTCGCGCCCGCACCGGGACCGCGTACGTGCACACTGTCATCGAGGACCACTCCCGGCTCGCCTACGCCGAGATCCACACCATGAAACCGCGGCCACCGCTAGGTCGGCGGTGCCGGCGTCTTCCCGATAACCTCGTGGTAGATCGTCTCCAACGCAGTCAGATTGCTCGCCGGAGTGAAATGGGAAAGGTAGTCCTGCCGGGCTGCCTCTCCGGTGCGCAGCGATACGCCGCGGTCATTGATCTTGTGCAGGGCCGCGCGCAGGGATCGCGGATTCCCTGGCTCGAACGTGAAGCCATTCTCGTCCTCGCGGACCAGTTCCGGAAACACGCCCTGATTGGGCACAACTGCCGGTACGCCATGGGCAAACGCTTCCACCACACTGAGCCCGAAGGTTTCGAAGGCCTTGGACGGATTAACGAGATAGCGGGCATTGAGC